>JAVBKX010000041.1:0-158953 GCA_031553835.1 Bacteroidales bacterium
ATAGCCAATATAGAAAGTACAAAAGAAACAATAAAAGCAAAATCCATTTCCCCCAACAAATCTTTTTTATTGTCGGGCCTGGCATATTCGATTTTATAATTTCCATCACGGGATGTAAGTACTTTGTAAGGCATTTTAGAATCTAATCCCTGCGAAAAAATACTTAACGGCGACGGCGGATGAACTCCTTCCGCTACAATATAGGCATGTACATCCGTTTTATCGCGATAGGACTGCACTTCCTGTTGACAGTTTGACAATCGCTGGGAATAGTTTTTTACCGAAACATAAAAACTCAACGGGATAATGCAAACGCATAACGCCAATACTACCCAAAAACGAAAGTCAATGATTGCACCTTGAATTTCGCGAATAACCAGTGTCTTAAAAGGGCTTTCCATAATATTATCTTTTACTCAATTTCATTCCAAACCAAATGATGCCACCAACTAATCCGAGTAATGCCAGGATTAATAAAATGGTTCCTAATATAGAAGTCGCGGCATTGACCTGAATACGAACTGTTTTATCTTCCGTTTCCACTTTCCGGTTATCGGCCATCGCCTCTGTTTTGATTTTTACTTCCTGAGCGCCGACACCACCATCTTTCGGAGGAATAATTTGTATCTTCACTTGTATTTCTTTTTCCGGATCAAGCGATTTAATGACATCAGGAGCAATGACGGTTTGCCAACCCAATGGTTTTTCCGCACTGATCTTGATATTGTCCAACCGGCGGCTTCCCCCGTTGCGGACCGTAATATCCATCGAAACTTCTTCTCCTGCTGTAATTTCATGATACAAACTATTGGCACGGACTTCAATTTTTCCTCTTCCCCGGGGAATGATTTCTAATTGTTCTTCCCCACTGATAGTCGCTTTTAATTCGGCCAATGAAATAGTGGAGAGATCTTTGCCTTCCAATTTTTGATATTCCGAATTAGTCAATGCCAGTACCTGAAAATGAATGGGTTTGTCGATCACAATTTGTTCGTCATCCCGGTCGGGCAAATATACCTGTAAAGATAATCTTTTCGTATTCACACCCTGGGCAAATTTGATTTGAGAAACTTTGCTTCCTCCGTCTGAAAAATCATACGTGATCTGCCTCGGTAAATTGATGATCACGAGGCGGTAAATGTCATCCGAAGTGGAAAAACGTTCCAAAACCAACTGGAAAGAAGCGCTCGAACTCAAATCGGCTTCCTGCGAAAATTGCATGGCGGCAATATCGATCACATTCGAACTGCCTCCTTTTTTGAGGTAAATATTTTTTTCGTCTTTTTTGTTGTTGTAATTCAGGGAAACAGTCAACGCGTCAGCATCTTTCAGCAATTCAAAATCCGCGGTACCTGTTTTTCCCAATTCAATGTATGGAATCCTGAATTCATATGGAGATCCGATAATGATTTTCGATTCGTTATCGACCAACGAGACATAAATATTGTATATTTTCCCGGAACGCATTTCGGGAGAAAACACATCAAAGTGTTCTTTAAACTGACTCAGGTACTCTTCATTTCCCTCCAACGCGCTTTTCAGTGTTACTTTTACTTTCCGGTCGCCCCGTTCGTTTTGATATTTCACGGCTTGTTCGACAGTAATGTATGATTGTTGAGAAATCAATTTCAGAATCAATTTTTGGTAATCTACCTCCCGGCTCAACAATTCATTTTTCGAACGATTGTAATCATTCAGGGAAATGGCTTTTTCTTCATATAATTTCGTATCGTTTTCGTATTTCTGTTTAGCCACTTCATAATCGGCACGCACCTTTTTCAAGTCGAGCAACAACGCCGCTTCATTTTCACTCTGGGAAAAGCCGGCTGCAATTACAAGCCAGCAACAAAGGAATACGAAAATTGGTTTCAAAATTTTTATCATGTAATTCTTAATTTTTCATTGTTAATACTCTGCAAGGCCCCTCTCCTAACCTCTCCCCACAAGGGAGAGTCAGAGAGGAGTATTTGCTTTATAACTTCTGTTATTCTCAAAATCATACATCGTTTTCCGGTTCAGATCCGCTACCGAAAGGCGATAGGAAATATACGAATCAATATACGCCAATTGTACCTGAGCCAACCGGTCTTGTTCGATCGACAATTCCTGGCTGGTCATGTCGCCATTTTCAAACCGCAATTGGCTGATCCGGTAACTTTCAACAGCAACTTCCCGGTTGCGTTGATTGATCCGGAACCGTTTTTCTGTTTCATATACACTGCGAACAATTTTCCGGATCTCCGTCTCAATAGACCGTTTCGCATTGTCCAAATCTAATTTTTGTTGTTTCAGCCTTCTTTCTTCCCTTTGAACCAGGTTTTTGGATCGTCCCCAATCAGCAATCGGATACGAAAGCGTCAATATCACACCCCGGTTAGATGGACGATCCCCCATATTTTCAAACGAAGAACGGGTCAGATCGCCCAACGAACCATCTTCCACAGTACTCAATCCGGTAAAATTGTAATACGCCGAGATGTTCCCTTTAAATTCCCGTTCACGTTTAGCCCGTTTCACTTCAATTTCCTGAAGTTGAATATTAATATCATTTTCCTGAACTTCCATCCGGTTGTGAATCGCCTCATCTATCGCTTTTTGCATATCCACCAAAAATGCTTCGAATTCCATGTCGGCTTCCAATTCGATAGAATCACTCAAATCCAAACCAATCAATAATTTAAAATCATCATAAGACGCTTCCAATTTGCCCTGGCTTTCCATTAAACGTGATTCGTCTTGTCCAACCATAATTTCGGTAGTCAACATTTCTCCTTCCGGAAGATTGCCGGTTTCCATTTTCAATCTGGTAATCCGGCAGGCTTCTTTCGAATTGGCCAACCGGTCTTGATTGATCTGGTTTTCGAAAGCAGCGCGGTAAACCTGGTAAAACAAAGATGTTACATTATAAATGATATCCATTTGCGCCCGCGTGTAATAGCAAACACTTTTCCGGTATCCCAATTCTGCCATTTTCATATTTTCCTTCAACCTATTCGCTGTAAATACCGGTTGATTGAATGACAACATAAACCGCGAATAGACTTGATTCTGATCCAATACTTCATTGTCTTGTTGAGAAAGCGTAGTCCGGTAATTCTCATAATATATTTTGGAAGAAAGATCAAAATTCCCTCCTGTGGGCAACACATACATAAAGTTCATATTGCCTCCGGTTTTTAAGGAACCGGTTGAGTTATAAACCGGTAAGCCATCTGTCTGGTAAATTTCCTGCACTCCTTCTTCCCATGACGGAGTGAAAAGGTTGAAATCTAAAAATGGCTTAAATTGGGCTTTTGTGTAAAGATATGAATAATGGGTCGCCTCCATATCTTCTTTATAATAATGAACTGTATAACTTTCGCCCAAAGCAATGGCAATAGCCTCGTCGAAAGTAATTTTCCGCAAATTTTGTGCATGGATAGCCCAGGTAAAACCGGTAAAAATGAATAATACGGGAATTATTTTACTCATATTTATAAATTTTCAATCTCTTTTCATTAAATAAACCAAAATTCGTACCAATTTTATAACTCATTAATAACTAATAAATTATAAAAAAACCAGAAATAATCACATTCGGAAATAATCGTAAAATTACCCGAATCGAGTAAATTATTACCCGAAAATCAAAAAAATGAAAATTTAAATGTATATTTGCGAACGAAACAAAAACTGTATGCCACTCAAAAATCTAAAACAACATCAACCGGAATTGTCGCAAATGTTGTCGGAATTCAACCGCTCATTAATGCTCATTGCGGACAAATCATTATTGATCGGAAATTTTATTGCCAAAATCAAACAAGTATTTCTTGTCGATCGGGTATTCGTATTTTTATTGGACGAAAATACCGGAAAATATAAATTACAAAATCCGGATGAAAAAAAATCCATCACTTTCCATGCGAAAGACCGGCTAATTAATTGGCTGGCCATTAACGACAAAGAACTGATAATTTCCCAAAATAGAGATATAGTCGAATATCTGTCGCCGGAAGAACAAGACAAACTAATTCAATTACAAGCCGAATTGATTTATCCATTGAAAGTCATGAATCATATCAGCGGAACCGTTTGCTTAGGAAGGAAAAACGATGATATGCCCTTTCAGGCGGAAGAAATTGAATCTTTATCCCTCATTTTCAACCAGGCGGCTTTTGCTATTGAACACGCTTCATTATACGAATTGCAAAAAGATCGCATTCGAAAAATGTACCGTACCGACCGGTTGGCCACATTGGGAGAATTAGCCGCCGGAGCCGCCCACGAAATACGCAATCCTTTGACCTCCATTCGAAGTACAATCCAATATTTAGCCAAAGATTTCAGTAACGATCCGGGCAAATCCGAGATGATTGCAGAAGTAATCAATGAAGTGGAACGTATCAATAAAATTTTGCAGGGATTACTTTCGTTTGCCCGACCTTCGCATTTGAATGTATCGGCAATCAACCTCGAATCATTGATCAATCAGGTTCTCTTGTTGCTGACTTCTTCGATCAGGAAGCATCATATCGATGTGCAATTTGAATATTTCACTGAAGATACGTCCATTCAAGGCGACATGGAACAATTGAAACAGGTTTTCCTCAATATTTTCCTCAATGCAATCGAAGCCATGTCTGAAAATCCGGAAGGACAACCTCGCATATTGATCATCAGCATTGAAAAAGGAATCGCTATTGATGCCATTAAACATAATCTTATCATCAACATAGAAGATTCGGGCAAAGGCATTGATGCAAAAAACCTTGAAAATATATTCAATCCTTTCTTTACAACAAAAGAGGAAGGTACCGGATTGGGATTAGCCATTTCTTATGGTATCATTAATCGTCATGAAGGGGAAATTGAAGTAACCAGCGAAATCGGTAAAGGAAGTTGTATCCGGATAAAATTACCGCAATTCTCCACTCTCAACTATAACAACGTCAACTATGTCACAAAAAAAAGGGAAAATTTTGATTGCAGATGATGAACCGGGCATTCGCCGGATGATCAGTTTACTACTCGAAGAAGAAGGCTATAAAGTCAAAGCAGTGGAAAATGGGCAGGAAGTTGTGGACGCCTTGTTCCGGTTTCAGCCCGACCTTATCTTGTTGGATCAACAAATGCCGGTATTGACAGGAGTAGAAGCGTTGGAGAAAATTAAAACGCTTAACCCTGAGCAAACGGTTATTTTTATCACTGCTTTCGGTTCCATTTCATTAGCAGTGGATGCTGTAAGAAAAGGAGCATACGACTTCATTGAAAAACCTTTTGACAACGATCATTTGATTCTCAGGATAAATCGCGCCATCGAACATTGCCGGCTGAAAAATGAAATTACTTTGTTGAAAAGGCAACTTTCTATGCCTCAGGATAATATTATTGGAGAATCTTCTGCACTGAAACAACTCCTGGCACAAATCAACCGGGTAGCGGAAACGGATGCTACTGTGTTGATTTGCGGCGAAAGCGGAACGGGCAAAGAACTGATTGCTAAAACTTTACACGCTAATAGCCTCCGTTCGGACAAACCATTCATTGCCGTCAATTGTGGAGCCATTCCTCTGGCTTTAATGGAAAGCGAATTGTTTGGACACGAAAAAGGCGCTTTTACTGATGCCAAAGAATCGCGGATCGGCATTTTTGAACAAGCAAACGGCGGAATCCTTTTTCTGGACGAAATCGGCGAACTACCCATTGATGCCCAGGTCAAATTATTACGGGTGCTGGAAGACCGGAAAGTAACCCGGGTTGGAGGAACAAAAGCAATTCCTGTCGATGTGCGTATTGTGGCTGCAACCAACCGGAACTTAGAAGAAGAGGTCATCAAAGGTAATTTTCGCCTGGATTTATTATACCGGTTAAATGTTTTCGTGGCGCATATTCCTCCGCTTCGCGAACGAAAAGGAGACATTCCATTGCTGATCGATTTTTTTATCAATAAATACAACCGGGCCTTAAATATGAAAACTTTGTCCATTACACGGGAAGCTATGAAAATTATTATGGATTACAACTGGCCGGGAAATATCCGTGATTTGGAAAATGCCATACAAAGTGCAATGATTTTATCTCCCAACGGAATTATTCGTTCCGAACATTTGCCTTTACGTGTTAAAGGGTACCCACAAGCTCCATCAGGTACCGCCAATGATATTATGGATAATGGAATCAAAGAGATGAATGCTCAGATAGAAAGAGAATTGCTATTGGAAGCATTGAAAAAACATAACTTTAACCGCACTTTAACCGCCGCTGCATTGAACATCAGCCGCAAAACGTTGTTTAATAAAATGAAACGCCATGGAATAGGTATTTGAGTGGAGAATTGAGAGTGGAGAATTATGAGAGAGAATAGCATTATAAAACAATCTTTCCCTGTAACGGGTATGGGGTGCGCTGCTTGTGCAGCTACAATAGAAAAAACGCTGAATGATCAGGAAGGGATAATTCAGGCAGGAGTGAACTACGCAACAGCCATAGCATCCATAGAATACAATTCTGACTTAGTATCTCTGCAAAATATGAGGGATGCTGTACAGCGTGCGGGATATGATTTGATCATTGATCTCAATGAAAATACAACAGACGAACTGGAAAAAATCCACGCCGACAAATACCAGAAATTAAAACAACGTACCATTTGGGCTATTGTGCTCAGCATTCCCACAGTCCTTATCGGCATGTTTTTCATGAATATGCCTTATGCTAATGAAGTGATGTGTCTATTATCGACACCGGTCATATTTTGGCTGGGACGTAGTTTCTTCATCAATGCCTGGAAACAGCTTCGGCACAAGTCGGCCAATATGGATACTTTGGTGGCGCTTAGCACAGGGATCGCCTATTTTTTCAGTCTTTTCAATATCCTGGCGCCCGAATTCTGGCTATCACACGGCATCCATCCCCATGTCTATTTTGAAGCTGCCAGCGTAATTATCGCATTCATTTTATTAGGAAAATTATTAGAAGAAAAGGCCAAAGGCAATACATCTTCTGCCATAAAAAAATTAATGGGACTTCAACCTAAAACCGTCACCGTGCTTATCGATAACGGCCAATCTATTGAAATGCCTGTACAACAAATTCAGCCGGGACATATCATTATCGTAAAACCAGGCGAAAAGATTGCGGTCGATGGACAAGTCATGGAAGGCAGTTCGTATGTCGATGAAAGTATGTTGAGCGGCGAACCTATTCCTGTACTTAAAAATGAAAATGAAAAAGTTTTTGCCGGAACAATCAATCAAAAAGGCAGTTTTCGTTTCAGAGCAGAGAAAGTAGGCGAACAAACGCTACTGGCACAAATCATCAAAATGACGCAGGAAGCACAAGGAAGTAAAGCGCCTGTGCAAAAATTAGTCGATAAAATTGCCGGAATTTTTGTCCCGGTGATTATTGGCATTGCCATTCTTTCTTTTTTACTCTGGCTTATACTCGACTCTTCCAATGGATTGACACATGGACTGTTGTCCATGATTACCGTACTGATCATCGCTTGTCCGTGCGCATTGGGGTTGGCCACTCCTACCGCCATTATGGTCGGCATCGGAAAAGGCGCCGAAAACGGCATTCTGATTAAAGATGCCCAAAGTCTCGAAATGGCGCAAAAGACAGACACAATCGTTCTCGACAAAACAGGCACCATCACAGAAGGAAAACCAACTGTTACCAAAATAATATGGCACAATGACAATAATAGCCTGAAAGGCATTTTATATCATCTGGAAAAATTATCGGAGCACCCTTTGGCCCAAGCTATCGTCAATCATTTTGAAAATCTTCCCACAGTCAGGCTGGATCAGTTCGAAAGCGTTACCGGCAAAGGAGTCAAAGCCTGCTTGGACGGAGTAACATATCTGGCAGGAAACAAAAAATTAATGAATGAGAATAACATTGTGATTCATGAAAATTTAGAAAATGAAGCCACTCGATTAGCTGAAGAATCCAACACCATTATCTGGTTTGCCGGTAAAGGAAAAGCCGTAGCCGTAGCTGCCATTGCCGATCAAATAAAAGAATCGTCTGTTGAAGCCATTAAACAACTGCATCAAACCGGTATCGCAACATACATGCTGACAGGAGATAACGAGTCCGCCGCAAAAACAATCGCCGCAAAAACAGGAATTTCTCATTATAAATCGGAAATGCTTCCCCATGAAAAGGCAGAATTCATCAAAATATTGCAATCCGCAGGAAAAAAAGTAGCAATGGCCGGTGATGGAATTAACGATAGCGCCGCATTGGCCCAAGCCGATCTCAGTATTGCGATGGGAAAAGGTAATGATATTGCCATGGATGTCGCACAAATGACAATCATTTCCTCTAATCTGACAAAAATTCCGGAAGCAATCCGATTGTCGAAACTAACAGTCAGTACTATCAAACAAAATCTGTTTTGGGCATTTTTTTACAACCTGATCGGCATTCCTATCGCTGCGGGGATATTGTATCCAATCAATGGATTTCTCCTGAATCCGATGATTGCCGGGGCTGCTATGGCGCTCAGCAGTGTGAGCGTCGTGACCAATAGTTTGTGGCTGAAACGAAAATAGCCCTTGTTGTAAAATCAATGATTTTATAAATTAGTCCGAAAATAAACGGTATTTTTGTGCCGTCATTCAAAAATATTAAATTCATGAATTTAGAACAGATTACCCTGCAAGTTTGCCAAATAGCTAAATCAACAGGAACCTATTTATCTACCGAAAGAAAAAATTTCCAAAAAGAAAATGTATTGGAAAAAAATGCTCACGATTACGTTTCGTATGTCGATCGCGAAGCCGAAAAAATAACTGTCGCAGCACTGAGCGCTTTATTGCCTGAAGCCGGTTTTATTACAGAAGAAGGAACCGTTGAACAATCGCAGAAAAGCCTCAACTGGGTAATCGATCCTTTGGATGGCACCACAAATTTTATTCAGGACAACGCCCCGTATTGCGTCAGCATTGCTTTATGTGAAAAAGAAGAAATCCTCGTCGGTGTCGTCTATGAAGTTTGCCGTGATGAATGTTTTTACGCCTGGAAAGGAGGCAATGCGTATTTAAATGACAAACAAATCAAGGTTTCGGACAAAAAGATGGAAAATGCTTTCATTGGGCTGGAACTTCCATACAATGCGCAGGAATACAAACCCATTATCTTGAATGCTTTCGACAAATTATACGGCAGAGTATCCAGCCTGCGGATCAATGGGTCGGCTGCCATGTCGCTGTGTTATGTAGCGGCGGGAAGATACGATGGTTGGGCGGAAGCCTTCATCAAACCGTGGGATTATGCGGCAGGAGCCATTATTGTACGCGAAGCCGGCGGTATGGTAACCGATTTCAAAGGGAAGGAAAATATTGCAGGAACACATCATATCGTGGCGACTAACGGTATGATCCATGAAGAACTGAGAGAAACAGTGAATATAACAACAGAGCAAGATAAATCTGATTTTTTTATGTAAGTTTGTATTAAATTTCATTGATAGTGAAAGAACATATCAACGACATAGCATTATTGAATAAGATTCGGAAAGGAGATGAATCGGCATTCAAACGCCTGTTTGACACCTATTTTACTTCATTATGTCGTTTTGTTCATATCTATATTTCAGAAACAACCATAGTAGAAGAATTAGTACTTGATCTCTTTGTATACATTTGGGAACACCGGGATACATTACACATTCAACTTTCTTTCAAAGCATATTTATTTCAAGCAGCACGAAACCGAGCTTTAAATGTATTGCGAAACAAGAACCAAAATATTTCATTAGATGAAATTGATACCGACATCTATGATAACAACATTTCCGGTTTGGAAGAAGAAGAATTATGCAGGCTCATCCAAGAAGCAGTTTTTGCATTACCTGACAAATGCAGGGAAGTTTTTATACTCAGCCGGAATGATAACTTATCCAATCAGGAAATTGCAAATAAATTAAACATTTCTATAAAAACCGTTGAAGCCCAAATTACCAAATCTTTAAAACGGATAAAAGATTTTCTCGGAGATGCATATTCATATTTGTGGTAAGTTGTTTTTATCTGTAAATCTTGTGCAACAATATCGCTTTTGTAAATGTAAAAACCTACTTTTAACTGTTGTCAAGTTGCAGGACAACAGGCATCAGATCCATTGCCTGATGTAAAAATTCTGCAGCTGTATTTAATTGTTTTCTATGAAAAGCATTACCATTTTATTTATGGGCTTACTGTCTCTTTTTAATACAACAGTATCTGCCGAAACGTATCAAAATTTGTATATAGTTGGGAATGCCTGTGAAGCAGGATGGAATCCGTCAGGCGCACTTCCCATGACAAAAGTTACCGACAATGTATTTACATGGGAAGGTAGATTAAGCGATTACAGTATCGATCAGGCTCGATTCAAATTTTTGGTTTCAGACCAATGGGATCCTTGTTTTACCTGTAGAGTAAATGAACCGGGACATTTAATGGTTAATTCAGGCGTAGAATATGGTTTGTATAAACGCCTGAATGGAAATGACGGATTTGACAACGCTTTCCAGGTAGAAAAAACTGCAATATACAGGCTTGATGTCAATTTGACGACCTTAAAAATGATCTGTACCAAAATCGAAGATATTCACAAAGAAAAATGGGAATATGTAATGCCTGAATTGGGTGCGGAAGGCGATGGGAATGTTTTTCCCGGTGTTTGTGTCCCATTCGGCATGGTAAAATTAGGAGCTGATTGCGGAGATAAAAACTCGAACTCAGGCTGGAATGGCGGAGGCAAAATACATGGGTTCAGTCATGTGCATGTCAGCGGTACCGGCGGTGGTCCAAAATACGGAAACATTTTATTTCAACCTGCAACAGGAGATCTTAACTTATTGGACTACTCATCAAACCGCTCTAACGAAAAATTTGCTTTAGAACAGTATTCTGTAAAATTAGACAGGTATAATGTAAATGTCAGACTTACAGCTTCATCCAAAGTCGGATTTCATGAATATATTTATCCTGAATCGACATCTGCAAAATTAATTATAGATGCAGGCAGCTGTTTAAAGGTCAATTTCAGTGAATCTCAGGAATTGGTTGCATCAGGAGTAAAACGGATTTCAAACACGGAAATAGAAGGCTATTCAACTGTAAAAGGCGGTTGGAATTTCGGAGATCCTTATACCGTATATTTTTATGCTCAAACAGATACTCCGGCTGAAGAAGTATCAATATGGAAAGGCTCTTCGTTTTTATCAGGAACCGCGGTCTCTGAAACCGGAACAACTAAAACCGGCGCTTGTTTGAAATTCACAACAACTGCTAACCAAAAAATTAAAGTAAAAGTAGGTATCTCATTTATCAGTACGGAACAGGCCAAACAAAATCTGGCAACACTTTCATCCTGGGATTTTGATGAAGTGCGTATGGCAGGGATTAATAAATGGAAAGAAGTGCTGGGTTTGGTTGACGTTGAAGGAACAGAATTATATAAAACAATTTTTTATTCGGCGCTCCATCATACCTATCTTCAACCTGTCGACCGCACAGGCGAAAATCCGTTATGGGAATCAAGTGAACCTTATTATGATGATTATTACGCTATTTGGGATACTTTCAGAGCTACCCATCCTTTGTTCGCATTATTGACTCCGACAAGACAGGCAGACATGGTTCGATCACTAATTGATATTTATGAACATGACGGATATATGCCTGATGCCCGTAGTGGAAACTTTAACGGACAAGTACAGGGAGGATCTAACTGCGATGTATTAATTGCAGATGCTATGGTTAAAAAGCTGCCGGGAATCAACTTTGAAAAAGGATTGGCTGCGATGATTAAAAACGCGGAAGTAGAACCTGAAAAACCGAGAAAAGAAGGACGCGGAGGAATTCTTGACTATAACAAAAAAGGATATATCACTACCGCTTATGAACGCTCCGGTACAAGAACTTTTGAATATGCCAATTGCGATTATGCCATAGCTACGGTAGCCAAAGGATTGGGAAAAATAGATATTTATGAAAAATATCTCAGCAGATCCGACAATTGGAAAAATCTTTGGAATGAAAATATTGAAAGCTTAGGATTTAAGGGATTTTTGTGGCCCAGAAATAGTGATGGCGAATGGGTAAGTACAAACAGCTACGATGTATTTCGTAGGGAAGCTTGGTCGGGAGTTGTCTATGAATCATATCCTTGGGAAATGTCATTCTATGTACCTCATGATGTAAATGGTCTGATTGCCCGTTGTGGTGGCAAAGAGACATTTACCAGCCGGTTGGATAAATATTTTACTTATCCGGATAAGTTTGATCAGAACTATCATATCGGTTTATTCCAGATATCAAACGAACCCGGATTTTTGGTGCCGACCTTATACAATTATGTGAATCTTCCTGAAAAAACAGCTGAAATTGCACGTAAAGTAATAAGTACAAAATACAATGCATCTAAAGCCGGATTACCCGGAAACGATGATTCGGGGTCTATGTCGGCATGGTTTATTTTCCACTCCATGGGTTTTTATCCGAATGCCGGGCAAGATGTATATCTGATTTCAAGTCCTGTTTTTACCAAAACAACGATCAATCTTGAAAACGGGAAGACATTTGAGATATCAGCTCCTGAAACCAACAGCATCAATATCTATATTCAATCGGCAAAATTGAATGGAGAACCTCTTGACAGATGCTGGTTAAAACATGAAGAAATTGTCAATGGCGGTACATTGGAATTTGTAATGGGCAGTACGCCATCCGGCTGGGCGCATGATGGCGAATTACCTCCTTCTTCTCCGGTAATCGAAGAGAAAATTTCTCCTGAAATCGAATCCCCAAAAATTCGTGTTCATTCATACAGTAGCCAGGTAAATGCCGGAGAGGGAGTCTATAATTTATTAACTCCGTCAACTGACGCGTTGAAATGGTGTGAAAACGTAACAGAAAATCCTTGGGTGATATTTGAATTGACCGACGAATATGATGTCGATCGTTTTCTCATTAGAGATGCTAAAACCGTGGAAGGATATAACGGCAATATGCCTGAATACTGGATTTATGTAAGTGCCACAGGAACAGGCGATAGCGATTGGCAAAAGACAGTTCACCAAACCGGAGTAGGAAATGAAAACACAAAGGTTGTAAATTTAGAAACTCCGGTCAAAGCGCGTTATATCAAATTCGTAGCAACAAGAGGGATTAACAACGATAACAATCCTGAAAATGCTATCCGAATTTATGGCTTTGATGTACATGGTAATTTAGCGCAAAAAACAGACAGGGGTGAATTGGTTAGCGTTGGAAGTGCTTTTTTAAGCAGTACTTCAACCACTCCATTCTATAATAACGCCCGGCATATTTTTGACGGCATAAACACAACTTCCGAATACAAATGGGAGTTAAAGAAGGATGGACCGGAATTGAACAATGTTATTGTAGATTTGGAAAAACTGGTTAATATATCAAGATGTAAAGCCTACGATTCGGGTAATATAACCGGATATAATGTATATGCAAGTACTCAAATGCCAGATCACAGCGGGAATGCTCCTTGGGTGAATGTATCGGTTACGCCCGGAGTAGGACGTTATGTAAAAATTGAAATTCCGCGTTTAAATATAGAAGGTGAATCTGCAAGTATTTACGAATTTGAAGTATATGGAGGGGAAGTCGTTCAGCAACCAGAAATCGAGTCTCCCAAAGTGAGGGTTCATTCTTATAGTGCAAAAATAAATATGGATGAAGGTCCTTATTATCTGCTTGCTGATCCCGATAAAAACCTGAAATGGTGCGAAAATACAAATGAAATAGGTTGGGTTGTATTCGAATTGGCTGATATTTACAATGTGAATCGATTTGTATTCAGGGATGCGAAAACGAAAGAAGGAAATGAGAACGTCCAGGAATATTGGGTGTATGCCAGCACAACAGGGACATCGGAAGCTGATTGGACAGAAGTAGTTCATCAGACCAATATGAATAATGTCAATATCAAAGATATAACCATTGCTCCTGTTCAGGCAAAATACATTAAGTTCAAGGCAAAAAGAGGAACTGAAGAACATGCCGCTTTGCGTATTTATGGCTTTGACATGTTTGGTGTTTTGGCCGAAAAAATAAACAGAGGCGACTTAGTCAGTGTGGGTGGCAGTTTCCTTCACAGTTCATCATTCTCCCCTTATTTCAATAATCCCAGGCATATATTCGATGGAGACAAACAAACTTCGACTGAATATAAATGGGAAGTAAAGAAAGACGGACCGGATATGAATTATGCCATTTTAGACCTGGAAAAAGAATGGAAGATCAAACAATTCAAAGTTTATGATTCTAATCAGATAAGCGGATACAATGTTTATGTTGCCACAGAAAAACCGGATAACAATGGCATTGCAAATTGGACTAAGGTTGTGAATCAGGAACTGAACGCGACAACTAAAACCGCTGTTATTACTCCGGTTGTAGCTCGTTATGTGAAGATAGAAATTCCTAAAACCAATCTTCTCGGCTATGTATGCCCGATTTATGAATTTGAAATATATAAAGAAAATGGAAGTTCGGATATTGCAGTGAATAAGCAAGACCCACAAAGTATATTTTATCCAAACCCGGTACAACGAGGCGATGAGTTGACTATTTCAAAAAATGGACTACTCAAGATTTACTCTTTGCAAGGTTCATTATTGTATCAACAAGAAGTATCGGTAGGAACCCAAATATCAACAACCAACGTTCCTGCAGGCATTTATTTAGTGGAATTGGCTAATAACGACAATCAAGAAAGCACAAAATTGATTATTAAATAAGTATGATGCTGTCTTACTTCACACAATTGCCGGTATATATAACAAAGAGATAATTTTTTTTAAAGAGCAATAAGGGTTCTTTACATTTTCGGTGTCACACATATAAAGACTCTTAAAATTGCAATAATGAAAAACAACATCCCTTGGGATTTAATAATATCCAAGCTTCGTGAAAATTTAGCACCAGAAGAGGAGATTATTTTTAATGAATGGCTATTAGTTGATAACAACCAACAATTATTCCAACAAATTGAAATTGTATGGAAAAGCGTGCAAGAGAAATCTGCAACCTACAATCCTGATTTAAAATACCATTGGCAAAAACTTTCATCCAGAATCCGACAAAACCCAGCAGAGAAAAGAACATCTCAAAAAGTGATGCTCAAATATTTTTCTCGCATCGCAATGGCTGCATCCATTCTACTTATCGTTTCATTCTTTTTTACGCGTTATTTGCACCATTCCAAACAACAAGAACTTATAACTTACTCAACTCAAACAAACAGATCCACCATACTTTTACCGGATAGCAGTGAAATTATATTACATTCCAACACTGTTTTAAACTACACCCTGAATAAAAAATTAGGCCAACGAGAAGTAAACATAACCGGCGAGGCTTATTTTAAAGTCAAACATGACGACAAGATTCCTTTCGTAGTAAATACGCACGACATTTCAATCAAAGTGCACGGTACAGAATTCAATGTATGTTCCTATGCTTCGGCGAATAAAGTGTTAATAAGTTTAGTTGAAGGGTCTATTTCAATGAATACCTCCGACAAAAAACACATTTTTCTAAAACCGGGAGAGGAAGCCTTATACAATAAAAATGGCAAAACGATCTCTGTAAAACAAGGAGATGTTAATTTGGCAAAAATTTGGACAGGAGATAAAATTCGTTTTGAAAATAAAAGCTTGCATGAAGTCTGCAAGTATTTATCAAAATGGTATGGAGTAGATATAAAGATCGATCCTGACATTGTTGAAAATCAATCCTACACATTTACTGTTACAGGACAACCTTTAACAGAAATCATTGAAATTATGTCAAGTATTAATTCCTTTGACCACTACTTCACACATGAGAATGAATTAGTTCTAAAACAAAAAAAATAAATGCCTATGTTAATATGGAAAATTTCTTAACCAATTTTGGAAAAAAGTTGAATTTTTTTATAGATAATTTTATGTGTAGTTAATCTAAAATTTTAATAAACATGAATTTAAAAAAGAAAATCGTTTTTATTTTATCGTTGCTATTTACACTCAATGTAATAGCACAGCAAACCCAAGAGAATTTAATTACAATTTCATTTCAGGATAAACCTTTATCCGAAGCAATAAAACTAATCGAAGAATCAAGCGAATACACATTCTTTTATGATGCTTCTAAAGTCAATGTAAAACAACAAGTCAGTCTGGATGTGCAAGATATGCCCATACAAGAGGCTATCAGCCAAATGTTTGCGAAGATCAATATCAGATTCGAAATTTCTAATTCGCAAATAATACTCTACCCTTCTAAATCTTCAGCGACAAATCAAGGAACTAACCTAAAAACAATATCAGGAAAGGTTATTGATGAAACGGGAGAAACTCTAATTGGGGTTGTGGTTTCTGCCAAGGGAAAATCGACCGGAACTACCACTGATTTTAATGGAAATTTTTCACTCGACGTAAATCCTAATGATGTAATCCTATTTTCCTATATCGGATATACTACAAAAGAATACCCTGCATCTGTTTTAGGCCAAGGATCTGAAATCAAAATGGGTATTTCATCTCAAGAAATGCAAGAAGTAGTTGTAGTCGGTTATGGAACTCAGAAAAGAGCTTCGGTTGTTGGTGCTATCAATACTATTGAACCTGCCAAATTAAATGTATCAACCACCCGGTCCTTAAGCAACGACTTGGCTGGAAATGTGGGAGGAATTATTGGCGTACAACGTTCAGGAGAGCCGGGATACGATAACTCAGAATTTTGGATTCGCGGTATCAGCACATTTAAAGGAGCCAGAAGTCCTTTGGTACTTGTGGATGGAATCGAACGCTCTCTGAATGACATAGATATTGCAGAGATAGAATCTTTTTCTGTATTGAAAGATGCTTCTGCAAGTGCAGTGTACGGTGTACGCGGTGCGAATGGCGTTATTTTGATAACTACAAAAAAGGGGAAATCAGGAAAAACAAATATTCAATTTTCTGTAGAACATTCTGTCACTAAACCATCACAACTTCCCGAATTTTTGAATTCGGCAAATTATTTAACGCTGTTAAACAATATTCATTACCAGAACCTGAAATACGGAAATGATGGATATACGCCTGTTCCTGATGAAGTTATAAGTCTTTACAGATCAAATTATGATTGGGAATTGTATCCGGATGTAAACTGGATAGATGTCATAACAAATAATACTGCCAATAACACCCGCGCCTCTTTCGATTTGAGTGGGGGTTCGGATAACTTGCGCTATTCGTTTGTCGGAGCCTATTACCATGAAACGGGTATCACAACTTCAGACCAATCACATGACTGGGACTCTAATATTAATCTTAATCGTTTTAACCTGCGTTCCAATGTAGATGTGAATGTAACCCCTACCACCTTGTTAACTTTCAACCTGGGAGGGTATTTACAGCGCCGGAATGCACCTTTTGTGGGCATAGATGCCGCATTTGATCAAGCATTTACGACACCACCTCATGTTATTCCTACTCGGTATGCCGACGGAAAAATCCCCAAGCCGGATAACATTGAAAACCCGTGGGCGTATTTGACCCAAACCGGATTCCAACGGAACAATAAAAGTAATTTCGAATCTCTTTTTATTGCGGAACAAGATTTGAAATTCCTTTTAAAAGGATTGAAAATCAAAGGAATATTTTCTTATGATTATTTTTCTGAAAATGCTGTAAAAAGAGAGGGAAAACCGTCTTATTATTTACCCGCTTCCGGTAGAGATTTTGAAACAGGGGAACTGCAATTCACAAATCCACCTTCAGATGGCTCTGAAAACTTAGAATATAAAACGGAAGCTGGCTATGGAAATAACAGCACCTATTTGGAAGCTAATTTATCATACGATTATACATTTGATTCCAAACATTATATCAATGCTTTATTTCTTTATAATCAAAGAGACTATGACAATGGTCAGAAAGTTCCGTTTCGACACCAGGGTATTGCCGGAAGGGCTGCATATACCTATTCTGGAAAATATATTGCTGAATTTAATTTCGGCTACAATGGTTCGGAAAACTTTGCTCCAGGCAAGCGGTATGGATTTTTTCCCTCCGTGGCTATTGGTTGGATTATGTCAGAAGAATCATTCATGACACCTTTGAGTGATACTTTCCATAAAATCAAATTCAGAGGCTCCTACGGTTTGACAGGGAATGACCAGTTAGATGGAAGACGTTTTGCTTATATTACTACCATAAATTCTACAGACGGATTTCAATTCGGGAATTCTTCCGGTTTTTATGGCATCTCCGGACTCAGAGAAGGAGAAGTAGGTATTCCGGAATTAACATGGGAAACCGTTACAAAAGCCAATATAGGACTTGAATTGGGTTTATGGCGAATGATCGATTTGCAATTGGATTTTTTCCATGAAAAAAGGGAAGATATTTTTATGCAAAGGGCGCAATATCCTAATTCGGCAGGATTTCCTACCTTACCATGGGCCAATTTTGGGGTGGTTACCAACAAAGGTTTTGACGTGTCGCTTGATGTCAATAAACAAATTACCAAAGACTGGTTTTTGTCTGTTAGAGGTAGTGCTACTTATGCAAGAAATAAGATTATAGAACAAGACGAAGATATGGCTAAAGTCGGAACTTATCGTTCCGGTACAGGTAAACCGGTCGGGCAAATTTTTGGATTTATTGCGGATGGCGTGTTTACAGAAGATGACTTTGTTGATGTGAATACTGGTGAATTGAAACCTGAAATACCAAGGCATAAGTTTTCTGACCGGGTATTTCCCGGTGACATTAAATATCGGGACCTTGATAATGACAACGAAATAACACTGAAAGATCACACCGCCATAGGAGGAACTGAAAATCCCGAATTGGTTTATGGTTTTGGTCTGAACACCAGTTTCAAAGGTTTTGATTTTGGATTCTTTATGCAGGGAAATGGTCGTACGTATCGAATGATAGGTAGAGAAAATACTTTTTTGCCGGGATCGACAAGTGGAACAAGAGGTAATATTTTCACCAATGCAACTGATGCATGGACTGAAGATAATCCCCGTAGCGATGCCTTTTATCCTCGTCTGCACATGGGATATAATGCCAATAATGCACAGCAATCTACCTGGTGGTTGAAAAATATGAGTATGTTGCGTCTTAAAAATATTGAATTCGGATACTCTTTTCCTAAAAAATGGACACAGTCCTTCGCGTTAGAACATGGACGAATATTTGTGAGAGGAACTAATTTCTATCATTTTTCCAAATTCAAATTATGGGATCCTGAATTAAGCACCGATGATGGGCTAAAATATCCAATAATGGAAACATTTTCTTTGGGAGCTCAGCTAAAATTCTAATAAATAAAACGAAAATTATGAAAAAGAATATATTTAAATACACAGTATTGATATTTGGTATTTTCACAACCATTTCCTGTACTGATTTCTTAGATAATGCGCCCGACGGAGAATTAACATTAGAAATGGTTTTCAATGACAGGGCAAAAGTCGAAAACTGGTTGGCAGGAATGTATAATTCCATTCCCGATCCTTACATGAAAGGGTTGCGGAATTATGATGCATACGCCGATGATGTTTCTCCTTCCGCCTGTTGGGAAGCTTTCAGTAATTGGGATTGTATCAGTAAAATCAAAGGGAACTGGAACTCCGAAAGTTCATGGGATGGTAATTATTGGGGCGATTTACCGGTAAAAATTCGTGAATCTTATGTTTTCATAGAGAACATCAAAGCATTGCCGGAACAAAAAGTTTACCAGGCCGACGTGGATAATCTGAAAGCTGAGGCACGCTTCTTGATAGCATACTATTATTACCTGTTGGTGAATACTTATGGAGCTATTCCTCTGCAAACATGGCTATCTGATTTCGATGAACCTGTCGAAACATTAATGATCGGACAAAATCCTTATGACGAAGTTATTGACTGGATCGACAAGGAATTGCAGGACGTAGCCAAAATATTACCTCCAACTTATCTTAATAATCAAGATTTTAGCCACATCCACGGATTTAAGTATCCTTACGGCAGGGCAACTTCTATTATGGCTTTAGCTGTAAGAGCAAGAATGTTACTTTTTGCCGCCAGCCCTTTGGTGAATGGAAATGATGATCCTGATTATGCCGCTTTCAAAAATGATAAGGGCGAACACATCTTCAATTCCACTTATGATCCTAAAAAATGGGAGAGAGCAGTCAATGCATGCAAAGAATTAATTGATGTTGCGGAGGCAAATGGACACAAATTGTATTATGAATATAACGACGACGGAACGATAGACCCGTTTATGTCCTATTCAAATATGTGTTATAAAGAATACCATGCGGGTAATAAGGAAATATTATTTTCCCGATCTGAATGTAGCTGGGATGATATGCAAACACATGCGGCTCCGGGCGGTTCAAACGGAAACGGAGGATTAGGAATTACACAAAGTATAGTAGATGCCTTTTTTATGAGTAACGGATTGCCGGCAATTACAGGTTATACCGCAGATAGAAAACCAATTCTCAACCCGGCTTCCGGATACAGGGAAAAAGGCTTTTCTGCCATACCCGATAAAAGGAAAACCAAGTGGATAGAAGGAAGTGATGATGCAAGAATTTCACAGGAATTTAATACGGTAGTTCCGGCAGGAATTTTTAATATGTATGTCAACAGGGAACCTCGTTTTTATGTATCGGTACTTTATAACGGAGCCTATTACAGGGAATCAAGCCGGTATGTAAACTTCTTCAGAAAAGGAATGGACGGAATAGAGGGAGCAAAAGGGAATACATGGGATGCTCCTCAAAACGGTTATTTGTTGAGAAAAAGAATGAACCCCGAATTTAGTAACCGAAATAATGTAAAACCCTATCGCCCCGGAATATTATACCGTTTGGCTGAAGCGTACCTGAATTATGCCGAGGCTTTGAATGAATGGGATCCTTCTCAAAAAAACGAAATCCTGAAATATGTGAATTTAGTCAGGGAGCGGGCAGGTATTCCGACCTATGGTTCGGACGTAGATCAAATTCCGGCTCCAACCACTCAGGAAGGGATGCGCGATATTATCAGACGTGAACGCAGGGTGGAATTCAACTGTGAATATGCCATCCGTTTCGACGACATCCGCCGCTGGAAACAAATGGATTTACTGAAAGGCGATTTCGATGGAATGAATGCTAATGGAACCAATAATAGTGATAACGAAAGTGATCCCGATGCTTTTTATGTGCGGAAAGTGTATATCACACGCGCTTTCAGTGATAAAAACTACTGGCTTCCTGTTCATCAAAATCAGTTGGATAAAAATCCTAATTTGAGACAACTTCCCAAATGGTAATTCACAATTTAATATATAAGAAAAGATGAAATCAATATATCAATTATTAGTCTGTTGTATAGCTCTATCCTTATGGGGATGTGATACAAACGATGATGAAGCTCCTGTAAGGGATCAACTAACACTGTCTCCGTCGACAGAAAGAATCGTATTGGATCAAAATAAACCAAATGAAGAGGTATTGACCTTCACATGGACAGAAGCTACCAACATTGGCCCTGGGTATCATTTCCAGTACATATTCAGGATGGATATCGCCGGCAATGATTTTGAAACAGTTGTTGAGCCTATTATTGCACAAGATGGCGTGTTTTCCATAAGCTTTACCAACGAAGAATTATATACTTATGTAGTAGAAAAATTGGGCGGAGTGGCCGGACAAGAAACAGCTATTGAAGGACGAATCTGTGCAAAAGTTCTCGGTCCTAAATTTGTGTATCCGGAAATTGCTATTCAACAGGTAATTATTCAAACCTATGTCCCTAAATCCATGCCCCTATACATGATAGGAACAGCAACTGATGCCGGTATGGATATAAGTAAAGCTATTCTATTGACAGAAGTGTCAAACGGAAGAGTATATACATGGAAAGGTGCATTAAAACAGGGAGAATATAAATTTATATACAGTCAGGAATCCATGTTACCTTCTTTGAATAGGGGAGATGCTGATACTGTGTTGGTAAAGAGAGAGACAGAAGCCGATCCGGATAATTATTTCAAGATCAAAACAGACGGAACCTATTCTATCCAGCTCTCCTTAAAAGATATGCTGATCCGAACAAAATCGGTGAAGTATCAAAATCTTTATTTAGTAGGTAATGCAACAACTGCCGAATGGAGTACCGACAGTGCTCTGCCAATGATTATGGACTCAACTAACCCGGCAACGTTTACGATTACTACTACATTAAAAGAAGGAGAATTGAAAATATTGACGGAAAAGAGATGGGAAGGCGCAACTTTCAGACCGATGGTAGCCAATGGCTCTATTATGAGTACTGAGACTCAGGTTTATGTCGGCGGAGAAGATCTCAAATGGAAAATTACGGCTGACCAGGCTGGCACCTATAAGATTACGCTTGATACGGAAAATAACAAAATTTATTTTGTGAAAATATAACAGCAGAAATATCCAAACCCAGTCGTACACAGATGACACAGATTTCACAGAATAACACAATTTGTGTTTCCGTATTTCCAATGCCATCTGTGTGCTGACTTCTTTTTAGTATCACTTTATTATCCGAAGAAAAATGAAAATAAATTGTATATGGCTGGCTTTCTTCTCTTTGGTATTTTATTGTTGTTCAGACAATAACGATCCTGACATAATTCCGATCAAGCCGCCTGAAAAATCGGCTTTCGATACAGTTTACATCCAAAGGGCAGAAGCCACTTTTGATAAACTATTCGAACTGTATTGGTACAACAACATGAAAATCATGTATGATAAATATCCTAATCTGATGGCTACCAACAATAACACCAGCGGCTATCATTATGAATTAGGTTATGCTTTCGCCTGGGGATACGGAGCCGTATTGTCTGCATACAACATAGTTTGTCAACATTCTCCTTCATCTTATGACTTCGAACGAAAATACAAAACCAAAGTCATAGACGGACTTGAAATATATTATAACACTAGCAAAAAACCGGCGGCTTATGCTTGTTTTCCAAATAGCTGGGACGATCGTTTTTATGATGATAATCTTTGGCTGGGTATTGATTTGGTTGAATTATATGAAAGGACAAGAGACACTTGGTATTTGGACAAAGCCACAACTATCTGGATATTTATTTTGTCTGGAAAAGATAATGTATTAGACGGCGGCATTTATTGGAAAGAGGGTGAAAAAAACAGTAAAAACACCTGTTCTAATGCTCCGGCTGCTGTGTTAGCTGCTAAACTTTATTTGGCAACTAATGATAATACATACCTCGATACGGCAAAAGAGCTATATCAATGGACAAAAGAAAATCTGCAAGATCCTATTGATTATTTGTATTGGGATAATATAAAAACTGACGGCAGTATCGAAAAACCAAAGTTCGCCTATAATTCCGGACAAATGATACAGGCAGCCGTACTTCTTTATAATATCACAAAAAATGAATCCTATTTAACAGAAGCAAGGCTTGTTGCAGAATCTGCTCATAATTATTTCTTTGAAAAATATAATCTGCCCACGGGCGAAACAATCAATATTCTCAAAAAAGGCAGTTTATGGTTTAATGCTATAATGCTTCGCGGATTTGCAGACTTGTATTTGGTTGATAAAAATGATAAATATATCGCCTCATTCAAACAGTCTCTTAATTGTGCTTGGAAATATGCCAAAGACCCTCAAACCGGGTTGTTTAATTCCGACTTAAGTGGGAGAACAACAGATGCAGAAAAAGAACTGATTACCCAGGGAGCCATCATTGAAATGTATGCAAGAATGGCTACCCTACAATAAAAAACATATATAAAACAACTTATAATCATGAAACTGAAAAGTTTATTATCAATTTTCATTGCGATTTCCTGCATCGTAAACATCCTTGCGGAAAAAATATCGATACAAAAAACAACTTTGGTAGGAGACAGGATTGTCGAGTTTATTCCTGCCGGATTTGACCAAAGCAAAACTCCTTCTTTGATATTGAAGGAAGAACCTACTGCAAAAGGTACTGTACCTGCAGATTGGTCTTTAACCCCTGAATTTACTGTTGTCAATAATAAGGCGAATGCTTCTTTGAAATTATCCGGAGATATCAGTTTATATGGTGGTGGAGAAGTTACCGGTCCGCTTCTGCGTAACGGACAATATATCAAATTGTGGAATACGGATACCGGCGCATACGGTGTTGATGGAGGAAAAAGGCTTTATCAAACTCATCCATGGGTGATGGGCGTCAGAAATGATGGAACTGCTTTCGGAATTATTTTCGACAGTACATGGAAATCAGAACTTTATACCAATTCTGATGAAATTAAATTCAACACCGAAGGAGCTCTTTTTCGTGTATATATTATAGACAGGGCATCTCCTCAAGCTGTATTAAAAGGCTTGGCAGAAATGACTGGAACAATCAAAATGCCGCCACGTTGGACTTTAGGCTATCACCAATGCCGTTTTTCGTATGGAACCGAACAACGTGTCCGCGAAATTGCCGATA
This sequence comes from Bacteroidales bacterium, assembly GCA_031553835.1. Taxonomy (GTDB): domain Bacteria; phylum Bacteroidota; class Bacteroidia; order Bacteroidales; family Azobacteroidaceae; genus JAVBKX01. The sequence goes on from JAVBKX010000041.1 coordinate 24,477, forward strand.
CTTTCAGAGCAAAAAATATTCCTTGTGATGGAATTTGGATGGATATCGATTATATGGATGGATACCGGATTTTTACATTTAACAAAACTAATTTCCCTGACCCTAAAGCTTTAAACGATGATTTACGTAAAAAAGGATTCCACTCGGTTTATATGATCGATCCGGGAGCAAAAGTTGACCCGAACTACAGTATTTATCAATCAGGTACTGCCAACGATATGTGGGTGAGGAAACCTAACGGTGAAGAATATCACGGTAAAGTCTGGCCGGGTGATTGCGCTTTCCCCGATTTTACACGTCCAGAAGTAAGGACATGGTGGGCAGGACTTTATAAAGATTTTTTAGCCAACGGTATGGATGGCATTTGGAACGATATGAATGAACCTGCAGTTAATGACAACGAATTACCTGAAGACCAAAGATTGGGTACAATGCCCTACGATACACCTCATAGAGGAGGCGGTAATTTGCCTGCCGGTTCTCACTTACTTTATCACAATGCTTATGGCAGGCTAATGGTCGAAGCTTCTCTTAATGGTATTATGGCGGTAAATCCCGATAAACGCCCTTTCATCCTTACCCGTGCGAATCTTTTGGGTGGTCAGCGTTATGCAGCTACCTGGACCGGAGACAACTGGGCAAGCACAGAACAAATGAAGTTATCCGTTCCCATGTCTATCACTTTAGGTTTATCCGGGCAACCTTACAACGGACCCGATATCGGCGGTTTTTTGAATAATACAGAAGCCGATTTGTTTGCAAACTGGATAGGATTCGGAGCATTTATGCCTTTCGCACGCGGACATGCTTGTGCGGGCACAAACGATAAAGAACCCTGGGCCTTCGGCGAAGCTGTTGAAAAAACATCTCGTATAGCGTTGGAACGCCGTTACCGTTTACTTCCATACATCTACACTTTATTTTACGATGCGTCGCAAACCGGTATGCCCTTAATGGCTCCCGTATTTTTTGCCAATCCACAGGATTTAAGACTAAGAAGTGAAGAAGAAGCTTTCCTAATGGGTGAAAACCTACTTGTGATTCCGGCATTTTCGAAGAATCCAACCTTGCCTTTAGGCATTTGGGAAGAATTGAGTCTGGTGGATGGAGATTTATATGATAAATATCAGGCAAAATTGAAAGTGAGAGGAGGAAGCATCATTCCTGCCGGAAAAATAGTACAAAATACTAATGAAAACTCTTTTGACCCACTGACGCTTATCGTTTGTTTGAACGAAGAAGGAAAAGCAAAAGGTAAACTATATACTGATTCCGGCGATGGTTGGGAATTTCAATGCGGAGATTATTGCCTGGCAAATTTCACTGCCGAAAGAAACGGTAATTTAGTGAATATCAATGTGGATAGCAAAGAAGGTAAAAGAAAACTGGAAAAAGATATTAAAAATATCAATGTGGAAGTGCTTCTCAATGGTAAGGTTTATAAAGGAACCGGAACATTAAAAGGAGTACAGGTTAAGGTTAAGTAATAACAATTCTAATATAAAAAACAATGAATCCAATGAAGTCAGTTAATCCGGCAAAAATACTGTTCTTTCTACCATGGCTATTAACACCAATGTTAAAGGCACAAAACATTGTTGTAGCACTTGAAGCAGAATCCGGGACATTAACAGCTCCTGCAAAAGTAAAATATGTCAATGGATATTCCGGTAATGCGTACGTGGGAGACAATGACGCCGGAAGTTCAATCGCATTTACAGATGTAGAAATCGCAAAAGAAGGTACGTATGAATTCAAAACATACTATACCTGCGTGGGGAGCCGCTCCATTGCAGTCAAGTCGAATAACTATGCTGATGTGATTTCAACCATCGTTAATGGTACCGCAGATTGGAATACTCCACCGGTCGCAACAATGAGTATTTACGTTTACCTGAAACAGGGAAAAAATACCATAAAAATTACCCCGCATCCTTCAGGACAGGGAGGTCCTAATATGGATAAATTTGAAATACTGACCACCGATTACGTTATCCCCCAACCCGGTGAATTCCCGATTCTTCTTGAAGCGGAAAACGCCCGTTTGTTCGGAAGCCTGAAAGTCAAACCTTTAAATGGCTCAACTATCAGCGGATTATCCGGAGGAAAATATATAGGAGACTTTAATCAGAATGCAAAATCTTATTTACAATTCGTTGATGTCCAGATACCGGAAGAAGGAACTTATGAACTTCGTGTTTTCTCCATGGGGTCAGGACGCGCTTTGTCTATCAAAGTTAACCAATACAAAAAGTCTGTTATAACAACAAAAAATTCTCCAAGCTGGGATGATGCGCCTCCATCTATGGTGTCCACATTGATTTACATGGATAAAGGGAAAAACAAAATCACTTTCAGCACCCACAATGACGATGGTCCTAACCTGGATAAATTTGAAATTCATAAAACAACAGAAACCATTCCTAAACCGGAAACAGTAAATATTTCTTATGTCTCCGATTTCACGGACGAAGCAGAAATTTTGACACAAAACGACAATGAAACATCATCTTATCTGACAGATAATAACGAAACTACTATATATAAAGTGCCGGGAATCACCTCTACACAAATAATTGCGAAATGCAAAGAGCCTGTTTTGCTGACAGGATATTTGTTGTCATCAGGATTAGACGCAACAGAAGATGTGACCAAATGGACTTTAGAATCTTCTGTCGATGGCAATGTCTGGAAAACCATAACACCTAATTCATCGACCGACCTCTCTGGCGCATATTTATTCACAGTAAACAGATCGTATGGCACAGCTGAAGCAAATACGGCACGATACTACCGCCTCACAGCTAAAGGTGCTACAGATATAAATATTGGCGAATGGCAATTATTTGGTGTGCCTTATCTAACAAATACCGATGGCAAAAACTTTCCACAGGATATTACCGAAGGCATAAACCTGGAAGCTAATGTGTCGGGATACCCGGAAGGGGCATCAGGAAATGGTTGGTCTGAAAAAATTTATAATTTATTCAATCGTAAATTAAACAATAAATATTTCATGAATGGTGCCAAACAATTCTATGTAGAAGTAAAATTGGATAAAGCATATTTATTGGATTCATATACTTTGACCTCTGCCGACGAATTTCCTGATCGCGATCCGGCCAAATGGACTTTCAACGGATTCAATGAAGAACTGGGTTGGGTCGAACTTGACAGACAAGTTGAATTTACTTTTCCAAGCAGATACGCAACCATACAGTTCAATATCAACAGTAAAGTGCCATTCACAAAATTTCTTCTGGATGTGGAGGGAAATAATGGAAGTGTCGATACTCAACTATTAAAATGGCAATTGTTCGGAAAAGAATACACAGGAGAAGGGACTGGATTTAAAACTCCTAAAAATGAAACTCCTCCATATTCTATTCATCCGGAATATGGAAAAATCAGCATTCGCTATAATACCAATGTTTCTGCCGATTACCAAATTTATAATATAGCAGGAGTTTCCGTTGCAAAAGGAATTCTTTCTGAAACAAGGAAAGACATCGCTCTGTCTCAAGGAATTTATATTGTAAAAATTAATGACAATATGAAGGATTACACTGCGAAGGTAATTGTCAGATAATAATAATTCTAAACAACAATTTAATCGTAAAAACAAATGAAACGGAACATGACAAAATATATACTAGTAGTTATACTCTTGTTAACTACAAGCCATATTTATTCGCAATCATGGCTTACCCCTGAAGTAGAAAAAAGAGCGGATGATTTACTGAAAAATATGACAACCCGCGAAAAATTGATTTACATCGGAGGTGTCGATTGGATGTACACCAGAACATTTCCCCGTTTGAACATTCCTTCTGTGAAAATGTCAGACGGACCTCAAGGGTTAGGTACGTGGGGAGCTTCTACCGCATATCCCTGCGCTTTAATGCTTGCATCGACATGGAACCGTGATTTGGCATACGAATACGGACAAGCCCTTGCGTCTGATTGTAAAGCAAGGGGAGTTCATATCCTACTTGGACCGGGTGTGAATATATACCGTGCCGCCATGTGTGGACGTAACTTCGAATACATGGGAGAAGACCCGTACCTGGCTGCGCAAACATCAACCGAATATATTAAAGGATTACAAGACAATGGGGTAATGGGTGTCATCAAACATTTTACCGCAAACTTCCAGGATTATGACCGGAACTATATCAGCTCGGATATTGACGAACGGACTTTGAATGAAATCTATTTTCCTGCATTTAAATCAGCAGTTCAGAAAGCGGAAACAGGAGCCGTCATGTCCAGTTATAATTTATTGAACGGCGTATGGACAACAGAAGATCCATGGTTATTGAAAGAAGTATTGAGAAACCAATGGGGATTCAACGGATTGGTAATGTCGGACTGGGGATCAACTCACAATTGCGTACCTGCTGTCAAAAGCGGACTCGATCTGGAAATGGCGGGAAATGAAATTGAAAACGAAGATGCGTTACGTAAATATCTTGCTTCAGGTGAAATCTCAATGGATGACATCAACCTGAAAGTAAAACACATTTTACGTACTTTAATTGCATTCGGCTTCTTCGACAAAGAACAATTAGACACCACTATTCCGTTGAATAACCCTGCTACAGTAAAAACTGCCCTGGATGTTTCGAAAGATGGTATCGTACTATTGAAAAATACGGATAATATTCTTCCTGTCAAAGAAAGTGTGAAAAATATCGCAGTAATCGGAAATAATGCTCTGATACATGCTGCCGGAGGAGGTAGCGGGTTAGTAAAACCATTCAGCTATGTATCTTATTTCGACGGATTAAAAAAGCTGGGAGATGAAAAAGGTGTGAATGTTACATATGTCGATATATATGACCACATGCAGAATGTATTGTTTACTTCTTCCTCTTCTCAGGAAAACGGCTTGTATGGCGAATACTTCAATAACAAAGATGTATCGGGAACTCCGGTAGCAACAAGAGTTGACAAAAGAATCGGTTTTGAATGGACTGCGGGATGTGATGTGGATAAAGTAAACAAAAACGATTTCTCTGTAAGATGGACAGGGGAAGTACGTCCTACAGTATCGGGCGAATACGATTTCATTGTCAGTGGAGATGACGGATACCGGTTATTTATTGATAATGTAAAGGTAATTGATGAATACAAAGATGGATCATTCAGAGAAAGAAAACATACCAAAACAGTTACCGCAGGCCAGAAATATGCTGTCAAACTGGAATATTACCAGGCGGGAGGAGGAGCTTCCATTGATTTTGCATGGCAAAAAAAGGGTGACGACAACCGGTTTGAAACAGAACTGAACAAAGCTGACCTGATCATTGCTTTTATCGGGCATAATACAAGTAGCGAAGGAGAAGCCAGCGACCGTAGTTTCGGACTCCCAAACGCAGTCGAAGACTTAGTGAAAAAAGCCCAGAAATCTACCAAACCGATGGTTGCCGTAGTTAATGCCGGCGGAAACGTATATATGCAGGATTGGGAACCTAAATTGAAAGGATTGGTATGGGGTTGGTATGGCGGACAAGAAGCAGGAACCGCTATGGCTCAAATGTTATTTGGAGAAATCAATCCATCAGGAAAACTTCCTGTTACTTTCGAAAAAAGATGGGAAGATAATCCGGTCTATAACAGTTATCATGATTCTGACGGAGACAAACATGTAAAATTCACTGAAGGTGTTTTTGTAGGTTACCGTGGATATGATAAACTAAACAGAACTGTTCAATATCCATTCGGTTACGGATTATCTTATACAACGTTCAAATTATCTGCTATACAAGCCAACAAATTAACTGAAGGCGAAAACTTGGTAGAAGTAAGTTTCAATATCGAAAACACCGGTTCTATGGCCGGAGCAGAAGTCGTGCAGTTGTATGTAAACAAACAGGGTGGTTCTCCGGTTGAACGTCCGCTCAGAGAGCTTAAAAACTACCGGAAAGTGTACTTGAATCCGGAAGAAAAGAAAACGGTTACCATGCTGCTTTCAAAAGATGATTTTTCCTACTATAGCATAGAAAGTAAAAAATTTGTTGTTGACGAAGGAAATTACAAACTGGAATTGGGTGTTTCTTCCAGGGATATCAAATTAAGTGCAGATGTAAATATTGAGGACACAACTTCCGGTGTAAAGAATCCGGTTAAAAAAAAAAGTAGCCTGATTCCTGCTGTAGTCAATGCAGGAGAAAAGATTACCATTGGACAGGGTTATTCTGAAAATGTAATAGTTTACAATTTAAATGGTAGGGAGATTTTCTGTGATACATACACGGAAGTAATTGAAACTAAAGGATTAACACCTGGCATTTACATTGTACGTTATCATAACGATGATGTTCTTTATACTGAAAAATTTATTGTACAATGATTTCAAAGTGGTACAGGTTCTGAAAATCATTTAACCAAAACATAATTCGGGAAAATTGTGGATAGATTAAAAACAAAACATAATCTTTTGTGTGATAACATGAAAAATAAAATCGTTATCCTTTTGCTGATTCTTGCGAATAGTTTGTTCGCCGGTATCCAAGCTCAGGAAATAGTTGCGACATTAGAGGCGGAAAAAGCCGAATTAACTCTTCCGGCAAAAGTAAAATATGTGACCGGCTATTCAGGTAACGCTTATGTCGGAGATAATGACTCCGGAAGCGCTATCCTTTTCAAAAATGTCAATATCGGCAAAGAAGGAACGTATGAATTCAGAACCTATTACACAAGTATGCATATCCGTTCCATAGCTATAAAGTCAGGAAATTACCCTAAAATAATATCAACCACTCCTACAGGGACACCGGACTGGAATACTCCGCCGGTTGCAGTTATGACTACTTATATTTACCTGAACCAGGGTATAAACACCATAGCTATAACTCCTTATAACGGAGGGGGTCCAAACATTGATAAATTCGAAATATTGACCACATCCATTTCAATGCCTCGTCCCGAACCGGTAAAAATAACATTTGATTATGATCTGACCGACGATAATGTCATGATTGAATCAAACAATACTTCCGACAATCTGGCTTACTTAATTGATAATGACGAATATACGATGTATTCACCTACAGGTTCTTCTGCTGAGATAAAAATAACATGCGATATGCCCTACCTGTTAACAGGTTATCTCCTTTCGACAGGACCCAATGATTCAAAAACCCCTAAAAACTGGAAGTTGGAATATTCGACCGACGGTAATACTTACTCTACCATCGCTCCTTCGAAAGTAGAAGATCTCGAAAACGGAACAATGTTTCATGTAACCAGAGCACCGCACCAGGAAACAAATAAAGCTGCGCAATATTACAAATTGACGACCCGTGGCGGAACTATCGGTGAAATTCAATTATTTGGAATTCCTTATCTCGCTAATACCGACAAAAAGAACTTTCCTGCGGATATTACACAAGGGGTAGATATTCGCTCAAAAGTAATGGGAATACCTTTAGGAGTATATATGTATGGCTCTTTTGATGAAAGATGTTATAACCTTTTTGATCAGGATATGTCGAAAAAATATTATTCAAGTGAGACATCCAATGTGACAGTCGAAATAGAATTATCCAATCCGGCAGCGCTTGATTATTATACATTGACTTCATGTCAGGACTATCCCGAAAGAGACCCCAAATCATGGGTCGTCGAAGGATTTGATAGGGATTGGGAACCGGTCAGTGAAGTACACGGATTCGTTTTTCCAACCCGCTATGCAGCCATGAAATTTTATTCAGAAACAGATAAAAAATACAGGGGATACCGCTTAAGAACTCTCGAAAATAATGGTGCAAACAGTTTCCAACTACTGAAATGGCAACTATTTGAAAAAGTGGCAGGCGCCATGAATCAGGTAAATTATCCGGAGTTGACAACCATATATACTTCCGGACAAGAAATAATTATTAAACCGGAAAAAGCCGGAAAGTATTGGATTACAAACCTATCCGGACAATTGATATCTTCCGGGCTACTCAATACCACAGAACAAAGTCTGAATATGGAAAGAGGAATCTATATTGTGAAAATTATTGCAGATAAAGAGGTTTTAGTAAAGAAAGTAGCAATCAAATAATATGAAAACAACAAAAATCGAATATATCCTTATTTCCGTATTGACAACGCTTTTTGTATGTAATATAAACATACAGGCCGACAATATGGTTGCCCAGGTTAGTTCTCCAAACGGAAGCATTAAATTAGAACTGTTTCTGGATGCGAGTGCCGCGATGCACTACCAGGTGAGTAAAGATTCGGAAATAATCATCTCAAAATCAAAATTGGGCATACAAACTTCAATTTCAGACTTTATGACAGGCCTGAATTTTAACACGGTCACATCAAAAGCAATAGATGAAAGTTACTCTTTGCCTTCGGGTAAAAAAAGTACTTACATGAATAAATGCAACGAAATAACTGCTTCATTTACCCAATCCGGACATACTTTACAGGTAATAGTGCGGGCGTACAATGAAGGCGTCGCATTCAGATATCGGATGGAAGGTTCCGGTAATATCACTGTTAATTCCGAGTTGAGCGAATGTAAAATTGAAAATGCAGGTCAACTATTCGCCCAAACGTATTCAAAAAACTATAAAAATATCACAGAAGAACCCGATTTGGAAATATTGGGTTGTGTCCAAAAACATATATCATTGCCGTTGCTCGCAAAAACAACCACTAATTATGTTTTGATAACTGAAGCAATGGTAAACGGAGAATATGCAGCTTCACAGTTAACTTTCAACGAAGAAACACAAGCCTTCAGATATCAGCCGGTCGGTTCTGTGACGGCCGCTATGCCATTCCAAACTCCATGGAGAACATTGTTTATAGGTTCCTTAAATGTGATGGCAGAATCAACCATGCTGGAAAATTTGAACACACCAACTGCAATGACAGACTTATCCTGGATAAAACCCGGTCGCGCCGCATGGAATTATGGAGGCGAAGACACATCAGATTATTTGTCTTCCGGAAATATCTATGCATATATCGATTGGGCCAAAGAAATGGGATGGGAATACTTCTCATTAGACCGGGGTTGGAGTAATAAAATTACCTTAAGCCAGATAATCAACTATGCAACTTCAAAGGGAATAGGAATATTTATCTGGGTCAATCAAAGTACTCTATCTGCTAATAAAACGGACCTTCAAAAGACCTTGGCTAATTGGAAATCGTTAGGTGTAAAAGGATTGAAAGTGGATTTCTGGGAAGATGATTCCCAAACAATGATGAAGAAATATGATTTATTGTTACAGGTCGCCTCGGAACAAAAGTTGATGCTGGATTTTCAATCATCGACAAAACCCAGTGGTTTAAGAAGAACATGGCCTCATCTATTAACTACTGAAGCCGTTTTAAGCAATGCCTATTATGCAACAAGTCCGGCCGTTATATCAGCAGAGCATAATATTAGTTCGGCAATTATAAGAAATGTTTTAGGTTCTACGGATTATTGCCCCGTTGATTTTGCTTATAAAAACGGCCGGATATTGTATGGTACAACATGGGCGCACCAACTGGCTCTCTCAGTTGTTTTTGAATCCGGCATACAGCATATTAACGATGCACCTGGCAATATAACCTATAATATCTCCGCCGATTTTCTCAAAAAATTGCCGGCTGCATGGGATGATGTCAAATGCCTGGAAGCTGAGCCGAAAAAATATTATACTATAGCCCGGAAAAAGGGAGAAGACTGGTTTGTAGCCTCATTAAACAGAGAAAGCCGTAACATGGAAATTAACCTTTCTTTTTTAACCCCGGGAAAAACATATAGTGCTTACATCTACAAAGACGGAAGTTGTCCTTCCGAAATGTTGTTTGAATACAAGGAAAATCTGACTTCATCCGATAAAATAGCACTATTTCTTGCAACAAATGGAGGAACGGCCATGATTTTATCCCCTTTAACATCCTATACGAAAATGGTAAGTGATAAATACGAAGCGGAAGCGGCCAACAATATCATACCTTTCGGAGTAGCTGTGAAAACAGACATAGACAGCTTGTGTTCCAACAAACAATATGTGTCTTCAATAGGTAAGGGGCGTAGTCTGACATTCCAGAAAATCAGGGTTCCCCAATCAGGAACTTATGCCGTTACATTCTACTACATGGCAGAAGCAAACAGGTATGCTTATCTGAAGGTAAACGGAAAAGACGAATCATGGAGAGAATATACGTTTGTGGGTACAGGAACAGAAAGTGGCTCAGCTCTCGGAATCAAAACTATTATAGTGGATTTGCAGGCCAATACTGATAATGTAATCGAATTTGGCAATTACAACGATTATGCTCCCGCCCTCGACAGAATCTCAATTTTAAGATCAGGTAGCAGCAGCACAGGAGTCGAAGATATAAAAAACAGCAAATCGGCCGACATTTATCCAATTGATGATCAAATAGTTATAGAATGTGAAACTTTCACTACTTATAAGATATACAATACCATTGGACAATTGATTATCAATGGTGAATTCAATGGGGGAACAGAAATGATCCCCACACCGGGTAAAGGTATTTATATTGTGAGGATTGAGGCTGACAATATGGATTATTCGAAAAAAATTATTATAAAATAACACATTGTGAAATTATAAGAATCATGAAACACATAACTCTTTTACTATTAAGCCTGTTTTGCACATTCGGATGGACATCTGCCGCCACTTATGAAAATTTATATGTTGTTGGAAGCGGGTGCATAGCCGGCTGGGATACGGGAAAAGCCATTCCGATGACCAATAAAGGAAACGGAATGTTCACATGGACAGGTATTCTGTATGGTAAAGCCATCCGCGATAATGGACAGGCCCGTTTCAAATTCCTTGTGACAAGGAATTGGAGTCCTTGCTTTACCTGCCAGGTCAAAGTCGATGGACATTTTATGCTAACTTCTGAGGTAGAGACTGATATTTATGAGTTCGATGGTAACGGAAAAGATAATGCTTTCCAAGTCAGTTCAAGTGGGACTTATACCATCAACGTGAATCTGAATACAAATAAGATGGTATGTACTAAAATTTCTGATGACATAACAACTGATTTGGATAATTTCACCAAAGAATCATTCAGGGCTTCCAACGGAGAAACTTTGAAGTATCGAAAATTAGTTCCTATTGCTAAAGAAAATGGCGCCAAATATCCTTTGGTTATTGTTCTGCATGGAGCAGGCGAAAGAGGTTCTGACAATGAAAGCCAGTTAAAATACGGAGGTGAGTTGTTCGCCAAAAAATCAAACAGGGAAGCATATCCCGCTTATGTGTTGTTTCCGCAATGTCCTTCCAACTATTTCTGGCCATTCAATGCACAACCTGCTTCTTATACGGCAACTACTTTTCCGGTAGATTATCCGGTATCTTCCGCGATAAAACAAGTAAAAGAATTGATTGATTCTTATCTGGCCATGGACGATGTAGATAAAGACTGTGTGTATATCTCCGGCCTATCGATGGGTGGAATGGGAACATTCGACATTGTGTGCCGTTTCCCGGAAATATTCGCGGCAGCCCTTCCTATTTGCGGTGGAATAAATGTAGAACGCTTGGACAGTAAGGTAAAAGACATCTACTGGCGTATTTTTCACGGAGGAGGGGATGGAACTGTAACTGTAAAAAATTCGCGAGATGCCAATACCAAATTGAGCGGATTGGGCGCCAATGTCGAATACATCGAATTTCCCGGAGTTGGCCATGATGCATGGAATAATGCATTTGGACGGGAAGACTATTTATCATGGATGTTCTCAAAAACACGCAAGTCAACTTCCGGAATAAAGAACGCCGAAGAAAAGAAAATTCCCAAAATCTATTGTGGTAATAATCATCTATACCTGGAAATAGAAGATTCCGGAACATTCCGGATTAATCTGTACTCGATTTCAGGAGCATTACATCATTCTTTTACAGATAATAATGCGACCAATGATGTTCGAAAAGAATATCCTCTCACATTTCTGGGCAAAGGAATTTATTTTATTGAAATACAAACAAATAGCAATCGATTTGTTTCAAAAATATGCATATAGCAATTTTATGAGATTGAATGTTACATTTTTATTTATTGTTAAATTTTTAAAAATTAAAAAATCATGAAAAAAATGACTTTTTTATTATTGAGTTTGTTTTCTTTCCTGGCATTTGCGTCGGCTGCCAGTTATGAAAACTTGTATCTTATTGGAAATGCGACTACAGCTGGTTGGACTACAGACGATGGTAAAATTACGATGACAAAAGAGAGTGATGGAGTTTTCACATGGACAGGACCATTGAAAAATAAAGCTGATGGAGACAATGGACAACTAAGATTTAAATTTATTGTTGGAAACGATTGGACTCCTTCAATTACTTGCAGGTATAATGTTGAAGGACATGTAGAAATAACTTCCGGGGTAGAAGTCGATGTTTATGAGTATTCAGGTGGTGATGGTACATTTGACAATGCTTTTCAGGTTACCGAAACTGCTGAATATAAGATTGATGTAAACCTGAACACCATGAAAATGACAGTTACCAAAACAGGCGACATTGACCCAATTGAGGACAAACCTGATTATAATCAGTTATACATTGTCGGTGGCGCGTTATATGAGGATGCAAACTGGGAATTATCCGGTGCGATTGCAATGACCAAAGTTGAAGAAGGAGTGTTTATCTGGAGTGGAGAGCTATATGCTAATACAGAGACCCGTGAAGATGGAAACCTATTTAAATTTTTAAATACTCAAGACTGGGCTAATTCTATTAATCCTGATAATGATTATGAATTTGCCGTAGATACAGATTACAATTTAACTTACAAAAAAGACGATAAAAAATTCAAAGTAACAACCCCAGGCATTTACACCATCAGAGTAAACTTAAAAGAAATGAAAGTACACATAGTTGCTGGTGTAATTGAAGAAAAACCTAATTTGAATGAATTATATATTGTCGGTAACGCTACAGAAGCGGGGTGGGATCCGGAAAATCCAATTGAAATGACAAAAGTTTCAGAAGGTGTATTCACTTGGACAGGTACTCTTAGCACAGAAAACGGAAATGAATTCAAATTCCTGAATGTAAAAGGAGTATGGCGTAATTCTATCAATCCTGCAGATGGCGATATTGATTTTCTAGTGGATACCGATTATAATTTGAATTATCGTCCTTATGAAGGTAGCCCAAATGACTACAAATTTAAAGTGACAACTGCCGGAACTTATACCATCAGAGTGGACTTAAATGAAATGAAATTGCGCATTACTGCTGGAACTACCGGACTTCCAACTATTGCTATGCTTCCATTTGAAGTAATCGTTTTAGAAGGTTCTTTCAATATAGTTACTGAAAATAATAATAAAATTCAAGCAGTACAATTATTTGATATAACCGGAAAAAATTTGAAGAATGAAAATCTTTCAAAAGGGGTTTACATTATAAAAGTAAAGTATAACGATAAAGAATATATTCAAAAAGTAATACTTCAAAAATAAGATCATTGTCTCGAAGTAGATAAAAACAGGACACGGAATATACGGAAATCAATCCATGCTTTGTCGTATATTCCGTGTCCTTTATTCTATTTTACTAATTATCACATGAAAATTGCTTCCTGAAACATGTACTCAATGGTTGGGAAACAGTTAGGAATTCAATAAGAACGATGCATTCTTTGAATTTGATTTGGAAGATACTTATGAAATCAATAAATTTGCAGTGGTAGATTCTACCAATTGAATTATCCATAACTCACATATATTTATAATGAGAAAAAAATTGACTTTTGGTTTTATTATTATTTTTTCCGGATTCGTTTATGGGAATAACACCTCACAGGCTACAGAACAGAAGGCGCAAGAAACTTTAAATGCCATTTTTACTCATTATTCTATAAAAAAAAGTTGCCTGTTGCGAGAAACATATCCGTTCGACGAAGGACATAAAGCAACGTATCTCGCCGATGAAGAGCAAACGAAACGTACAAATCCTTATTCGTATCTTTGGCCTTTTTCCGGAACATTATCCGCTCTCTCTGCTTTATATGAATATAATGCGAATCCGGCCTATTTAAAGACGCTCAATACCCGGACACTTCCGGGATTGGAAGAATATTTCGACAACAAACGCCGGCCGGCCGGATATGCTTCTTATATCCATTCAGCGCCCAAATCCGACCGGTTTTATGATGATAATGTCTGGTTAGGTATAGATTTTACTGATTTATATTTAGCTACAAAAGAAAAAAAATTTCTCAATAAAGCCGAATTGATTTGGAAATTTGTCATCAGCGGAGAAGATGACAAACTGGGGGGAGGAATCTATTGGTGCGAACAAAAGAAAAGATCAAAAAATACATGTTCAAATGCCCCCGGAACGGTATTCGCCCTGAAGCTTTTCATCGCTACCGGCGACAGTCTTTACTTTCACAAAGGAAAAAAATTATATGAGTGGACCAAAAGTAATCTACAAGATCCAAACGATTTTTTATATTATGACAATATTGGTCTGAACGGGAGGATTGACAAAACAAAATTTGCCTATAATAGCGGACAAATGCTGCAAGCGGCCGCTTTATTATATAAACTGACAAAAGAAGAAAAATACCTGACAGAAGCGCAAAAAATAGCTCAGGCCTGTTATGCTTTTTTCTTTCACGATTTTACGGCCGACAATGGAGAAAAATTCCGCCTGATCAATAAAGGAAATGTCTGGTTTACGGCTGTTATGTTTCGGGGATTTGTGGAATTATACCGGCAAGACCATAATCCGGATTACCTCCGCACTTTCAAACAAAACCTGGATTATGCATGGACGCACATGCGTGATTCTGACGGACTTTTTAGCACCGATTGGAGCGGTAAAGAACAAGACAAAAGTAAATGGCTCCTTACCCAGGCGGCTATGGTTGAAATGTATGTTCGTATTTTAATCATCAATAAAAATTAACAATTATAAATTCCCATGAAGAAAAAATTATCATTCGCTCTAAGTTTATCTTTGGCCTTGTGCAGCATATTTTCTGTACAAGCAAATGTCTGTGAGAATACTGCAATTGCAAAAAACGACAACACCTATGTATCCAAACGTCCCGAACCCAACAAACGGTTGTTTGTTTCGAAAGCTGTTGACAATAAAGTGCAGGAAATAAAAAAAATGCTCACCAACGCCCGTTTGGCCTGGATGTTCGAAAACTGTTTCCCAAATACATTGGATACCACCGTCCGTTATTATTCCACAGATGGCGAAGACGACTCGTTAGTATATACCGGCGATATCCATGCGATGTGGCTGCGCGATTCGGGTGCACAAGTATGGCCCTATATTCAGTTAGCCAATCAGGATCCCGAATTGAAAAAAATGCTGCGGGGCACCATACTCCGTCAGTTAAAATGTATTATCCTCGACCCTTATGCTAATGCATTTCTCGATCCGCACGATCCCAATCCCGATCATCAATGGATGACCGATATGACAGACATGAAGCCGGAATTACATGAACGTAAATGGGAAATTGACTCATTGTGTTACGTCATTCGTTTAGCCTATCAATACTGGATGGTTACAGGCGACGCCAGTATCTTTGGCGACGAATGGAACAAAGCGATAGCAGCGGTATTGAAAACATTCAAAGAACAACAAAAAAAGGATGGACCCGGACCATACAAATTCCAACGTAAAACAGACCGCCAATTGGATACCATGTCCAATAACGGTATGGGTAATCCTGTAAAACCTGTTGGTTTGATCGCTTCTGCTTTTCGCCCGTCAGACGACGCTACCACGTTCCAATTTCTGGTACCTTCCAATTTCTTTGCTGTAACTTCATTGAGAAAAGCGGCAGAAATTTTAACTAAAGTCAACAACAATGGAACTAAAGCCAAAGAATGTTCCGATTTAGCCAACGAAGTAGAAACTGCATTGAAAAAATACGCCATATACAAACATCCGAAATATGGCAAAATTTATGCTTTTGAAGTGGACGGATTCGGCAATCAATTATTGATGGACGACGCCAATGTTCCCAGCTTACTGGCATTACCTTATTTAGGAGATGTAAAAATGAACGATCCGATTTATCAAAATACCCGCAAGTTTATTTGGAGCGAAGACAACCCGTATTTTTTCAAAGGCACAGCCGGCGAAGGGATCGGAGGCCCACACATTGGCTACGACATGATTTGGCCAATGAGTATTATGATGAAAGCTTTTACCAGCAATAATACGGCTGAGATTAAACAGTGTATCGAAATGCTGATGAAAACGGATGCCGGTACCGGTTTTATGCACGAATCTTTTCACAAAAATAATCCGAAAAATTTTACCCGTTCATGGTTTGCCTGGCAAAATACTTTATTCGGAGAATTGATTATCAAACAAATCAACGAAGGCAGGCTGGACATGCTGAACAGCATTACTATAGAGTAAAAAACAGAGCACGAGGGTATGTACTTTTGACATACCCTCGTGTTCTATTTTTAAATCATTCCCAACACGATCAAAAAATCTTTTTATACACGTGACAATACGGCTTTGTTCCTTTGTGTTGATAATATTGTTGATGATAATCTTCTGCCTGCCAAAATGTTGACGCTCTTTCCAATGTTGTTGCCACTTTATATCCCTTAGAGATCAGGATAGCAATGTATTTTTCAGCAATCGCTTTCTGCTCTTCCGTAGAATAAAATATAAAAGAGCGGTATTGCAGCCCAATGTCAGGCCCTTGTCCATCAGTTTGAGTAAAATCATGTGTTTCAAAAAATAATTTTACCAAATTCTCATAAGTAGTCAGGTTCGCATCAAAGACAACCTGTGTAGTTTCAAGGTGTCCTGTAGTTTGGGTACATACCTGCTCATAAGTAGGATGCTCTACATGTCCTCCCATAAAGCCGACGGACGTTTTGATAACTCCAGGAGCTTTCATCATATAATATTCCGTTCCCCAAAAACATCCGGACGCAAAATAAGCAGTATCCGGTTTTTGTGGAATGAATTTCATGGAAATGGAATTAACGCAATGCCTGGTATCTTTTGAAGTAAATCCTTCCCCGGTAAATACATGGCCTAAATGAGCACCACAATTGCCACAGACAATTTCTGTACGTCTCCCATCAGGATCAGGCTTGCGTGTAACAGCTCCGGGAATAGCATCATCAAAAGAGGGCCACCCACATCCGGAATCAAATTTATCAGATGAATGATATAAAGGAGCATCACAACGTTTACAAATATAGGTTCCAACAGCTTTATTGTTCAGCAATTCACCTGTAAAGGGAATTTCCGTTCCTTTATCAACAATCACTCTTTCTTCTTCCGGCGTCAACGCATTGTATTTCTTTTCCATATTTACATGTTTTTGATTGTCTTGCCCACATGATGAAATGAGGCATAAAAATAAGCAAAATATCAGATGGCGAACTCGAAGCATGATTCTATTTTTTCGTTGTTATTTGAATTGTAGTTTCATCATTATATCATTTTGTGTTGCTCTTTTATATTAACATTTTCCATATTTCAAAAGTTTAGTGAGACATTATTTTGGTCCCAACAATACTTTCCACAAATGAAGTAAAACATCTGTTGGATGATACAATAACATCCGTGGACCGGAAAAGCGCATGATTTCTTGTATCCTCTGACGAAGTTCCGGCTTATAACAATGAATTGTACATTTTCTACAGGCTGGCTTACTTTCCCCGAAAGGGCAATGCTCCAATCTTTTATGTGCATAGTTTTCCAACTGCAGACAATCACTACAAAGAGTATTTTGTTGATTATGTTTAGAATGGCAATAAATACGAATCATTTTGGAAACAATATTTTTCTCGCGGATGTTCATGCACAACTTACTGTAGAATATATTAAAATGATAGCTTTTCTGATTTTATTTATTTCCTGCAAAGTTACGCTTTTCCGCTGAAAAATGAAAAACGATTAATAACTTGGGGCCCTCATCAAGCAAGTAAACCATTCGCTAACTTGGACACCACTCCAGTGCAAAATACGGTTCCAGATGCTTGTAATGAAATAATTGGTTCCATTCGAGACCTTATAAAAGATTACTCAACATTTAAGCATCAGGGCTTGATGAGATTATTATTCACCCCAAGTTATCTGATCATGGCAAAGAAAGCAAAAAAATTAAGACAGGCAAGGGATTGATCATCCTTTTCGTATTGTATAGATATTTCAAAAAATAATCTTTGATTTTGTATAGTTAATTTGATTTGCGCCTGGTCTGTGAAGATCGGGCGTTTTCGTGTAAAGTGTTAAATATTTCATTTTTAGAAAAATATACTGAAAATAATTGATGAAATATTTGCATAGTAGTAAAATTACTATTACCTTTGTAAGGTCAATTAAAAACAAATAGTTCTATGAAAGTCTGGAAAGTAAAAGAGATGATCAGTTATATCGAAAGTGATGGCTGGTATCTCGTAGCACAAAAGGGTAGTCATCGACAATTTAAGCACCCAACCAAGACAGGAAGGGTGACAGTTCCCGGAAATCTTAATGATGACTTACCGCCGGGAACAGCAAACAGTATTTTAAGACAAGCGGGGTTAAAATAGACCCCGCATAAAAAAAAAAATTATGGGAAATATTATTGTAACAGTAGAATTAGCAGATAATAATTATGCTGCATATATTGAACAGCTTCCTGGATGTGTTTCTACCGGAAAAACATTCGATGAATTAAAAAGCAATATTGAGGAAGCCGTTGAATTTCATTTAGACGGTATGCGTGAAGATAGTGAGGAAATACCAGTAGAATTTTCAGGGAAATACGAACTTGTATTTCATTTCGATGCTGAAAGTTTATTACAGCACTATAAGGGTATATTTACAAATTCGGCCTTAGAAAGGCTTACAGGTATTAATCAGAGACAATTGCAACATTATGCTTCCGGAGTTAGCAAACCACGCCCGGAACAGGCAAAAAGAATACAAAATGCGTTACATGACCTTGGTAAGGAATTATTAGTAGTAGAACTTTAGTTTTTAATTGACATTAAACTTGTTCAACTACGCCCCGGTATCATTCATTTAATACCGGGGTTTTCATCTAATAGCTTACTCATATCCCTAATAACCTTTTTCCCTAACATTTTGGCATAATGCTGAGTCATCTTGATATTGCGATGTCCCATAGCCCGGGAGATGCTGTATTTGGCGTTCTGCTAAATGGCTGCCAACTTGCCAAAATAAAGAAACCCGCTGATTTAGCGGGTTTTAGTAGCGGAAGGAGGGGGATTCGAACCCCCGGTACAGTTACCCGTACGACAGTTTAGCAAACTGTTGGTTTCAGCCACTCACCCATCCTTCCAAGACTCGTATGATCTTCATTCGTATGAATGGCGGTGCAAAGATATATGAATCTTTTAAAGATGTCAAAAATTTGCGTATTATTTTTCAGAAGAAAAGCTGTACCTTTGCTTCCCAATTTCCACAAAGTTTAGTTAAAATGAAGTTTTACAGTACCAATCATCAAACGAATCCGGTCAATTTGCAAGAAGCAGTCATAAAAGGATTAGCGGCCGATAAGGGTTTATTTATGCCGGAAACCATTCCGGCTCTTCCTCCTGACTTTTTCCATACAATTGCCGATTTGTCTCTACAGGAAATGTCTTTTGCCGTTGCAAAAGCTTTTTTTGCAGATGACATTGAAGAAAAAACACTTCAGGAAATTGTTTATGATGCATTGAATTTTGATATTCCATTAGTTCATGTCGATACAAACAAGTACAGTCTTGAGTTATTTCACGGACCTACTCTTGCATTTAAAGATGTAGGTGCACGGTTTATGGCACGGTTGCTGGGTTATTTTACCCAAAAGCAAGGATTGAACAATCTAAATGTATTGGTTGCGACATCGGGTGATACCGGAAGCGCCGTTGCAAACGGTTTTCTAGGTGTTGAAGGAATCAAGGTATTTGTTCTCTATCCAAAAGGTAAGGTAAGCAATATTCAGGAATGTCAATTTACCACTTTAGGAAAAAATATTACCGCATTGGAAATTGACGGTACATTCGACGACTGCCAGGCATTAGTCAAATCGGCCTTTATGGACGAAGAACTAAATCTACACTTACGATTAACTTCGGCAAACTCTATTAATGTCGCCCGTTTTCTTCCCCAGGCATTTTACTATTTTTATGCTTATGCCCAATTAGTACAACAAGGAATAAAAAATGACATCGTTATTTGTGTTCCCAGTGGAAATTTCGGAAATCTGACAGCCGGATTATTTGCGAAAAAAATGGGATTACCTATCAAACGGTTTATTGCAGCCAACAACAAAAATGATATTTTCTTAGAATATCTTCGCACCGGAAAGTATTCCCCTCGTCCATCTGTTTCCACGCTTGCCAATGCTATGGATGTAGGCGACCCGAGTAATTTCGTAAGGATTCTGGATTTGTACAAAAATAGTCACGATGCTATATGCCACGATATTTCCAGTTACAGGTATTTAGATGATGAAATCCGTCAAATCATTCGGGATTGCTATCAAAGTACAGGCTATCTGCTCGATCCTCATGGCGCTTGTGGTTACAAAGCTTTGCAGGACAATCTACAGCCAACAGAAACCGGAGTATTTTTGGAAACCGCCCATCCGGCCAAATTCTTAGAAACAGTAGAAAGTATTATCGGCAAAAAAATCGAAATACCTTCGAAATTACAAGAATTCATGAAAGGTCAAAAGCAAAGTACCGGTTTATCAAACCAATTTGCAGATTTCAAAAATTACCTGTCCGGTATTTAAAATCGTATTGTTTTTTCATAGTAGTCATCTTGACTTTTCAAAAGTTGAGATAAGTTTCTCATAAGATTATATCTTGGAGTAAGATTAATCGTAACTTTATGATGAAAAGATTGTTATTTAAAAACAAGAAGATAAATATGATGGCTCGGGAAATAAAAATAAGTTTGGTTTACCGCGATATGTGGCAATCATCCGGTAAATATCAACCCAGGGTTGACCAACTAAAACAAATTGCTCCTGTAATTATTGATATGAACTGCTTTGCCCGTGTGGAAACCAATGGCGGAGCATTTGAACAAGTCAATCTTCTTTATGGAGAAAATCCAAACACCGCTGTCAGGGAATTTACTGCCCCATTCAATAAAGCCGGAATCCAAACCCACATGCTCGACCGGGGATTGAACGGACTTCGTATGAATCCCGTGCCTTCAGATGTCCGCAGATTAATGTATAAGGTAAAAAAAGCCCAGGGAGTAGATATTACTCGGATTTTCTGCGGATTGAATGATCCCCGGAATATTATACCCTCCATCCAATATGCCAAAGAAGGCGGAATGGTTCCACAAGCAGCTTTATGTATCACTTATTCTCCAATACATACTGTTGAGTATTATACCAATTTAGCGGAACAACTCATCGAAGCCGGAGCCGAAGAAATTTGCCTGAAAGATATGGCTGGTATCGGGCGACCCTATAGTATCGGCCAAATTATCAAAAATATAAAAAAACGCCATCCACATATTACTATACAATACCACGGGCATACAGGTCCGGGATTTTCTGTTGCTTCCATGATGGAAGCCGCTCAAAATGGGGTGGACATTCTGGATGTAGCGATGGAACCGCTTTCCTGGGGAATGGTGCATCCCGATGTAATTACTATTCAAGCCATGTTGAAAGATGCCGGATTTTTAGTCCCGGAAATTAACATGGAAGCGTATATGGAAGCTCGTCATCTAAATCAAAGTTTCATGGATGATTTTTTGGGTTTCTTTATTGATCCGGGTAATAAAATTATGACGTCGTTATTAGTAGGTTGCGGATTACCGGGAGGAATGATGGGCTCGATGATGGCCGACCTGAAAGGAATGCATAGCGCAATCAATCTTGCTCTTCGACAAAAAGGGAAAAAAGAAGTGAGCCTGAATAACTTGTTAGTACAACTCTTTAAAGAAGTGGAGCGTATATGGCCGATGCTGGGCTATCCTCCTCTGGTGACGCCTTTTAGTCAATATGTGAAAAATATTGCATTAATGAATATTTTTGCAGATGCTAAAAATGAACCCTTATTTTCCATGATCGATAAAGACAGTTGGAACATGATCCTGGGGAAAACCGGTAAATTGCCCGGAGCCCTTGATCCGTCTATCATCGAATTAGCTCAAGCAAATGGTTACGAATTTTATGAAGGAGACCCGCAAGCCGCTTTCCCCGACGAATTGGAACGTTTCCGCACGGAAATGAAAGAAAATGGCTGGGATGAAGGGCCGGATCAGGAAGAACTGTTTGAATTTGCCATGCACGAACGCCAATACCGCGATTTGATATCAGGTGCAGCCAAAAATCGTTTCAACCAGGAATTAGAAACAGCAAAAGAAAAAGCCGGAGCTCCCATTGTCGTGAAACGTCCGGTAATTGAAATCCCCATGTTCAGCTTTAAGGAAATTACTGCCAATTATCCGAATGCCAAACCGATACATGCCCCTTGCCAGGGACAGGTGTTATGGCAATACGACCTGAAAGATCATTCTTCGGAACCTTTTGAAGGATCATCGATTAAAAAGGATAACAATTTGTGCTATATCCAAAGTTATTATGGCATTGAGCCTGTCACGGTTGGGTATGGTGGAACTATTGTCGGAACCTACGTCAAGCAAGGAGATTATGTTCAGAAAGGACCGATCCTGGCATTTATCAACTGAATCGGGCGCTATATGAATCACCCGAATAGAACTGCTTCGTTAACACTAAATAACACTATATAGCCTTTCGGAAACCCACTATTTCCCAAATACTTAGTTCATTTGCATAAGTTTAATTGCTAAACATTATGCATTATGAAAGACATTGATTTAACTTCATCCGCGTGGTGTGAACTTGTTTTTGAAGGCAGAAACAAAAGTTACGGAGCTTACTCTATCAGGAGAGAGTCTTCCGACCGTCACCTCGCCGCCTTGCTGATTATGATCTCGTTGGGTGTTGCCGCTGCATTGGGAGTAAATTTCTATAACAAATTGACCATGCAAAACCAAAAGACCGTAGCTATCGACCCATCAGGTCCGATTGTAATGGTACAGATTGATCCGATCGAAAAACCGGTTGTACAGCCAATCCAAGCTGCAGAGCCTCCTTCTGCTATCCGGAAGACAGTAAGATATACTCTGCCGGTTGTTAAACCCGATGACCAGGCTACAGGAGAAGAACTTGCTTCTCAAGATGCATTAAACCTGGATAGAAGCGCAGCTATCGGCACGATAACTCATGAAGGAACTAATGATGTTACTGCTCCATTTATAGAAGATATAGCACCTATTGTCGAAAAAAAACCGGAAATTATAGATTTTGCCGAACAAATGCCTGAATATCCGGGAGGTCAAGGCGAATTGATGAAATTTCTAAGCTCCAACATTAAATATCCGGTAATTGCTCAGGAGCAAAATATTCAAGGAACTGTATTGCTGCGGTTTGTAGTCTCTACCGATGGGAGTGTTTCAGATGTACAAATTGTAAGGTCATTGGATCCAAGTTGTGACAGGGAAGCAGTAAGAGTGGTAAAATCGATGGGCAAATGGATTCCCGGACGGCAAAACGGGACGGCAGTGAATGTATTTTTCACTTTGCCTATCCGATTCAAATTGGCTAATTAGGTAACAATAATTTATATCCGACGCCACGGATATTTACAATACGAATCCGTTCATCTTTTGCCAGTTTCTTTTTAAGTTTTACAATAAACACATGGAGGCTACGGGTGTTGAAGTAATCGTCATCGCCCCATAATTCGAGAAGCACGGCTTTATTATCCATTACCTGATTACTATTTTTACATAAGTGTTCCAAAATAGCAGCTTCCCGATGCGAGAGGGTCTCGGTTTCTTTCCCATAACGAAGGGTTTGTTGAACTGCATCGAAATAATATTGTCCAATGGAATAGATTTTCTGTTCTTCTTTCGGGCGTACATCGCGGTTCAACAAACCCTTAATGCGTACTATCAACTCATCCATTCCAAATGGTTTTTTGAGATAATCATTTCCTCCGGTTTCAAATCCCTGAACGACATCTTCCGTCTTGGATTTAGCGCTTAGAAATAATATTGGGGTATGACGATCATTCTGCCGAATCATTTCTGTCATGCTCAATCCGTCTAATTGAGGCATCATAATATCGGCCACTACAATATCCGGTTTGAAACCATAAAAGGCTTTTAAACCGAGATTACCGTTTGCCGCCCAACTGACTTCAAATCCTTGTTTTTCCAAAACATCCTTAATGATGGAAGCTAAGGTAGCTTCATCCTCGACTAAAAGCACTTTATTCATCCTTTTCTTCCGTCTTATTCACTAATTTAAAATATTCTCCAATAAAATACCTGTTCTATACATTTTTCTCCCGAAAAAACATAATATTTTTACAATTTTCTCTCCATTCGCCATTAACTAAGGTTGATCTGCTATTTTCAATTTAAAAACCGTACCCTCTCCTTCCCTGCTCTCCACTTCAATCTTACCGCCATGTTTTTCAATGATCGTTTTTACATAATACAATCCTAATCCGTATCCTTTCACATTATGTAAATTGCCGGTAGAAACCCGATAAAATTTATCAAATAGTCGGGGTATAGCAGACGAAGGTATCCCCAAACCATTGTCCTGAACAGCAATAATCACCTGGCCTTTTTCGGATTTTGCATTTAAATGGATATGCACACTTTCACCGGAATATTTGATAGAATTTTCAATGAGATTCGAAATCACATTTTGAAAATGTACTTTGTCAGCCTGAATGGTCAGATCTTGTGGATTTAGTTCAATATCTATCTTAATCTCTTTGGGAGCATTCAATAGATATTGTGCTTTCAGGTGTTCAAATAAATCAGATAAACGAATTGTTTCCCGGTTTAATTTCAGGTTTTTTCGTTCTTCAACCGACATGGTAAGAATTTGCTCCACTAAACCATTGAGATGAGTCAGTTGTTCGCGGGCCGCATTCAGGTATTCTTCCCGTTTTGCCGGATCATCCATCATTCCATAATGCTGCAATGCATCGGTGACGGCATATACAATCGAAATAGGAGTTTTCAGTTCATGCGTCATGTTATTGACAAAATCACTCTTGATTTCATCCATGCTTTTTTGTTTACGGATAATGTGATAAAGATATAAAAACGATAAAATCAGTAAGACAATGAGAAACAAAGAGGCGATAAGTATCCCCGACATTTGTTTCAACAAAAAGAGATTGGGAGCCTCAACATGCAATACATAGGCTTGTTTTTTCTCCAAATCATAAGGGAAAATATAACTTTGGAAAGAATGTCCCTGAAACCGGGTCGTATCTTCAGGTAAAAAATCCAGTATCCTGTGATTTTCCAGATTCACCCTTGTTACATAATAAGGAAAATGCAGATTCCGGCGATTGAGTTCTTCACTCAACAAACTATCATAAATGGCAAAGTTAACCGGCTTAAAATGTCCGACTCCCTGATGCAATCCTTTTTGGAAATATTTTAACATAGCATCAACATCTTCCCAAATTTCGACAGGAAACTCTGCATTCGATTTTAATTGCGTAATCCCTGACGTATCAGAAATTTGAGTATCTACCGGATTCGTTTTATGTAATGTGTCTCTTCCCGGAATACCGACATCTGTCTCAATGGTACTCAAAATGGAGGTATCCATCCGAATCGCTTCAATTCGTGTATATATTTCCCTGTAATCGGCATTACGCATTGCCTCCTGAATATCCACTTCCATTTTGTTGTATTGTTCCTTATAAAAGTTAGTCAACCAATACACCTGGTATCCAAAAACGAAAACCAAAGAAATGGCAATCAATAATATGAGGGATTTGAAACTTAAGCGCATTTTCTCAGGAGTATTTTTTAGCTATTCTGTCATTCCGATAATGATTGTTTAGAAGTATCAGATTTTATAATACCTAATCCTTCTTCTATTTGATTGATGCTAAATTGACCAAATTCTTCTTTCCCGATTTTTCGAATGTTATTGCTTTCTATTGAACGGACTGTAAGCGTACCCGGAATTTCTTGAATATTATCATTCTGGACATTTTCCTCATGCAGCTCATTCTGAATCACATTAACTGCCCAACCAATTTCAGGTTTGAGACTATACGTCTTTTCATCTTGTGTAAGCCCAAAAAATCCTGCCCAAAATTCCATTTTATATTCAATGGGATGTTTAGCATCTATAGCATTGACAAAAATAAAGGGCACTTTTACTATTTCGGGAGGTAAATCGCCGATACTGTTAATTTTTTTCAAATCAGATCTTGTCTTATTGGTCAAATAAGGATAAAATTTAAGCAACCAGCCATCGATATCATTTTTTGATCCATAAATTCCCTCACTATGAAACCTAACCATATTCATCCAAAATTGCCGTTTAAATTTTCCTGACTTTGTATTGATAATTTCCTGAATAATAGGTTTCAATTCGGAAGTCCACCATTCCAAATCAAATTGTGACAAATAGTCTAACCGTTCCAAAATCTTTTTCCAATCATCCAAACTGCCTTCAATGGTAACTTCAGGGATACCACACCCAATCATTACTACTTTATACTTGAAATATTTTTTCATGGACTCCATCACTGTGATTTGGCTTGCAATCAAAGAAGCAGGAGTTGTAGTGGTGAAATCGGCCGACAATGCGAATGTTAGTTCCGGACCAACATGCTCCTGTATTTTGTCCACAAATTCAGGAAATATACTTTCCCAGGGGAACGCTTTTATTCCTTTTTCCGGATCAACTGTTCTTATGACAGTGAGTTCTTGTTGACCTTGAAAATTCACAAATTTACTACGAAGTTCTTCTGCGTTATTGTTAACATGTTGTGCAAATCCCTGTGAAATAAGTAACCAAATGATATCCGGACTGATAGTAACCGGCCGATGCTCCTGATATGCTTGTAAAAAGCCTGAAATAACAGGGCGTTCGTCTTTCTCAACTAATGGTTTTGTAACAGATAGAGCGAGGAAATTCTTTTCTATTCTATCGAATAACTGATCCGGAGAGGCAGCGGGTAACAAACCTAATGGCGCTGTTAAGTCTTCAATTTTATAAGTCTCTTTTTGTCCGAAAGAACAAAAGAAAATACTACAAAATATACACAGCACCGAAAATCTAACTTTCATGGCATTGGATTATTGGAATGAGAAACAAATGTAAACAAAAAATCAATTGATGCATAAACAACTCGCAAAATAAATTCACACAAAAACATTATTCGCGGAATATGTATTTTTTGAATACATTCCGCGAGCAATAATTAAGTATTACTCGCGGAATGTATTCAAAGATTGTGTTTTCAGCGAATATTATTTGCAAATTACTCGCGGAATTCGTTTTTTTTATATATTTGCAGCGAGAAATAACTTTTTTCAAAAATGAAAATCATAGGAAGATATGCAGAGCAACATGCTCTAAATGAATATACAGCATCCGATTTGCCAGAATTTGTAGCGGTGTATGGTCGAAGAAGAGTTGGAAAAACGTTCTTGATAAGAGAAACTTTCAAAAATCATTTAACTTTCTATCTGACCGGCTTAGCGAATGAAGAAACTCCAATGCAATTGAAAAATTTCAATGCTACTATACAAAAATACGGAAATATACCCTATCCGGCAGTAGATACTTGGTTTGATGCTTTTGAACAGTTAAGGCATTTGATAGAAAACAACTCGAAAAAAGGCAAAAAAGTGATTTTTTTGGATGAGCTTCCCTGGATGGATACACACCGGTCGGGCTTTGTTACTGCTTTAGAACATTTTTGGAATGGCTGGGCATCGTCGCGGCCCGATATATTGTTGATTGTTTGCGGGTCATCTACGTCATGGATGATTAACAAAATTATTAAAAATCACGGAGGATTGCATAACCGAATTACACGTCAAATGCTGATAGAACCTTTCACGCTGCAAGAATGCGAAGAATTTTATCATGATAAACACATTGTAATGAGCCGGTATCAAATGGTGGAAAGTTATATGATATTAGGTGGAATTCCCTACTACCTGAGTTTGATGGAAAAAAATCTTAGCTTAACTCAAAATATTGATTCATTATGTTTTGCAAAAGCAGGAAGATTAAAAAACGAATTTTCAAATCTTTATGCGTCTCTGTTTAAACATGCAGAAAATCATATAAAAATTGTGGAGGCATTAAGCAAAAAAAATAAAGGTATGACCCGCGAAGAAATCATCAACGCTACAAAATTTGCAGATGGCGGCGGATTGTCAAAAACGTTGGAAGAACTGGAACAATGTGGATTCATTCGCAGTTATCATACTTTTGGGAAAAAAAGCAAAAATCGAGTGTATCAACTCATTGATTTTTATTCTTTATTTTATCTGAATTTTATCCGGAACAATAATTATGGAGAACATGTATGGACTAACCTCATCGACAATGCCAAACATCGCACGTGGTGCGGATATGCTTTTGAACAAGTGTGCCTTACCCACCTCAAACAAATCAAAAATAAACTGGGAATATCGGGAGTACTGACTCAGACAGCATCCTGGAGAAGTCAAAAATCTGATCCGGGAGCACAAATCGATTTGTTAATCGACCGCAATGATCAAGTTATAAATCTTTGTGAGATGAAATATGCTAACGCCGAATTTATAATCGACAAAAAATATGACCTCAATTTACGCAATAAAAAAGATGCATTTATCCGGGAAAGTAAAACGCGCAAAGCTGTGCATATTACCCTGATAACTACTTATGGCATCAAATTAAACGAATATGCAGGACTGGTACAATCGGAAGTAAAAATGGATGATCTATTCACTAAAGCCTGATGGCATCAACCCAATACGATCACAATAATCAAGGCCAACAATTGTATTCCGGCTACAAACCAAAACAACATGGCTGACGGCTCGGATGAAAAATTCAGTAAATTCCTCACTCTTTCAATCAATATGGAAGTGAATACATTTTCTGGTTGCTGAAAATCTGTGTTGTTGATTTTCAATTTATTAAAACCATAATTCAACACGATCCGTTGTATTTTATTGACTGATTTATCTTTGCGCAATACATCAAGCAATTGGGCCTTCACTGCTGCTGCGGTGGTGACATTGCGAAACCAATTGGGTTGCAAATTGGATAATTTCGAGACATACGAATCTACTTTCGGAATTACAAAATCGACTAATTTATTGCGCCAAACCTGATACAACAATGTTTTCAATGCATATTGATTGGCCAAGGCGACGTAAACGATCGGGAAAATAAAAGACGAAACAAAAAGAATACTGACTAAAGGCCTGTCGGAAAACGCATTCAATTTAGATATTCCGGCATCATCCGATCCGCTTTTCAGAAGCATTATGCTCGAAATGATCAAACAAACAAGGGAAAATAAGATGCCTGTTCCTCCTGTTTTTATCCAATTGGTTAACGCTTTGAATCCAATTTTTCTATAACCTGCTAATTTTTCTTTCATAATTTTATAGACATTCCATTATAAAAGTCAAGAATTTTTGTGCAAAAGATGTAATTATATTTTTCCTGGATTTGTTCTGATAAACTTTGTATTAGTTTCGTTTTTGCATCATTAAATTCAAACACCGTTGATTTTCCAATTTGATATCGTTCCTCTGCATATTTAAATGCTTCCTGTGATGCAATGACAGCACGGCTCGAAGCTTGATATTTTTCCTGTGCGGCCGTGGCATTTAAATAAGCGGTTTGAATTTCCTTATACAATGCTTTTTTTGTATTTTCGAGTGACAATTGTTGATTTTCAATATTCAATTTAGCTGTTCTCACCTGGTTTCTTACTGAAAAACGATTGAAAATCGGAATGTTTAGACTCAAACCGATATATTCTCCGGCATTATCTCTGAACTGATCTGAAAATGGACGGTTTACCGGTTCATTGGTACTCGGGTTAATTACTCCTTTCATATCATAATTATAATAATAACGGGTACTATATCCCAAATCCAAATTCAATGTTGGCATATAACCAGCCTGAGTAATTTTCAGCGATTTTTCGGCGCTTTTCAAGTTGTACTCTTGTGCTTTGATCACCGGTTTGAAAGTAATCGCATTTTCATAAATTAAATCGGGAGACAAAATATTTTGAGCATTATCCTGCATTAATTTTTCTGTATCCGGCTCCTGAATATCAAATGCTACAGTCCGCTCCAATTCCAACCGCTGTGCTAAATCGAGCAAAGCCAACTGTAAGTTATTTTTAGCTTGCACCACTGCGACTTCATCTGCGGCCACCTGAGCTTGAATATCATATAATTGCGAAACCGGAGCTTTTCCTACTTCTATCAACACTTCGGTCTTCTTGACTTGAGATTGAGATAAAGTCAAGCGCTCTTCATTCACTTTTAGGATTTCTTTGTTAAATAGTACTTGTAAAAACAGCGATGCAACATTCAATGCCAAATCTTCCTTAGCCTTTTCCAGATTTTGTATGGCTGCTTCCAATTCCAATTTGCTGCGAGCGATTTGATTATTGATGCGAAATCCGGTAAACAGGGGAATGGAACTACCTATCGACACACTTGAGTTTGATTGGGTTTGATTTTCATATAATCCACTTGCTGTTTGGGTGCGACCAAAATTCCAATTTTGCCCGACATTTGCATTTAAATCAGGCAAACGGCTCATTTGGTCTGTATTTACCTGGTTCTCTGAAGTTTCTTTTTGAACAGACAATTGTTTAATATCAATATTATGAGCTATTGCATACTGAATGCATTCTTCCAAGGTCCATTTGTCAGTCGTTTGGGCATGCAAATTGCTTCCAAATAATACTATTATTGCCAATAACCAGCTTATTTTTCTCATATTGCGTATCTGTTTTGTATTTTTTCAAACACTATTTTTTCTCTTCTTTATTTTGATTTTTCGGGTCAATTTCATTTCCCCTGATTTTATCGTCTTTGGTCAATCCATCTTTAATTTCGATATTAATGCCATCGGATAATCCTACTTTTACATGTTTCTTTTCAAATTCCTGAGGAGATTCTTTCTTTAAAATATAAACGAATGACGAATCATTGTTAAATTCAACCGAACTTTCGGGAACGATCAACACACTGTCTGCCCTGGCCAATACAATTTCGGCATTAGCGCTGTATCCGGCCCGGATAAATACGGTATCAGGAACCGAAACGGCGGCTTTAATCTCAAATAAAACAGCTCCGCTTTGTTCCAATCCTTTGGGAGATATATATTCTAAAGACGCCTTAAACGTGTTGCCGCTAAGCGCTCCTATAGTCAACGTAATGGGCATTCCGATTTTCACTTTTCCTACTTCTGTTTCATCAATATTTCCCCTGAAAATGAGGTCATTCATATTGGCAACAGAAGCAATGGTGGTTCCATCATTAAAGGTATTGGCCTGAATAACGGAATTTCCAACTTTCACCGGAACATCTAAAATCATCCCTGATATCGTGGAACGAATTTGCGTGTTGCTTAAATTGGCATATTTTTTTGAAACTCCTTCTCTCACGATATCCAAAGCATCGATAGCATTAGTAAGTTCTTCTTTAGCCTTTTTGTAATTGGTTTCCATTACATCAAACTCTTCTTTCGAAACGACTCCGTTTTTGTAAAGCTGTTGTTGGCGGGCATATTCGGTCTCTACTTGTTTCAAATTGATTTCGGCAACTCTCACTCGCGATTCTACCGAATTGAGTTGTCCCATTTCAGGAATTACTTTTACAGTTGCAATCACTTCTCCTTGTTTTATACGCTGGCCGGCTTCTTTTAGTACGCTCGCCACAATTCCTGATATTTGAGGTTTAATCAGAATTTCATCACGAGGCTCTACTTTTCCTGTAGCAATGGTTTTATTTTCTATCGACCCTTTTTCCGGAGATACAATTTCGTATTCTATTACTTCCGGCTGTGATTTATCCCATAAGAATTTGAAGGTTGCGATAAGTATTAACCCCAGCAATACCAATAAGATAATTTTACCCGCTTTTTTCATAAATCAATAATTTTAAACAAGAGAGATAATATTAATTGTTTATTTTTATTCTTCCCTAATAGCATCTATCGCTTTGATTTTAAGTGCTCTGTATGTAGGTAAAGCTCCCGAAATCAAACCACAGATCAACAAGATAACAGATGAATAGATCGCTGTTCCAAACGAAACGGTCGGATCAGATAAAAATACATTTTCGGCTTTCTGTAACCAAAATATATCCGCTACATGGAGCACAAACACTCCCATCGACAAGCCTAAAAATCCGGCAACAGAAGTAAGCACCAGGCTTTCGCTCATTATTTGCGAAATAATTTTTTTGGGCGTCGCTCCCAATGCTCTTCGTATTCCAATTTCTTTTGTCCTTTCTTTTACGGTAACCAACATGATATTGCTGACTCCAACAATTCCGGCGATCAATGTTCCCGAGCCGACGATCCATATTACGGCAGAAATACCGAACATCAAATAACCGAACATTTGAAATTGTTCTTCCATATTAAAGCCCCATATCGCCTGATTATCGGTCGGAGAAATATTATTATTCGCTTTCAATATGGTTTTCATTTTTTCTTCCAACTCTTTAGCCGAATAATTCGTTTTAGCGGTGGCGGCGAGCATGTGCACCACATCTCCCTGGTTGGTAATTTGCTGCATTGTAGTGTAAGGAATGGATACAGCTTCCGATGTGCGGCCTCCCATACTCATACTGGAAACTCCGAGCGCCACTCCGATGATTTGATAATAAATGCCATTGATACGAATGTAGTTCCCTACCGGATTTTTTTTCGTAGGAAATAATTCTTCATAAATTTTTGTTCCGATGACACATACTTTCCGTTTTTGCAACACATCAATATCGTTGATAAACCGGCCTTTACTCAAAAAAGGATTTTCGATGCGCGCATATTCCGAATGCAACCCCCGGATATTATAAGATCCTGAATTATCGCCATATACAACATTATTCGGAGAACGTCCTCCAAATAACACAGGGGAAAGGGCATCCAATTCTTCAACGGAATTTCTCAAAATTTGCACATCGCGATTATGCATGTTCCAGGCGCGTCCTTTTTTGAATCCTTTATAGGCTTCGCCGGTTGACGCCGATCCCATGAAACATGAATTGGTGGCAAAACCTTCTATGCCTTTCAACATGCCCCGGTGCAAACCGGTACCGGCGCCCATCATAACAATGAGCATGAAGATTCCCCAAAACACACCAAAGCCGGTAAGAAAACTTCTTACTTTATTTCGTGTAATTGTAACCCATATTTCCTGAAACCGATCTAAATCAAACACGGCTTAATTAATTTTGTCATTTCACTCTGCTTTCATGGCCTCAACAGCCGAAATTTTCACTGCTTTGAGCGCCGGAAAATAACCGGCTAATAATCCGGAAATAATCAATACTATCATCGCCATAAAGGCTACTTTAACATCAATTGTCGGATCTTTTATCGCTTGCGATATTTCTTCCATGCCGGGAGATGCAAGGATAGTACTCACTATTTCGCCTAAACCGACTCCCAAAAACATTCCGAAATATCCAAAAAGCGATGTTATAAAAATCGACTCCATAATTATATTTCCAAGAATAGAAGACGGCTTGGCTCCCAATGCTTTACGGATACCGATCTCCCGTGTACGCTCCCTTACGGTTATCAGCATAATGTTGCTTATGCCGATAATTCCGGCAATCAAGGTTCCGACACCAATAATCCAGATAAAAGCGGATATTCCGTTAAAAATACCCACAAATTGGAGATAATTCTGCAATTGATTCCAAATACCAATGGCACGTTTGTCTTCGGGATCATAAATGTGCAAAATGGAAAGTTTTTTCCGGAAATCCTGCTCAAAAGCCTCATTTTCTTCTTCTGTCGTGAGATTTTTCACCGTAAAAGAAATATCATGAATTCCCCACCCTCCATTGTACAACATTTGTGCGGTAGAAAATGGGATATAAGCCTTTTGGTCGTTTCCCCAGGATTGTTCTTCAAATACGCCGATCACGGTATATCCCAATCCTCCGGCAATAAACATTTTCCCTACAGGATCTTCATCATTAAATAATACTTCCCTGATCCGTTTATTGACAACTGCTACCTTGCGTTTTTCCTTTATATCGATCGCATTGATGAAACGTCCCTGCGAATCGATAATTTTAATTCCATTAATTTTCTGATATTCAGGGCTAACCCCATTGAATGAACAATTCGTACTATTGATTTGATAACTGGTTGCCACATCCGTAAAAATCATCGGAGTAATTTCATCCGCTTCGGGTACCTGATTGCGGATAAGATCAACATCTTTGCTGTCTAACTTGATCGGCCGGTTATCCCGCAACCCTTTATACGGTTTCGAAGTACTTCTCCCCCAATACTGTACGCTGTTTACCGAACGGCTTCCAAAGCCCGAAACCATTCCGTTGCGCAATCCATTTCCAGCACACAGAAGGATACAAAACATGAAAATGCCCCACGAGATCGAAAAACCTGTGAGAAAAGTCCGGAGTTTATTTTTTCTGATAGTACTGAAAATTTCAGCCCAATTGTCTAAATCAAACACAATATAATTAAGAATTGAGAGTTGAGAGTTGAGAATTTGTCGTTTCAATCGATTCTATGACGCCGTCTTTCAAGCGAATAATTTTGTCGGTGGCATCGGCAACACTTTGTTCGTGCGTCACAATAATCATCGTCATACCCATCCGGTTTACTTCCCGCAAAATGTGCATTACCTCTTCCGAAGTCTTGCTGTCTAACGCTCCGGTCGGCTCGTCGGCCAAAATAATTTTAGGTTGGGCAATCAACGCCCGGGCAATCGCCACCCGTTGCTTTTGTCCGCCCGACAATTCATTAGGCATGTGATCCCACCATTCTTTCAAACCTAAGCGGTCGAGATATTCCAATGCCATTTTATTTCTTTTTTTACGATGTATCCCTTGGTAATATAAAGGTAACGCTACATTTTCCATAGCATTTTTAAATGAGATCAGGTTAAAAGATTGAAAAATAAACCCGATCATTTGATTTCTTAATTCGGCGGCTTTGGTTTCACTTAAATCCCGGATTAATAAATTATTCAGGCAATATTCTCCACCATCATAGGTATCCAAAATCCCCAAAATATTGAGCAATGTAGATTTCCCGGAACCGGAAGCGCCCATGATCGAAACCATTTCTCCTTTTTCTATTTCCAGATTAATGCCTTTTAACACATGTAGTGGAGCTCCATTATAATATGTTTTGTTAATATTCGTCAGTTTAATCATTTATTTTGTTCTTGTTTTTTTTATTTTATATGACGGATATACTGCTGATTTGTAACATTGAAAGTGCAAACTTACACAAAAAAATGAAATATTATTGCACCGAATCCTGTAATACTGGATAAACCTCCTCTGTAATATATTTTAACATCCTTAATTTTCGTTGTTCGCGATAGGATTTACGGTTTTCGAACAATCCTCCTCCCCTGCTGTAATCGGGCTTGGGAACAAGATACATTTCTCCATGCATATACTCTACCTGCAAATCATTTTCAAGCATCGGATTACGGTATTTCTGATTTGTATATGGCGTCCATAAAGCAGGCGAAATATAGAAACTATCGGTTTCTATTTCCTTCCTATACCGTTCAAAATCCGCTAAAATGGCTGAAGGATCCATCATATAATAACTTCTGTGCCGCAAAAGTAACCTGTCTCGCAAAAGTAATGGAATAGAATCCACCATTTCTACTTCTGTGCTTTTTTCTATTTGATACAAGTCCATCTTATCGGTTTTGGGGATAGCAATTTCCAGCTCTTTTTGTTTTTTAAATGGAAATTGAATTTCTATTTTTTGAGCACGGGAAGCACTAAAAATAATACAAGAAAAAACAGTAATTAATGTTATCTTTTTCATATTTCCAACAATCATTTCCACGCCGGATTATCGATTAGCAGCAATATATGGTGACAAATGTATAGATAAAACCATTGCATTGTATATCTTTGTATTCTAAAAAAAAGATAATAAAAGTGGGGAAAAACAAATTACAGAAATTTGATGACATGACTACTTATCCTCATGTGTTTCAATATCCTTTTGCTGTATTGCAGGAAAAAGGGTTTGAAATGAAAGGGAAGTGGAACAGTCATTTTTTTCACAATAGTCATCCGATAGTATTGGAATTAGGATGTGGAAAGGGTGAATATACGGTTGGCCTGGGGAAATTGTTTCCTGAAAAAAATTTCATCGGAATTGATATCAAAGGAGCACGGATGTGGTCGGGAGCAAAACAATCGCTTCAGGAAAATATGAAGAATGTAGCATTTCTTCGTACACACATCGAACTAATCAATTATTTTTTTACTCCCGGAGAAGTCGCCGAAATTTGGATTACATTTCCCGATCCGCAAATGAGTAAGGCAAACAAGCGGATGACTTCGACCCGTTTCATGAAATTATACCGTCAGATATTAGCTGAAAACGGAATTATTCATCTGAAAACAGATAGTAATTTTATGTTCTCTTATACTTGCGAAATGATACGGGTAAACCATTTTCCTGTATTAGTGGAAACAGACGATTTGTATCATAGTCACCTGGCTGATGAAATACTTTCTATTCAAACATTTTATGAACAACAATGGTTGGATCGTGGTTTAAATATTAAATATATAAAATTTGTTTGCGAACCCAGGGAAACGTATATCGAACCGGAAGTAGAAATCGAACACGATAGTTACCGGAGTTTTAACCGGAGCAAGAGAAGTAATAAAAGTAATGAAAAAATAAAGTCGTCTTGACTTTTTCAACGCCAAGACACAAAGGCGCAAAACGCCAAGTTTAATCTCAATTTTCCTTTGTATCTTCGTGATTTTGCGTCTTTGTGTTAAAAGAAAACATCCAAATTTTCAATCATTCCTATCCACAGGAAAAAATCTATCTTCATTTCGACAATACCGGATATTTCCTTGGAGAAAACATTTGGTTCAAAGCCTATGTGATAATGGCCGACAATCATAAACCTTCATCGCTGAACCGGGTATTGTACACAGAGTTGCTGGAATCCGGATGTAAAATTAGACCAATCAGGCAAAACAGAAGTGCAATTTTTCAACAACAGTTCCGGCAAAAAATGATCATTAAAGCAGAAGGATTAACAAAAACTGGTGTACCCGTTATTTTGAACCAATAAAAATGAAGAGATGAAAAACAAAATATTTACAGACAAATATTGGTACGGTCAATGTACGCATCCAGATCTTAATCATGAGTATTGATAGATGTTTTTTGAGAATATTCATTTTTTTTCATTACCTTCATTTCCAAATTCTCAAAATATGGCATTATATCCAAAATTAATCATCGAAGCGTTGGAAAAAGTCCGGTATCCCGGTACCGGAAAAAATATCGTGGAAATGGGAATGGTTGAAGACGATATCCGGATCGATGGAAATAAAGTGACTTTTTCCATTTTATTTGAAAAACCAAACGACCCATTTATCAAGTCGGTAGTCAAAGCTGCCGAAACAGCGATCCTGACTTATATCAGTGAAGATATTGATATAAAAGGAAATATTGAAGCTAAAACCAAACAGCCAGAGCGACCTAAACCCGCCGCATTACTGCCCGGCGTTAAAAATATCATTGCTGTTTCTTCCGGAAAAGGCGGCGTTGGAAAAAGCACTGTTGCCGTCAACTTAGCAGTCGCATTGGCCGGATTAGGCTATAAAGTCGGTCTGTTGGATGCGGATATTTATGGTCCATCCATTCCAAAAATGTTTAATAAGGAAGAGGCACGCCCGGTATTGCAACATATTGACGGACGTGATTTGATTATCCCTGAAGAAAATTATGGAGTGAAAATTCTTTCCATCGGTTTTTTTGTAGATAAAGATAATGCGCTTGTCTGGCGGGGTAATATGGCCAGTAATGCGATCAAACAATTGATTGCCGATGCCCATTGGGGCGAATTGGATTATTTTTTGATCGATCTTCCTCCCGGAACGAGCGATATTCATTTAACATTGGTACAAACAGTAGGTATTACGGGAGCTATCGTTGTCAGCACGCCACAGGAAGTTGCATTGGCCGATGCCCGCAAAGGAATCAATATGTTTACCGGCGAAAAAGTGAATGTTCCCGTACTCGGATTAGTCGAAAACATGGCTTGGTTTACGCCTGCCGAACTTCCTGAAAACAAATATTATATTTTCGGAAAAGAGGGATGTAAACAATTAGCTGAATCGATGCAGGTGCCTTTATTGGGACAAATTCCTATTGTACAAAGTATTCGTGAAGGAGGAGATGAGGGCAAACCGGTAGCGTGCAATCCCGACAGTATTACAGGGCAGGCTTTTATGACCCTTGCACAAGAAGTTGTTAAACAAGTAGATTTACGTAATCAACAGATGGGACCAACCCGTCCGGTACAAATACATGGCAAATGAGTCGTATTCGCAACATATCAGATTTTTTCAACATGTATGTCGAAGGTTTCAGAAACATGACATGGGGAAAATCATTATGGATTATCATACTTATCAAACTTTTTATTATGTTTGTAATCCTGAAAATATTTTTCTTCCCCAATTTTCTGAACAGCCGGTTTGAAACCGACGAAGAAAAAAGCGAATATGTTTCAAAACAATTGACGGAAGAGTAAACAAAATTTTGTAATACTTAGTTTTAATTCATAATACTTAACTCTAATGCACAACATCGACGCTTCTCTGATTGACTGGTCGCGGGCGCAATTCGCGTTGACAGCGGCATACCATTGGTTGTTTGTTCCGCTTACTCTGGGTTTAGGCATCATCATGTCTGTGATGGAAAGTTGTTATTACAAAACCGGTAATCTCAAATGGAAGCGTACTGTGCGTTTTTGGATGAAATTATTCGGTATCAATTTTGCCATTGGTGTTGCCACCGGCATTATCCTTGAATTTGAATTTGGCACTAATTGGTCGAATTACAGCTTGTTTGTAGGCGATATTTTTGGAGCGCCATTGGCGATTGAGGGTATTTTTGCTTTTTTTATGGAAGCAACATTCATTGCCGTTATGTTTTTTGGATGGGATAAAGTGAGTAAAGGATTTCACCTGGCATCCACCTGGCTCGTTACCATTGGCGCTACTCTTTCGGCCCTTTGGATACTCATTGCCAATGCCTGGATGCAATATCCTGTGGGAATGGAATTTAATCCGGATACTGTACGCAACGAAATGGTTGATTTCTGGGCGATTGTTTTTTCTCCTGTCGCCATTAACAAATTTTTCCATACAGTACTTTCGGGCTGGACATTGGGCGCTGCGTTTGTCATTGGCATCAGCAGTTGGTTTTTACTCAAAAAACGGGAAACTGTTTTTGCAAAAGACAGCATCAAAATCGCATCTATTGTGGGAATCACCGGTATGGTATTGTCCATTTATACCGGAGATGGTTCGGCTTACCAGGTAGCACAAAAACAACCGATGAAACTGGCCGCAATGGAAGGATTGTATGAAGGGGGAAATGGCGTAGGCTTAGTTGCGGTGGGAGCGCCTACTCCTGGAAAAGAATATGGTGACGGAAAAGATCCGTTTATTTTCAACATCCAGTTTCCTAAAGTGCTTTCATTTCTGGCAGAACGTGATGTGAACGGCTATGTTCCCGGTATTAACAATTTAATCGAAGGAGGTTTTGATACTCCAACAGGAAAAGCCTTATCGGTGCAAGAAAAAATGGAACGAGGCGTACTGGCTAAGAATGCATTATCCGACTACCGAAAAGCAAAAAAAGCAGGAGACACTGCTGCTATGGCAGAAGCAAAATCGGTCTTAGACGCCAATTTCAACTATTTTGGATATGGCTATTTCAAATCGCCGAAAGATGCGATCCCTAATGTCCCGTTGGTTTTTTATGCATTTCGGGTCATGGTGATCTTCGGCAGCTTTTTTCTGCTTTTATTCCTCGTAGTTTGGTTTCTCAATTACAAAAACAAATTGGAAAATCTGCGTTGGATGCAATGGATTTGCCTGTGGTCTATCCCCTTAGCATATATTGTTTCCCAAGCTGGTTGGATCGTGGCGGAAGTGGGACGACAACCCTGGGCAATTCAGGATATATTGCCTGTTATGGCTTCTGTTTCTAACGTTTCTGTATCTTCTGTGCAGACTACTTTCTTTATTTTCCTCGGCTTGTTTACCATCCTGCTTATTGCAGAAATCAGCATTATGGTGAAACAAATTAAAACAGGTCCGGAGGAAGTGAAACAAAATGAAAAGAGTGAAAAAATGAAAGAATGAAGAAATGGAAGGAATGAAAAAAATATGTTGGTTTATTGCCTGCACTTTCTTCATTTCTTCATTTTTTCATTACTTTCATTACTTTCATTCCCTTAATTATTTAATTTTAAAGCTATGGATTACTCATTTTATCAACATTACTGGTGGTTTCTCATATCATTGTTGGGCGCTTTATTGGTCTTCATGTTATTTGTACAGGGAGGACAGTCGTTGACCTATTCTTTGGGAAAAACCGATACACAGCTCAATATGCTGCTGCGCTCCCTGTCAAAAAAATGGGAGCTGACATTCACCACATTGGTTACTTTCGGCGGAGCTTTCTTTGCCTCTTTTCCTTTATTTTATTCCACCAGTTTCGGCGGAGCCTATTGGGTATGGATGATTATTTTGTTCAGTTTCGTACTTCAGGCGGTATCGTATGAATATATTGCCAAACAGGGAAATTTGCTTGGAAAGAAAACGTATCAAGCCTTTCTGTTTATTAACGGATTAATCGGGCCGGTCTTTTTAGGCGCCGCCGTTTCCACATTTTTTATGGGCGCCGAATTTACGATCAACAAAGAAAATATCACAGACACCCTCATGCCTGTTGTATCGTCCTGGCAAAATCCTTTACATGGTCTCGAAGCCGTAGGTAATCTTTGGAATGTGGCATTGGGTCTGGCTGTATTTTTTCTGTCCCGCTTGTTGGCCTGTCTGTATTTTATCAATAATATTGATGATCAGACCATTCGCCAAAAAGCACACAAGCAATTATTAATCAACTCAATCGGATTCTTATTATTCTTCCTTCCCTATTTGATTCAATTATTATTGAAAGATGGATATACTGAAAATCCGACTACAGGTATGATCGTTGCCGAAACATTCAAATACTGGCACAATCTGATGGCGATGCCCTGGGCGTTGGCTATTTTACTGGTTGGTGTAATATTAGTGCTTTACGGTATCATCCGGAGCGTGATACAACCAAAATTCATTTATGGAATTTGGTTCGCTGGCATCGGTACTGTTTTTACTGTGCTGATTTTATTCCTGATTGCAGGATTCAATTATACAGCGTATTATCCATCATCAGTCGATCCGCAAAGTTCATTGACCATTGCCAATAGCAGTTCCAGTTTATTTACGCTCAAGGTGATGTCGGTGGTTTCCCTTTTTATTCCGGTGGTATTAGGTTATATCTGGTACGCCTGGAGATCATTGGATAAGACTAAAATTACAGCCGCAGATCCGGCGGATGGGCATGGATATTGAATATTTCAATGATCTGAAAATGAATTATTCGCTTCTTTTGTCAAAAATAAACTCAAAAAGCAACTGACAATACGAATCGTCTAACATTTTTTTCCTGATCTGAAATTTTCTTTGTTTAATAATATTGGTATCTGTAGATCCAAAACAAAGCGCTTTGGTAAAATTATTAATCGGGAGAAGAGAAAGACAACATAACTGAATATCTTTTTCCGTCAACTTTGAAGCACGTGTATTCAAATCCGAAACAAAAGTTGGAAAGAATTTTTGCAACTCTGTCCGCAATTGTTCCTGCTTGTTGTAATTGAGTACCCTGGCGTCTGTGTTTTTCGTTTGTCGTCCCAATGTTTGGATTTCGGTATAAAGAGAAGTCTCTTTAAACAAATCGGCCTGAATCAGATAAGGCAAAAAAGTGAGTTGAATAGAATAGCATTTCTTCGATTCTATCAATTCGTCGAGTTGGTTCAACTCTATTTCGCCATTTTTGTATTGATCCAACAAGCACTGAATTTCATTCTGTTGTTTCGTTTTCTTCTGATGAAGTTTATAAAAAACGAAGAAACTCGTAACAAAAATCAGGGAAAATACAATAATCAATGAATAATGCAACCGGGCTTGTTTAGCTTCCTGCCTCAACAAAGCCCGGTGTTCTTCTTTAAAAATTGCCTCTGTGTAGTTGTGATATTCA
Organism: Bacteroidales bacterium; assembly: GCA_031553835.1. Classification (GTDB taxonomy): domain Bacteria; phylum Bacteroidota; class Bacteroidia; order Bacteroidales; family Azobacteroidaceae; genus JAVBKX01. The sequence goes on from JAVBKX010000041.1 coordinate 66,651, forward strand.
ACAAAATTAGCATAAGCCGCTTCCAGATTACCCAACCTTTCTTCCAAAATAGTCATTTGAAAATAATATGCTGCTTTGATACGAATATTTTCATTTTTTTCCGCCTGCTGAAGAAGAATTCTTGCCTCATCGTACAAACTGTCATTGATTAACCGACCGGCTTCTGCAATATAAAGGCTGTCCAAATCAGTCTCTGTTCCCGACAAAATAGATGTAAAATCCTGCTTGCCCAAACAACCAGTCAAGACGCATAAGCAAAATAAGTATATTACTAAGAATTGTTTCTTCATCGGATATGATCCTTTCAGGTCACATATTTTGGCATTGTTAAACAATTATTTATTTAGAAGGATCTATACGTTGCCAAATCTCTGTAATGCTGAGAGATTCAAGAATACCGGTAATGTGCATCTTATCTCCCTCAATCTTCACTTCGTAGATGGCTTGTTTACCCAAAAAATTAGTCATACCGGGCAAAGCCGCCGTTACCGTTTCCGTATATACATTATCTTTCAACGTATAAGGTCCTCCGGCTCCAGAATAAACTTTACCATCCAAATCAGAGCGATACCAAAAACAGTAATTGTCTGTAATCAATTTTACGATTTCAAAAGAAGAAGAAACTGTATTTACGTTACTTTCTACCAATTTCCAGGTTCCTTTTACATTAATTGTTTGTGCAGTTGTCGTGCAGGAACTGAAAAGCATCATTGTAAATACAGCTATTAACAATACAAACTTGTTGTTCATGATAAATAAATTTTAATGATAAGTAAAAAAAAGTATAATTCTCACTGCAAAGATAGAGCGTTAAACATCACAAAAGAAAAAAAAATGGTTATGAAACGAAAAAATAACTGCCTGATTTTGAGCCAAAATGAATAAAACAGGTTATATCCTCTTTCAGGGTACAAGGTGCGGGGTGCGGGGTACAAGGCGAAGGGCACAGGGCTAAAGGCTAAGGGAGCTCATACACCTTGTACCTTTCACCTTGTACCCTGTACCTCGCACCCTTCGCCTTTTACCCCGCACCCTTCGCCCTGGAGTATGAATGTCTATCGTTTTTTAATAGAAAAAGTAAAACAAAAATGATAATAATCCGGTTCAAATGATTACTTTTGTCAGTTCAAATATTATCGTTTAATTTCATTTATATCATCTTCATGAGAACGCTTGAAAAGCTTGTTGCCGAAAAATTATTGAAAATTAAAGCAGTTAAACTCCAACCGGCGAACCCTTTCACTTGGGCTTCGGGTTGGAAATCACCTATATATTGCGACAATCGCAAAACATTATCCTATCCTGCCATCCGTAATTTTATTAAGGTGGAATTGTCTCGCATTATCATGGAAAAATATGACCAGGTGGACGCCATCGCCGGAGTAGCTACCGGAGCCATCGCACAAGGAGCAATGGTGGCGGCGGAACTTAATCTGCCGTTTGTTTATGTCCGCGCAACGCCGAAAGACCATGGTTTGGAAAATCTGATCGAAGGAGATCTCAAGCCCGGCTCCAAGGTCGTAGTGATCGAAGACCTGATCTCGACCGGAGGTAGCAGCCTGAAAGCAATTGAAGCCGTACGTAGCGCCGGTTGTGATGTCATCGGCATGGTAGCCATTTTTACATACGGATTTGCAATCGCTGAAAAGAAATTCAAAGAAGCTAAAGTAAACTTAACTACATTGTGCGACTATGATGCTATTTTGGATGAAGCATTAAAAATCGATTATATTGATGAATCCGACATCAAAACGTTGCAGCAGTGGCGAAAAGATCCGGCTAATTGGAATGCTAAATAAGTATCTCGAAAATAAAAATCATGACTGAATTCATCAGCGAAGTAAAAACCGTTCCGTACAACGAAAACGAAATATTCGAAAAAATTGCGGATCTGACACATTTGGAGAAACTGAAAGACCAGATTCCTTCTGATAAAATCAAAGACTTTTCTTTTGATCGGGATTCTTGTGAATTTACCGTACACCCTGTCGGAAAAGTAAAATTTTCTATTGTTGAACGACTGCCCAACAACACAATCAAATTATCTGCCGACAAATCCCCGATCGATGTTTCGATGTGGATACAATTAAAACAGGTTGAAGAAGGAAAAACGGCTATGAAACTGACAGTCAAAGCCCAATTAAATCCTTTTTTAAAACCCATGTTGTCCAAACCATTCCAAGATGGTGTAAATAAAATCGCTGATATTTTAGCAGTAATACCATACAACAGGTAATTAATTCTCATCCAATGAAACTTTGGGAAAAAGGAACTCCGGTCGATAAACAAATCGAACGTTTTACTGTGGGCAAAGACCGGGAAATGGATCTCTATCTGGCCAAACATGATGTATTGGGTTCTATGGCTCATATCACCATGCTTGAAAGCATCGGGCTGTTGACTTCCGAAGAATTGAACCGGTTGCTGTCCCAACTCCGAAACATTTATACCATGGCCGAATCCGGAAATTTTGTGATTGACCCCGAGGTAGAAGATGTTCATTCTCAGGTAGAATTGATGCTAACCCGCTCATTAGGAGATACAGGAAAAAAAATACACAGCGGACGTTCACGCAATGATCAGGTATTACTCGATCTAAAATTATTTTCCCGGGCGGAAATCCAACAGTTGGCGGAAAATATTTCGCAATTAATCGATACCTTACTTCAACAAAGCGAACAATATAAAAATATACTCATCCCGGGTTATACTCATTTACAGGTAGCCATGCCCTCATCTTTCGGATTGTGGTTTGGAGCGTATGCAGAAAGTCTGACAGATGATTTGCAACTCCTGCTGGCCGCTTATAAAATATGCAACCGGAATCCGTTAGGATCTGCTGCAGGCTACGGCTCTTCTTTCCCGCTGAATCGTCAAATGACTTCCGATTTGTTGGGTTTTGAAAATATGAACTACAATGTAGTGTATGCACAAATGGGACGGGGAAAGACTGAACGAAATGTATTGTTTGCTTTGGCCGGAATCGCTGCAACTCTTTCCAGGCTGGCCTATGATGCTTGTTTATACAACAGTCAAAATTTCGGTTTTATCAAACTTCCGGATGAGTTTACTACCGGTTCCAGCATTATGCCGCATAAAAAAAATCCGGATGTTTTTGAACTGACTCGTGCCAAATGCAATAAAATACAGGGCTATCCTCAGCAAATTACATTAATTATCAACAACTTGCCTTCCGGTTATTTCCGCGATTTACAATTGCTGAAAGAAATTTATTTACCGGCTTTCGGCGAACTAAATGATTGTATCGAAATGATCTCATTGATGGTACAACATATAGAGGTCAACAAACATGTTGTCGAAGACGATCGTTACCGGTTGATGTTCAGTGTAGAAAAAGTCAACGAATTAGTATTACAGGGAGTACCTTTCCGGGATGCTTACAAACAAGTAGGCCAGGCGATAGAAAAGGGACAATTCGAAACCGACAAACAAGTACTCCATACCCATGAAGGTAGTATCGGTAATCTTTGCAATGAAAACATAAAAGCGCTCAAACAGCAAATACTTGCCGGATTTGAGTTTGAAAAAGTGGAGCGGGCAATTAAAAATCTACTATCGGTATAACATTTTTATCTGTTTTTCATCCTTCGGAAGAGCCACTGACAAATCGTTCGGCCATCAGTACGGTATTTTCCAAAACTTCATATTCTTTTTCAAAACATTCGGAAAAAATACTTTTGCCTAAATTTTCCTGAATTTGTTTTTCCGTCCATAATTTACCGCCTTCAAAATGGAACATCCGCATTTCTTCTTCATCCTGAATCCTAACTGCATATAAATAAATAAGGCGATGCGTCGTTTCTCCTTTATACATATAACGGAATATGAATTTTGCTTCTATATCTGCCTTTTTCGATTGTTTATATAATAAATTGAACACAGCCTCATCAAGACTATGATCATAACGCAAATATTTTTCAAAAGGATAATCTATTTTTCCCGGATCCAAAATATAATAAGAAGGGCGCTCGGCCAAATAAAACATACCTTTGTATATAACCGCAATTCTGACTACCGGATGTAAAAATATCCGTTTCGAATTCCGGCTAATGCTGAATGCAACTTTTCCGATTACGCTACCGCCTTCATTAACAACCGGCAACCAATCTTCTGTACTGATCTTACGACGAAAAGTAAACAACCGGATGTATTCAAATACGATAACAATTACAGCTATTGCTACCGAAACAACTGTATATATATACCAATCCGCCTTCGCCGAATGAATCGAGGCCGGCAATACCTGGTAAGCAACCACAATCAGCAAATGAGAAAACAACAGAAATTGATAACACTTGACTACATAGAGGTATTCGTTGAAAACCGTTTGCTGCACTTCATTGTCATTCCGTCGATCTATTTGTGCCAATTTCATTTTGAAAAAGGGACTGAATAGTAGCATCAAAGATATACAACAAAGGAATAAAACTTCAAGGACAATGGGTACGTAGCGGCTTTCAATGGCATTGAAAGGATAAAAATAGGTCAAAATCAAATACAGTAAAAAAACAGAAACGGTGGTTATCATCATATACGGAGGCCTTGCTTTTAACCCAAGCAGACATCCGATTGTAATGACTGCACAAGTTAAAATACCGGCAAGCAACGCATTAAAATGCGATATATAATGCTGTAAGATTAAAAACAGAATCAGGGGCAAAACCCCAATTGCCGGATTATAGAACCATTTTAAAATTTTATTTACCATATAAACAACCTCTTACCTCCAAAACTACTCTCTCTCTACACTAATATAACATCCAGAATTTTGAATTGTTGTTCTTCTAAAAGTCATATTCTTAAAAAAGATTCAGAATGATATGACGAACGTACCAACGGAGCGCTTTCAATATGCTGAAATCCTTTATTTAAGCCAATTTGTTTATACTCTTCAAAAACATCAGGATGTATGTATTTCTTCACCGGAAGATTTTTTCTGCCCGGTTGCAAATATTGGCCGATCGATAATAGCCGGCAGCCGGTATGTAATACATCATCCATTGTTTCCAATATTTCACTTCGGGTTTCTCCCAGTCCAAGCATCAATCCGGTTTTGGCCGCAATATGGGAAGAAGAAATATAACGCAGTACTGCCAAGCTGGTCTCATAATCTGCTACACTGCGAATATTGGGTGTCAGACTCCGCACCGTTTCCATGTTATGTGAAATTAAATTGGGACAAGCTTGTATCACCAAATCCAACAATGCAGTATTTCCCCTGAAGTCGGGAATAAGAACTTCTATGGTAGCGCCCGCATTATGCTGCTTAATTTTCCGGATGGTTTCGGCCCAATGATTGGCTCCGTAATCAGGAAGATCATCGCGATCGACAGAAGTGATCACGACATGTTTCAATCTCATTTCCTTGACGGATAATGCGATTTTTTCCGGCTCCGAATGATCTAACGGTAATGGTTTACCACTTTTTGTATTACAGAATTTACAAGAACGGGTACAAATATCTCCTCCAATCATAAATGTCGCCGTTCCCCGATTCCAGCAATCGCCCAAATTCGGACACCGTCCGCTTTGACAAATTGTATGCAGACATTTTTTCCCGACAATTTTTCCTGTAGTGGAAAATTGATCGTTATTTCCTAAGTGTATTTTCAACCATTCCGGTTTGCGAACTCTTACGTTATCGCCCTCCATGTGTATTTATAAATTATCTTCCAAAAAACGAGTCAACCGATGATACAAATGCAAACGGGTAGTTTCGCCTAATAAACTGTGATTTTTATTCGGATAAATTTGCATGTCAAATAATTTTCCCGCCTCAATCAATCCATTGGCATAATACAACGTATTCTGGTAATGTACATTATCATCGGATGTACCATGAACCAATAATAGTTTTCCTTGCAAATTACTTGCCATATTGATTAGAGAGGTCTGTTTATACCCGATAAAATTTTCTTTGGGCGTACGCATGTACCTTTCTGTATAAATAGTATTGTATAATTTCCAATCGGTGACCGGAGCAATGGATATGCCGGCTTTGAAAATTCCGTTGCTTCGACTCATGGATAATAAGGTAATCGTTCCGCCGTAACTCCATCCCCAAATAGCAATGCGTTTTTTATCCACATAAGATAAAGAAGCTAAATAGTTGGCTCCGGCAATCTGATCGTCCGATTCGATGATGCCAAGATTCTGATAAGTACATTTTCTGAATTGTTCGCCCCGGGCTCCGGTTCCGCGTCCGTCAATACACACAACCAAATATCCCTGAGCCGCCATATATTCTTCCCAGTCAAGCGAATATTTATCAAGCGCCGACTGTGAATTAGGCCCGCTGTATTGTACCATTAATACCGGATATTTTTGTGAAGCTGAAAATGCTGTTGGTTTTATCATCCAACCGTTCAATTCGACTCCGGAAGAATTGGTGAATTTAAAAAATTCTTTTGATCCGATTTGATATTGTTTCAGTATATTAACCAATTGTTGATTGTCTTCCAGTACCGATAATTCTTTTCCTTTATTATCATTAATAGTAACGAGAGCGGGTGTAGAAACATTAGAATACCGGTTAATAAAATAGTTGCAATTATTATTAAATGAAGCGGCATTAGTACCTGTCCGTACCGACAACCTGGTTTTTACTCCTTTTTCATCTATCCGGTACACCGCCCGCTGCAACGGGCTCTCTTCTGCCGATTGATAATACACTGTATGCGTAGCAGGGTCGGATCCATAAAAAGCAGTTACATCCCAATTGCCGGATGTCAATTGTTTTTGAAGCACTCCGGCGGCCGAATACAAATATATATGGGTAAATCCGCTTTTTTCACTGACATAGATGAAATTATCTTTAGTAAAAGTGATATATTTCAACAGATCAGAATCGATATAACATTGGTTTTCTTCTTTCAATACCATTTTTGCCAGGCCCGACCGGGGATTGACATAATACATACAGAAAATATTTTGTTGCCGGTTCAAAGTCATTACGGCCAACTGATCGATGGTTTCCGTATATTTAATCAAAGGAATATATCCATCGGCATCTAAGGGAACTGCCATTTTCTTAATATCTTTGGTTTCCACACTATACGAATGGCAAGTGACTACCGAATTATTTTGTCCGGCTTTCGGATATTTGAATGATTGCAAAGCGGGATAAAGCGAACCATCGAACACCTGAAAATCAAAAGTGGGAACTTGAGTTTCATCAAATCTGACAAAAGAAAGAAATTTACTGTCGGGCGACCACGACATCAGGCTGGTTTGCACAAATTCTTCTTCATACACCCAATCGGTAATTCCATTGATGATTTTTCCGGCAACTCCGTCTTTCGTTACCTGCGACTCTGTGTCGTAGTCGTATTTTTTCAACCAAATGTTATTATCACGTACAAAGGCGCACATCCGTCCGTCCGGAGAAATCAACGGAGCCATTAGTTTTCCCGAAGTATCAGATAACGGTTTCAGAAAATTCCGGCGTACATCATAGTCGTAAATATTAGCTTTCCATGAACGTCGATATACATATTCTTTATCTTTCCACACGATGATCCTGAAACCGGTAGAGCTAATCAAATACCCCTCTATTTTATCCAATTGTGTTTCCCTTACAGTCTTTACATTGAATAATGTATCAACTATTTTGCCCGTCTTATAAGCATACTTCAAAATCAATGTACCATCTTCGCTCAACCGGGTATAATGTTCCCCATCCGGCAACGATTGTATGTCGCCAATGCTTTTCTGGGCAAATTTGCCTTCAACTACAGATTGTAAATCAATGGATTTATTTCCTGTTTGAGAGAATGTTAACTGTATTGTCAGAGACAACAAACAAAGAAAAAACAATCGTTTCATAATTATTTTATTTTTGAACCACATAGGCATATAGATCACAATAGTTTCATCTTCCATCCATCTGTGTCCTATATGCCTATGTGGTGAATATTTCGTAGATGCTCACAAATTTTCGCTTCTTCGGCCGGATGAAACCAGGTTATTTCCGGATCTCTTTTAAACCAGGTCATCTGTTTGCGGGAATAAATCCGGCTGTTTTGCTTAATTTTTTCAATGGCCGAATTCAAATCATATTCTCCTTCAAAATAACTGAACAATTCTTTGTATCCGACCGTATTCAACGCATTCAGTCCTTTGAAAGGATAAACATTGCGGGCTTCTTCAAGCAATCCTGCTTCCATCATTTGATCTACCCGAAGATTAATTCGTTTGTACAATTCGTCGCGATCGCGAAACAATCCTATTTTGATTATGTTGAATTCGCGTTGTTTTTTTGAATTTGTGCGCAACGAAGAATAGGGCTTTCCTGTCATCAGGCATACTTCCACAGCATGAATCACCCGTTTATAATTTTTCAAATCCACCTGGTGATAAAAATCGGGGTCCAATAACCTGAGCTGATTCCGGATCGGTTCCAATCCTTCTTCTTTATATTGTCGCAACAAATCCTTCCGCAAATTTTCATCAATAGTCGGTAATTCATCAATTCCATTACAAACCGCATCAATGTACATCATCGAACCGCCTGCCATCAATACAGTAGCATGATCTTGATAAAGCCACGGAAGGAGTGCAATTACATCTTCTTCAAATTGACTGGCGCTGTAATAATCCGACAGTTCCAATTGACCGACAAAATAATGAGGCACTCGTTGTTGTTGCGCCGCAGTAGGCGCTGCCGTTCCGATAGGAAGCGCTTTATATAATTGGCGCGAATCGGCCGAAATAATCGGAGTGTAGAGTTTTTCCGCAATATTCAAACAGAGTTCGGTTTTTCCTACACCCGTAGGCCCAAGTATCACAAGTAATGTGTTCACTTATTTAATAGGAATCGTCATACGGATTAGTAGCAGGACCATCTAATCCTTCAAATCCATCGCTATCCAATTCATCGATGTCAAATTCTTCATCTCCATAAAAATTCTCTTCCAATCCGGTTGCTTCGGTCGAAATAGAATTCATATCTTCGATGGATGACAATTGAACCGGAGGAGTTCCTACCGATTTGGTACATATTGCTTTTGCCTGATTTTTTCCGGTAATAATTTCCCGCAATTCCATAAAGAACACGCGATCCATCAGCGAATCAAAGACAAACATCAATTTTTGTTTTTCTTCTTCCAGCAAATCATACAAATGCGTTTCATTCATAATATAGCTATCTTCCTCCGAATTGGTATCCATCTCGATCAAAGTAACTTCCACCTGCCTGCTCCAGTCATCGCCACAAACAAAAAAGGAAGTCATCTGGTCTTTGGCATAACCGACCGAATCCAAAATAGCATTTTGCAAGTCCAAAAATGTAGCGTCCGAATCAATAGTGATTTCTCTCTTGAATTCTTCGACTTCATCTGATAACAATAAAAAGCGGTAAACCATAAATTTTCCCCATTTAAATATCCAGGTATCCCCGGATAATTCCACGTTGCGAATTAATAACAAATTGAAGGATCATTTCTTTTTCTTCAGAATCGGGCATATTGGCATCAATCGCCTTCACTGCATCTGTATTATTGAGTCCTGACTGATATAAAGTACGGTACATTTCCTGAATGCTGCCAATTTGCTCATTAGTAAACCCTCTTCTCCTCAATCCGACAATATTAACACCCGAAAAAGAAAGAGGTTCACGACCGGCAATAATATAAGGCGGAATATCTTTTCCACAACGGGAACCTCCCTGGATCATTACATGTTTTCCAATCCGGGTAAACTGGTGAACCAATGTCCCCCCACTTAATATTGCATAGTCATCCACTTCTACTTCTCCGGCTATCTGGGTAGCATTGCCGACAATCACGTGGTCTTTCAGTACACAATCGTGAGCGACATGAGCATACGCCATAATCAAACAATTATTTCCGACAGAGGTCTTCCCCTTCGATGCGGTTCCCCTGTTGATGGTGGCGCATTCACGGATTGTCGTATTATCACCTATGTAACAAATTGTATCTTCTCCGGCAAATTTCAAATCCTGAGGAATTCCGGATACAACTGCACCGGGAAAAATCTGGCAATTTTTTCCAATTCGCGCCCCGTCGAGGATTACGGCATTCGGATAGATATAACTACCTTCGCCTATCACTACGTTTTGGGCTACCGTAACAAATGGGCTGATTGTTACATTCGCTCCTATCTGTGCACCCGGATGTACATTTGTCATATCTTTCATTAATCGATTTTATTTATTTTTTACGATTTGAGCCATAAATTCGGCTTCACATACTACTTTATCCCCTACAAAAACATATCCTTTCATATTGGAAATTCCTCTGCGGATTTCAGATAATAATTCCAATCGAAGAATAATGGTATCTCCGGGAATTACTTTCTGGCGAAATTTCACATTATCTATTTTCATGAAGTAGGTAGAATATCGATGCGGTTCGTCAACACTGTTCAATACCAACAATCCGCCGGTTTGAGCCATGGCTTCCACCAACAACACTCCGGGCATAACCGGTTCTTCCGGAAAATGTCCCTGGAAAAACGGTTCGTTGACAGAAACATTTTTCAAACCTACAATGTAATTGTCCCCTATTTCTAAGATTTTTTCAACTAATAAGAATGGATAACGGTGTGGCAATAATTGTTTGATTCGATTAATATCCATCACCGGAGCTATATTCGGATCATATATCGGAGCCTGCACTTCGTTGATTTTAATATCTTTGCGAATCAACCGGGCAAATTGGTTATTGATTTTATGTCCCGGACAAGTAGCAATAATCCGTCCTTTAATGGGTTTGCCGATCAATGCAATATCTCCTATTATATCAAGCAGCTTATGGCGCGCCGGTTCGTTGGGAAATACAAGCGGTTTGTTCATGATGTAACCCAATTGAGTCGCGTCTTTTCGCGCCACTCCCATCGTGTCGGCCAATTTATCGAATCGCTCCTGGCTAATCTGCCGTTCGTATATTACAATTGCATTATCCAAATCACCACCCTTAATCAGGTTGTTTTGTAATAATGGTTCGATTTCCCTGACAAACACAAATGTACGGCTGGATGCTATTTCTTCTTTAAAATCGTTGAGATCTTCCAACGAAGCGTATTGGTTATCGAGAAAAACGGAATCGAATGCAATCAGCGCATTGACACTGAATTTATCATCAGGAAGGATGAGAATGGAGGATCCGGTTTCTTCATCTTTCACCTCTATCTTATGTTTTACAATGTAATAATCACGTTTGGCATTTTGTTCGACAAGCCCTACCCGCTCAATTTCCCTTGCATAAATTCCGGCGCTTCCATCCAATATCGGGAATTCCGGAGCATCTACTTCAATCAGGCAGTTATTCACTTCATAAGCATATAATGCAGACAAAGCATGTTCTACGGTGCTGACTTGCGCTTCATTTTTCGATAATACCGTTCCTCGTTGTGTTCCGGAAACATTTTCCGCCAATGCATCAATGACAGGTTCTCCCTCTAAATCGATCCGTTTGATTTTATAACCGTAATTTTCCGGAGCCGGATTAAATTTAATTTTAATATTCAATCCTGTATGTAATCCTTTTCCTTCTAATGAAAAACTTTCTTTTAACGTTTTTTGCTTCATTATTACCAATTATTTACTTACTTCTTGAGTTGTTCTTTTAACTCGGCTACTTCTTTTTGTAACTGATTCAATGTCCGGTATAAATCGGGCAATTTCGGGAAAACAACACTTGACCGGAAAAATCCTTTTACATCAAACGCCGGGCTTCCTATAATACTCCTGTCAGCTTCAATATCACTGAGCACCCCCGCCTGAGCTCCGATTTTCACATTATTCCCTGTCTTAATGTGACCGGCCAATCCGGCTTGTCCGCCCAACATATTGTTGCGACCTATTTTCGTTGAACCGGAAATTCCTACCTGGGCGGCCATCGCTGTATTTTCGCCCACTTCAACATTATGAGCGATCTGAATCAGATTATCCAACTTAACCCCGGAATGAATGATGGTGGAGCCCATGACAGCCCTATCTACCGTGGTATTTGCTCCAATTTCGACATTATCTTCAATAATGACATTGCCTAATTGGGGTATTTTTTTATACACTTCTCCTTCGGTTGCAAACCCAAAACCATCTGCACCGATCACCGCGCCGGAATGAATAATGCAATTTTTCCCAACTACACAATCGGCATAAATCGTTACGCCCGGATAAATGATGGTATGATCTCCGATGGAAACATTATCTCCGATATACGCTTGCGGATAAATCTGAACATGTTGTCCTAATTTGACATTTTCGCCAATGTAAGCCAATGCTCCGACATACACCTGATCAGCAGGATAATTTGCAGAATCACAAATACAAGCCATGGAATGGATACCCGTTTTCTTCTGTTTGAGCTGATCAACCATACTCATCAGTACAGCCAGGGCTGCATAGGCATTTTCAACACGGATAAGAGTGAGAGTGGAAGGAAGCGGCTTTTCAGGAGCAAAATCCCGGTTAACCAAAGCAATACTTGCTTTTGTGTCGTAGATATATTGGACATATTTAAGATTAGCAAGAAACGTAAGCGTTCCCGGTTGCCCCTCTTCAATTTTGGAAAAACTGCCCACTTTTACAGCAGCATCTCCCTCCACGCTTCCTTGCAGAATTTCGGCAATTTGTTTTGCACTAAACTCCATTGTTTTAAGTTATAAGTTACAGGTTTTAAGTTACAGGTTTTAAGGATCGTCCACAACTGACATCTTTTTTCAGGTGTGAGCGGACTTTGAACTTAAAACTTAGAACTTAAAACTTAATTGGGACAAAGTTCGGAAAATATTTTGAATCCCCCAAATACATCTTTTTCTTTCGTGGTTAATCGTACGAATAGGCAGTAATTTTTTGCCGCATTTTAATTTTGATTTGAGAAATGGTAGACGAAGGGACTTTTACCGGTTTATCAATAATTTTTTGTGCTAATTGTAACGCTTTTTCCTGTTGGTTTGTCAACTCAAAAATTTCAACTAAATTTTTTAGAGGTAAAAAACGAGAGGGGCACATATAAACTGCCTGTTGATAATAATTCTCAGCTTGATTAAATTGTTTCAATTTGAAGTAATTTTCCGCCATTAGCATTTGCAAGTCATAGTCATTGAAATGCCGTTCGCATTCATGCAAAATTTGTAAACTTTGGTTATATTCTTTAATTTGATGCAATTCTGCCGCATAATTATAAAGAAACAGCGGTTTGTCGTTAATTTGCGAATATAATAATTGATATTCGGGCATCATTTTATATGTCTTACCGGCAAGCGAGTGATGTGCGATACTGCACCATTTTTGTTCGATTCTGAAGCGGGAATAACCAAAGACCAAAAGCAAACAAGCATTTAAAATAATGCCAGAATAAACCACAAAGGCAAAATAATTGGAAATCTTATACATTTCTTTTTGCTCACATGTTATTAATGCCAATGCCAAACAAATCAGAATCCAAACAAACGGATATTTCAAGGGATAGGAAAAACCTGCAAAGACAGCCAAAGCCACCAAAGAAGTAGAGGTAATAAAAATTTCTTTGGAATCCGATTGTTGAACTATTCGAATAATGAATGCACTTATTGATCCAACGAAAATCAAACCAATCAAACCATACTCACACCACAACAATAGGTATTCATTGAAAGGATGCTTTACATTTCCTGCCAACTGTTCATATATGCTATCCGGATGCTTTTCAAAATAATCGGCCTGATACAACATGTATTTTGCATCAAACCCATCCGGGCCATGGCCAAGAATAGGTTTGTCTTTAATTATATTCCATGTACATTGCCAAATTAACAAACGTCCATCTGCCGAATCTTTTTTAAAAAAATATAATCCTACCAATAATGCAATTACTAATACTGGGAAAAGAATTTTTACGTATGATTTGATAGGTGTAAACCACCAGGCACTATAATGATAAAAACAAATTCCGATTACTCCCACAATAGACAACATACCTGCTCGCGACTCTGACAAGACAATACTGACTATAATGACAAATGCTACCAAAAAAGCAAAACATCTGATCGCTACATTTTTTGTTTTAACAAAATACATACAACAAGGTAAACTTATTGCAAGACATGCTGCAAATCCGGCAGGATTATCGAAACTGCCTGTCACTTTAAATCCTTGTCGAGCCGGCATCCATCCAATCCATTGTATCAATCCATAAACAGCTTGAATAAAACAAACAATCGTGATGACTGCAAAAAACAGATGTGCATTTTTTTGCACATTTATTTGCCGAAAAATAAGATATAACAGCACAATACTACAAACGGATAGCCAATTTTCCTTGTCTATGCCGGATCGGAGAAACACCCTGATTATTATATAAACAGCAAATCCAAAAATAATAAGGTCCAACTTATTCACCTGTACAAATCGGCAACTTTTAATCCGGATGATTGCCATTATAATCGCAGATATAAACACACAAACGTAAAACCAAAACCATTTAGGCGTGGTTTCCGGATCGACAAATGTACCGGAACAAAAGAACAAAGTTCCTACACATATCAAGGCAACACAAATGAGGTGTCCGTTAAAATAATTTATTAATCCCCGCATCCTGATGCCATTTCAATGTTTTATAATAAGCATTCAAATCCTTCCGGTTTGGATGTGGAATGTAACAACTCAATCCGCAATAAGTACGAATATCATATTTCAACAAAAATTGGGGTGTATGCGCCTTATACAAAACAGCCCGGTTGAGTTGATTTTCAAAATTAATTATACCAGCATGTGGATATGATACACGTACAAAATCCAGCAAATCAAATGTATATTGTTCATTATAAATATCCAACCGTTGTACTTTTTTCCAATCGAATGAGGAATAATCGATTTGATGTTCTGATATAATTTGATGCATTTCATCCGCTAATCCCGGTAATTGCCTTGTATCGATCAAACTAATGGTAGCAGAGCGGTAATCTTTGGATAACCCATCATAAAAATCAAAATAATGTTGCGCCACTGCTTGTAAATCAAGGGTTGGTTTTGTCAACTCCGGAATAATACGGTTGTAGGGAAATCCTTCATAAATCGTTTCGGTAGAAGATGCTATAATATAATTAGTGTTATCTTTCAACTCATAAGCCACTTCCACCGCCCCCATCAAACAGGCATCAAAAAGGATGAAATCAAACTTGGCAGGCAAATGGGTTGCTAACTCCGTAATATTCATTTGTTTCCCGGAATCGTCGCCAAACGACCTCAATGTGCTGCCTGCCGGCATCCAGGAAGTACCATGCGACCACAAGATCAACCCCAACTCATCGGCAGGGTACATTTCGAGAATTTCACTAAGAATATTTTTTAATACAACAGGATCCGTACTATTCAATTCCGGATAAATTTGAATAAGCTCGCTTGATGTTGCATCTATTTTGAGCAAATAAGGATTCTCATTTTTCAGGTCTGCAAACACAAGCAGGTTAACATATTTGCTGGCAGCACTTTGTTGCATTTCTACAATATCATTACGAGCATCATCCGACAAATTATTGTCAGCTACCATATAAACAATGATGGTACGGCTAACAGGCTGTTGTTCTAATACTTCATGATCATTGCATGCGGAGAAGATCAATAGAAAAAGGATTAAAAATATATTTTGCTTCATACTATAAACTCAATAGTATTAAATTTGATGTCATTAGTCATAAATAATTGAACTGTATTTTTTTATAACCTTTCCATTTTCATCAATAACAATAGCGCGCAGTAACCACGCAAAATCGTGTTCCTTACATTTTCCATCTGTGGAATAGTTCCATTGGAATCTTTGGTCATCATTCTTATAAATTTCAATCGGATAACCTATTTTACTAATTACAATACAAGTATCATCTCCAACATTTATTTGTCTAAATAATACTTCATCATAATTATCTGCAAATCTTGTATCAATGTTTGGGAATATTGGATTATACCCCTCCATGAGGGGAATTCTTCCAGCATAAAACATTACAACACAGGTCGACAGTAAGAGAATAACAGCAAATGATTTTTGAATTATTTTCATAATAATGATGACTTTATAATTACAAATAAATATCCAATAATATAAAAAAAACATGGCAAGCACATTCCCCAAGTCAATGTGGCGAAAAACTTATTTTTAAAACCTACAATATTCATAAATGGGATTAATAGAACACTTGCCAACAATCCAAATGCGAATAATACGACTCCCAACAATAGCAAAAACTTCACATGATCATAGGGATCTATTGATATAAATGACACAACTCCAGCAATCAAATACATTATGAATACCAACAACCACTTAAACCTATTTTTCATAATAATTTTTAATATTTAGAACTCATTTAGCCTTTCATTGTGAAACAAGACCTATTAGAATTAGTCTATTTTTGTCTGAATAGAAATAGTCTGTTTGTTCCTAATGATGGAATCCTTGATGTCCAGTTCCTGATATAAAGACACAACCGCTTCATACTTAATTTTAAGGGCATGCACTTTGAATATATTTTCTATATTCGACTTACAATCTGAATCTGTTTCCGATTGCGATTGCGAATATGTCAACGAAAAAGAAAATAGACATAGATAAAATATAATTATCTTTCTTCTTGTCAATAAACTGCACAGTTGCATAAATATTTCATTAAGCATTTCCTATAATATTTGATATCATAATTTCCATCCCAGTTTGGTCGAATTAGTAATTCGATCATCCCCTTCTTTGCAATTTGTAATTGCCTTACTATCAATTTATCCATTTCAAACCATTATCAATAATAAACATTTTTATTCTGTAGTTGAAAACTACCATATTATCCGACCGAATCCGGAGATTCGGCCGAACTAGGGAATAGACCCATGTCTATTAGATTAAATTTCAGATTTTATGGTATTTTACACGGAAATTTCTTTGGATAATCTATGATTATCACATCGCTCATACTTGTCTCCATAAACTCTTCTATTGAAAATTCTTCCAATTCCGAAAGTTTAAATAATTCACCCCCATATTTAACATATTCTATATTAGATAAAAGTTTGACTGCACTTACGGCTGCCGTCTTTCTTGTTACTGTTTTTCTATAAGTAGGTGGAAGTATCAATTTCTTAGAAGCTTTACATATAATCAATGTATCTCGCTGCAAGTCTAAATCTAACTTGTTTATATATCTTGCAGATTCAAAATCCCAAATAGATAATATGTTATATTTTTTATCAAAACGTAGGTATATAGACTCTGTCGTTTTCGTCGATTCTTGGCCACATGATGAAAAAATACAAAACATAAAAATACTACAAATAAAAAAATTCTGAAATTTCATGATAATGTCAGATTTTATCGACTATTAATCCAGTTTTACTCTGCTAATTTATGGAGAGGCTTCCAAACTTACCTCTCCATAAATATGCAGAATAAAATGTTTATTGTATCACACACGGAAATTCTTTTGGAAAAACTGTAACTACCGAATAACTCCGCTCAATTAACTCTTCTTGGGAATACTCATCGATATCAGAAAGGCGCAATACGATGTCATTCAACTTAACATATTGAATATTAGGAAGCAGCTTGATCGTCCAATTAGTAGTATTCATAATGACTTTGTTTCCCCATATCAATTTTTTGGAAACTTTATCAACACACAATGTATCTTGCTTTAAGTCCAATTCTATTTTTTTGATATATCTTGCAGATTCAAAAATTTGAATGAACAATGTATGATTTTTTTTATCATAGCTTAAATGTGTAGTATCATCTTTTGTACCAGATGTATTTCCACATGATGGAAAGAAGCAAAACATAAACATACTACCAATAATAAATTTCCGGAATCTCATCATGTCAAATATTTATTTAACGATTATTAATCCAATTCTGAACAACACTAGGAGTCATTATTCCCCCTCCAGTTACCGTTTGACCAGTAGCAGCATTCCAGGCACCAGAAGCATAACCAGCACAATTATAAGTATAACTCCAATCTGTTTTTCCAGATTGACTATTGTCTACTGCAAATAAAAAATTTCTGAAATTTCATGATAAGTCAAATTTATTGATTATTTAGTTAAAATATTCTCACCGATACAGTAATTACCTAAATGAAATGAGCCCATCATAGGCAGAACCATCCAATGGGCCCAACACAAACTGCACTTATCAAGGAATTTTACAATTACATTTTAGATAAGCGATCACTCTCAAACCCTCAGGTAAAACCGGTTGATTATCATTTAGAACAAATTCTTTGAAAATTTTCAAATAATCTAATTTTGATATATATCCAGGCGGAATATGAAAGGATTGCCAGGAAGGGCGGAAGTTGTAAGGATGTACTATGCCTTTTGCATATTCCGATGAATCTCCTTTGGCAAGTTCTGAGTCTATACACTTCAAATAGATTTCTTTTTCCGTGAGAATATTCCAAACAAAATCCTTGTATTCCCTGAATGCCTCGTCTGGTGTGTAATTTAACTGTTTTAAATATTGATCCACTTCTTCTGATGATGAAATAAAATACAGACTCTTCTCTTCCTTAGACATTTTGCTTACAGCCTTAATTTCTCCGGGATTGGAAAGGGAGTCTCTATTTGATTTTTCAACACATAGCGGAGAGCCTGTGATCACCCGAAAATATTCATTCCAGGAAAATTTTGATGAATATAAGGTACTCTGTTTGTTCCTAATGATGGAATCCCTGATATCCAATTCCTGATATAAAGACACAACCGCTTCATACTTAATTTTAAGGGCATGCACTTTGAATATATTTTCTATATTCGACTTACAATCTGAATCTGTTTCCGATTGCGATTGCGAATATGTCAACGAAAAAAAAAATAGGCATAGGTAGAATACCATTATTCCTTTTCTTGTAAATAAACTGCTCAGCTGCTTCAATATTTCAATAATCATTCCCTATAATATTTGATATCATAATTCTTGCTTTCTCCTGCGTTATTTTCTCCTCTTATATATACAGAATTATGAGTATTTGGATTATAATACTCAATTCCTTTTTCCCCACATTTTGCTTCAACCTGTGTTACCTTGCCATTTGTAACTTGTGTAACAATGGCACTATGCACAGGATGATTATCACCATAGCCAGGTACATAGCCCCAAGATACCCATCTATCTCCAACCTGCGGGGTCCCGGTTACTTCTGAATAACCAGAACCGGCAATATTCGGACATTCATTCCACTTCGGCCAAGAGGGCCAATAACAATCATTTTTCTCATCAAGCCCTCCCCATACATAATAATGACAGTTGTAAGCGTCCGGATTGGAATAACCATTTGCATCATACATGGGAGTTTCTGAATTGGGTTTTATTGAGTCAGGACTTGTAGTATTATTGTCTAACTCAGCATTAGATTTCAAACGAACTATCCCGGATGTAATTAGATGCTTTTCTAATGATATATACAATTGTTTGGGCGCATAATAAATACCCTCATCAAATATTTGACCACTTAAATTGTAATACTGAGCATGAGCATGTTCTTCGTTATTGAAAGACAATACTTGTACACTTCCCATAAAATTATTTTTCACGTACACAACCTGTAATTCTATTATAGAATCGTTACCCAATGCATTCTTACCTCTATACATTTCAATCGAAACTTGTGGAGTGCAACCATCGCGCAACATTTTCAATTCAGCGTTATCCCAGTTTGGTTCTCGTTTCCCGACAAACTCATTTGTAAACTCTTGTGATTTTAACCAATTTTTAAAATCAGTAATTTCTAATGAAGCACTATCCTTGTGTTCACCAACATCATCACTTTCTGTATCAAATACATCGTTATTACACCCCGGAATGAACATTCCTACAGCAATTACACACACAGCTATTAAGCTATAAATTTTCAGATTTTTTATTTTTGATATAGTTTTCATTATAATTTTATCTTGTTTTATTTTAATGTTAATTATTCTCTATTCCTGTCGTTCAGACAGAAATATCGCTTTATTTCCGATTTTTTATCTATACCTTTGTCGCATACATCACCTCCTTCCTTATTAGTGAGGGAGTCGGGGGCGGCTCGAATTGTCAGTCCTATTCAACTTCCGACAATGTTCCGCCCCTTTTTTCCCTTTTTTAGTTTACTATCTCTTATATATAATCCCTAATAAAACATTCATTGTTAATTGTTAATTGTTAATTTTTCATTCTTAACTTTACGCTTCCTACCACCATATTTGCTCCCCATTTTCATACGTAAAAATACGCTCTTCCTTACCCTTTGTCAGGTTATGGAGCAGAAATAATGCATTCGTAGGGCAATTGTCATATATCAGGTAAAAGTCATTTGCCACCTGTTTTCCCAGCGATTGCCATTGACCTTCATTCCAAAAGACCAACTCATACTTATCACCCGGCTCTATCTCATTGCCATCGCCACGCATAATACAAGTTACGCCGGCAATATCGACCGGTTTTCCAAAATCCATTCCCACCCAGGCGCCGGACGGAACAGGCGCATCAAAAAATGTCAACAAATCCCTATCGAAGACTGCTTCTTTAGCATACGCACCATCTTTGCGGAATGATCCTTTGGTGCCAATAATTTCACCCTGTGCGAATTGAACAGAATCGCGCTCAAAAAAAGCCAATTCTGCCACATTTGAATAGCCAAAAGGGGAAGAATAATGTCGCCAATACCTGTATTTTCCCGGATTGTCCAATTGAACTTCATTCCGCAAATCAGTGTATTCATATACTGTTACCGAATCCCTGAAATCAGGAAAATGCGCCGCCTGTATCTTGGAACTCATTTTGCGACCATTTTCCCAATATGCATTGCGAAGCATCGGGTACTTCCTATACAATTTCATCGTTTGCCGGCGAGTTGTATCGGGTCTCAATTCGAGAGTTTCACCATGAACCGTTAAAAGCAAAGGATTGGCAATTGCCCGGATTCCGGTAGCTGTTTGTTTTATGGGGAGATACACAATATCTTTCCCTACTTTTTCAAATTGTACCCGCTTGTTGTTAATCTTTCCCCAAGCTATGGGTATCCAGTTAGCATTATCGAAAACAGCCAAATAGGCATAACCGGATTCTTTTTTATTAAACAGATCGACTACAACATCTTGTGTTATCATATACTCATCCGTCACATCTTTTATAAAAGGCATTTCAAAAGTTTCCGGAATATATTTTTCTGATGCATACAAAGCTTTCAGTTCTTTGTTGGCTGCATAGGTTTTCCGATATACTTTCGCCATCTTGTGGTCTTTTTTGTGCGGAGTTCCGGCAGGCGTATTAGCACCTTCGAATAAAGCTGTTCTTCCTGTACGCTCGAGCAACACATTCCAGGTATGCCCCATACTTCTAAAAGGCCATTGCGGTGTATAATCAATCGCACAGGGTATTCCATTAGCCCTTAGCACAGCCAATGCCAATACAGCATATTCATCGCAGGTACCAAAAGGAATGGTGCGCAATGTACTAATCCGGGTGATCGGGGTATGGGAAGTCGTTTGTATTCTTGGATACACCTCCTGCCTGAGGTTTTCATTAATTATATTGCATGCCTCATTGGCATTATACCGGTAAGATGAGCAGTATTTAAGGTTGTTGAGAGCATGGTTATCCACGATTGCACAATAATTTCGCCAATCGTCTAATACCTGTCCTTCAACTACTTTATAAGGCAAAATATATTCGCAAAAATCGTCAAACGTCAAATGGTTCAACCAATCATATTTTTCCCAGGCATCAAAAGCCTCATCAATGTTATTAATAAGGAAGGCAGCACTCATGTATTCAATATCCTGAACAATCGGAAGTCCATCGATGTCATATTTGGAAAGTACCTGTTTGTAAGCGCTTTCACGAGACTCGTATCCCGTTTTTTTATTGATCGCTGCAATGGAATCCAATTCACCTAAGTACTGTTTTAAAAATGTGGTATCCGAAAAAGAATAATGGCCTGGCATATTTTCAATCAGAAAACAAGCAGCTCTATATTTTAAACTATCCTTTGGATTTATTGAATAGTGTTTCAATATTTTTTCCAGTTCATTTTTATTATCCTTTGCAAGCACTAAAGATACTTCTAATTTGTCTCTTTTGTTTTTGCATGACATATTGATAAAAAGAAAGATAAAAAAAGAAAATAGAGCAAAAAAATAAATAAAGTGTAATTTGTATTTTTTCAATAATATTGAATTTCTAAAAATGTATAAAAATAATTATTGCAAAAATAGTATTTATAAAGGTATAATCATAGTAATTTCATCGCAAAAAATACAACAATTGTAGTGTGTTTTTATAAATTTTACGCCAAATTTTATAAAAAAGTATGAATAATCTACATCACTATCAACTGCGATAGTCGTTTTTCATCAAAAACCTCATTAGCCACTTCCAATAATTCCCGGGAGGTTATCTTATCAATCAGGTCATAATTTTCTTCCAAACTATAATACCTGTTTTTATGCAAAAAAACTTTACCTATCCCTAAGGCTATGTTTTCACTATTTTCGTTGGCAATTCCCAATTGTCCTTTCAGCTGTTTTTTGGCGGCATGTAATTGTTTTTCTGTTAAAATATTGTTCCGGAGATTTTTCAATTCTTTGTGAACCAAAGAAATACATTTATCGACATGTTTGTGATCGCATCCAAAATAAACTGCAAAAACGCCGGTATCGGTATAAGTGGTCAGATTTGATTCTACGTTATACACAAATCCGTATTTTTCCCTGAGAGAAAGATTGAGGCGACTGTTCATGCCTGTACCTCCCAGGATATTGTTTAACAGATATAATGCCGGACGCTTTTCATTAAAAAGGCCATACCCTTGAGTGCCTATCATTACATGCGCCTGAAAAGACTCTATGCTCAATTTTTTATTGTCGGGAGACGTTTCCACCGGTACTATTCTTTGAATTTCTGATGTTTTAAATTCGTGGTTCACAGTATATTTTCCCAGCAAACGAACGACTTTTGCAAAAGGAATATTGCCCATCGAAAAAAAGACCATATTTTCCAAAATATAATGCCGGCTAAAAAAAGACTGGCAGGATTGTTGGGTAAAACCATTCAAGGTTTGCTCACTGCCTAAAATGTGATGTCCTATTTCATGGTTGCGAAAAAGCATATTTTCAAATTCATCGTAAATCAATTCGGAGGGATTATCTTTATAAGAATTGATTTCATCGAGTATCACCTCCCGTTCTTTGTCAATTTCTTTTGCAGGAAAATTAGAATGAAACACCAGGTCGCACAGTAGTTCGGCAGCGCGCTCAAAATCGCCGGAAAGAAAAGTTGAATAAATAAAAGTTTCTTCTTTTGTAGTGTAAGCATTCAATTCGCCGCCAACTTGTTCCATGCGATTAAGAATATGCCACGACCGACGTTGCTGAGTGCCTTTAAAAAGCATGTGTTCAATAAAATGCGCTAACCCGAACTCATCTTTTTGTTCGTCACGAGTTCCGGCATTAACTGCAAAACCACAATAAGCCACCGGCGATTCGGAGTGCAAATGAATCATCCGCAATCCATTAGGAAGAGTATTTGTATAATGAGAAAACATTTTTCTATCTTTTTAGCGGATGCAAATGTATAAATAAATACCTTTGCAAATCATTAATCAACGATTAATCCTTAGTATGATTACCGAATTACAAGAAATATTGCAAAAAGAAGCAGATGCCATTTTAAATATCCCTGTTAGCAACGATTATTTCAAAGCAGTGGAAATGATTGTAGAGCATGTTTGCCGGAAAAAAGGGAAGTTAGTCACCAGCGGAATGGGCAAAGCCGGCCAGATCGCCTCAAACATTGCCACCACTTTCAGTTCCACCGGCATTACTTCTTGTTTCCTGCATCCAAGTGAAGCCCAACATGGAGATTTAGGCATTTTAAGTGAAAATGATTTGATGCTGCTGATTTCCAATTCGGGAAAAACGCGTGAAATTCTTGAGTTAATCGATTTAGCCCGCAACCTGATTCCACATATTCAATTTATTGCAATTACAGGAAATGGAGAAAGTCCGCTGGCACAAGCTGCGGATATTTGCTTGTTAACAGGAAATCCGAAAGAAGTTTGTCCGCTGGGATTAACACCTACTACTTCTACCACGGTAATGACTGTAATGGGAGATCTGTTGGTGGTAAATACGATGAAAGCTACCGGATTTTCATCAGCCGATTATGCCAAACGTCATCACGGAGGGTATTTGGGAACGGTATCAAGGCAAATGAAAGGGAGTTAGAAGAAATAGAGGCCTTTTTTTCGTATAACTTCCTCTAACTTCGTCTAACTCCTTCTGTCTGTTTACAATTTTGCCCTGATCGCTTGTGCTATTGCCTCCATTTCTTCTTTAGGGAAAGATTGTTTTGGCCGGCTAAAATGGATATCCGATTCCTGATTCATTGGAATGAGATGAATGTGAGCGTGCGGAACTTCCAAACCGATTACCGTCATTCCGACTTTCCGGCAGGGAATGGCAGCCCCGATAGCTTTTGCAATTCGTTTGGCAAACACCATAATTTCGCCAATAGAATCATCGTCCAAATCGAAAAAATAATCGGCTTCCTGTTTGGGAACAACCAATACATGGCCTTTAACCAAGGGACTAATATCAAGAAAAGCAAAAAAACGTTCGTCTTCTGCAATTTTGTAGCAGGGTATTTCGCCCGCAATGATACGACTAAATATAGTGGCCATATTATTTCAGATAGTAATATTCATAATTTCAAACGTCATCATTCCGGAAGGTACTGCGATTTCTGCAATTTCTCCGACTTTTTTGCCCAGCAATCCCTTGCCGATCGGAGTATTGATAGCGATTTTCCCTTCTTTAAAATTGGCTTCGCTTTCCGATACTAAAGTATATACCATCGTTTGATTGTTTTTTGTATTGCGAATGGTTACTTTATTCATAATTTGTACGGTGTCTGTGCTAATCTGGCTTTCATCAATGATGCGGGCGCTGGCAACCACGCCTTTTAATTGGGAAATTTTGGCTTCCAAAATACCCTGAGCATCTTTGGCAGCATCATATTCTGCATTTTCCGACAAATCTCCTTTATCGCGCGCGTCTGCTATTTGCTTGGAAATTTCGGGTCTTTTCACTGTTTCCAGAAAATTCAATTCTTCGACAAGCTTTTTATAGCCTTCTTCCGTCATGTAAGTAATGGCCATGATGAATCTGTTTTTATAAATGACAAAAAAATTATTTGTGTTAATGACAAAAAACAAAAAGAATTCCGATCTTCAGACCGGAACTCTCCTTTAGCAATTCAAACACAGGTGCAAAAGTAATACTTTTTTTTCTTTACTCCAAATAAAAAAACATGCTTTACAACATATTAAAACAACTTTGCAATATCTTTGTGGTACGAAATAGCGTCAATGCATTTTAAGATAAGACGACCATGACTAAGTTCCCTGGGTATATTTAATAATAAAATCAAAATTTTTACTGAAAGGAATCCCTATTGTCCGTTCATATTCAGCACTAAACGAATCGTATGCTATTTTTGCCAGTCGTATTTTTCCCATTTTGCAGAGCATGGAACATTTTAATGACAAGGCTTCTTCACTGGTAGAATCGAATAAAAAAATAGTTTCGGCAATGCTTATCTGCAATTTAGGATCATTTATTACAGAAATGTGTTGCACAAGCGACCATAAAAGATCCTGTACCTTGAGTGAATAATCAGAAATAAAAGGGTCGGCCCACTGTTGATGCAGGTAGGGTAAAGGGGTGCCATACGATAGTAAGTACAACAGTTCCTTTAATTTATCTAATTCTATTTTTTCCTGGTTTTTCAGTTCATTTATTAATTGAAGCACCTTGAAATAATCAGAAAAACATGGTTCCTGGCATTTTAATGTCCAATATGTATTTGTATTTATCACTTCTACCCCGTCCAATTTGCTTAATAATTTTTTCAATTTTTGAATATATACCCTCCTATTATTTTGCGCATTGTCTTCTGGTTTATCATTCCATAAGGTTTCCCTTAAAGTAGTATTTGAGACTCCTTTTTCGTTTTTGTGTGTATATAGCACCATTAATATCAATAAATATTTGAGAGTGGGAGTAAATTCTCTGGTTATATCATTGCCTGATTTATCCCACACCTGAAATCCATTAAGAAATAAAATGGATGATTTTTTTACAGGGTATTCAAAAATAGGATCGTCATTTTCTATTTCGTCAAAAACGACAGGGTTGCTTGTTTTATTTTGTTTATATTTTTTTGCATATATAAAAATCCCCCAGCAGCTACCACAAACGAAGACAATAATAATCAACCATGGGAGTACATTTGTGATCAATTGAGATTGCGGCGCTTTTTGAATTATTTCTTTATTTGACAGTGGAGGATACAGCAATGAGTAAACAAAAATATCTGATTTTACCTGATTATTATAAATGGTTACTGCATATAATTTATTGTTATTTGTATCGAGAACAAGAGAGCAAAAAGAATTTATATCCTCAAATGTATATGGAATTGTATCTCCTAAAATTTCATTTGAACCATTTTCAAGATTGAATGATTTCAACAGGATATGACTATTATTTCTATCATTCGGAAAAATGAGTGTATATATTCTGTTCTGAAGAGTATCCACCACCATTGCATTCGAAAAGAGATAATGCTCATTCGGTTGGTCTAATTTCCATAATTTTTTCACATGGAAATTCTTGAGATTAATTTCATATAAATCATAATAATTATGAGGTCCCAGTTCCTGCTTACCCGACTCATTTCCATACCCACCAAGCAATAGCAATGTTTCAGGATTTTTGAATCCTATGGCACTCAAATATCTTGGAGTGATCGATTTATCATCAAGTACCGCTTTTTGTGTATGCCCATTGAAATCAAGCTTTATCAGATCGCTTTTGTATAAATAGTCGCCATACCCTCCAAATACATATACACATGAATCAACCGGTGAAATAAAACTGTTGTGATGGGTATATGGAGTTCTTAATGTCGGCTCGTTTCCTGACCAGGTATTATTCTTAAAATCATAGATCGAAGCACGTATATATTCCAAATCATATGAAATCAATTGATCGGTATATGGATTGTAGATCAGTTGATTGGAGCTTACATGAAAAGGATAACCGGAAACTGGCCGTATTGTATCCATTCTGTTTTCTGCCAGATCATAGGTCGATAAATAATCATTATTAGCAAAATAAACAATATTGGCATTAAATGCAACCTGTGTGTACAAAGATGTTTCAAAATGTTTTTCCTGTATCCATCGGGTGTGTTTATCTATCTCCCAGACCGGATTATAGGCAATAGCCACCAGGTTGGACACAGAATCATATACCTCATCGATATGATGTTTTTCCAACGGCCAACATGCAATTAGTTTTTTTTGATTATCAAGCAAACGTATGTCTTTTATACTGATAGGAGGAACATCATGTGACATGAATTTTTCATGATTACAAACTCCAAACTGAAACCGGAAATTTGACAGATCTTTAGATAAGCATGGCGTTTTAAGCTCAATATTTTCATTAAAGAAAATGGTGATTTCCTGTAATTTCAAATCTAATTTGAACACTACTTTATTCCACTTTTTATCATCGGCTTCGTTTATATTTTTGAAAGGTAAAGACACTTTATTCCCTTCCACAAAACTTAATACCTTATCGTTCCCTTTGTGATTTGATATCAAGTCGAAAGAAACATTATCATTGCCAATAATCCGGAATATGTATCCAAAATTATGTTCCTCAGTCCGGAATTTAATATCGAACTCTAATGAAAAACCATCAGGCATATAAAAAGTGTTTCCTTTATTTAAAAGCAGGGAAGTTCTTTTTTCCTTTATCTCCTGATGTGACCGAAATGTCAAACCAGAAGTATTTGAAGAAACCAGGCTACCAACACAGGCGACAAGACAAAATAATGTAAAATAAAATTTCTTGAGCATCAAATTTGTATAGTTGGGTATTCTGTAACAAAGTTATTCGATTTTGGAAATATTAGCAATAGCCAAATCAAAAAAGTCTATAAATCAATGATTAAAATCAATTATTAATGAAAAATTGCAATCCTGTTATGTTAAAATAACTACAAAGTCGCATTTGTTGTGCAAAATAGTATGCCTTTTAATGAAAAATTAATATTTTTTTTTAACCGCAAATATAAATTTGCATGCTTTAAGCAAACTTTAATTTTTAATACATGCAAAAATTCAAATTTATTGTTTCATTCACCTTTTTATGGTATGCCGGATTTGTTTTCGGGCAAGCAATTCCGGTACAAGGTGTCATTAAAAATGTCAACGGAGAGACCCTGCCGGGGGTTAGTATTGCCATTAAAGGAACCAGTACCGGCACAACAAGCGATATAGATGGAGGATTTACGATAAGCGCAGATCCGAAAGCTGTATTGGTATTTACTTACACAGGGTATAAAGAACAACAGATTACTGTAAACGGACAACATGATTTGGCGGTCACTCTTATGGAAGACAATAAGTTGCTGGATGAAATTGTAGTCGTCGGATACGGTACCCAGCGCAAAATAGACATTACCGGTTCCGTAGCCTCTGTCGGCCGGGAAGAGATAACTTCGACCTCTACTTCAAACATGGCCAATGCTCTCCAGGGACGGGTACCGGGCTTAAATATCAAGCAAGATAGCGGAGAACCCGGAGATTATGCCAACAATATTAAAATCAGGGGATTTGGCGATGCACTGGTGATTGTTGACGGTATTCCCCGCAGTGATTTTAACCGCATTGATCCGAATGAGATCGAATCCGTATCTGTTCTTAAGGATGCTTCTGCTGCTGTCTATGGCGTAAGGGCTGCAAACGGGGTGATTTTAGTAACTACCCGCAGGGGAAGCTCCAAACAAACCGAGATCACCTTCAATACTTCTTATGGATTCCAACAAATAACAAGATATCCGGAAGCATGCGATGCTTACCAGTATATGGACCTTTACAATGAAGCTTCCGCTAACAGAGGAGATCAATCCGCAACATACAGCCCTGAACTGATTGCTTCGGGTTCTCCTTATGCTAATATCAATTGGTATGATGAAGTGGTACGCAACAGCGTTCCTCAATATCAGGCAAACCTGACAGTAACAGGAGGTTCTGACAAGGTGCAGTATTTCAATAGTATCGGTTATTATAATGAAGAAGGCTTATGGAAATCCAATTCATTGGATTATAAACGCTTTAATTTAAGGTCGAATGTAACAGCTAAAGTCACCGATAATCTTACTTCCGAATTTAATATCGGGGGTTATTTAGACGAAAAGGATAGCCCGGCTTACGACACTCCCGATATATTCAAAGCTATTGGGGCAGGAGTTCCTATATGGGAAATATATGCAAACGGAGATCCCGATTATCTTGGTAAACTACAGAATGATGATGAAAATCCCTTAGTTAAAAGTTCTACGGAATACGGAGGCTTTCGTTATCGTAAAACGCTGCAATTGCAACTTTCCGCTTCATTAAAATGGGATATTCCTTTTCTGAACGGATTGTCTGCTAAAGCGCTCCTCGCATACGACCCCAGATTCAGTAACAGCAAATTATTAAAGAAACAATTCTCTACCTACATATATGATCAATATACTCAGAAGATCGGAAATGGTACCACATCTGCTATGTCGAATATAAGCGAATGGAGGGATGAAAGCGCAACTACTACTACTCAAACATCACTTAATTATATTACAAAAATAAAAGAAAAACACAATGTCAACGCTTTGTTGCTGTTCGAAACCCGTTATTGGGAAAGCAGCGGATTGAGTGGAGGCCGTAATACCCTGATGGATATGGTGGAACAGATTTATGGAGGGTTGGTAGATAATGCACGTACCATCGACGGAACCGCCGACCGAAATTCCAATGCCGGATTAGTTGGCCGTTTAGATTATGATTTTATGTCTAAATATTTAGTCCAAGCCAGTTTCCGTTACGATGGTTCTTCTAAATTTCGTAACAAAAAATGGGGATTTTTTCCTTCTCTTTCTTTAGGCTGGAGAATATCGGAAGAATCTTTTATCAAAAATAACCTGCATTTTGTTGAGAATCTAAAAATTCGGGGATCTATCGGAAAAATGGGGGATGACAATACCAATCCATATTTATGGCTGATGGCTTTCGATTATCCGGGAGGAGACCGCTATGTATTGGGTGACGGAGGTTTAATTCCAGGAGTCGGAATTCCTCAAATTCCGAATGAAAATGCAACATGGTTTACTGCAACGACCAAAAATATCGGATTTGAAATGAACTTGTGGAATAGCAAATTAACGGCTGAATTTGACTATTTCCGCAGGGACCGCGACGGATTACTGGCCAACAGGGTTGCGACTATTCCCGGGACTTTTGGCTCTACATTCGCTCTGGAAAATATGAATTCGGATATGCAACGGGGATTCGAAATTGTATTAGGTCATAATAATCGTATCCAGGAGTTCTCATTCGGCGTACAGGCCAACCTGACTTACACATTGGCTACCGATAAATTCATAGAGCGCACTCCTTCAGGAAATTCTTACGACAACTGGCGCAATAACCATACCGACCGTAACAAAGACATCCTCTGGATGTATAATGCAATCGGCCAATATGGAAGCATGGAAGACATTTACAAATACGCCGCTTTAGGTGGCGTATATTACCGCGAATCCAACTATTTACCCGGCGACATCATTTATCAGGATTATAATGAAGACGGAATGATCGACGACTGGGATTTACAACCCTTGAAACGCCGGGATATCCCTTTAATGAACTATGGTCTGACACTGAATATGAACTGGAAAGGTTTCGATTTAAGTATGCTGTTCCAGGGAGCAGCAATGTTCGATGCGAAAATAACTGCTTCTCCATTGCAATGGGGAGGAAATGCATGGGAAATGTTTACCGATCGCTGGCACAAAGTGGATGCAGAAGGTAATTTTGATCCTTTTGATCCCGATGATCGGTGGGTGGCCGGAAAATACCCCAACACGCGTTTCACTGATCCTCAAAACTACGGGACAAACTCTACCTTCTGGTACAAAAACTGTAATTATATACGTCTGAAAAATATGGAAATCGGTTATACACTCCCTCATCACCTCACCTCGCATTGGGGTATAAATAAGTTGAGAATTTACGCCAACGGATTCAATTTGCTGACTATCCAGGGAAAAGATATGGATTATTTGGATCCGGAAACAACAGAATTAGGACGTTATCCGATTATGAGGAATTTCAATTTCGGGGCAAATATTACTTTCTGATTAGTAAAAAAGAACTACATAAAATATGAAAACAAATAATTTAATATATACAATCCTGTTGCTATTATGCGGTTTAGCCATCAGTTCATGCGATGATTTCCTGGACCAGCCGCCATTGAATAAAATAACAGGGGAACAGGTTTTTAATACAGAAGCAGGTATAGAAGCTTATATGGTTGTGCTCTATAACCGTTTGCCCATCGAAGATTTCAATTATGGAAGCGAATCCGGATTTAACAACTGGGTAGGCGGATCTTTTCAACCGGCATTGAGTTGTGATGAAGCGATACATTGCGAGTGGCCTCATGAAATGTTTGGTCCCACAGGTAATGGGATGTGGAACCAGTGGTGGGCTTATGACAACATACGTAATGTCAACACATTAATTAAAGAACTTGAAGTTTCCACTCTTTTCAATGAAAAACGTAAGAACGAATTGTTGGCAGAAGCACATGCAATCCGGGCATGGTATTATTTTGGACATGCCAAACGATACGGAGGTGTGCCTATCATCAAGGAACCTCAGGATTATGACCCTGTTGATCCTGAAAAACTGCGTGTACCCCGTAGTACGGAAGAAGAAACCTATAATTTCATTCTCGAAGATATTGATTTTGCGATCAACAATTTACCACTGACTCGCAATCCTCGTGAAAAATACCGGATGAATAAGTTCAGCGCCGCTGCTTTAAAATGCAGGGCAATGTTGTATGCCGCTTCCATAGCCAATTATGGGACATACGACAAAAATGGCCTGGTAGGATTTGATGATAAGAATAAAGCTAAACTTTATTATACTGAAGCAGCTAAAGCGGCCAAAATAGTCATTGATGGAGGACATTACAGTTTGTACCGTGGAAATAGCGATAAAGCAAAAAATTACCAGGAAATGTTCTGGATAAAAGGAGAATGCCCCGAAGTAATTTTTGTAAAGAATTACCAATTTCCCAGCAAAACGCACAACTGGGATTTATGGCAATCGCCCTGGGGATACAGGCTTCCCGAAGGATACGGTTCACGCTTAAGCCCTACTCTCAACCTTGTGGAAAGTTATAAAATGACGAATGGTAGTTCAGGTGTATTACCTACGAATTCCCAGGGATGGGTGGTTGGTAGCGACAATAAAATATTAGAAGTGGATGATCGTACCGATTTATTCAAAGGCAGAGATGCGCGGTTGAATGCCACGATTATGGTGCCGGGTGCCAAATGGACCAATGCCAAAGGAAGCATCAGCGGAATTATTGATGTTCAACGCGGAGTGGTTGAAAAAACAAGCCAGACTGTCCGGGTAATCAAAGAAGGAGGCGCTTTCACCGATCAGATCACTTACAACGACACAACGCTGTATGTGATCGGAAAACAAGGAATCGGAGGCACACTTGAATCTACTATAACCGGATTTTATATCAAGAAATTTTTATATGAAGGAAATTCTCCACAGGATCCTAAGCACAGCACACAAGACCAGTCCTGGTTCGAATTCAGATATGCCGAAGTGCTTTTAAACTTTGCGGAAGCTGCTATCGAATTAGCACAAAATTTCGGAGATAATACCTATAAAAATGAGGCCTTGATTCACTTTAATGATGTAAGGGACAGGGCGGGTGTAGATCCTGCAACTTCGTTAACAATCAATCTCATACGGGAAGAAATGCAGGTCGAATTTATGTATGAAAATCGTCGCTTCTGGGATTTGAAACGATGGAGACAATCCGAAAATGTAATGAAAAATGTAAAAATGAAAGGGCTGTATCCTTATTACGTGGCAAATACGAAGAAATGGATTTTCAAAAAATTGGAAGTAGGTGATCCTCATGATTTCAAAACTTATATGTATTATATACGAATCAATGATGAACAGATAAACCGGAATCCTCAGATTATACAAAATCCCGGTTATTAATCAAATTATAAAAAATAAAGGATATGAAACGAAATATTTTAATACTATTCATTGTTCCATTCATATTGACTTCGTGTTTTGAGGTGGACAATTATGACACTCCCAATGCAGGTATTTACGGAACATTAATCGACAGCGAACAGGGAACTCCGGTATATACCGAACAGCCCGATGGTTGCAGGATCGTAATGTATGATTTGTCATACGCAAACCCTACACCATTGAGGTTCTGGGCAAAAGCAGACGGAACTTTTCGCAATGTAGCTTTATTCAACGGCGATTACAACGTAACTCCGACGGAAGGAAATTTTTTTCCGGTTCAAGCGGAGTTGGTTAAGCTCAAAGGGGTGACTAAACATGATTTTACTGTTACACCTTTCCTGCGATTAACAATTGTCGATATTGTAAAAGGAGCGGAAGGAAGCGCTGAAGTTACCGTGAAGTATCAGGTAAAACGCTCCACTCCGCCAGAAGGTATCGTGCTGGAACAAAAAACAATCGCAGAATTATGGGTATTATGTAATACAAATCCTGTAATTTCATTTAGCAACAGAGGTTATAAAGAGAATATCAGTTACAAGAAAGAAATTAGTCGTTCATCAGATAATACTATTGAGCAAACTGTTTATGAGAGCCAGATACCCAATCTCGTAAGCGGACAAAAATATTACATGAGACTGGCCGCTCGTTCGAGTACAGCATCCAATACATTGAAGAGAATGAACTATACCGAAACGGTAGAATTTACTGCACCCTGATAAAAACGAATTTAAATAATGAAGAAAATCATTCTAAGCATAATTATTTTATTAACTATAGACGGATTAGTAAAAGGACAAAACGAGAAATACAAGGACATGAACACCTCTCAACACGAGCGTATCATGGATCTATTATCCCGACTCACAGTGGAAGAAAAAGTCTCTTTACTGAGAGCCACTTCTCCGGGTATTCCCCGCTTGGATATCGACAAATACTACCATGGGAATGAAGCCTTGCATGGAGTGGTCCGCCCGGGTAATTTTACCGTATTCCCCCAAGCCATCGGATTGGCAAGTATGTGGAATCCGGAATTGTTGTTCGAGATTTCGACAGCCATATCTGATGAAGCCCGCGGACGTTGGAATGAACTCAACCGGGGAAAAGATCAGCAGGGATTCTTCAGCGATCTGCTTACATTCTGGTCTCCTACAGTCAATATGGCAAGGGATCCCCGTTGGGGACGCACTCCTGAAACGTATGGCGAAGATCCTTACCTTGCAGGCATATTGGGCGCCGCCTTTGTTAAAGGATTGCAGGGCGATCATCCCCGTTACTTGAAAATCATTTCGACTCCCAAGCATTTTGCAGCGAATAATGAAGAACATAACCGCTTTGAATGCGATGCTGTGATTTCGGAAAAAGATTTACGTGAATATTATTTCCCGGCATTCGAACGCTGTATCGTGGAGGGGAAAGCTCAGTCTATCATGACAGCCTACAATGCCATCAATGGAGTTCCGTGTACAGCTAATGACTGGCTGTTGAAAAAAGTGCTTCGTCATGACTGGGGTTTCAACGGATATGTCGTTTCGGATTGCGGCGGCCCCGAATTCATGGTTAGTCATCATAAATATATGAAGACCCCGGAAGTTGCCGCCACCTTAGCATTGAAAGCCGGACTTGACCTTGAATGCGGGGATAATATTTATATTGATCCCCTACTCAGTGCTTATAAACAAAAAATGATAAGTGATGCGGATATTGATTCGGCTGCTTATCGGGTGTTGAGGGCGCGAATGAAACTCGGTTTGTTCGACGATCCGGGTAAGAATCCGTATAATACCATTTCTCCTTCAGTGGCAGGCTGTGAAAAGCATAAGCAATTGGCATTGACAGCTGCCCGCCAAAGTTTGGTTTTATTGAAAAATGACAAAAATTTTCTTCCGTTGAATGAAAACAAAATAAAATCAATAGCTGTGGTAGGAATCAATGCAGGAAATTGTGAATTCGGCGATTACAGCGGAATCCCGGCAAATCATCCGGTATCCGTTCTCGAAGGAATACAAAACCGGGTCGGAGATAAAATTAAAATCGTATATGCTCCCTGGAACTCTTCGACTTCCGGTTACGAATTAATATCCAGGCAATATTTTCCTCTGGGATTGAAGGCGGAATATTTTGATAATCAGGAATTGGAAGGAAGTCCCAAAACACGAACCGATGAAATTATCAATTTTGAACCGGCCAATCAGGCTCCCGATCCGTTCCTGCCGGCATCTCCATTGTCCATCCGGTGGACAGGAGAGTTAGTCCCTACAGTATCGGGACAATACACTTTCGGATTTGCAACTGACGATGGCTGCCGTTTATTTCTTGACGGAAAAAAAGTAATCGATTCATGGCATAACAGAGGCATACAAACCGACAGTTTTTCAATTGAATTGAAGAAAGGAGAAAAATACAACCTGAGAGCTGAATATTTTGACACAGCAGGAGAAGCTGTTGCAAAATTGTATTGGCGAACTCCCGATGTGGACAAAAAAGACCTGATCGACTTATATGGAGAAGCCGGAAAAGCCATCCGGGAATGTGATGTAACGATTGCCGTTCTGGGTATCAACAAATCGATCGAACGTGAAGGACAAGACCGGGTTACTATCGAGTTACCCAAAGACCAGCAGGTTTTTATTGAAGAGGCATTCAAAACCAATCCGAAAACAGTCGTGGTCTTGGTTGCCGGAAGTTCCTTAGCAATCAATTGGATCAACGAAAATGTTCCTGCCATCCTGAATGCCTGGTACCCGGGAGAACAAGGAGGAAACGCTGTAGCCGAAGCTCTGTTTGGTGATTATAATCCGGGCGGACGTCTTCCGTTGACCTATTATAACAGCCTGAGCGAAATCCCTGCTTTCGATGATTACAATATCAAACAAGGCCGTACTTATATGTATTTCGAAGGAAAACCACTGTATCCTTTCGGATATGGATTGAGTTATACGAAATTTTTATATAAAAATTTAACTATGGAGCAATCTGATTCCGATGTAAACATCCATTTTACCCTTCAAAATGCAGGCAAATATGATGGAGATGAAGTAGTACAGGTATATGTTAAATTTCCCGGCACAGGAGAAAAACAGGCTATCAAACAATTGAAAGGATTTAAACGGACTTCTTTAGCCAAAGGGAAAAGCGAACAGATTTCGATAAACATTCCTAAAAAAGAACTTCGTTTATGGGACGAAAAACAGGGAAAATTCTACACTCCTTCCGGAAGTTATGTTTTCGAAGTAGGATCTTCCTCTGCAGATATACAGTTGAAACAAAATATGATTATTAAATAAAAATATGATGCGCAAAAATCTTATAATATGGATGTTATCGGGTATTTTCGGTCTCTTGCAGGCCGGAAATACCACCGCGTCTTCCTTACCGAAGATGAAACCGGTAAAAAAGGTAATCTACCTCGCCATCTCTAACGATTCGCCCGAAGCAAAACACATTTGTCGTGTCTTCCAGGGAATAATCAACCGGGATTCTGCCGAGATATTTTTAGCCAATGATAATAAAGAATTAGAATGGTTCAAATATTTAAATGTTCCCTACGGACGTCCATCCCAAATCATTAATTCCGGTTCGAATCAGGGATTAAGAACCTTATTCAGAAATTATAAAGACCGTTTAGACAAGTTGGTCGTTTGTAATTTTGCCAACGATGACTATACTTTCAATATGGCTGTCAACATGGCTTGTGTTGAAAATGCCCTGCCGGTGAGTGAATCCTTGAAAAATAGTTTAGTCAGCGAATTCGGTTGGAACAAAGAAATCGTAGATATCCGGAACCAATGGTCTAATATTACGGAAGCATACGATTGGGCTTTGAAAAACCTGATGCCGCAAATAAACAAGCAAATTGCTTTCAGTGTTGGCTTGCGCGACGATTGGAGAAATGGAGGATGGGCTATCTACGATTATGCGGTCGCTTCCCGGTCTTTTTGCTTTTGGGTTAATGACGAAACCGCTGCCGGAAAAGTTATTATCAAAAAAATATTAAACACTCCCGGTTATCCCAAAAATTCGTATGTGTTGGGATACGGTATGCATGGCGACGATCTGAACCTGACCATTAATCCGGAAGGTTTCGGGTTTCTTGTCAGCGATTTATTCCCTAATGGTAGTTATTATTCTTCGTTCCCGTCGCAGACGTTCCCTGTCAAACCCAATACCGCGTTGACGGCCGGGTCGGGTAAAGTATATGTCGCGCTTCATTGGAGCGACGGCGATAATATCCAATTCAACCACAATGCCAGCCGTGATATTTTTAATCAGAAAGACAGGGGAAGTGTTCCCGTATCCATGACTTTATCTCCGGCTTTAGTCGATATAGCTCCTTTTATCCTGAAATATTATTATGAAAATGCGACGGAAAATGACGAATTCATTGGTGGACCTTCGGGAGTACAATACATCCAGGAACCCTATTATAAACCGGAAGATTACAATTCCTGGTGTGTAATGAACGGGGAATGGCTTGAAAAGGCCGGAATGAATACCACTGCCTCTTCTTTACGCTGGCCGGCACAAGCTTTTTACAACAACGGTTTTACTCAAACAAATGTGACCGGAACACTGGCATGGACAAGCGGCAGTTATAAAGATGCTTATTACTGGAACGGAATGCCTGTGGTATGCACCGGAGGAGTGGTTGCTACCGAACAAAACCTGTACAATTACTTAGTAAGTGTACAATCATCGGATAATTATCCGGTTTTTACAGGAGTATATATGGTTCAGGCCGGTTTTGGTTCGGCCGGATATCCTGCCATCAAAAGGGTTTTTGAAAGATTGAACACCGAATTTCCGGGAAAATACGTTTTCCAGAAAGCCGGGGATTTAATGGCTACAGCCAAAAAATACTTTGAATCAACACAAGCTCCTTTCAAACAACACACAATCCCGGGACGCATTGAAGCCGAAGATTTTGACCTGGGAGGCCAGGGCGCCGGATTTTATGACCATGCTAAGAAAAACGAAGGTGGAGCATACCGGAATGCCAAAAGCGATTATGCAGGCATAGGAGGAGGAGCCAGCGAATATTTTGTCGGATGGACTGATACGGGCGAATGGCTCAATTATACGGTCGATGTAGCTGAAGAGGGCGTGTATGACCTGAAAATGAATTATTCGACGCCTTCCTCAGGAAGCAAGGGCATTTGTATCTTGCTGGATAACAATACGCTTGCATCTGTCGAACTGGAAGGAACAGGAGGAAATAACCGTTATGAAAACCAAACGGTTAAAGTAAACCTGGAAGCAGGAAAACACAACCTGAAAATCCAGTTTACATCGAGTGGTATGAATCTCGATTACATCGAATTTACAAAAAAACAAGAAATAATTCCTGAAATAAAAGGAGATAAAATCTATAAACTGGTAGTCAAACAAAGTGGGAAATGCCTTGCTTTACAACAAAATAACCAACTTAGTGGCACCAATATCGTACAACAATCGTTCAATACAGGCAAACATCAATGTTGGAAGATTAAAGTGGCAGGGGAAGCCTGCTATACGTTGGAATCGGTTTATTCCGGTTTATTCATTACATCGAGAGGAACCGGTAATTTGCAGCAATATCCTTTTGATTGTATTGCTGATAATGGGAAATGGATACTGGATTATCAGGGCGACGAACTTTTTGCTATCCATCCCAAAAAATCGGTCAAAGCAATAGGTATTCCAAATAATCAAACAGATGAAAATGTGCTGTTGACTGTATTGGATAATACCGGGACAGATAACCAGTTATTCTACATTGAAGAAGTAGATTCTAATTTATCTATAGACGAATCAATGGATATGAAGCATAACTTGGCGCCTTATCCCAACCCATTTTCTTCCCATATTATAATCCCGCTATATTGTCACCAACCGGAAACGGTTGATTTCCGGATTTACAATTTTTCAGGAGCATTAGTTTATCAATCTTACAAATCGATACAAGCCGGTCTTAACCGGTTGGAATGGAATGCTCCGGATATGGCTCCGGGATTGTATCTATATCAGATAAAATCAAAATATCAAAATATCAACGGTCGGATTCTCAAAGTCCGATAATATTATCAACAATTTAAATCATTTAATCATGAAGAAAAAATTCTTTACTTTTTGTGGATTGATTTCCTTTATTGGGTTGACATACAATGTCAATGCCGAAAATCTTGTTTTTAAGATGCTGGAAGACAGTGGAATCGAAATAGTCAATAACGGACGCTTCGATGCGAGTAACCAATGCCTGGGATATACACAACCGGGTAGTACGATTTGTTTGGGTGAAATCGATTTTGGCAACAGGGACAAATATTTTGCCTGTAGTATTGAAATTGCTCACGAAAATGCAAACATGGAAGGATTTGCCGATTTCTATTTCGGTCATCCTGATGAAGGCGGTTTAATGTTTAACGACATTGCTGTCAAAGGTACCGGAGCTTTCCAGTATTACCGTACCTATCAGTATAACTTCTACCCTGAAGACGAAAAAGTGCCGGCAGGAAAAGGAAAGGTATATATGAGATACAGAGAATGTGAAGGAAATATTAAAACAATCACCTTTTATTCACAACCGATTCCTGATGATGATCAGGGAATGGTAAAAGATCCTGTGTACACTTACAAATCACTGAAAGCATCTATTGCAGAAATTATTAAACCCGACGAAAGCGAAGCCCGCCTGAATGATGCCGGTGCAATTGGCTGGGCCGGAAACGGAGTGATGGCCAAATTTATAGGGGTTGATTTTAAAAATGTTTCCACTTACCAACAGGTGGCAGTAGTCTCATCTTATGGTGGAACCAGTCTTACTACTTTCCTGAAACTATACATCGACAATCCTGATTCCGAAGATAATCTGATTGCCAATATATGGACCGGACGTGATTTCGGATGGAACGTTTATGCGCCTTTGGCCGATAATCTGAAAGAAGGTATTTCCGGCATTCATGATTTGTACGTTGTTTGGACAGGTGCTACAAACCTAAAAGAAGTTCAGTTGATTGAAGGTAAACCGTGGAACGTGGAAGAACCGGTAAAACCGGCTGAATTGATCGATGAAAAGTTGTCGGGTAACGAATATGGAATGTTTTTCGATGGCATGGGCGGATATCCGAATTCTACGGAAATACTTGCTCCCGGAGCTTCTGAAGCCCGTTATCAGTCTGATAATTTAGGATATACATCCTATGGCGTTGTTGTTAAATTTAATCAGGTTGATTTTAAAACCGGACAATTTAAACGTATTCTTGTTAATCATTCGTCAGATCAAGCGACATTAAAAAACAGCAGTTTCGATTTTTATCTTGATCTGCCATTCACTGCTGAAGACTTTGAAGACCTGTCTATTCTGGATGACCAACAAATGCTGGCAAGCGTAGGCGCTCAGGGTACAAGCGACTGGGGTAAAGCGATGAAAACAGCCGGTGCGATGTTATCAACCGTATCGGGTGTGCATGATCTATACATGGTATTAAAATTGGCAAACGGCGCGAATGTGTTTGCCGTTTATATAGATACAGAACTGGGAGGTTCGTCAATTCCATATAATACACTACCCATGGAACTGAATGTATCTATCCAAAATGAGGAGATTACGATTATCTCTGAAAATACTGTGTTACAATCAATAAAATTATATAGCATTGATGGAAAATTAGTTGCGGATAAAGCAGTTGCAGGAAACAAGGCTTCCTTAAAAGCGGGAAAAGGTTTATATATTCTTAAAATGATAGACAATACCGGTAACGTGCAAACTAAAAAAATTATTGTAAAATAATCTGTAAGCAATTAACCCCCTCATAAAAGAAAGAGGATATGCTTAAATGAGATTAGCATATCCTCTTTAATTAAAACAACTTTGCAATATCTTTCGACATTTGTTCGTACGATCCGACCCGTTCCATTAATTCACCGGCACGGTTTACGATAAAAGTAGTCGGTAATGATTGTACATTGTAATTGGTCGCCAATGACGAATACACCCCCTGGTCGTCGCGAACACATATCCAGGGCAGGTTATAAGCCGCATTTTTCCACAAATGTTCATCGGCGTCTAATGAAACCTGATAGATGATCAATCCCCTGGAATTATATTTTTCATACAATTCGTTCAAACGCATATTATGTCCGGCAGAACCCTGCATCTGGTAAGCGGTAAAATCAAGAATCACAATTTTTCCTTTGGCAACCTCAGAAAGACGGATGCTATCATTATATATATCAGGCAATTTAATATCAAATACATCCATCATGGAAGCCTCTTTATATTGAATCGGCTGGCTACTGCTACGAATGGTTTTGCGGGCTGATAACGTAAGGTTGCGCAGTTGCCTGGTACGGGGAGCATCCGGATAATGAACATCCCAGGAAGTGGCAACAGCGCCAAAATACATATTATCTTCTTTCAGGTAAGGATCAAAAATCAACAACCCGTCGATTTGTTGAAATAATGCAAAATAAGCGGCTGTCGATTGAGGATCACGCATAATGACCACGGAAGCCGAATCTTTATATTCTTTAATGATCTGATTGACTGAAGAAATGAAAGTATCGTCCGTGATTTTTTTCAGATCAAATTCTTTTTTTAACGCTTTATATGACTGATTACAACGGATTTGCAATAATGTCAACCGTTGTATTTCCTTACAATGATCCGAACCTTCAATCGTATAATTGGTTGCAAAATGAGCGGAATCTGCCTCAACGGTAATCGTTTCCAAACTGTCGATGGCAATGTTGATCAATTGGTTTTTTAATCGGAGCCGGTAAAAACCGGGATATTCCGGACGAGGTTTTTCCCATTTGAAAGTACCGCTTTCCGTCAATTTAATCGAATCCAATTTATCTACCTGAGAAACTCCTACATGATCAAGATATAACATCGAATTTTTTGCACCGGTTATATTTCCTTCCACAATAAAAGTATTTTTCTTTACACAACCGGTTAATACCAGGCAGGTACAAACCGCTATCATCCATTTATTCATACCAATATTCGCTTTACTTTGTTTATTTCAGAGCACAAATATATTGGATTTTCACCGACTTACGATAAACTTTCATTAACTTTGTACGATTTTTAAAAGAGTAAATAGAATTTAGAACGATTATTTATGGTTAATCCAATTGTTAAGACAATCGATTTGGGAGATGGACGGACTATCTCCATTGAAACCGGGAAGCTGGCCAAACAGGCCGACGGATCGGTAGTGGTGCGTATGAACGATACCGTTTTATTAGCTACTGTATGTGCGGCAGCAGACGCTGTGCCCGGCACCGATTTTATGCCTTTGCAGGTTGAATACAAAGAAAAATTTTCTGCTTTCGGACGTTTTCCCGGAGGTTTTTTGAAAAGAGAAGGACGCGCTTCGGATTATGAAATTCTGACCTGCCGCCTGGTCGATCGCGCTTTACGTCCTTTATTCCCGGACGATTATCATGCCGAAGTATTTGTCAATATTATCATGTACTCTTCTGATGGAAAAGATATGCCGGATGCCTTGGCCGGTTTGGCTGCTTCTGCAGCATTAGCTGTTTCCGATATTCCGTTTAACGGTCCGATTTCAGAAGTGCGAGTAGCACGTGTGGAGGGGAAATTTATTGTCAATCCGACTTTCGAAGAATTGAAAAAAGCGGATATGGATATCATGGTAGGTGCGACCATCGATAATATCATGATGGTGGAAGGCGAAATGAGTGAAGTTTCGGAAGAAGAAATGCTTGAAGCTATCAAAGTGGCACACGAAGCTATCAAAGTACAATGTAGAGTACAAATGGAATTGAGTGAAGCTGTTGGCAAAACAGTAAAACGCGAATATTGCCATGAAACAAACGACGAAGAATTGCGTAAAATTGTTTGGGCAAAATGTTACGATAAAGCATACGCTATCGCTAAATCCGGTTCTTCCAAACAAGAAAGAAGCGCTGCTTTCAAAGCGGTAGTAGAAGAATTCAAAGCACAATATACTGAAGAAGAATTAGCAGAAAAAGGCGCTTTAATCGGCAAATATTACCACGATGTGGAAAAAGAAGCCATGCGCCGTTGTATTTTAGATGAAGGAAAGCGTTTGGACGGACGAAAAACAAACGAAATCCGCCCGATCTGGTCAGAAATCGATTGCCTGCCAGGCCCTCACGGTTCTTCTATCTTCACTCGTGGTGAAACTCAATCATTATCGACCGTAACTTTAGGTACCAAGTTGGATGAAAAAATGATTGATGATGTATTGTGCCACGACAAAGAACGTTTCTTATTGCATTACAATTTCCCTCCATTTTCAACCGGCGAAGCAAAACCTCAAAGAGGAGTTGGCCGTCGCGAAGTGGGTCACGGGAACTTGGCTCACCGTGCTTTGAAACGGATGATTCCTGAAAACTATCCTTATGTAATCCGCATCGTCTCTGATATTTTGGAATCTAATGGCTCTTCTTCCATGGCAACTGTTTGTGCCGGAACATTAGCATTGATGGACGCCGGTGTAACCATCAAGAAACCGGTTTCAGGTATCGCAATGGGGTTGATTTCTGAAAATAAAGGAAAAAACTTCGCGGTGCTTTCTGATATTTTGGGAGATGAAGACCATTTGGGAGATATGGACTTCAAAGTAACCGGAACTAAAGATGGTATTACGGCTACTCAAATGGATATTAAAGTGGACGGGCTTTCTTTCGAAATCCTGGAAAAAGCATTGGCTCAGGCAAAAGAAGGCCGAATGCATATCCTGGGAAAAATCCTGGAAACGATGCCGGAAACACGTCCGGACTTGAAAGAACATGCACCACGTATCGAAGTCATCATTATTCCAAAAGAATTTATCGGTGCTGTTATCGGACCGGGCGGAAAAATCATTCAGGGAATGCAGGAAGAAACCGGAGCGACTATCACGATCGAAGAAATCGATGGTTATGGCCGTGTAGAAGTTTCGGGAAACAACAAGGCT
Organism: Bacteroidales bacterium; assembly: GCA_031553835.1. Classification (GTDB taxonomy): domain Bacteria; phylum Bacteroidota; class Bacteroidia; order Bacteroidales; family Azobacteroidaceae; genus JAVBKX01. The sequence goes on from JAVBKX010000041.1 coordinate 110,774, forward strand.
TCGATTGATGCTGCCATGAAGAAAATCAAAGGCATTACAACCGTTCCGGAAGTAGGCGAAGTATATGAAGGAAAAGTACGTTCCATCATGCCTTATGGTTGTTTCGTAGAATTCCTTCCCGGAAAAGACGGCTTACTTCACATTTCCGAAATCGACTGGAAACGTCTGGAAACAGTAGAAGAAGCCGGATTGAAAGAAGGTGATACAATCGAAGTAAAATTAGTTGATATCGATCCAAAATCCGGAAAATTCAAACTGTCGCGGAAAATATTGATGCCTCGTCCACCGAGAGAAGAAAGACCGGAAGGATCGGACCGTCCGGATCGTCCGCAACGGGGTGAACGGAGAGACCGGGAAAATAACGCAGAATAAAAACAAATCCGCGATAAATACAAAAAACGGTTATTGATTATTAAATCAGTAACCGTTTTTTGTGAACCATATCTGTACCTGGCAGAGAAGCGCATCTGCACCTGTCGGAGAAGCGCTTCTACGCCTGTTGGAGATACGGATCTCCATAGGACGCAGATACGGTCCTCTACCTCATGCAGATCCGCATCTCCGCAAACGACAAGAGCGCATCTGCGACAAATAGAGACCTGTTTCTATTGCAACCTGTATTTAAGAATAGTAAATGACATTGGTTCGAAAGAATATTCCATATCAGATTGCGGACTGAGTACAATATTGGATTCAGGAACAATATAAAAAGGATTATCAGCTGAATTTTCAGCTTTCAGATGCAATGTCCCCATTGTAATGGTTTCCAAGCCTTGTACATGTACGTCATTCAACATGATGTTCGTTTTGACTTCTCCCGGATATAAGTTCACTACTTTGACAATGAGATTTTTACCATCAGGACTGATCGTAGCAGTAGAAGTTAATACTTTCGAACGCACATTTTCATGAATCCCCTGTCCGGCATATACCTCGATATCGGACGTATTCACCTGTTGGCGAACTATATCCGTTTGAAAATTTTCTCCAAATAATTTTACAACCCATCCCGAAGGCTGATACCAAGAGCGAGAGCTTGTATAGAAAATATGCCCTTGGTCCCATTCGTACAGATTACCGGAAGCATGTGCCGCATTACAGAATGATTGCCAACTTACTATATCAAAATTTTGTTCGGAAACCATGGTAAACAGAGCATCACACAAGCCACGTTGCCAATTATGGGAATGTCCATTAACTTCCTCTGCATAAAGTTTAATTCCGCTACGCACGGCCTCTGGAAAAAAATTTCGATAAGTATCGAGCGTTTTTCTCCAGGCCTCGCCATCACCAAGGAATCCGACTTCAGGACGGGAACCGAACGAATGTATATCTTTAGCGGTAAACTTATCGAAGGGTCTGTTTGCTATATTATCCACCATATATTGAGCGGTATGTCCCAAGTCCCCGGTAAATAATTTAACACCCGGATCTACTTGCTTGACGGCTTCAATTGTTTCCGCCACTTCTTCGGGTGTAGGCATTCCATTGCCAATCATCACATACTTGATTTTATAAGGTTCTTTCCGTCCGTTTTCGATCCGTTTCTTTCCCCAGAAAGTGTTTGCATCACCATTGCAATACTCAACGAATTCGGCTACTTCTTTTGCAGGCACTGCATCAAAATTAGGCAATGCCTCAATTCCTGCAACTTCACAAAATTCCAGGAACTCGAAAATCATGAACTGAGCGGACTTATGATAACTCCATCCATCTAAATATTGCCTTCTTTTATCTTGCGACAACAGATGATGTTTCCATCCGGCAAAACCTTTTTGGTTGATCATATCTCCACCAAATCGCAAATGAGATATTCCGGATAATAGTTTTTCCGCTATATCGCGGCGAATAGGCAAACCTTTATATAGATCCCTTTCATCAGGTAATAATACGACTTGATCCACATAAATCTCCGAAGGTTGATCCAATAGTATGGCAAACCGTGCTGTCGTATCATTTTCCTTGGAAGTCAATTCGAAATCAAACCGTTTCCAGTCTTGCCCTATGCCTGAAAGCCGTTGCCGGGCATAGGTCTTTGATCCGTCTTTGTTCTGTAAGGCAAGGATTGGTTCCGCTTTCCGGTCTCCTCTGATATATAAACGACCGGTATATTTATACTCTTTTTTTACCGTTAATCCCCAATTCCGTAATCCGCTATTACTCATTCCGAACATTCCTTTTCCCGAACGGAGACGCATCATTTGGCTTCGATTGGTATTATATGGATTTTCGGCAATCCATTTAAATTCTCCATTAGCTGATCCGTCCTCGACCGGAAACCACCATTTACTTAAGTGATCATTATGCTCATAAGGTTTATGGTCAATATGTTTGAAATCGGCGACCCACCAACTTCCTCCATCTATTTTACGCGCTTTCAGATTACGGAACCAGGCATTTGTAAATGTTGCATCCAAACCAAGTCCTCCTTCCGGTAGAGGCTTGCCTTTATAAGTAAGGATCTGTTTTCCGTCCATACTTACAGTTATTTCTCCTTCGCGTTTGGCTTCAATTTCAAATTTGATCCATTTATCAAAAGGGAGGACTGCATCCGTATAGGCAAGTGTTTTACTTACATTAATTCCTCTTTTGTCGTCTCCTCTACGCAACTCAACCATTTTACGATCGTATGAAACCTGTAATAAAAGGTATTCCGAATCTCCCCAGCAAAATAACAGATTAGGTCCCCAATATCCGGTCTGATCAAGAGAATGTTGCATCATTTCGACTTCGATTAATGCATTATCGGAACGGAATAAATCGGTGAAAATCCTGCGCTGACGACATCCTGCCAGATAAACAGCTCCATTCTCGAATGCCCACGCCGATCGCCATCTTCGTAAATTTTCATCATCACGCGGTGTGTCATGGTTTAACGGTTCGGCATGCCAGTCCCAACCCTTGGGAAGAGGCTGATTGGGCTCATCTTCGAAACTTTCGTCCCAAAGCATCTGGGCATATAATCCAGGATAAAAAGCATGGTTTATATCTTCGATGTTAAAACCGATCATATTAGGGTCAAGCCGTCCGATGACTTCTTTAGGCCAGATTTTAATATTGGAGCGTATAGGCTCTTGCTGTTCGACCCAATCGGGTTCAGATACGGTCTTTCTCGCGACATTGACTGTATAATTATATACATCAACCCCATCGACAAGCTGCGCCGGCAGGAAATATGCGCCGGATATAAGAATCATAAATGTCATGAATATCTTTTTCATCGTTTTGAATAATTATAATCAATTATTTTTTCTTCTAAAATGATCTTATTGTCAATTTGTTTTAGATTGGATTTTTCAGGAATGACAACCAACAATACGACCCCGGATCCTTCGATTTTTACTTTGTCTCCGGAAGATGCCGAACGGGCAATGATACATTTGGTTATCATATCGTATAAATCGGCTTTCGGATAAGTGTTCGTATCAAATTCCACACTCACTTTTTTTGCTTCTTTGTAAGGGTTATAATAAAGATAGGTAGGGCATTTATCCGGATTGAAAAAATCAGTAACCGTACAGTCTATCTGTAAGATTTTTTCAACATCGGTAGGTTTGATAATGGCTGCCAATTCCCCTACCCATGCCGATCCATAAGGGCAAAAATCCGTAGCGCCTTTTTTATCCCTTGCTTTTTTCCTGTCACCTACCCCATACGGACCTTGATTAGATAAAATGCTTTTATATTGTTCGAAATTTCCGCCATCCAGTGTTCCCCTGGCTCCTTCATAAGAAATAGGATTATACTCTCCTGAAAGGAATTCTCCAAAAGAAGTTTGCCGGGATTCCGGATGTTCATCCTGATAAAATAAGCGGCAGGCACTTGCGGCATTAAGCACCCACTTCCCTATTGCTCTCGCATATTCAGGCGAATACCTGACTATGGGAACCATGGTAGAAAGTTGGTCAAACGTATTCATGGCAAATGCATACAGTTCATTTTGCTGACCTACAAGACCATGCATCTGGGTTCCATGAATATCGGCGATGATGACACCCCACCCTTTACGGTTACTGTTGTTTCCATCGATTGAAAACCGTATCATTTTGTCGAGATCGTACGAACTATCTTGTTCTGCATTCATTCTTGCCGCCAATAAGGCACCATAAGGCATTAAAATTTCATAATAAGGACTTTCTTCTAATGGTCTGTGCTGTAAAAATTCCATACAACGAATCGCCCCTTGCAGGTATTTATCTTCACCGAAACGTATGTATGCCATATATTCGAGCCAGGCTACACCTGCTGCGGCGTCAGGTTCTTTCCAGATTCCGTTGTAAAAGGGTTTCATGGTAGAAAAATTAAATGCTGTATAATCAAAATCGGGATGCCCGTCTCCATTTATAAGAGAATTGACCGCTTCGAGCCAGCGATCGGCAATAGACCGGAGTATTTCCCGGTAATCTTCACGGGAAGGATATAAATCGACCAATTTTGAAAATGCTACCGATGGGAATATTTCATACCAGAATGTCGATCCGGTTTTTGCTCTAAAGCCATTCAATACAAGATTTTCACCGTTATCGGTATTATAATATCTCTTCAACATTGACAGATAATCATCCCCTCCTTCCTTTCCACTTTTATCAATACCCACTAATGATGCTCCTACGACAGCTCCGATCGACGACAGCGCTTCTCCGCGCCCATCCGACCCAATGTACGATGGGAAAGTAAACCCTTGCAACACCCCATTAAGCATGCTGTCTTCAAATTGTATTATTGGCAGATGCGGACCTGATGCATTCTCATCAAAGAGTAAACTGTCCTGAAGGAGGGTGATGGCTTTGAAATCTTTGAGTTTGTAATCGACCGGAGCATCCGGCATCATATCATCAATACGGTATATCTTTTTATGTTCAACACCAACATGATCTTCTTTTGAGATCGAACAGGAAAAAAATAAACAGAACAAAATAATACTACATTCTTTCTTTTTCATACTTCAGATTTTAATGAATTTAACCAATGGGATGTAAATACCTGATATTAAATTGTCCCATAGTCAATGATGATCCCGTTTGCCAACATTTTATTACCCGAACGGCTTATCTCGCTGCCGGAAGGTATTATCGTCAGAATGGATGCGCCTTTTGCAGGTATTGTCACTATGCCTTTTCCGGAAATGTTTTTAGCTACAAAATTTGAAGAGATAGTATTATAAATATCAAATGTACCGGCTTTTAAATCAATTGATACCTTTTTATCTTCGTCATACGGATTGTAGTATAAAAATGTCGGGTATGCATCAGCATGATAATAATCCGTTTTCAAAAGATCCAATTGGAGTATTCCTTCCACATCCGTCGGGTTTATTATTCCACCTAAAATACCAACATGGGAACTTCCGTATAATCCTAAATCCGTGGCTGCATCTTCGGGACGGTAAGCCACAATGGGAACAGTAAAGTTTTCAATCAGGTCCACAAATGACACAACAAAATCTCCTGTAGCAAAGGGCGATATATTACTTTTACAGGTAACACCTATAGCATCCACCTTCAGGGTATCGGCATCTCTTTTTGTATCATGATTGTTGTTTTTTACGTTAAGGTACAATTTGGAATACTCACGGGGTATCGGAGCATATATCGCCCTATCAGAGCGCCTGTTTTTCGACAACGACATCAATTTCTGGTAATCTCCATCCGGTTTATCGTTAATATAAAATGTGAAAGCGTTATTATTCGCAGTACTTCCTATTTTTGCCTGGATCACAAGCCACCTGTCAGGTATCCCCTGTGGAATATCGATTTGCCAGGTATGTTCAAGGCCTAATCCTTGAGAATTGGTCATTTCAATAATATCTTGCGTCAACATCGGTACTTCATTTTTATAGTGAGTCGATTTATAATTTCCTGAGATCACTTTTCCTTTTCCGGTTTTGATATCAGCAAGCGCTTGCGACCAGCCCCGTTTAAATTTACGGATGCCTTCGTATGCAATCACCGATTTTTTATCATACATAGCCGACCATTTGGGATTTGATTGATTGTTTGTTCCATGGGCATTTGAATAAAACATCCGGGAATTGTTTGCCACATTTAATGCCCATTTACCTATGTCGTGAGCAAATCCTTTGTCGTACCGGACAAGAGGCGTAAGAGATCCAAGCATCTGGAATGTATTCATAGCAAATGCATAACCATCTCCGTCTGTAATGCTTCCCTGAAGACCATGCATATCGTATCCATTCCATCGATCTGTTATTACGCCCCATCCGTGACGGGGTAAGGCGTCTCCATCGAAGCACCAATTCAATAATTGAGTCACATCGTATGTTCTGCCTAATTCAGCATTCATGCGTGCCGCGACAAATGCTCCGTAAGGCAGCAACATTTCATAAAGCGGATTGGCTTTACTTCTGAATAAATATTGAATCCCTTTGTCTGCCGCCATCAGGTATTTAGGATCTCCGGTCTTTATATAGGCCATATATTCGATCCAGGCAACTGCGGCGCCTAAATCCCGCTGCATAGTCGGATCATAAATTCCGTTACGGTCATCAGCCTCCAGTTTATCGGCAATTGCGGCATAAAAATCAGCGATTGCAATCATTTGCGCCGGAAAACCTTTAGTGTCGGGATAAAGATATCCCAGTTGAAAAGCCAGAATATTGGGTAATGATGCATACCAATCTTTGATACGATTCCAGTTTTTATCGGATGTAACGCCATTTCCATATAGGTTTATCCTGTTGTCGGAACTATACCATTTCTGACACATCTCAATGAAATTATATCCATTCTGGTTGCTTTTGTCAATCCCTGCCAAAGAAGCTCCTACAATGGCAGCAAGGTTATTAATTCCTTCATCTCCATTCGGAGCGCCTATATATGACACCATCGAAAAACTACGCCCTTTGTAATTGATCTTACGATCATCCCATCGGTTAATAGGAAAATGCAATCCTTCTGTACGAAAAGAGAATACAAATTCATCATAATCTTTTGCCACCTGTTTCCAGTCCCGTAATTGAAAAGGAGTAGGCATATCCGGCATAAAACGGACTTTATTTATATTTTTCCGGGCATATAATGCTGTTGTCAGCATTAGTAACAGAAAGAATAATACAATTTTTTTCATGCGTATATGTTTTATTTTTTATTGATATTTCATTCGATCCAAGCCTGCTATGGCATCATTCAATTCTTTCTCTCCTGCATGAGGATAAGGCATCCAATATTGGTCAACCCCTCTGACTTTTCGTTGACGGAGTGCGTACTGCACTTTATCAAGATCTCCGATGGCCGCCTGAACTCCTAATACCGGACCTGAATATCCACCCGGTGAACATTTGGGATTGTAGAGATCTGTAACCTTCTGAATCCGTTGCTGCAATTGTCCAAAACGAATAAGAACAAAAAACTCCTTGTTTTCGAAACCAAGTTCCCAAAGGTATTCATCGACTAAAGCCCTGTTAAAATCAGCAATATCGTTGAAGTCACTTATTTTGAATGTATGATCCGTTGCATTTTCAAAAGCCCTTGTATGTATAGCATTCAAATAATCGACAGCCTCTTGTGTCACTCCATTGAGGGCAGCTTCCGCTTCTGCATATATCAGATGAGCTTCTGCCATACGATAGAGGGGAACTGAAACGGCAACTGCACCGGAAATACAGGATTGATCGTAATATTTTTTACAGGCAGGAGTCCTATAATTCGGATCAAAGAAAATGACAGTAAGATTATCTCCCGACCAATACTCCTGTTTCCTGTCATTCCATTGTTCACCCAGATCGATATTAGGATAATCTGCATAACCGGGAGTAGGAGCTGCAAAATCATAGCCCACCTCCTCATAAGGTTCATTACCAAATTGCCTGTAAGGAAGGTGTATTTCAGTTACATTGGATAATGTTCTAAGATATTGATAATGCCAAACAAATCCGGTATTCCTTCTAATGTCGTCTTTATGAAAAGAAGCTACATATTCATATGTGGGGCAGATGGGTATTCCTCCCAGGTCGGCAGGCAGGAGATCTGAATTGGCGGGAACCGTTTTAAGTCCGCTTCTGTAAAGATCCGGTATTGTCTGTGTACGCAGAATAACTTCTTTGTTATTAACATTGTCTTTCCCGTCTGCAGTACGTCCAAACATATCAATCCAATTACCATCAAACAATCCGTATTTGGCTTGCATATTTATAAGCGTATCCATGTGACTGCGGGCAATTTCAAAATAACGGTTTACATCGTTACCAAAAGCATCAGCGTATGGTTTCAGAGCGATGGCGTCCGGGGAACCCGTTTGATAGCTTTTGGCAGATTGAGCAATTGTGATAGCTGCATCTGCAATCATGATCCTGACTCCCGCTTCATCTATTCTTCCCGGCTTACTATTAGGCCCCCATATCCGGTACACATATAAAGCCTCATTAAGATCATTCAATATGAGTTCATAAACAGCTTTTAGTGGAGTCAGTTCATAATAACTCCCCTTCACTTCAGTCTGAGTACGAACAGGAACATCTCCCCAGTTCTTGACCAGGCGTAAATATGCAAATGCCCGCATGGCTATGGCTTCGCCTATATATGGATTTTTCTGGTCAGCACGCAAAGGTGATTTTTCCAACCCTTCCATTGTCGTATTACATTTGCGGACCAATATATAATAGCTTTGCCAGAGAGTTGACATATGACTGGAGGCAATTACAGAGGGTTCCAAAATATTTGCATCTTGCATGCGACCATCATCATTATTCCCTGTTACACTCCGGGTAGTCTGAGTCCAGAGCTCACTATCGATATACATGTTCGAATATAACCCGAGACAACTGGCATTGGCTTCTTCAACGGTTTTGTAAAACTGATCAGGAGTGATGAACATCATCGGTTCTTCATCCAATGATACACATCCTGTAACAATAAAAAATAAGGATATCAATATATATCTAATCTTGTTCATGGTCAGAAAATTTTATGTGTTTATTTCTATCAGAAAGTTATATTTACCCCCAAAGTCGTGCTGAATGACATAGGATATTCACTGAATGCTACACCTCTGCGTGTTGGATCTTGTCCAAACATACTTGCTTCAGGATCAAGCCCGGTATAACTATCAATACATAATACATTGTTGAATGCAACATAGGGTCTTATCGAAGAAATATGAATCGGCTTTTGCTTGAAAAAATAAGTATAAGCAATGGTTACATTCTTCAATTTTACCCACGAACCATCTTCAACCTGTTGACTATATGTGGCTTCACCATAATTAGAGCCCCATGGATTTTCAAGAATATTTCCTGATTTTCCATTATCTTCGAAAATAACTTTCCCATTGCGATCTTTGACTTCAGGTATCCATCGATTATCGGCATATTGATGAACCTTCCAGGTATGGTCAACGCCTGGCATAACCTGAAGATTCAATATATCTTGTCCGATGGAACCGGCAATTGCAAATGAAAGTTCGAAATTTTTATATCTCATCATTGAATTCAGACCGAAAATGAAATCGGGGTTGGTATTTCCGATCACTTGTCTTTTCATATTACCCTCTTCATCTTTTTCAAAATCGTATTCTCCTAATTTCCCGACTCTTTGCCTTTCCCCTGTAACAGGATTCGTATCTTCAATCATATTGGGATTATCCTTGGCAGCATTTGCACGTTGTTCCCAAGTTTTCATAACATTGGTAATTTTATATCCCCAGATTTCACCCAATGCTCTTCCGACAGTGATAGGAAAAGGATAATTGGCCCAACCCCAAACATGCAGACCCGGATAACTTTCCAACCCTCCGAGGCTGGTAACTTTAATTTTGTTTGTCGACCAGTTGCCGGTCATAGACCAGAAAAAATTACCTTCCGAAATAGTTCCCGTAACAGAAAGTTCCACTCCGGTATTGCGTAACGATCCTGCATTTTTGAATACAGTACTATAACCGGTATTAGAAGCGAGGCTCATAGCCTGAAGTAAATCCGTCGTATTTTTACGATATACATCGGCAGTCAATGTAAGACGATTACGAAAGAAACCCAGATCTATTCCTGCGTCGTATTGTACCGTTTTTTCCCATTTCAGATCCGGATTAGGCAATACATTGCCCAATTGATAGGTATTACCAAGTTTACCTTCTACCGGATAGGTTCCGGGAATAAGCGCAGCAAGGGATTGATATGCACCCACGCCCTGATTACCTGTTGTACCGATAGAAACTCTCAGTTTCAAATTGGAAATGGATTTCACATTCTCCATAAAATTTTCCTGGTTAACCCTCCAGGCAATAGCTCCTGATGGAAAATACCCCCATTTGTTATTTTTACCGAATTTGGAACTCCCATCGGCCCTGGCTGATAAAGTCAGGAGGTACCGGTCATCATAATTATAGTTTATTCTTCCCAGATAAGACATGCCCGTCGTCTTCCAATAATCGCTGTAAGGAGGATAAAAGGTCGTTGCAGAGCCTAATACATGATAAGTATTATAATCATTCAGAAATCCTTTACCGCTCATACTATGTCCTTCTCCCTGCCACATTTCTTGTGTAAAACCGGCAACAGCATCAATAGTATGCAGTGAAAATTTTTTATTATATGTTAATACATTTTCGTTAATAATATAGAAATTATTATTGTTGCCGTAGAAAGCATAACCTTGTCCCGAAGCATCCCAATAACGATTCGAAGTACGTGGATTATATAAATCGCGTACATTGTGTGTAAAATGCACTCCTCCCGAAATTTTAAATTTAAGACCTTCTATAATATCAATAGCAAGCGCCATATTATCAAAAACAGTATATACCGTATTAATGTCAAGACATGCTGTTGCTGCGGTATATGGATCGTCACTATTAATGAGCAATCCGTTTTCTATCTCATAACGATTACTGGATATCAGGCGTGTCGGATCATAAATCACTGCCGCCATCATCACTCCGCGCGAATCCCCTGATTGGATGTTGCCCACCTGGGAACGGTTACTTTTCGTATATGTGGCATTGAAGGAATTTGTAAGTTGTACTCTTTCCCAGAACCTGGAGTCAATATTAGAATTGATGGAATATCTCTTGAATTCGGAACCAACCAATACTCCTTCTACATTATCCATGCCTGCTCCGACGTAGTAACTCAGGTCTTTTGTTCCACCCGATATTGTTAAAGCATACTTTTGATTCACTCCTGTACGTAGAACGGCATCCTGCCAATCGGTTGAAGGTACAATCCCCTTCCTGTAATCGTCGGGCGTAGGTCTGTAGGCAGCATCACCTCCAAAATTATCGGTAGGAGTCCATTTTGTATTGTATTGGCCATTGTATGCACCCGAAAACGGCATGTCAACAATGGCTTCTTCATAGGTCATATTTTGTCCCAGAATTTTACTTATCAGATGCCGTTGACGCCTTTGTTCGGCATAGTCTCCGGCATCCAACAGATTCCACTTACGGTACACATTGGCCAGGTCGATCGAAGCATCAAAAGTAATTTTCATCGCTCCTTCAACTCCTTTTTTAGTAGTAATAAGGACAACTCCATTAGCGGCACGGGAGCCATATATAGCTGTAGATGATGCATCCTTAAGTATTTCTATCGATTCGATATCGGATGGATTAAGAAAACTCAACATATTGGCAGGCTGCGTCATAGTTTGCTCTGATCCGACGTTTCCAAATGAGTCAGTCGGCCCTTTAATCATTGAATTACCTCCTGAGATAGGAATTCCATCAACAACATACAAAGGCTCCGTTCCTCCTACCAGAGAGTTAGACCCACGGATAACCATACTCAAACCGCCATCAGGAGAAGCCTCTGATTGGGTTACCATTACCCCTGCAGCACGGCCCTGCAAGCCTTGTTCTATAGAAACCATACGGCCGGTGATTGATTCGGCTTTTACAGATGATACCGCTCCGGTAAGATCACTTTTACGTTGAGTACCATACCCAACCACAACTACTTCGTCTATTAATTCTGCATCTTCTTCTAAAACCACATCGTATGATGTTGCACTATTTAAGGAGATTTTTTTTTCCAGCATACCTATGGAAGACACAGTCAACGATTTGGATTTATCCGGGATAGTAAGAGAAAAAGTCCCTGATGCATCGGTTATTGTTCCAATCGACTTATCTTCATCCACTGTTATGGAGGCTCCAATAACAGGTTGCTGTTGCATATCTACCACAGTTCCCTTTATAACACGAGCTTGTCCGTAAATACCGGAACACAACACGGCAAAAAGACAACATAAAACTGATTTAATTATATAGGCTTTCATTTTTATGGATTTAAATGTTTTAAGAGAAATTGTTTAAGGTTATTTATTGTCCTTTACCGTTATCTTTTTACGGTTATGGTTCGGATCAACTATATACAAAGTAGGAGTAGTACGATCAGGCAAGATGTGGAGAATAAACGTTTTTTCAGGAGTTGCCGAAGCAACATCGTCTATTGTACGAATCATAACGGCCGTTTGTTTGACACCTCTGTCTATAAGAGCACGGCTGCCATCCCATACGAGACCCCAGCGTGTGCCGTCTTCATTCAGAGAATCTTTAAGTAATATGGGATTCATTAACCTGATGAAATTGTTTATTGCCGTAGTATCTGTTTTCCCTGTTTCGGGAGATACCAGATCAAAGAAAACATTTACACCGGTTGCATCATTGCTGTTGTCGCTTACAATTTTTATAAGACGGACATACGTAGAGTCCGGACCACCATCCGAGTTCGGTTCATCATTGGCAATTGTCAGGTCACTTATATCCTCGAAGCCTACCTTTATGACCGGAGGATAATAATCAGACGGAGCCGCTTCATCGCATGCAAAAAATAGCAATGGAAATACTGTGCCTGTAAAAAAGACACACAATACATGTAAAATTTTGTTTTTCATACTATTCATCATAAAAGTCAAAAAAATAGGGTTCTCAACAGATACAAAGATTGGAAAAAACTCATTGAAAGCATTACACTATAATTTCAAAAGCGTACCCGATAATTACATTTTATATCCAATTTTAAAAAAATAATTTAATGAACTATTAATCAGAGAATTATGATTGTTTTATATTTAACAATCCAAATGAATAAATAGTGCAGCAATGCAATTATCGGACACTTTTCTGTGCAAAAAGAGGACTTTTCCGTACTACTTTATCAATAATTTTGAAATGAATTCTCACACGATCATAATAAATATAAATAACCTTTCAAATGGAAAATACGCAACAAGAGTATAGAAATTCAATCGCGGTGTGGAGAAAATTTAAGAATGAATATGATCATTTCAAAACATATCCTCAAAATATGAGGATTCTTTTGATAACCAATCTATTGTATTCATTGGTTTTGCCTGTGGTTGAGATCTTTATAGGTGCCTATATCATGCGCAACAGCAATGATGCCACCATGGTAGTCGGATTTCAATTAGCCAGCTATACAGGCATTCCAATCACGTTTCTTATCAATGGTTTTCTTCTCCGGCATTTCAGGATTTCTACTCTTTATTCATTTGGCATGTTATTAAGTGGCATTTCCATGGCCATTATGACGGCTCTTTCCAATCTTACTACATTGGGTGTTGTTGTAGCAGGCCTCATCATGGGGTTATCTTTTGGTTTTTTCTGGTCTAACCGCGATTTTCTGGCACTGAACACAACCAATAATAATAACCGAAATTATTATTATGGCCTTGAAAGTTTTTTTTATACTTTAACCGGAGTTGGAGTCCCTTTTATTATAGGCGCTTTTATAGGGGCTACTGATAAGAATGGATGGTTTGATGGAAATGTCAATATTGCCTACCAAATAATAACAGCCGTTGTATTTCTTATCACAATCATTTCTTCTATGGTTGTTTTTCAAGGGAAATTTTCTAATCCCAAACGGGAAAAATTCTTATTCTGCAAATTCCACCGTCTTTGGAATACAATGCTTGCCTTCTCGTCATTAAAAGGCATTGCCCAGGGATATATCGTAACGGCTCCCGCCATGCTTATAATGACATTAGTGGGCAATGAAAATGCACTTGGCGCCGCCCAATCTATCGGAGCCATATTGTCGGCTATTCTTTTGTATATTCTGGGACGGATATCGATGCCTGAAGACAGGATGAAAATTTTAGCATTGGGACTTATACTTTTTGCGGCAGGAGGAATTGTCAATGCAATTATGTATTCTTCTTTAGGTGTGATCATTTTTATGATGTGCCTTGTATTAGGGCGTCCCCTCATCGATATTGCGTATTTTCCTATTCAACTCAATGTCATAGATATCGTTTCCAGGATTGAAAAAAGAAATGAGTTCTCTTATATATTGTCTCACGAATTCGGATTGTATGCTGGTCGTCTTTTCGGTTGTGGATTGTTTATCTTATTAGCCAATTTTATTTCCGATACCTTTGCTTTACGATATGCATTACTAATAATAGGGATTATGCAATTAGCAGCGCTGGGAATAGCTAATAATATTATTAAAAACATTACACAGCTCAATAGTTAATAAAAATGATAAAAAAATAGGATGTGAACATAAAAACAACTATATTTATAGTGTTGATTTTCAATAAAATATCAAGAAAAAAAACAAGAAACAAGAAAACAGGATATAAAAAAATAAAGTTTTAATACTATTAATAGCTTTTTACTTGAATGGAAATACGGAACTTGATTTACATTTCAATGAAAAAGATATTGCTATATATATTGCTTATACACTCTACTTCTATTATTGCAGAAGCAGAACTCGTGTATAAATATATAACCAATGAAGACGGGTTATCGAACAGTTCTGTTAATAAAGTTTTTCAAGACAGTGAAGGGTATCTATGGTTTGGCACATGGGATGGATTAAACAAATATGATGGAATAAACTTTACTACATATAATTCTAACCCGAATGACACAAATAGTATAACAAACAACGTAATAAAAGACATCATAGAACAACATCCGGGTGTAATCTGGGTGGTGACAAACCATGGTATCAACAAGATAAATACAAAGAAAGAAACAATTGACAGGTATTATTTAGGTTATGAACATATTTCACCTTCTTTGGAAAATGCATATTCGATCACTTGTAGTAAATCAGGATTAATAATTTGCTCCACACATGAGTGGGGATTAGCTTATTATGATGAAGAACAGAATGATTTTGTCCCTATTACAATACCAAAGTTCAGTACTTTTGACATAAAACAAATATATGCGGATGAAGATTGCCGATTATGGATATTGAAAAGATCAGGAGCTCTTTTTAAAGTTGATTATCATATAAAGGAGCAATCATTTTCAGTCAGTAATATTTCTGAAATAAAGCGTTCGGAGAAATCAGGATTCTATTCTATAAGTAAAGCCAATGATCGCCATTTATTTCTCACGACATATAACAATAAGCTGTATGAAATAAATAGACTTCAGAATACATTGAAAAAATTACCGATACAAACAGAACCCTCACATTCTCGTGGGCAACTATGCAACCCGATACTTACAGAAAAAGGGAAATTGTTTTTACCTTATTCGTTCGATGGAATTGATATCTACAGCCAATATGGTGATTCGTTGATGTTTGAAAAAAATATATGCGCCGGGACCCCTTCATTTGACATATATTACTCAACGCAAAGTATCCTTTGGATTGGTTCCGATGGAGAGGGAGTGATCAAAGTATATCCTAATGCTAAGTTATTCCACAATATAAATGATTCTGATTTAGAAATCGATTTTAAGGGTGCAGTCAGATGTTTTTATTTGGACGTAAATACCCTATATACAGGCACTAAAGGAGGAGGCATTATTTGTACATCTAATTTTTTCAATCTCGAACAACAAACAGCATATAGAATTGATATTGGCGATAATTTTGTTTATTCCATCCAACAGGGGTTCGGTGACGACTTGTTTGTAGGAACTGATGCTAAAGGATTGTATGTTTACAATAAACAATCCGGGGTTGTAAGGTCTATAGCCTCTGCCAATGCAAACGAACAATTCTCGTCTATTTATGCTATTTTTTCTGATGAAAAAGTGGGAGAGATATGGCTTGGAACAAGTGGTTATGGATTGGTTAGGTTAAAAGTGAAGTTCATAAACGGGAATTATGAGCTTTTATCGGTAAAAAAATATATGCAAGACAAGTTTGACCGTTTTTCCATCTGCAATAATATTATATATTCCATTGCAAAAGATGGAGACAATTTATGGTTAGCAACCCGTGGCGGCGGTTTATGTCGCTTTAGCATATTAGAGGAAAGGTTTTCCAGTTGGCAGAATGAACCTTTAGATAATACCTCGATCAGTAGCAACGACTTATTATCCCTCAGTATTGATAAATTTCACACCTTGTGGATAGGTACAAGTTATGGATTGAATGCTTTAAAATTGGATAATATCCAGGAAGGATTTCAACGTTATACTATGGACAATGGCCTGTCAAATAACACAATACATGGGATCATTCCTTTTGACGGAAAATTATGGCTTTCAACCAACAAGGGATTAACTTTATTAGATCCTCTCAAGAAAAATGTTTTCAATTTCAACTTAAACGATGGATTACAAAGCGATGAGTTTTGCGATGGTGCATATTACAGGAATGAGCAATACGACTATATTTTCATGGGGGGTATCAGTGGATTCAATTATTTTCGCCCAAGCGACATCTCCATGCGTAATTTTGTACCCGCTATAAATATTGTCGATTTTAATATTTCAAATCAGAAAGAAAACATTGAAAGCTATATCTCGAAGGACAACAAGAATAATTATCATCTTTCCCTGAAGTGGGAACAACGTTTTTTTTCGTTTGATTTCATCGCAATAGATTATATTGATAGCAAAAAGTGTGAATACAAATATATATTGGAAGGATTTTCGCAAGATTGGATAAATAACGGAACCTCTCCGCATTCTTCTTTTACCAATGTCCCTCCGGGGAAATATATACTAAAAGTAATGGCATCTAACGGGGACAAAATATGGAATCCTCATCCGTTTATTTTAGAAATCGACGTTATGCCTCCTTGGTGGAAAACATCTTTTGCTTTTATCGGTTGTAACATACTCTTTCTTTTATTAGTCTGGATAATATATAAGATCGTCAAATATAGATGGACATTACGGAATGAGATACAGCTGCAACGTATTGAAAGTCAGCATTTGCAAGTTATTCACGAAACCAAACTCCGATTTTTCACCAACATAGCACACGAATTCAATTCTTGTTTGACCCTTATTTATGGCCCCAGTCGCAAACTGATGGAATATGCAGATAATGAATATATAAAGAAATATCTGAATGTGATACGTATGAATGCAGATAGAATGCAACACCTGATCAATGAACTGATGGAATTCAGAAAAGTAGAGACCGATCATCTTTCATTAAATTTAGAAAATGTTAATATTTCAGAAATCATCAGCTATGTAAGTGATAATTTTGAAGAACTGGGAGAAGAAAAAAGAATACATTTATTCACAGATATCAGTATAAATTTAGTATGGGTAACTGATCGTGATGCTCTGGAAAAAATACTATTTAACATTATTTCCAATGCATTCAAATTTACGCCCAATAATGGACAAGTGACTATCAGCACAACAAGTGACAATGCCAGACTAACAATCAGTATTGCCAATACCGGCCTCGGAATACCTCCCGAACGACTTAACGATATATTTGACCGATTTAAAATACTGGACAATATTGAAACCCAATCGTTGCAAGGAAAGTTGAAACAGACCGGAGTAGGTATGGCGCTTACCAAAAGTCTGATAACCGCATTAGGCGGAACCATCGAAGTGAGTAGCGTTGAAAACCAATTAACTACATTTACTATTGTACTCCCTATCCGGGAAATGGTAGTACAACCTCAGTGCACAGCTGAATCCGATGAACTTATACCTGTTACTATTAAACACGGTGTAAGCGATAATAATGCAAAAGCTACCATACTTGTAGTGGAAGACAACGCTGATATGAGAGATTTTATTAAAGACATTTTAGCGGATAATTACAATGTAATAGAAGCAACCAATGGTGAAGAAGGATTGGAGATTCTTAAAAGCCAACGCCCGACACTCATTTTAGCAGATATTATTATGCCCGTAATGAATGGCATTACATTCGTTAAGGAAGTAAAGAGCAATCTCATTACAAATCATATTCCGGTTATCATATTATCGTCTCGCATAGAAATAGAAGACAAAGCACGTGGATATGACAGCGGTATAGATGCCTATGTAAGTAAGCCTTTTTCTCCTCAATATCTTTTGTCTGTTGTCAATCAAATATTGAATATAAGAAGTGATCTTAAACATTATTATACATCAGGACTTTCAAAAATAGACTTACACGAAGGAGTTATAATTAATGAAAATGATAAAGATTTTATTATATCTATTACTAAACTTATTGAAGACAATATTGAAAACGAAAACCTTTCACCTCTGTTTATTTGCGATAATATGGCATTGAGTCGAATGCAGTTTTACCGTAAGATAAAAGCGCTTACCGGACAATCCCCCAGCGAATTCATCAGAAATATAAAACTCAAATCAGCTGTTAATCTACTTACAAGTTCACAATTCACAGTACAAGAAATCATGTATATGACAGGTTTTAATAGTAAATCTTATTTTTACAGGGAGTTCACAAGTATGTTTGGCATATCACCCAAAGAATATAGAAATCAAAATACTATCTCTACAAACAGTAGCTCTTTCAAATAAATATAAAAACAAAAAAGACCTATTGAAGAATATGCTCAAACAATAAAAAACGCGACTACTTCTACAGCAGCCGCGTTTTTGCATTTATTATTTCTGAACCCGGATTTATACCGGTATCCGGATCGATTTCCCCGGATAAATCAAATCCGGATTTTTAATCGTATCCTTGTTAGCTTCATAAATCTTTTGCCAAGTCATACCCGGATATTTTTTTGCAATTTTAGACAAACTGTCGCCTGGTTGAATGACATAGATTTCTTCAGCTCCCTGCACAACTTCAATCTTGAGAATCAAATCATTAGCACGCATCTCAGGATCCATTTTTTTGTACATTTCCCACAAATGATCCTTTGCTGATTCAGAAGCGGAACCTGTGATATGCAGTACATTATTTTGTTCTGCCACATTTAAATTTTTCACAGCAGAAGTGGCGAAACTGATCAATTCTGCATATTTAGTTTGTAAACTCATTTCAGTATAGTCATATTGTTAATAACCTGTTTCGCTCCCGATTCATTGGCGATTTGCATTACATTGATCAGGTCGGCATCTTTCACGTCGCCGGCCAATGTAAGAATTCCGGCAGCAACACTAATCGTTACTGTAGAGAAACCGGCAGCAGTCATTTTTTCCTGAACAAGAGTAGTCAATGCCTGGTCGGGAGTAATGGGAGGAACTACTACTACATTATTAGTTACCGATTTTACACCTTTCACAGCTTTTACAGCAGTTTCTGCCTGTGCTTTTTGGTCATCGTTTTCTACAGTTCCGGTCAAAGTTACAACTCCTTTTTCAACGACTCCGGCAACAGGTAAAGAAGTGGCGATCAAATTTTTTGTTACTTCCTGTTGAATTTTTACATCATTAGGTCCGCAAGAAACCAATACAGCAGACAACAACAGTACAAATGTTCCTAAAAAAAACTTTGTTTTCATACAATTAAAAAATTAAATGTTTAACTAACTATTAATCAAAATATTCTCTTTCTTTTTCAATCAATCACTTTCCAAAAAGGCCGCCAAGCATGCCCATCACACCACCTTTTTGCCCGGCCAATCCGGATACGGTCTTAATAATGTCATTCATATCAAACGCATCATTTTCGTCATTCAAACGTCCCATCAACGAGTTTAAATCAATTCCACCGCCGCCAAATGATTTAAGGATATCATTAAAGTCAAGGCTGTTGTCTTTGGGATCGCCAGCTTTTTTGCCTAAAGCCGACAAAATTGCGGGAATAACTGCCGATACCAAACCTTGGACAATGGTTTTGTTCAGCCCTGTTTTCTGACATAAAATAGTAGTAACTGTCGATTCAATTCCGTTCATTACCGTATTTCCTGTAGATGTGGTTTTTTGGCTTGAAAAAATATCAAGCATCCCGGCCACATTACCTTGGCTTATCTGATCTTTCACTCCACTAAACAAGGCCTCAGGCAATGCTTGTGAAATAAGTCTTTTCTGGTCATTCGGAATAGAAGCGTTTCCTGTTATGGCCTGTCCGGCATATTCATTCACTAAATTGGTTAAGATTTTTTCAATCATCACAAAATATTTTTATAGTTTGACACAGTTATATTCACCAGTTTATCGTATCTACAAAAATCATGCAAAATTATTTAAAATTAATGCTCCTTCAATATCCGATGTGGAATATGCCCATGTCCAATCAAATCAAACGGACAGTCAAAGTGTTTTTCCAACCATTCGGTTTCCACATCCGCACCGGAATGATAATGGAGCGTTTCGTTGACACATGCAATATTTTTGACATTGGAAATGACTGTTCCGATATCGTGGGAAACTAAAATAATGGCCGTTTTTTTATTTATCTCCTGCAGGTATTCATAAAAATGGTGCTCAAAATGTTTATCAACATACGAATTGGGTTCATCGAGAATCAATAGTTGAGGATCGTTAATCACCGCTCTTGCCAGTAGTACCCGTTGCAACTGTCCGCCCGAAAGCGTTCCGATCGGTTTAGATATAATGGTTTCCAAACCCATTGTCTGACAGATCTCTATTGTTCTTTGCCTTTTTTCTGGTTTACTTAAATTTTCCGACATCAAACCCGAAACGATGACTTCTGAAACTAATATGGGAAATTTTTTATCAATCTGATTGGTTTGTGGCATATAACCTGTGTTTTTTGCTGCATCTGAATCAAAAATAACTTCTCCGCAAGTCGGCTTCAGCAAACCTAATATCACTTTTAAAAGAGTAGTTTTCCCTCCTCCATTCGGCCCGATAATTCCAAGAAAATCTTGCCTGAACACAGTCAAATTGATATTGTTGATGACGATTTTCCCTTCGTAACCGGCGCTAATATTTTTTATTTCAATTAATTCATTCATCAATGTATCTCTTATTTCAAATCGGGCTCGTTTTGAATGTTTTTCAATTGCCGTTGGTTTTAACCAACGGATTTAAGAATAGCTACACTCACATTGGGCTTTAGCCCTATAAATAACAGATGTTTGGGCTAAAGCCCAATGTGGGCCGATCAATATTCTTTATCCGCTAGCTGAAGCTGACGGCAATTTAATTTTTACAAAAAGCATTCAAATCGTTCCCGATATAAACTATTTTATGACTCATTAACCTGACCCGATATCGCTTTCGCTATATTTACCATTTCTTCTTTCCAATGATACGACAACGGATTGATTCCCACTAATTTGCATCCGGTTTCTTTAGCAATTATTTCTGCATTTTTCCGGTCAAACTCCTGTTGCACAAAAATAACTTTAATATTTTGTTCACGGGCAGTATTCACCAATTGTTGAAGAATATCGGGAGAAGGTTCTTTTCCTTCTAATTCAATGCAATATTGAGTCAAACCATAATCGCGGGCAAAATAAGTCAATGCCGGATGATAAATGATAAAAGCTTTCGGATCGGCTCCCGATACTAATTGCGTTACTAAGCTATCCGTTTCTTCTACTTCCTTTTTGAGTGATAAATAGTTATGCGTAAATGCGGCCTCGTGCCCGGGATCTAATTTTACAACAGCTTCGTATATGTTACGGATAATGATTAAAGCCTGTTTTGGGGAAGCCCATGTATGCGGATCAATCGTTCCGTGATGATGATCGCCATGTTCTTCTTCCGATTCAATCAGGTCAATTCCCCGACTGGTATCGATAATTTCCATCTGTGGATTATTGGTCGCGATTTTATCCATCCACGCCTGTTCAAATCCAATATAGCCGATTTTAAGATACATTTCGCTTTTTGATAAATCAACCATTTGCACAGGAGTCGGATCGTACGTTTCGGGGCTGGTACCGGGAGGAACAAGGGTATTTATCCGGAAAAAAGAATCGACAATTTGTTCTGCAAAATACCGCTGTGGCTCAATCGTTACCGTAATTATTTGCTCTTTTCCTTTTTTTGAAATACAAGCACACAATACAAAAACAGACAGAAAAGAAAAAAAATACTTTTGTAAGTTCATATTTGATTCAATTTGTTTACAAAGTTAGTTTTTTTGAAACACATAGCCACATAAGATTTTCGATTGTATCCGGTATATGCGAAATTCTATAGGTGTGATAGACCTATTATGTTTCAAAAAATCATATCTTTGCTTTCTCTGAAAAACAAAATATTCTAAATTTATTAATACATGAAAAAGAAAATCTTATTGTTAGCCGGCTTATTCGTTTGCCTTAGCCTGGCTGCGCAAGGAACAAAATTAATCGACAATACGTTGTCGGATCAGGAAGTCGGGGAAGGTTGGAAACTGCTTTGGGACGGAAAAACAACCCAGGGTTGGAGAGGTGCCAAATTAGACATTTTCCCCACCAAAGGCTGGTCGATCGAAAATGGAATCCTGCATGTTAAAAAAGGTAACGGCGGTGAATCTGCCAATGGAGGAGATATTGTGACCACTCAACGATACAAAAATTTTATCCTGAAAGTAGATTTCAAAATTACTAAAGGAGCTAACAGCGGCATCAAGTATTTTGTCGATCCCGATTTAAATAAAGGAGAAGGCTCGGCTATCGGTTGCGAATTTCAGATTTTGGATGACGAGAACCATCCTGACGCAAAATTGGGAGTGAAAGGCAACCGGACATTAGGCTCTTTGTACGATCTGATTCCTCCCGACCGGACATCTTCCGGTTATTATTTCAATAAAGAGGATTTCAACACAGCCATGGTTATTGTGAATGGAAATCATGTTCAACATTACCTGAATGGTGTAAAAATCGTTGAATACGAAAGAAATACCCAGGAATTCAACGCATTGGTCGCTTACAGCAAATATGTGAACTGGCCTAATTTCGGTAATTTTGAGCAAGGTCATATTCTGTTGCAAGATCATGGCGATGATGTGTTTTTCAAAAACATTAAAATAAGAGAACTGTCTGGTCAACAACTGCCTCCCGAAACCGGTGAAACATTTAAAATAGGAATGGCCGGATATACTTTCGTAAATTTTGATATTGATAAAACATTGGAAACCATGCAACGTGAAGATGTACATTATCTCTGCATCAAGGACTTCCATTTACCATTCAACAGCACGGATGAGCAAATTGCCGCTTTTCATGCTAAACTGGCTTCCAAAGGCGTGACTGGCTATGCTGTCGGCCCGATTTACATGAAATCCCAAGAAGAAGTGGACAATGCTTTTGCGTACGCCAAACGAGTCGGTGTAAAAACCATCGTAGGTGTTCCCAATGTGGATTTGCTCCCTTATGTGGATCAAAAAGTGAAAGAATACGGATTTAATTTTGCTATCCACTTGCATGGTCCGGATATTCAATTGTATCCCGATGCAGAAGATGTGTGGAACCATACCAAAGAGTTGGATCCACGTATCGGCATGTGTCTGGATATCGGTCACGATACCCGCAATGGCAAAGATCCGGTAGCCGATTTACAGAAATATTACACCCGTGTCTTCGACATTCACATTAAAGATGTGACTGGAAATACCAAACAGGGTTATTCTGTCGAAATTGGCCGCGGAATTATTGATTTTCCGGCGTTTATCAACATGCTTCGTCAGGTTGGTTACAATGGCGTTTGCAGTTTGGAACATGAACGGGACATGAAAGACCCGTTTATGGGCATTGCCGAATCAATCGGTTATTTCAGGGGAGTGATTGAAGCAACAAAATAAACGCATATAATCTTTCACCCCGGATCACCTTAATCGCGAGTCTGAATTACCATTTTTATGGTCCCATCTTCGTTGTAAAACAATGGATCCACACAAATAGACCGTAGCCAGTCGTTGTGTTCATTATTTTTGCCCGAAAGTTCACTATTATGGTAGAATGAATACCATTGGCCTTTGTATTCTACAATAGAACCATGATTTGTGTAACTATCGGTCGGTTGCATGTAAATTCCCTGATATTTCCATGGACCTAACGGGTTGTCACTGGTAGCATAGCGCATTCTGTTATCACCTTTCACTCCTTCTTTATCATTATTTTCATCATGATTATCGGAATAAGAAAGGTAATAAATGCCATTCCGTTTATGCACCCAACTTGCTTCGTGAAAATCCTCCAAACCTTCCATTAATTGCATATTTCCGTCAATTTCCATCATATTGTCTTTCAGTTTTCCTCCTTTACATGTACCGCCGCCGCCATGATATAAATAAACCTGACCGTCATCATCTACAAAAACACAAGGATCAATCATCGGATCAAGGCCTTGTATATAACCTTGCACTACAAAATCTTTAGCAGGATATTTGCTGGTAGCCACTCCAATTTTCCAGGATTTATTCCAATCAGAATCACTGGGGTGAGGAAAATAAAAATAATAAGTGCCTTCTTTATACGCACAATCAGGCGCCCACATAAAACCGCCTTCCGGCCGCCCCCAGGAAACATCTTCAGAACTAAGGATTTCCCCATGATCCACCCAATTCACCATATCGTCCGTCGAAAACACATGGTAATGATCCATCAAATCGCATCCGCGGGGAGGGGAGACATCGTGCGAAGGATATACATACAACCGTCCGTCAGCCCAAACATGAGCAGAAGGATCTGCGGTGTACATGTGTTTGACAAATGGATTTCCCGCCATTAAAAAATTCGGAGAAGTAATAATCAACGGAAGAATGAAAATGATTCGCTTCAAAAAAATGCCTGCATTCATAGCTTTAAATTTTAAATTCACAATATTGTTTTGTTCGTTTTGGTTACAAAGAAAATGCGAGGCGCTTAAAATGTGATTAATATTTCGGTTAATACTGAATTAATTGTTCAATTTTATGTTGACTAATTCGATTTTTGTGCTGGTTACTTTCAATATTTTAATAGTAAACCGATCAATTTCCAATGTTTCGTTTACTTTGGGAAAACTTTGATAGCGGTTAAGGATAAATCCGGAAATGGTAACATATTCGTCAGACTCCGGTATTTTCAGATCAAACTGTTCATTGATTTTATCAATTTCCATACGTCCCGAAAAAACATACTCGCTATCTGAAATTGTTCTGGAAACTAACGAAGTGGGATCATGTTCATCTTCAATATCCCCAAAAATTTCCTCCACTAAATCTTCGACTGTAACAATGCCGGCTGTTCCTCCGAATTCGTCCACTACCACCGCCATACTCTTTTTCTGATCCAGCATGTTGTGGAGTAATTTATTGGCTGCCATATTTTCCGGGACATGAGGCAATGAAATAATGCTGGTTTTCCAGTCTGTGGGACGAGAAAACATTTCAGAAGAATGAATGTAACCGGCTATGTGGTCTATGTCTTCATCGTAAATGACTATTTTGGATAAACCGGTTTCAACAAATTTTTCAATCAATTGATTCGTGTCCGCATTCAAATTCAAAGCAACGACTTCGGTACGGGGCACCATGCAATCCCGCAATCTGACATGGGAAAAATCAAGCACATTTTGGAAAAAACGCACTTCCTGCTCTGATTCCCCACCCCTGACGGATTGCTCCTCGATAGACTGCTGTATAAAATAATCCAAATCTTCACGGCCGATCGTATTGCGCTCAGTATCGGAAGTCAGCCTGATGCCGAAACTTTTCAGCATCATCCTGGATATAAACGAAGTAAATTGCGATACAGGATACAATACGATATAAAACAAAAACAAGGGTATGGCAAAAAGCGACAGGGATCCATTGGGCAAAATGCGAGCAATAGTTTTGGGTATAAATTCTCCACACACCAAAATAATGAACGTCGCAAAAACCGTTTGAATCAGCATAACAACCATTGTGCTGGGAATAAATGCACTCAAAAACGGATCGATCAACCGCGCCATTTGAATTCCGTAAAGTACTAATGCAATGCAATTGCCTATTAAAATGGAAGCAAGTAATGAATTGGAATGATTGTAAAAAAATCGAATGAGTTTTGCAATAAACCCTTTCTCCTTTTGTTCTAAGTGAAAAATGAGTTTATTGGCTGAAACAAATGCAATTTCGGCTGCTGAAAAAAAAGCAGATAACAGGAGGGTTAATATAATGTATGTCACGCTATCGCTCATAATTCTCTTTGATAGTATCCGCCGACAAAGAGTCCGGCTCATTTTCATTTACAGTAAAAGTGCTGGGAAGAATTTTATAAAGAGTATATTTTGTCATATCCTGACGCGCCCAAAAACCAAGGCCGTATATAACCGTCTCACCATCATTTTCTTTGATGCAGACTAAAGAATCGGAATAGACTCTTTCCTGCTTTTCATTCCAAAATAATTCGGAAGTAGTAAATTCCCTTTGTTCCAGATTTACCACTTTGACATTCTTTACCAATCTCCAAAGACTATTTTTTGTGAAATTGTAGGCAGTGTCAGCTTCAATACTCGCTTCCACTTGGAACAACGAATCAAATTTTTCCACATAAACGCCTTCAGGGAAATACCAAACGGTGCCTTCACTTGTATTGAGGACATCCCACACTTTGGCCGTCAGCCGATAGCGGGTAATACCGGAATCCGAAATCAACGCCGAAACATTTTCGGCATGCATCAGCGGGACAGATGCCTTATCCAATGCAACAGTTTCCATCACGGTATTGTTTTTTGAACAGGAAACCATGAATGCACATGCAATAAGCAATGCTATTATTGCACTTTTCGCTTGAAAAACCACAATTCGTTGAAAGTATAACTTACTGTGCATTTAAAATATTGTTCGTCAACCAACTTGACGACATCCGGTTTGATTTTTGTGTATTCAAAAGCAACATTAATAACAGAACGATTATCAAGCAAAGGAAATCCAAACCCAAGGCTGGCGCCATATTCTTTATATCCTGCTCCCTGAACCTGTATATACGAATCCGAATAATATCCTCCTATCCGGTAAGACATCCTTCCGAAATAATTTCGTCCCCGGGCATTCGGAATAAATTCTCCTCCTGCATTGATTCTCATCCGGTTTTGAAGCGTATCGGTCGATTGGAATGAACTTACCTGAGGAGATTGGGTGTCTGCCCATTTTTGGTATTCGAAGTCTGCTCCGGCAGTCCATCTGTGGAACTTATTGTAAGTCAATCCGATCCCATAGGTCTCAGGCATTTCAACATGAACATCCTCATATACAACATGATCGTCGTTAACTAAAACGCCTGTCGAAGAATTATAGTTAAAATCCCCATGCGCGATTTTGCTACCGATATCCATCTTTGGAGCATACACCAGCCCCAACACAAATTGACCGTCTTTGTATGGTAAAGTATATTGTAATCCGACATCCAATGTCACGCCTCCGGTACGTAAAGTATCTCTCGACATACCTGTATTGGAAGCAGTTTGAGTATTGGTAATCTGCTGATTATGATAAATATTACCAAATGCATACGCTACATTTACTCCCAATGAGAGCTGCTTGGCGAAATTATAAGAAATCGCACCGTACAACTGATTTATTCCGCCCGATCCGGTATAAGAACGTGTTTCTGTAACCGAAGGACTCAATGAAGATGATTGTCCATATTGATAGCCGACCGCAGACACCGGTTCAAAGCCAAATCCCATACCTAAACCTTTATACAAGGGAAATTGCATGGCGACATAATCCAATTTACCATTATTTTTTTTGACTTTATCACCTCCTTCATTATACCAGGCAATTTCTGTGGAAACACCTACATCGACCATGAATGTCATAGAATCGACCCGTGAAAATGAAGCGGGATTGATCGGATTGATATTACGCGAATCACGAAGTCCATATCCAATTCCCCCCATTCCTTTTTGATTTCCTGAAGCCTGGTTAGCCAATTTGCCGTACCCATACCGAGTATAAGGCGAATTTGTTGTATTTTGGGCAAATGCAATCCATGGCATCAGCACAATAGCAAATAATAATAAACCTGCATTAATTTTTGACATGTTCCTTTTTTTGATAATTCAAAATTTCATTCAGACCTTTCAGTACCAAATTTTCGTCTGCAAAGATGGAATTTTTTAATCGTGTTTCAAAATAAAACGAGTGACCGCCTGTTAAAAAAAACAAAATATCCGGATGACGCGATTTATATTCATCTATATACCCATCCATTTCTTTTACAATGCCTCCCACTACTCCGGCCCGGATGGCGGTTTCCGTATTATATCCGAGTTCCGGAATATCGCCATTTTCATCTACAAGCGGCAACCGTTTGGTATATTGGTGCAAAGCTTTGAAGCGCGCCGTCATACCCGGCGAAATATTGCCTCCCCAATAACATCCGGAAACGTCCAGAAAATCATAAGTAATAGCGGTACCGGCATCAATTACCAGAAGATTATTGCCCGGTTGCATTTGTCCGGCGCCAACTACTGCCGCCACCCGGTCTTTTCCAAGCGATTGAGGCGTCTTATAGTTGATTTGAATTGGCAAAGGAGTATTTTCATCCAACACAACGAACTCCGTCAGGCGGGATGTCAACAAATTGATAATATCGGGATGGACATCTGCCACAGCACTCAAAATTCCACGTGAAATGGAAAATTCATTCAGAATTTTTCGAATTTTTTCGATCCGTAAGGGTTTAAAAATAAATGACGCTAACATTTTTTGCCGGTCATACACTCCGACTTTAGCAGAAGTATTCCCCTGATCTATGACAATATTCACTTGTTTTAAGATAATTAAATCGTGCAAAGATAGCTCTTTTAATTTTTATCTGCTACCTTTGTGTGTTGTTTTTTCAGCATACTGATTAATGGAAAAGATTCATAAATTTTTAGAATTTATCAAGCCATATCAAGGCATTATTTATTTTGTCGTACTCTTATTGGGTACTCATCTCCTTTGGAAATTAGTTGTTACCGGAAATATGAGCGGTCATGAAATTGCTATATTTGGTGTTGATATGACAGCCCAGTTTACTATATTATCATATTGGACAACCAGAATCTGTTATTCAATCATCAAATTATTTCCGGATACAGGTACCTTCATTTCCGAAGGTACCATTATGTATTTCACTGATACAAAATTCCCTATCAGTATCATTTGGGGATGTACAGGAGTGAAACAATTATATTGCTTCGCTACGATTATCCTGCTTTACACCGGCCCGTTGAAAGACAAGTTATGGTACATCCCATTAGGATGTCTTATTTTATGGGCATACAACATTATCCGCATTGTATCTATTTGTTTCCTGACCAGAAATCATCCCGAGTGGTTCGACGCTTTACATGAAGGTTGGTTCCGGTACATTTACTATGGGATAATATTCTTGTTGTGGGTCATTTGGGAAGAAAAAATTGCAAGAAAAAATATTCAAACCGTTAGTCAACAATACAGTTATGCTAATACCTGATCGAATCCATGCATTAAGGGAAAAAATGAAAGCAGCCCATATTTCGGCCTGCATTATCCCCTCTTCTGATCCTCATATCAGCGAATATCCGGCCGATTGTTGGAAATATCGTAAATGGATTTCCGGATTTACCGGTTCGGCAGGCACAGCGGTAGTTACTTTGAATAAAGCCGGATTGTGGACTGATTCAAGGTATTTTTTGCAAGCAGAACATGAATTGGCCAATTCAGGAATTGATTTATACAAAGAAAAATTACCTGAAACGCCGGAAATAAAAGATTGGATCGCTGCCGAATTACCGTCTGGTTCTACTATCGGAGCAGATGGTAGAATGTTTCAGGCTTCGGAACTACAAACGCTGCAATCTTTTTTCGCCTCTAAACGCATTCAATTAAATACCGGTTTTCACCCGTTAGACGAAATCTGGAAAGATCGCCCGGTTTTTCCTTCCGGAAAATTATTTTTGCTCCCGGAAAATTTCTCCGGAAAAAGTGTCCGGGACAAAATAGAAGCGCTTCGGCAGGAGTTGACACAACATAATGCTACCCTTACAGTAATTGCTGCTCTTGATTCCATTGCCTGGCTCTTCAATATCCGGGGAACAGATGTGGCTTGTAACCCGGTAGGAATCGCCTATGCCATTGTATCTGAAACTGAAGCGATGCTCTTCGTTTCTCCCGAAAAATTAACGCCGGAAGTTGCCGATGCAATGAAGCAAGCCGGCATCACGCTGGCGGATTACGATAAAATAACGGATTATGTCAGTACGCTCCCATCCAATTCCCGCGTATTGATCAATCCTGCAAAAATTAATTTTGCATTGTTTGATGCCATTCCGGATTCCTGCAGGATTGTTGATATACCTGTACATCCCGTTGATCTCATGAAAAGTCTCAAAAATGAGACCGAATTAGCAGGAATTCGACATGCCATGGAAAAAGATGGCGTGGCTTTACTCCGTTTTTGGATGTGGTTAGAAAAATCGTTGAACGAAAAGCAAACAATCACCGAATTAGACGTCAGCGAAAAATTATTTGAATACCGTAGCCGGCAAGCATTATATGTCGGGGAAAGTTTTTCGACCATTGCCGGATATGGAGCGCATGGAGCCATTATCCATTATTCGGCTGATAAACAAAGTAATGCGACCATCCTGCCGCAAGGGTTTCTCTTAGTGGATTCTGGCGGCCAGTATTTTGACGGAACGACAGACATTACCCGTACGATTGCCGTCGGAGCCATCGACCATACGATGAAGGAAGATTACACTTGTGTACTAAAAGGGCACATTGCACTGGCATCTATTCAATTTCCTCAAAATACCCGGGGATGCCAATTAGATATCTTGGCTCGTAAATCGCTATGGGAAAGAGGATTGAATTATTTACACGGAACAGGGCATGGCGTGGGGCATTTTCTGAATGTACACGAAGGGCCTCAAAATATCCGATTGGAATACAATCCGGTTTGCCTGCAACCGGGAATGGTAACATCCAATGAACCGGGCATTTATCGCACAGGAGCCTATGGTATCCGTATCGAAAACCTGATTTTGACAATTCCCGGCATGCAAACTGCATTCGGTTCTTTTTACCGGTTTGAAACGTTGACCCTTTGTCCGATTGACAAAACTCCGATTATCAAAGCGATGTTATCGGAAGAAGAAATCTCCTGGCTCAATCATTATCATCAAATGGTTTACAACCGGTTATCTCCATTATTAACCGAAGAAGAAAAAAGCTGGTTAAAGGAAAAAACAGATGAACTCTAAGCTGTTGTTGATCTCTCTGCTCATTTTTCTCGTTCATCCTATAAAGGCCTTTGATGGTCTGCATATTGATATCAAAGCGCCTCAACTGAAAGGCAAACAATTGACGCTTTGTAATTATTATGAAGGTACCAGCTACAAGCTGGATTCATGCATCATCTCCGGTTCCGGCTCCGGCATTATCCGGAAAAACAAACCTTTGCATGAAGGATTATATCTGATTTATGTCAGCCCGACCAAACATTTCGACTTATTACTGGCTGATGATCAGATATTTCAGTTAACAATTGACACTGCCAATTTTTTCAACAACAAAATAAAAGGAGCCTCGCAATCCGAAGCATTTCTCGAATACACCCGATTTCTCTCCGGTAAACAAAAAGAACAAACGGATTTATTAGACCGGCAGAAACAACTGCTCAAAGAAAATAAAAATACTCAGGCTATTGAAACGCAATTAGTTGATTTAAACGCTGCAGTAGCTGATTTTCAACACGTTTTTTTTCAAAATCATAAAAATGAATGGGTCGGCACGTTTCTCGAGAGCGTGACGCCGGTCGAAGGGCCTTTTCCGTATCCTAAAAATCCGGAAGAAAAAAAATTGCAATTTGACTTTATGAAAGTGCATTTTTTTGATCATGTAAACTTACAGGATTCCCGATTCTGGCATACTAATTTTTTTCCGCAACGCATTACTACATACCTGCAACAATGTGTAGAATTTGTACCTGATTCGTTGGCCAATGCGGCAATCCGGTTGGTAGAAAAAACGCAAGGCGACAGTACCTGTTTTAGGATGATGTTGAATTCACTGACAATGAATGCCTTGCAAAGCACTATTATGGGGATGGAAAATATTTGGGCTAAACTGGCCGAAGATTATTTTCTGAAGCCGGGAATGACTCCCTGGGCGGATTCTACTTTCTTGGCGAATATCCGCTCGGAATATACCCATGTAAGATTTAACAGAATCGGAATGACTGCGCAAAACATATTATTGACCGATACTACCGGCACTCAGACCTGGCTGTATGATGCCTGCAAAAAATATACGTTGCTTTATTTTTTCGAACCTTCGTGCGGCCATTGCAAAGAAACAACTCCTGCAGTGCATGATTTATACCTGAAATACAAAGAAAAAGGTTTTGAAGTGATTGCCATTTACATGCTGACAGACCAAGCGGAATGGCGACAATTTACCAACGAAAACCACTTATCCGACTGGATTAATCTTTGGGATCCCGATCGGGTTTCTTATTTTTGGCAATACTACGATACCTCTTCCACCCCTGCCCTATTTTTAATGGATGAAAATAAAAAAATTATAGCCAAAGATTTAGATGTAAATTCGTTGGATAAATTCCTCGCCCGCTTATTGAATGGTATGTAAATAATGCAGCAGATGCACTTCCAAAGCCTCAACCGAGAGTTTTTGTTTTTCGCTGTCGTCTGAAATAGCCAAATCATAAATCGGCAGGGAATTCTTCTTCAACCCTATTTTCAATGGAATATTTAATGAGGCTACCAGGTATTCCAGCTCCAGATTTTCTTTCAGACTCAAATCGATTAAGGCATCAAATGCCGCCACTTGCAAATTTTTCAATATTTCAGGCGATACTTTGCCCCACCAGCTAAAATCTTTCTTCGACAAAAGCAAGTGCGAAGTCTGTGTGCCATTTATCACTCCCTTCATCGGTTGAAAACCACATCCGATCGCCCTTTTTCCCAAACCGGTCAATTGCTGCATAAATGACTCGGCAGCAGTCTCTTGATCTATTTCAAAAATAACAAGGATCGTCTGAAGCTCTTTTAGATTGCGGTATATTCTTTCCCGTTTACTCGATTTGCACAACCGCTTAATAACATATTTAAGTATTTTTTTACGCATGAATCATTGTTAAAAATTCATCTTCATCTATTATTTTCACCCCCAGCTGCTTCGCTTTTTCCAGCTTAGCCGGTCCCATATTGTCCCCTGCAAGAATATAACTGGTTTTTGCAGAAACAGAACCTGAATTTTTTCCGCCATTCGCTTCAATCATTGCTTTATATTCATCGCGCGAATGATGCTGAAATGTTCCGCTTATTACAAACGTCAAACCCTGTAATTTAGTTGTGAGATTGGAGTGAAATTGTTCATCCATCGCAAATTGCAAACCGACTGTTTCCAATTCTTCAAGCAATTGCAAGTTATATTCATTGGCAAAATATTCCAACACGCTTTGAGCAATCCGTTCCCCGATTTCATCCACAGCCGTCAATTCTTCCAAACCGGCATGTTGTAACTTATCAATTGTGCCGAACGCATAGGCTAATTTTTTAGCAATAGTTTCTCCAACATATCGAATTCCCAATGCAAATAATACACGTTCAAACGGCACCTGTTTCGATTCGCGAATACTTTCCAACAAATTACGAGCGCTTTTCTCTCCCCAACGTTCCAAATGCATAATATCCTGCATCCTGAGGCTATATAAATCAGCGGCATTGCGGATTAGCCCTGCTTTATAAAAATGCTCTATTGTTTCACTTCCGGCAGTTATATTCATGGCTTTACGACTCACAAAGTGTTCGATTTTTCCTTTAATTTGCGGTTCACATCCCCATTCATTCGGACAATACCAGGCAGCTTCTCCTGTTTCGCGCACCAATCCGGCTCCACATTCCGGACATTGTTGGATAAAATGAGCTTTTTCATCCGATATTGAGCGGGCCTTTTTATCTACTCCTACAATTTTAGGAATAATTTCACCGCCTTTTTCCACAAAAACTTTATCTCCGATATGTAGATCCAAATTATTGATAAAATCTTCATTGTGCAAAGATGCCCGTTTCACCATCGTTCCCGACAACAATACCGGTTGCAGGTTGGCCACCGGAGTAACCGTACCTGTTCGCCCCACTTGAAATGAAACCGAAAGCAGTTCGGTACAAGCCTGTTCGGCCTGAAATTTATAGGCAATCGCCCAACGAGGGGATTTTGCCGTAAATCCTAAATTCTTTTGTTGAAGAAGGGAGTTAACTTTTAACACAATGCCATCGGTAGCGACAGGCAGGTTTTTCCGATGAATATCCCAATAAGCGATAAATTCGATCACATCATCAATGGTCTTGCATTTTTTTACTGCATCCGAAACTTTGAAACCCCAGGATTTTGCTTTCAGCAAATTTTCATAATGTCCCTCTTCCGGAAGTTGTTCGCCCAACATATAATAAAGATAAGAATCTAATTTCCGGGAAGCCACAATAGCCGGATTCTGCAATTTTAATGTCCCCGACGCTGCATTTCTCGGATTGGCAAACAAAGGCTCTTCCTGTTCTTCCCGTTCTTTGTTCAACGCATCAAATACCGCCCAGGGCATCAGGATTTCTCCCCTGATTTCAAATTTTCCGGGAATATTGTTTCCATGCAAACGCAACGGGATGCTCCGGATAGTTTTTACATTGGCAGTTACATCATCGCCCATCGTTCCGTCGCCACGGGTAATTGCCTGCATCAGCTTTCCATTTTCATAAATTAAAGAAATGGAAGCCCCATCGTATTTGAGTTCTGCAACGATTTCAAATGGCTCATTCAAAGCCTTTTGAACCCGATCGTAAAAATCGCGAATTTCTTCGCCCGAATAGGTGTTGGATAAAGACAACATCGGATATTGGTGGCGAACCTGATTAAAATTCTTCGTAATATCGCTCCCCACCCGTTGCGTAGGAGAATTCGGATCAAAAAATTCCGGATGCGCTTCTTCCAGATCCTGTAACTGTTTCATTTTCCGGTCGAATTCAAAATCACTGATTACCGGCTGCGAAAGCACATAATAATTATAATTATGAAGCTCCAGTTCTTTACGCAAATCCTCTATCTGATGCTGAATATCCATGATTTACTTCCAATAAAAACCATTAATCATTGTTACAATATCCTCCTTGATATATGCTAATACAGGCGCTATCGAATCCGGGTTGGGCTCATGATTAAAAAGCAAAGAACCTCGAAAAAAATGCCTGACGCTATCTGTTACCATAAACTGCAAAGGTGATGCCACTTTTCCTTTTACTTCATACAAAATGGCATGTACATTTGTCTCCGTATTATCATATAGGATGGGTTGTATGGCATCAGCTTTTATTGCATGCCGGTAAACCAATTGATAACTGTCTTCCGATGTACGCCGGAAATTCCCGGGCGTTACCGGTAAATACCAGCAATAAATAACTGCATTGAAATCAGGATACACCAGGTTAAACCATGTTCCGGCAGTAGAATCGGGAACCGGTTGTATCAATGATAAAGTAGAGGTGGGAAAGGCAAAACCGGGAAAAGCATCGACTTCATAATATTGATGTCCCGGAAGCATAATCCGGAAATAACCATAGGGCCTGGGAGTATGCGACGATTCGGAACAGGCTGCCAATGCCGCCAAACCTATGATCATCAGTCCGATGAAATGCTTGTGAATCATTCCGGCAATTCCTTTTCATCGTTATCGACAACCGCACGCCGGTAAAAACGAATTTTTACAATGCGGCGTTTGTTAACGTCTAATATTTCAAATACGCTATCTTTATATTCCAGGACTTCCTGTTTGGCCGGAAAATCGCCTTTCAACTCCAGGATCAAACCGGCCAATGAATCCACATCATGTGTCAAATCCTCGAAATAATCTTCTGCCAAACCGGTCGCTTTGAAAAAATCGGACAGTAAAATTTTCGCATCGAAAATCAATGACCCGTCTTTCTCTTCTTTATATTTAAACGTTTCCGCATCATCGTATTCATCCTGAATTTCACCAATAATTTCTTCCAAAATATCTTCCATGGTAACAATACCTGATGTTCCGCCAAATTCATCCACCACAATAGCTAAGTGGATTTTATTGGTCTGAAAATCTTCCAGTAAGTCATCTATTTTTTTTGTTTCCGGAACAAAAAAAGCGGGACGGATCAAACTTTGCCATCTAAATCCGGAAGGTTTATCTAAATAAGGAAGCAAATCTTTGATATACAAAATACCTTTAATATTGTCTTCTGATTGGGAATAGACCGGAATTCGCGAATATTCCACCTCTACTATAAAATCCAGCACTTTCTTGAAATTGGAACGGATATCGATATCAGCCATGTCAATCCGAGGCGTCATGATTTCGACTGCGGTCTTATTGTAGAATTTGATAATTCCTTCCAACATGCTTTTTTCTTCCTGAATTTCGCTTGAGGTTAATTCCAATGCTAACGACAGGTCTTTCATCGAAACATCATGTTTCCGTTTCAGACGTTTATTGAAATATTGAGTGGATTTTACCAGCCAATTAGATACCGGATGGAGGAAATCATTCAGGAAATTGAGAGTTGGCGCAATCCGCCGGGCATACTGCAAGGAATGGCTCTTAGCGTAGATTTTTGGCAAAATTTCGCCAAAAAGCAAAAGTAAAAAAGTCAGGATAACTGTCTCAAATGCAAAACCCAACAACCGGGCTTCCGAAAAATCAAACCAGGTATTGAAAGCATAAGTACATAAAGTAACAACTGCCACGTTAACAAAATTATTGGCGATCAACACTGTCGCCAATAAATGATCGGATTCTTCCAGTAATTCGGAAATAATATGGTCTGCCGATTTTTTACGCTCTCCCACATCGTTTTTCTCCGCCGGGGTCAACGAAAAAAAAGCAATTTCCGCAGCCGAAATGATACCCGAAAAAATCAGAAAAACAAACGCAATGGCAAAAGCCATTACAATGCTCCATGTCAACGGCGAAACCGAAACATGAGAGAAAAGAGATGTAATAAAAAGTAAGTTGTTCAACGATATAAAAAGTTACGATCTATCGGGCAAAGATAATTATTTCCGTTCCAAGATACAAAAAACAATGATTTTTTGAAATAATTATCTCTCCTTTACAACATTCACTCTTTATTGCTGTTGACCAGATTAAAACACCTTCTCAAAAGATTCTTTTGAATATTGTTTATTTGTTTCCTTAAATAAGCTATCCCTGGTATTTTTCAATGACAAATGATCTTTGCCACCTAACCGGGAAAGAAGACCTAAAGGGGTAAGGAATAAATAAAATACTAAACTCAGCAGAATATTGGGAACGATTAACCCCAACAGCCAAGCCAATTTCATCCAACACCAATCGATTTTTTCAGCCAGGGTCCTGGACAAAAAACCGGCCAAACCTGTGAAAAATGCAATTCCTAACCATACCGGCGACTTGGTTAGCCAATAAACAAATGTAAATCCGAGGACAATAATTAAAATTGTCTTCACCGGCTCCGTTTTTTTTCCTTTAACCGCCATACTTAGAATATTGTATAAATAAAAGGCGCGATAGCCGTACCTCCACCAAAAACGATCAGTAAGCCCAGCAACAACAACAATATAATCATTGGCGCCAACCAATACTTTTTGCGTTCCTTCATGAACGCCCATAAATCTTTCAATAAGTCCATAATTCTATTCGTATTGTTTGATTAATCTCGTGATCTCATTCGTATAATATACATTAAATATGCCGGTTGGATGCCGGTCATATTCTTTGTTTAAGTAATATTTTTCCTGGTTGTCCTTGTAATCAGCAGGAGCCTCCACTTTCAACAGAATAATCTTTTCGTCCAAATACCGGGTCCAGTTCAAATCAATGCCATACCCGGGGTAAATCCCGATATAAAAATGATTGTCCGGATTCAGCTCCCAATATTTCCGGGCCGAATAATTAATAATATCGGCAAAGCGCTTGTAGAATGTCTGGGTGTGCGGATATTGCAGGGTAATGCCAAAATGCCGGCACAACCCGTTTTCCGTGATCAGTTTGGCGACCAGGAGTTGGAATTGGGAACATTCGTGTATTACTAACGAGTCGTGCTCCACAAATATTAGGCGGGTAGCATGACTCCACCAATAAAGATAATCGCTGCCGCCATACACGCGATTCATGTGGTCGTCTATGTAAGTATAGAGTGCAAAGCCACCCTTTTCCCGCAGGGAGGAATCATTGATAATACCGGTTCGTTGGTCAAACAGCAAGGCAACCTGGTGTGGACCAAAACCGGGTACGCCATAATTGTACGACTTATATCCGGGATTCAACTGCTCATACAGGCAAGGGAAAGTGGATGAATACATTAAACCGTGACCAAATGTAAAGGAGCATCCTAAAAACAAGGCGTGTCTGCCGGGAGAATGCGCATGGATCGAATCCTGCCTCAGGAACGTATCATCAGGGATACGGCGGGAAACGCTATCCGTAGAAAACACAACTGAAAATATGGTATCCTCCCCTATGGATTCCGTCACTTGCGTATCGTGCTGATTGGGCTTGACCCGGAATCCCAGAATGCTGTCATTTTCTATACAAGAACCGATGCTATTCAGGGTGGACAGCCGGGGCGCGTTCATCTTCTGATAAACCTGGTTCCCGACTTTAAAAGCAAACAGGATGACAATGAGCGCCCGAAGCAAATACAAGGCGAAACATTGTTTCCGTAAAAAAAGGCTTTGGAGGATAAACGTGGAAAAAAATGTGATGATCAGTATGGAGGCAATGATATCGGTAGGCGGAAGCACAAGCGGGATGAACGCTATGATCAACAACAAAATTATCAACAGGATAAAATATAAAAACGATTGAGCTTTTAATATATCTCTTAATTTGGTCCAATATCCTTTCAAAGACACCATGAACAATTAATCCATTTTAAATTTCACCAGCCATTTATCTTTGTTTTCCCAATCAGGCTGGTCGGTTTTGCAATAGACAAAGTCTCCAACCACCAAATAATCCATGTCCGTACTCATAAAGCAGCGGTAGGCATCATAAGGGGTACATACGATCGGTTCGCCCCGGACATTGAAACTGGTATTGACCACCAGGCCGTAATCAGTAATCTTCTTGAATTCATTGATTAATTCCCAATAACGGGGATTGGTCTCTGTATGAACGGTTTGAATGCGGGCTGAAAAATCAAGGTGGGTGATGGACTGCACATCACTACGCTGGTAATACAACCGTTCCCACAACGGAAGATCATAATAATTTTCCGGAAGCGCCTTGCGGTGGTTTTCACGGACAGGGGAAACGATCAGCATATAAGGGGAATCTTCCTCCAAATCAAAATAGGTGGACGCATCCTCTGCCAAAACGGAAGGGGCAAAAGGACGGAAGCCTTCCCTGTATTTGATTTTCAAGTTCAACTTCTTCTGCATCTCCGGATTGCGGGCGTCACCCAATATACTGCGGTTACCCAGGGCACGGGGACCAAACTCCATACGTCCCTGGAACCATCCCACCACATTACCCTGCGATAATTTGCCCGCTACAAAAGAAGCCAGCTTGGAAAAATCTTCATAACGGGTGTAAACCGCTTTCGATTTACGGCTCATCTGCTCGATTTCTTTTTCCGAATACCCGGGGCCTAAATAGGAGCCTTGCATTTGATCCTGCTTGCCGTCGCAAGTACGGGGTTCGTCAAAATACATATAGCTGACGGCATAGGCAGCTCCCAAAGCGCCGCCGGCATCCCCTGCGGCCGGTTGGATGTAGATCCCTTTGAAGATTTTTTCGCGCAATAATTTGCCATTGGCTACGCAATTCAATGCTGTACCCCCCGCCATGCACAAATAATCGGCGCCGGTCAGACGTTTGGCTTCACGCCCCATTTTCAGCACGATTTCTTCTGTTACGATCTGGATCGCTAAGGCTAAGTTGCAATGCTTTTGCTCCAGGTCGCTTTCCGGATTCCGGCGTTGAAAACCAAACAAGGACGCCCATTTCTTTTCTTTCACCATCTTCAATCCGGTGGCATAATCAAAATAATCCTGGTTCAACCAAACCGAACCGTCTTCCTTTATATCGACTATATGCGATTTGATCCGGGCGATAAAATCATGCGTTTCCTGCGCCTGGGGATTGCCATAAGGCGCCAACCCCATCAGTTTGTATTCCCCGGAATTAACCGTGAATCCTAAATAATAAGTAAATGCGCTGTAAAGCAGCCCCACGGAATGGGGGAATTCCATTTCTTTCAGCAAGCTTATTTTGTTGCCTTCTCCAATCCCGATGGATGCGGTGCACCATTCGCCCACTCCGTCCACCGTTAAGATAGCCGCCCGTTCGTGCGGGCATGGATAAAACGCGCTGGCGGCATGGGACAAGTGATGCTCGGGGAACAATAGTTTCACCTTTTTCTTATCGTATGCGCCA
This sequence comes from Bacteroidales bacterium, assembly GCA_031553835.1. Lineage (GTDB taxonomy): Bacteria > Bacteroidota > Bacteroidia > Bacteroidales > Azobacteroidaceae > JAVBKX01. The sequence continues at coordinate 151,192 of JAVBKX010000041.1, forward strand.
ACTTCTTTCAGCCCGTCGTAAATGAGCTTCTTCAGAAACAATTTTTCATCCAGCCAAACCGGAATTGCTTTTAAAAAGGACTGCAAGCCTCTCGGGGCAAAAGCATAATAAGTTTGCAACAACCGTTCGAATTTCAACAACGGCTTATCATAAAATACGATTGCATCCAATTCATCAATCGAAAAACCCGACTCATCAAGGCAATACCTGATGGCCTGCACCGGGAAATCGGGAGTATGCTTGTCCCGTGTAAATCGCTCTTCCTGTGCCGCGGCCACTACTTTTCCCCCTATGACCAATGCTGCGGCTGAATCGTGGTAAAACGCAGAAATACCTAAGATTTTTTTCATTAACTATATATAAATCAAATATCTATTTACAAAATTTGTGCCATTATTGGGTAACAATAATTTGTCACGGCAAAATGGCTGCAAAGTTAATAAATTATCACTATATAATACTGCCAATATTTTTATGAATTTACAAAAATAATCTATTATTCAAGATTTTGGATAGATTTTGTAGCTTTTTCCAAAAATATTACTGATTAAAAGATTTTTATATTACCAAGTCGTATCTGCCACTCAACCAAGACTCTCCGATTAAAGAGATCCAACAACTCCATAATATTCGTTGGTCCTACATTGGCACTCCGTTATGCCTCCAACGATCAAAATTTTAAAGTAAAAAATCGCTTCCTTAAGGCTACGTCAACGTTTTGCCAAAAGGAAGCGATACTATTTTTATTGTTGATTATGGTAAATTATACTACGACATTCACAATTTTTCCCGGAACGACTATCACTTTTTTAAGGGTTTTTCCTTCCAGCCATTTTTGGGAATTTTCATGAGATAATGCTGTTTTTTCCACTTCACCGGCCGGCATATCAATGGGCAATTCTAACGTAAACCGAGCTTTTCCATTGAAAGAAATGGTATAAGTGGCATTGTTTTCTTTGAGGTATTCTTCATTGAATTCCGGAAATTTGGCATCACAAACAGTCGATGTATTTCCCAGCACATGCCATAATTCTTCGGAAATGTGAGGAGCAAAGGGCGCCAACACTACTACCAAATCTTTCAGGATTTCTCTTTTATTACACTTTAACGCAGATAATTCATTGACACAAATCATGAAAGCTGCGATGGAAGTATTAAAAGAAAATTGTTCGATATCCTGACCTGCTTTTTTGATGAGTTTGTGCAACGATTTCAATTCTTCCGGAGTGGCTTTTTCATCGCTGATAGCTAATTGATCTTCTTTATAAAACAGATTCCAAAGTTTGCGCAAAAAACGATGCACGCCGTCGATTCCGTTGGTATCCCAAGGCTTGGATTGCTCCAATGGCCCGAGGAACATTTCATACATCCGCAAGGTATCGGCTCCGTATTTTTCGACAATATCATCGGGATTGACTACATTGAAATAGGATTTGGACATTTTTTCGACAGCCCAGCCACAAATGTATTTCCCATTTTCCAATATAAATTCGGCAGTAGCATATTCAGGCCGGCTTTTCTTGAATGCTTCCAAATCGAGAATGTCATTCGAAACAATATTCACATCCACATGAATCGGGGTCACATCGTGTTGATCTTTCAAATTCAACGAAACGAATGTATTGGTGTCTTTAATCCGGTAAACAAAATTCGACCGTCCCTGAATCATTCCCTGATTAATCAGTTTTTTGAAAGGCTCTTCTTCGCAAACGACCCCGAGATCGAACAGAAATTTGTTCCAAAAACGGCTGTAAATCAAGTGCCCCGTAGCATGTTCGGTTCCTCCGATATACAAATCGACGTTGCGCCAATATTCATTCACATTTTTGTCAACCAATCCCTTGTTGTTCTTGGGATCCTCATAACGAATATAATAGGCGGATGAGCCGGCAAATCCGGGCATCGTACAAAGTTCGAACGGATACGTTTCATATACCCAATCTTTAGCCCTACCCAAAGGTGGTTCTCCTTTTTCTGTCGGCAAAAATTTATCAATTTCAGGAAGTTCAACAGGCAAGTCTTTTTCATCCACGGTGTATGGCATCCCGTCTTTGTAATAAACAGGGAAGGGTTCTCCCCAATAGCGTTGCCGGCTGAAAATAGCATCCCGCAGGCGATAGTTCACTTTGACTTTACCTAACTCATTTTCTTCTATATACTCTTTTGTTTTGGCAATAGCTTCTTTAACGGTTAAACCGTTCAAAAAATCGGAATTAATCATAATTCCCTCCTTGGCATCAAAACTTTCTTCGGAAACATCACAGCCTTCAATCAAAGGAATGATCGGAAGATTGAAATATTTGGCGAATGCATAGTCGCGACTGTCATGCGCAGGAACGGCCATAATAGCTCCTGTTCCATATCCGACCAATACATAATCAGAGATCCAGATAGGAATTTCCGCGCCGTTGAATGGATTCACTGCATAAGATCCCGTAAAAACACCGGTCACACGGCGATCGGAAATGCGTTCACGTTCCGTACGACGTTTGACGGCATCTAAGTAAGCGCTTACTTCTGCCTGCTGTTCGGGAGTTGTCACTTGTGCAACATATTCCGATTCGGGAGCTAATACCATAAATGTAACACCGAAAATGGTATCGGCACGGGTAGTGAAAATTTCGAGCTGGACATCAGAATTCTTCGTTGCAAATTTCATTTCCGCACCCTCACTCCGTCCTATCCAGTTCCGTTGTGTATCTTTGAGTGAATCAGTCCAATCCAACGTATCCAGACCGTCAAGCAAACGTTGAGCGTAGGCCGAAACACGCAAACACCATTGACGCATTACACGCTGTTCCACAGGATGACCTCCTCGTACGGAAACCCCTTCGCTTACCTCGTCGTTTGCCAGTACGGTACCTAATGCAGGACACCAATTCACCATCGTATCAGCCAGGTAGGCAATGCGATAATTCAATAATATTTCTTGTTGTTTTTTTTCTGATTTTGAATTCCATTCTTCAGCGCTAAAATGAAGTTCTTCACTACAGGCAATATTCATATCTTTTGTTCCCTGAGTTTTGAAAACTTCAATCAATTCTTCAATCGGACGAGCCTGTTGTGCATCATTACAATAATACGAATTGAACATTTTGACGAACGCCCATTGTGTCCAATGATAATATTCAGGTTCACAAGTTCTTACTTCTCGATCCCAATCGAAGCAGAAACCGATTTTATCCAATTGTTCGCGATAGCGTTCGATATTTTTCTTGGTCGTAATAGCTGGATGTTGTCCGGTTTGAATGGCATATTGTTCCGCCGGGAGACCATAAGCGTCATAACCCATGGGATGCAATACGTTAAAACCCTTCAAACGTTTGTATCGGGAATAAATATCAGAAGCGATATATCCCAACGGGTGTCCTACATGCAAACCTGCTCCGGACGGGTAAGGGAACATATCCAAAACATAAAATTTGGGCTTATTTTGATTTTCCGTTACCTGGTATACCCTCTTTTGTTTCCAGTATTCCTGCCATTTTTTTTCGATTTCGTTGAAATTATACTCCATGATTGTTTGAATTGAAAATTAAATAAATAACGAAGTTACGTGGAGTTAAACGAAGTTAGAAGAGGTTACAAGTCCTGACAAACTTGTTAACTTGTCTACTTGTTAACTCATAACTCAAGTCGCAAAGTTAGTATGATTTCCATTGATTCAACGTTTTCCAAATAAATTATTTGCACTTTTTCCCGGACAATCAACTACATTTGTACCCGGATTGTTATTGTCAATAATTACATACGATGAATTTTAACGACAGTTCAGATAAGCCTATGAGCAGGATATACCTGATCGGATATATGGGGTCAGGAAAGACTACAGTTGGTGAGAAACTAGCCCGGAGGCTGGATCTGCAATTTATAGATGTGGATAAATTTATAGAAAATCGATATCGGAAATCTGTCAGTGAAATATTTTCGGAAAAGGGTGAAGATACTTTCAGGTTGATTGAACACAGTGCATTGAAAGAAATATCAAACTTTGAAAATATAGTAATTTCTACAGGCGGAGGTGCTCCGTGTTTTCATGGCACTATGTATCTGATGAATCAAACAGGAGTGACAATTTATCTGAAAGCGTCTATTGCCATATTGGCTAGAAGATTAGACGCTTGCAAAAATACTCGTCCGCTAATAAAAAATAGGAATAGGGAGGAACTGGTTGATTTCATTGCCGAAAATCTGGAAAAAAGACAAGGGTATTATGAACAAGCCCAATTGATAATTGATATGAACGAAAAATCCGTACAGATTGTGGTGGAAGAAATAGTATGCAGGATAAGTTTAAAACAAAACAAGGCATCTAACCTGTAGATACCTTGTTTTTATTATAAATCTGAGTTTCAGTCCGGATTAATATCTTCCGCGACCGCCACCGTTAAATCCACCTCTGCTACCGCCGCCTCTGTTGTTGTCGAAACGTCTCGCGGGTCTTTCTTCTCTTGGTTTAGCTTCAGATACGGAAATTTTTCTTCCGTCGAACTCTGCTTCATTCAATTCTGCAATTGCTTTGCTGGCGGACTCATCGTCCATTTCAACGAAACCGTAACCTTTAGATCTTCCTGTTTGACGGTCAACCACTACTTTAGCAGAAGTGACATTTCCGTACTCTTCGAATAAGTTTGATAAATCGGCATCATTCACCTTGTAACTCAAACCAGCAATAAAAATGTTCATTTTTAAAAAATAAAAAAAAATGTAAATAAAAAATTTAATTCCGAACAGTGAGAAGTATTGCAGAGGTAGTGTTAAAACGAATGATAAAAACTCGAAAAAAAAATAGATCTGTTACAGTACTCAAAAGTTCGCGACAAAGATAATTGAATAAAATGGAAATTCTACTATTTTTCGAAAATATCTCATATTTACCTTATTATATCCGATAACTTCCACCCTTTTCTGATAGAAACAATGAATAATTATGGATTTTTACTCTAATTATGTGAAAATTATCCCTTAATTTTGACATCGTTTTAATTTACATTTAAATCAGAAAAATGATTATATTTCCCGAAAATTTTGATTTGACTCATCCCGAAAGATGTATTTTAACTATAGAGGTATCTTCAAAGGATTATTCTTTTTCCATATACAATCCCATTGAAGACGGAAGTTATTTTCATGATGAAATTGACAGAACAAATCATCCGGATGCGTTTGCTGCGTTTAAAGATTGTTTTTATGAAAACGATTTTTTTTCATTGACATACCGGAAAGTTTTTCTAATCAACCGGACTCCGGCTTTTACATTTGTCCCCACGGTGGTTTTCAACGAAAAAGATAAAGAAGATTATTTCAAAATCAATTTTACTGAGATTCATGGAAAAATATTATTGCAACCAGTTCAAAGAGCGGGATTAACAATATTACACACCATCCCGGAAGATGTGTATGACTTCTTTTCCCGGTCATTTACCGATGTTCGGTTTGTACACCATCTCTCTCCTTTACTTGTTTATTTTCAGGATAAAAGTAGATTTGGAAATACCCATAAATTGATCTTGAATCTGCAATCCGATGTGCTGGATATTTTGTGTTATTCTTCCTCCGGGGAATTTTTATTTGCGAATTCTTTTCAATACAAGCATATGAATGAGGCTGTTTATTACATCCTTTTTATCTGGAAACAATTTAATTTCAATCAACAGAAAGATTTTATACACGTTGCAGGAAATTCTTCTCGGAAACAAGAATTGATGGAATTGTTACAAAAATACATACATCATGTTGTCCCTGTAAATATTGCTGCCGCCGGACATTTTGCAGGAATTGATACAAGATGGATTCCTTTTGAATATTTATCTTTGACATTATGCGAATTATAAGTGGAATATACAAAAGCAGGCGATTTGATGTTCCGAAGAATTTCAAGGCAAGGCCGACTACCGATTTCGCTAAGGAGAATATATTCAATGTGATAAACAATATGATAGATATGGAAGGTTGCGAAGCATTGGATTTATTTGCCGGAACAGGAAGTATCAGTTTCGAATTTATTTCCCGTGGGTGTAAACAGGTGACTTGTGTGGAGAAAGATTTTGCTCACCATCATTTTATTCAAGGTGTACGGAAAGAGTTAAAGACTGAAGCGTTAACTGCTTTGAAAGGGGATGTATTCAAATTTCTGGAACATTGTAACCATACTTTTGACCTGATATTTGCCGATCCGCCTTATGCGCTGAAAACATTGGAAACAATACCCCGGATCATTCTGGATAAAAATCTGCTGAAAGAAGGGGGTATTTTCATTATGGAACATCCCAAAGAGTACAATTTCTCTGATTTGCCTTATTTCAGTCAGCGAAGAGTTTACGGATCTGTGAATTTCAGCATTTTTGAGAAAAAAGATTGATGCCGGTAAAAAATAAAACAGGCATATGGATTTTTACTGAACTTTCCATATGCCTGTTTTTATGTATAAAAAGAAACTAAATTACATAGAGGGAACTGATTGATTGGTTATTGAATACGCGACTGATTGCGTCGGCGAACATATCGGCAACCGAAAGAATTTTTACTTTTTCACATTTTTTGCAATAAGGAATGCTATCGGTAAATATGATTTCTGTCAAAGCCGATTGATCGACCCGTACGGAAGCCGGATCAGACATGACCGCATGCGTGGCAATGGCACGAACGGAATTAGCCCCTTCTTCAAGCAGCAGGTCGGCGGCTTTGGATATTGTTCCTGCCGTATCAACCATATCGTCAACGAGTAAGACATCCATTCCTTTGACTTCTCCGATCACTTTCATTTCTGCAATCTCATTGGCTTTTTTTCTTTGTTTATAACAGATTACCATGGGCGCATTCAAATGCTTGGCATAGGCGCTTGCCCTTTTAGTTCCTCCGACATCAGGAGTTGCTATGACCAGGTTGTCTAATCTCATAGACTTGATATGCTCCACAAAAATGGAAGACCCATAAAGGTGGTCCACAGGGACATTGAAAAATCCTTGTATTTGGTCGGCATGTAAGTCCATTGTAATAAGACGATTGATTCCTGCTGCCGCCAATAAGTCTGCAATCAGTTTGGCGCCGATGGAGACACGTGGTTTGTCTTTCCTGTCCTGACGCGCCCATCCGAAATAAGGGATGACGGCAATGATGGATTTCGCGGAGGCGCGTTTGGCTGCATCGATCATCAGCAATAATTCCATCAGATTGTCTGAGCTTGGAAATGTGGATTGTACCAAAAATACATAGGAGCCCCTGATAGATTCTTCGTATGAAACGGAAAACTCGCCGTCAGCAAAATACTCTATATTCATTTTCCCGAGTTCACAACCCAAACTACTACATATTTTTTCTGCCAAATAGCGGGAACTTGTACCCGAAAATACTTTAAAAGGGATGTTCTTAGTCATATTTTTGAAGAATTATTGATTGTCAACGGATTGTTTTTGATTGAGGATGATGCGCATCCAATACAAAGCGCAAAAGTAATAATTATTTTCTCAAAATTCTATTTTTATATGATTCCTCTATTATAAAATTCATCTATATTTGCGGGGAAAATCAGAAAGATAGGGAACAAAAGTTCGTCGATCCTAGTTTAAATTTATTAAGAAATACAGGTATGGCAAAAATAGCAAAAAAACTTACAGACTTAATAGGAAATACTCCGTTGCTGGAGCTTTCCAATTTCAATCGATTTCACAATCTGAGGGCAACAATCATCGGCAAATTGGAATATTTCAATCCCGCATCCAGCGTGAAAGACCGTATCGCTTTGGCGATGATCGAAGATGCG
>JAVBKX010000011.1:0-11424 GCA_031553835.1 Bacteroidales bacterium
CCCGAAGCCTCAACTCACCAGTATCTGCCCGTTCGACCATCCCTTCTAAAATTCAACCGGTGAACCCGGCACAACTCCCTTTTCCCGGAAAGCGGATGCAAAGATAGAACCTATATCCTTTCCGTCCAAATCTTTTTTCCCTTTTTTTTTCGAATTTTACTCCGACAAAAATCAATCGCCAGTAAACCAAAGATTTAAAATAAGAAACTTTTCGTGAAAAATATGCGAAAATCGAAAAAGGAAATCCTGAAATGATAAAACTGAAAAACTCAAAGGTACAATGACCGGGTTGAACGTAATGCTTGTGGCTGTCTGTTCGTTGTATCCAAAATTATTTACGCAGGAAACATCTACTATGATAATTCAAAAAAATTCATTACGTTTGCTTCCAATCTTTAAGCAGGCTATTGTATGAAACAAACATCTAATATGCGGCAATTAGTATTTAAAGATACTTCTTTTGCCCATTTAATGAATAAACGGATTCTGAATGTTTTATTGATCGCAACCCGTTATGATGCTTTTATGTTGGAAGATGACGGACGGGTCGATGAACAAATTTTTAATGAATATACTTCCCTTAGTTTACGATACCCACCCCGGTTTACTCAGGTCAGCAGCGAAACAGATGCAATGGCGACATTGACTAAAATACATTTTGACTTAGTGATATGTATGCCGAATATGGATGATTCGGATACATTTGCGGCTGCGAGAAGAATCAAACAAGAATATCCGGATATTCCCATTGTGGTGTTAACGCCTTTTTCCCGGGAAGTTTCCAAACGTGTTTCTCAAGAAGATCTTTCTGCGATTGATTATGTATTCAGTTGGTTGGGAAATTCGGAATTATTGCTGGCCATTATCAAATTGATCGAAGATAAAATGAATGTGAAAGATGATGTGGACTCAATTGGCGTACAAACTATTTTGTTAGTGGAAGATTCTATTCGGTTTTATTCATCGACACTTCCTCATTTATATAAATTTGTATTGGAGCAATCGAAAGAATTTTCGAAAGAAGCCCTGAATGAGCACCAACAAATGTTGCGTATGCGGGGGCGACCCAAAATTTTGCTGGCAAGAACGTATGAGGAAGCAGAGCGTATATATAAAGAATATAAAAATAATATGTTGGGCATTGTCTGCGATATGGCGTTTCCACGTAAAGGTTTTAAAGATACGCTGGCCGGATATAAATTCGGAGGAATGGTTCGCAACCACGACCGGGTGATTCCGATTATTTATGCTTCATCGGAACTCAATAATCGCGTTTATGCGGAGGAACTCAAATGTAGTTTTATCGATAAAAATTCCAAGGCTTTCCCTCAATTATTAAGGAAAGAAATTATGGATAATTTTGGTTTCGGCGATTTTATTATTATTGATCCGAAAACGAAGAAAGAAATTACACGCATTAGTTCGTTGCGGGATCTTCAAACAAAGATTTTCTCGATACCCGACGAAGCGTTGACTTACCATTTGTCGCGCAATCACTTCTCCCGTTTTTTTTATTCGCGGGCGATGTTTCCGGTGGCAGAATTTTTAAAGGGCATTGATGTTTCCGAATATAAGGATATGGATGAAGCGCGTCAGCTTATTTTCGATGCGATCGTCAGTTACCGCAAAATGAAGAATACGGGAGTAGTAGCAGTGTTCCAAAAAGATCGTTTTGATGAATATTCCAATTTTGCACGTATCGGGGAAGATTCTTTGGGAGGAAAAGGCCGGGGGCTGGCATTTATGGGACAAATGATCAAACGGCATACGGTAGAATCGGGGGTTCATTTCCAACATGCGCAATTAAAAATTCCGAAAACTGTGGTGCTGTGTACCGATATATTCGATGAATTTATGGAGACCAATGATTTGTACGAAGTGGCGTTACAAGATCTACCCGATGAACAAATCTTGTGTTATTTTCTTCGAGCCAGTTTGCCTAAACGATTAATAGAAGACCTGATTGCATTTTTCGAAGTAGTGAAAACGCCCATTGCCGTGCGGTCTTCCAGTTTATTAGAAGATTCTCATTATCAACCTTTTGCAGGAATATATTCAACTTACATGGTACCTAAAGTGAGTGATAATTATAAAATGTTGAGTATGACAGGTGATGCTATTAAGGCGGTATATGCTTCTGTATTTTTCAAAGATAGTAAATCGTATATGGTAGCTACTCAAAATTTGATCGATCAGGAAAAAATGGCGATTGTTTTGCAAGAGATGGTTGGACGGCAATACGATCACCGTTGTTATCCTACAATTTCGGGAGTAGCCCGGTCATTGAATTTTTATCCGGTGGGCGACGAGAAGCCTGAAGACGGCATTGCCAACGTGGCATTAGGATTGGGAAAATACATTGTGGACGGAGGTACAACCTTGCGTTTTTCTCCAAAGCATCCGAAAAGCATCCTGCAAATGAGCACATTGGATTATGCTCTAAAAGAAACACAGACCAAATTTTACGCGCTTGACCTTGAGGCTTTGAAAGAAGATCAATTTTCAACTGACGATGCTTTCAACCTGTTAAAATTAACGGTTAAAGAAGCAGAACAAGATGGTTCATTGAAATATATTTCTTCTACTTACGACCATTATGACCAGGTATTGCTCGACGGTTATTATCCCGGAGCAAACCGGAAAGTAATTTCGATGGCGGGTGTGTTGCAGAATGATGTTTTCCCTTTGGCTTCGATTCTCGATTTTGTATTAAAATCAGGGCAGGAAGAAATGGGTCGTCCGGTGGAAATCGAATTTGCCGTCAATCTGGAAGACGAGCCGGTAAGAGACAATCTCGGAACATTTTATTTATTGCAAATCCGTCCGATTGTAGATAGTAAAGAGATGATGGAGGAAGATTTATCGATTGTTTCCGAAGAGGATTGTCTTCTCTATTCCAAACACGCTTTAGGACATGGAATTATAAACGATGTATTTGATGTGGTATATGTAAAAACCACCAATTTCATGGCCTCTAATAATCCGAAAATCGCGTATGAAATTGAAAAATGGAACAAGCAATTTGTTGAAGAAGACAAAAATTATGTTTTGATCGGTCCTGGCCGCTGGGGCTCAAGTGATGTGTGGCTGGGGATACCTGTTAAATGGCCTCATATCTCAAATGCCCGTGTCATTGTGGAATCGGGATTGGAACATTACCGGATCGAGCCAAGCCAGGGAACACATTTTTTCCAAAATCTTACTTCTTTTGGAGTCGGCTACTTTACAGTAAATCCATATATTGCAGATGATGGGGTATTTGACGAAATCTTTTTGAATGAGCAACTTGCTGTAAAAGAAACCGAATTTTTGAGACACGTGAGATTTGAGAAACCGGTAACGATTAAAATCGATGGAAAAAAGAATATCGGGGTGGTTTTAAAACCGGAATAATATATAAACTTTCACAAAAACCGTGATTAAATGTATTTTTTGACTACATTTGCATACTTCTGTAAATGAACTCTATGCCAAATGATGCCTATATAATCACCATCTGGATTACCATCGGAATATCTTTTTTATTCTGTCTGTTTTTCAGCATTTTATCAATTCCCCAAACATCGCATCTTCATAATTACAGGGTAGCCCGTTATGTCATGGCTTGTGCTTATCTGAGCCTGGGACTCATGAACATTATAGAACTCTGTACTCTTCCGGAAATGATGGATGTTCGATCGACCAGGATGATCGCTTTACTGGCATGCCTGCTCCAGTCTTTTTTATTTACATATACTAATATTACACTGATTAATCTCCATTTTGCCACAAAACAGAATATCCTTTTAGAATCAATCCCAATTATTTTATTTTGTATATTAACACCTGTTGTTCTTTCAACCTCATTGGCAATATATATAGACTTTTTGTTTTATATTTTCATTGTTTATTATATCTCTGCTTTAATCCGGTACACTCTTTTATTTCATGGAAATTACAATCAATATATCCGGAAAATGGAAAATTTTTACGCCGGCCAGGAGGCTAAACGTTTTCATTGGATCTATATTTCTTTTTATATGGCATTGATAATCGGAATTCTGGCATTATTCGTGACCCTCTTTTTCTCCCATACCGCCGGAATCATTTTTTCTTTGATTATCATAGGTTTTTATAGTTATTATGGCATTCAATTCATCAATTATGCTTATTCATTTCAGCACATCGAAACTGTTATGGCCGATAATAAAGAGGTGCAAGAAAAAACCGGAGATATTTCTACTTTCCATCATTTTTTTTCATTAAAACAGGATACAGAACAATGGATTGTTGAGAAAAAATTTCTATACCACAATATTAATATCGAAAATGTTGCTTCACAGCTCGGAACCAATCGCAGCTATTTATCCGGATATATCAATTCGTGTCTCCGGATAACTTTTAAAGAATGGATTAGCGGATTGAGGATCGAGGAAGCCAAAAACCTGTTGTTGCAATATCCTGATGTGCCTATTGCCGAAATTTCAGAAATGGCAGGATTCAGCGACAAGAGCAATTTTGGAAGAATTTTTACAAAACATACAGGACTGAGTCCTAAAATATGGAGAACGTCAAAGATCAATCACCTAATTTCTTGATGAATTATGGATTTAGAACGGTTGAATTATATATTGTCACTGTTACTGATATCGATCGGATTGGTAGTCGGAAGTTGTTTTCTATTATTATCAATTCCAAAAATCAAGGAACTCAAAAATTATCGTATTGCGCGTATCGTGATGGGTGTAGCCTATTTACTCTTAGCATTATCTATGATCGGAGAATTTTTACGTCCGTCGGATGTAAAACCGGACATCAATATGGTGCATACGATCATCTTGACCATTTCTCCGCTCTTAGCTCTATCTTTTACTTATTCATCTTTGTCTTTAATCAATCTGCGTTTTTCCGTTAAACAAAAATTGAAGCATGAACTCATTCCGGTCTGCATCTTCAGTTGCTTAACCTGGATTAGTTATTTTGCTTTTCCTGTTTGGATACTTCGCATATTTCAGGGAATTTTTGTTCTCTATTATGTATTTATTTTATTTAAATATACTGTTTTATTCTACAACACATTTAAGGAATATAAACAACAAATGGATAATTATTTTTCCGAACAGGAATGGAAAAGGTTGCAATGGGTCAATTTTTCTTTCTATTATGCCCTGTTGGTTGGTATCCTGGCATTGATTGCCATACTTAGTCCCAGTATTGTTTTTATTTTTTTCAAAATATTTGTTATTCCTTTTTATGCGTATTATGGATTTCAGCTTATCAATTATGGATTCAAATATCCACTTACAATACCGATCGACATTAAGTCTGTCGAATACAGAAAGAAAGACAATATCAGCAACCGGTCGGCTTCTTTTAGAGACTTGGAGTTTCTCATTGAACAATGGATCAAAAACAAGAATTATTTGTTGGCAGACATCACGATAGAACAAGTTGCAAATCAACTAAATACAAACCGGACATATCTTTCCAATTACATTAATACTTATGAACTGCAAACATTCAGGGGATGGATCAATCAGTTGCGCATAGAGGAAGCCAAACAATTGATGCTGACCAATCCCATGCTTCCTATTAATAAAATCGGTCAGATGGTTGGTTTTAGTGACAAAAGTAATTTCACTCGCCAATTTATAAAATCTACAGGATCTTCTCCTTCATCCTGGAAAAACACAAATTTAAAACACTAATTACAAGTAATTTAACATTATCGTTGTCAAAACAACAATATTTTTGTTGTTAAAACCACTCCCATTTTTTTCATCCTGTTTACATTTGACAAGACCTGTGTGTCTTTGTAACCTTTGTGTTTAATTAATTCTTTAGTATGAAAACAAAAAAGATCGGACTATTATTCTATCTGCTACTGTTAGGTAGTATTGTCATTGCCCAGGACATACAGCAAACCTTACCCACTTATTTTCCAAAGGGAAGCGTGAATCTTCGCACCAATTCCATCTCCTGGCTCTGTTTAGTACCCAGTCTGGGAATCGAATACAAAACTTCTGATCATATCGGACTGCTTATCGATGGCGCTTATGCACATTGGAATCTCAACACTGCCAATGAATATTGGTGTATATGGAATGTTTCACCTCAAATCCGATATTACACCGGAAATGAAAAGGGTTCGTATATAGGCGGAAAATACACCATGGGCGATTATAATTTTACAGGAAAGCAAGGCAATTTTATGGGAGGAGGTTTCACGTTGGGTCATCAATTTGAATTCGGGAAAAATATATTGGTTGACTTAGGGCTGTCTATCGGTTATCTGTATTTATACGACAAAGAAAAATATACACGGATAAACGGCGTCAATGTACGGAACGGCTCAAAAACTTCCAATGGATATTGGGGACCAATAGGAGCAAATGCCACTTTTGTATGGAAAATAAATTGATTAATACTATATACAAAGATATGAAAGCAAAATACAATATCCTCTGTCCGGTTGCATTGGTCATCATAATATTCCTTACTTCATCCTGTATCAAGGAAGAACTTGTTGATCCTCCCAGAATAACATTGAATATGGATTGGTCTAATCGCACGGATGGCGTTGAAATTCCTTCCGATTATAAGGTAATGATTAATAACCAGACCCTCACCTATCAGACTGCGGTGAATACACTTTCCGGATTAAATGCGGGCACTTATTCGGTATTCATTTTTAATCCTGCTGATAAGATAAAGGTTGATAACTGGAAAGCGACTATTGTCACCACAAATGGAATCGTGGATAACCAACCCGGATGGATATTTTCTCACACATCGGATATAATGTTTGAAAACGATAAAGAAAAAGACATAACCATCGTAATGCAGCAACAAATTCATTTGCTGAACATAACTCTGTCTATTACTGAAGGAGATCCGAATGATATCGTATCGATAACAGCGTCATTGAGCGGAATTGCCAATGCGATGGATATGAAAACCGACACTTATTCAGGAACCGGGCTAAGCGTTATTCCCGTGTTCACCCGCAATAATGACAAGTTGACAAGCTCTGTACGATTGATCGGATTAACTTCCGAAGCTCAAAAATTAACGCTAAATATAACTTATAAAAATGAGACCCGACAGCAAATTGTTTCCAATATAAGCAATCAACTTATCAATTTTAACAGAGGAAAACATCAACCGGTTATTTTGCAAGGAAACCTCAAAATTCTATCAGGAGTCGATTACCAAACAACTATCACAGGATGGGATTCCCAGGATACAATAGCAGGCGATGCCGAAGAACAAGAATAACACAAATTTCCATTACTAATTATAAATACAAAAGCGATGAAAACAAAAAATTTATTAGCCGCTGCTCTTCTGATTGTAACATTAGGATTGACAGCCTGTTCGAACGAAGATGAAGGAATAAACGGCCCGGATGTCGTACAAATCAACAGTTCGATTAATCAGTCAGGTACTTCTTTAAGGGCGAATATCGATGATTATACCGGTCTCGGTAATTTTGAAGATGGCGACGTATGGGGAATGTTTGCCGATGCAAGCGGAATCCGCGTGTTAGATAATAGCACTTATACTGTAGGGAGTACGATCCTTTATTGGAGTAACCTGAGCGAAACAGTTCCGGTAACTTTTTACGCCTACTATCCTCAGATTGCCGGTACGATTACAGATCCTACAACTTATATCTTCAACGCTGCTTCGGCTCTAAATCCCGATTTACTGGTAGCGGCTCCCGTAACAGCCAGTAAGGGAACCAATGTAAGCCTTAACTTCAATCATGTGATGCATCAATTAATGATACAACTTGGCGGTAATGTAACTGAAGTCGGTGACGTAACGAGTGCGGATATCAGCCTGCTCAATATGAAATCCTCAGCCAAAGTAAACCTGCTTACAGGAGCGGTTGACATTTCAGGAGCTTCCGGTACCAGCGCTTATCCTGTAAAAACCGGAGGAGGGGTATTTCTTGTGGCACCACAGAATTTAACAACAGGCGCAGACTGGATACAAATCACTCTGGATGGAAAAACCTATACCTATAAAGTACCGGCAACTATTACAAGTCTTCAAAGCGGGAAGCGCCTGATATTAACACTTACGCTTAAAAAAGGAGGAAACGTGGGGTTGACGCAGGCAGTTGTAGGATGGCTGAATCAAACTGTCGATCCGATCGAAGAAGATGTGATTGCAAATTAATATTCTGCAAATACTATCCAAAAGACGTTTTTTTAATGCCGGAGATCCATATATCCAAATCAGTATAGGGATCTCCGGTAATTATTATAAAAAAAAATGTAATTTTGGCCATCCAATTAAATAAACAACAGATGCAACTCAAATCTTTGCAACTTCACACTCAAAATTTAGATCAGGCGGTAAATTTTGTTATCGATAAAGTGAAATTCGAATATGAAAACCACTCTGCCGACATGAGTATTTTAGTGAATGAAAGTTTTCACTTACGAACGATGTCGGGGCAAATAGATATGGTGATATTTAAACTCAAAGATGATTGTATTTACATTGACATAATTGCAGGAGGAGGCGGTCATGGCATTCTCAATTTAAATCTGGGATCGGAAAATCAATTTGTTAAATCAGTATCCAATGTATTGGATGAATTTGCTGCAAATCAAAATATTCTATGTGTAAAAATTGGTTAATTATTTCGATCCTCATACTTTTGACAGGAACTCTACAGGCTCAGGAACAATCAGTACAAGACACCATTCCCTTGCAGGAAGTTACGGTAGTAAGCGGAACAAAAACATCTGTTAACCGCAATTTGGTTCCGGCCACCATATCAGTCGTCACCCGTGAAGAACTGGATGCAAGCGCAGAATCAGCGATTTTACCGATTTTATCTGAACGTATTCCCGGCTTATTTGTGACCGAGCGGGGTATTACCGGTTTTGGCGTAGCTACCGGGGCCGCCGGCACTGTCAACATACATGGAATCGGCGGAGGGAATAAAGTGTTGATGCTATTTGACGGGCAACCACAATGGGCAGGCATCTTCGGACATCACATTCCGGATACTTATGTGGCTTCGGATGCCCAGCAAGTGGAAGTATTAAGAGGCCCGGCGTCCTTGTTGTATGGCTCGAATGCAATGGGAGGTGCCATCAACATCATTACCCGAAAAGCAAATCAAAACGGACTGCATGGTAACGGAAGAATTTTATTCGGTTCTTACAACACCCAAAAATACATGGCCAACGGAAGTTTGAAAAAAGATAAATTCAACGCTTACCTGTCGTTAAATCACGACCGGACAGACGGACAACGTGATCATTCTGATTTCCATATTACCAACGGTTTTCTGAAATTAGGCTATGATCTTTCTAAAGAGTGGAATATTTCAAGCAATACGATTCTTGCTAAATTCAAAACAACCAACCCCGGCCCGGTGAACACTCCCCTGTACGATAGTTGGGCGGATGTATTGCGAGGTACTTATTCCATTTCAGTAGAAAATCATTATGAAAAAATAAGCGGCGCCATTCAGGGATTTTATAATACCGGACTACACGAAGTTAACTATGGGCACACACCGGAGCAAGCTCCCCTACCCTGCATTTTCCATTCCAATGATTTCAATGCCGGCGTCACAGCATACGAATCATTCCATTTGTTTTCCGATAATTTAATTACCACCGGCATTGATTTCAAATCATGGGGAGGGCATGCCTGGAATGATTCTATCGACAACAAACCCGACTTTGATCTCATTGATAGAAAAGTAAATGAATTGGCCGTATATGCACTCTCGCAACAAACATTCTGCAACAAATTTACAGTCAATGCCGGCGTTCGATTGGAAATGAACGAAGAATATGGCAACGAATGGGTTCCGCAAGCCGGAATTTCTTATGCCATTACAAAAAATTCCATTTTGAAAACTACCCTGTCCAAAGGCTTCCGCAGTCCGAATATCAGGGAATTGTATATGAATAATATGGCGAACCCTGATTTGAAACCCGAATATATGTACAATTATGATATTTCCTATCTGCAGGATCTGATGGACGGAAAAATACATTTCGAACTCACCGCTTATTTAGCTGAAGGAAAAAATATGATCGTCACTACGATAGTAGATAAACGTCCGAAAAACATCAATAGCGGCGAGTTTCTCAATCGTGGCATTGATTTCTCTATGGTATATCGCCTTTTACCGACATTAAAATTAAGCGGCAATTACAGCTTCTTAGATATGGATACTCCACTGGCAGGCGCACCCCAACATCAGGCGTTTATGAATATCAACTGGAAAATCGATCGCGTCTCCCTATCCTCCGGCTTCCAATATGTAGGCGGATTATATACCCTTGTCGAACCTAAGCCGGTAAAAGAATATTATGGATTATTAGGCGCCCAAGCCTCTTATCGAGCCACTCAATGGGCATCCGTATTCATCAATGGCGAAAATCTCACCCATACGGATTACGAAATAAATTACGGGTTCCCTATGCCCGGCATGGTTGTTATGGCTGGCGTTGATTTAAAATTTTAATGAGGCAGATTAATTTTTATTAATATGGAAATAGTTGGAAAAATTTTATTTTTTGCAATTTTTGCAATACCGTTGTTTTTTCAAATTTTATTCGGGAGTAATTTCATTCCTGTTAGTCGAAAAATGAAATTTTGGCTTGTTTGCGTAATAAGTATTTTGCTGCTATGTGCGACGTATTTCATCTGTGCAAAAATCATGTCACATAATATGACACAAAATGGAATTAAAGATGGACTGCCTTTTGTTGGATTAATGCTCATTGAAGCATTTATGGCGGGAGTTATTGTGTTGACAATTCTGATACAGATATCGATCCGATATTTTAAAAATCGTAAAAAAGCTTCTAAATGATTACAATAATACAAACCGATAATATAACAAAACATTTCGGCACGACTACTGCGTTAGACGATATATCCATCCGCGTAAACGAAGGTGAGATTTACGGTTTTCTTGGGCTGAACGGCGCGGGAAAAACGACATTGATTCGGATTTTACTGGGAATGATTAAAGCCGGTAGCGGAAATGTCCATCTTTTCGAAAAAAAATTAAGCCCGAATTTCAACCAATGGAACGATATAGGGTATTTGGTCGAAACACCATACGCCTACCCGAATCTTTCTGTGGCAGAAAATTTAAAGGTGTACTACCAACTTAGGCATCTGAAAACCCCCAAGTTAATAGATACTATTATTGATAAGCTGAAATTGAGAAATTATGCCGACACAAAAGCAAAGCATCTCTCATTGGGAAACAGACAGCGTTTGGGATTGGCTAAAGCCCTTATGCACCAACCTAAATTGCTGATTTTGGACGAACCGATTAACGGTTTAGACCCCGAAGGAATCGTAGAAGTGCGGGAATTACTGAAAGAACTTGTCGCCAATGGGTCAACTGTATTTCTTTCCAGTCATATATTAGGCGAGATTTCAAAAGTT
>JAVBKX010000001.1:0-106831 GCA_031553835.1 Bacteroidales bacterium
TGTGGATTTAGGCACCACCACGATTCCAGCCCAGCCAGCGGGTAGCCAGCTGATCACGGAGACAGACTATTGCGGTCATATCATTTATGAAAATGGGAAATTGAAACGAATCCTTCATCGGGAGGGTTACCTTACTAAAACGACGAAATACGATTACTATTATTACCTGAAAGACCATTTGGGGAATAACCGGGTGGTCACGAAATGGACAGGTAGTGGTTATACACCAAGCTCTCAAACGATACTGCAGGCGACGAATTATTACCCCTCTGGATTGCCTTATGGCGAACAGAATTGTGGTGGTAGTTACAGTCCCGGTGTGTTTAACCCCTCTGCCCAGCCTTACAAGTTCGGGGGCAAGGAATACGAGACGATGTATGGGTTGAACCAGTACTACCAGGGTTTTAGATTGTTCGGGAGTGATTTGCCGATTACGCCGACACAGGATCCGAGGTTGGAGAAGTATTATGATACCAGTCCGTATGTACAATATGGAAATAATCCGATAAGATATGTGGATCCGGATGGGAAAAATATTAAAAATCCGGCACATTGGGTACAATTTGCTAAAAATTTGTATAGAGCTTCTACTGCTGTTGCATCAGTGGGACTTCAAGTGTCTGCAAATGTTGATGTTTCTGTTGCTAAAGTTGGAGTTGATATTAATGCCGGATCTGTTGATCTGGTTGGAGTTAGAAATGGAACCTTTACTCCAAATGAAAATACTCCACAAGTAAGTCAAGGTGTTGATGTTAATGTTGGTATAGTTTCGTTTAGTACGGGGACGACTGTAACAGATACAGGGCAATCTACAATTACAGAAAATAGTATTTCAGTAGGAGTTTCAGTATTTGAAAGCTATCAAACAGAAACAACAGAAACGGATCAAGCTACAAATCAATCTATCACGACAACAGAAACTGGAGTGAAAGCTGCAGATATGAAAGTTCAAGTAGCACTTGGATTTGGTGTTGAATTAAGTATCGATACAGAAAAAGCAGCAAAGGCTTTACATGATTTATTAACTACAGAATAGAATGAGTGCACTGGCAAAAAAAAGATTGAAGGCATTACTCGTAGATATAATTATATTAGGAGTATTAGGTATATTAATTTTAATTATATTCATGATTGTTGTAGATAAAAATTTTCTTTGTATATATAGCTTAACTATAGCTATCGTTTATAGTTTATTCTTTTGTAAAGATGTCATTAATGGGCAAAGTATCGGAAAAAAGATGTTAAAATTGCAAATTATCACGGAAAAAGGAAAAGCTGCGAGTTTGCGAAGTCTTATCATAAGGAATATGATAGCTTTAATGCAACCAATCGACGCACTCTATATGATAAATAATCCTGGGAAAAGATTGGGAGATATTGTATGTAAAACAAGAGTGGTTGATGCTTCAAGAAAAATCAAATATGAGTTTAATCCATTGCTTTTAATTTTTCATATTATTACTGTAGTTTTTGTTACATTTTCTTTTTTTATTGTTATCTGTATTATGTTTTTACAGTAACTATTATTCTAATTTATAACTAAAAATTCAAAGATTAATGTGTTATATATTTAATAGATCGACTGATGAAAAAATCGTAGGAATTGTAGATTTTCAAGATTATTATTGTAAAAGCGATTTATTGAAATACAAAAAAATGGCAACCAATGTGGGGATTGATTATGATAAACTTTCGAAATTAAATTGTAACGAATATTAAAGTTATGTTTTAGTATTACAAAAAATTTGAAAGATAGAAGAATTTCATTCAAAAAACAAGGCCGTTGTCTTGTAATAAGTCATTTGACAGATAAATATGAAATTTTGCATCCATATATTGTTAGTTGTACTTTTCCACCGTTGAGCGGAGATTATATCTCCGTTCGAAAAGATAGGAGTTTTCAACTCCCATGCAAAAATTGATTAAGAAGCAAAGTGAAAAGGTAAATGATTATAAAAGAATTGAAATATGGAGTCTGGAATATAAGGCGATTACCAATTGCCCAAAAGAAGACTGCGGAATTACAAATTACCAATAAGGAAACGACGAAATTACAAATTCCGTGGAATCGGGGCGTGATGGGGACAGTATATTATACCCCATTGAACCTACCCAAACATATTCAGTTTAAGAACGGCCACAGTATCGATTACAGCTACGATGCCCTGGGTGTACAACGGCGGGTGAAATATACGACATTGAAAACGACTGTCAATGTGGAGTTGGGTTCCACTTCGGTTGCTTCCCAGCCTGCAAGTAATTTGATGACTATGACGACAGATTATTGCGGCCACATTATTTATGAGGATGGAAAATTGAAACGGATCCTTCACCCGGAGGGTTACCTGACGAAAACGACCAAATATGAATACTATTATTACCTGAAAGACCATTTGGGTAATAACCGGACGGTGACAAAATGGTCGGGTAGCGGATATACGCCTACCTCCCAAGCCATTGTCCAGGCGACGAATTATTATCCATCGGGATTGCCTTTTGGTGAGCAGCTCTATGGAGGAAGTAGCAGTCCGGGTATTTATAGTCCGGGTACACAGCCCTACAAGTTCCAGGGCAAAGAATATGAGATGATGTACGGGTTGAACCAGTACTACCAGGGCGCAAGGTTTTTCGGAAGTGATTTACCGATGACGCCGACACAGGATCCGTTGGCAGAGAAGTATTATGATATAAGCCCGTATGTGCAGTGTTTAAACAATCCGGTGAATTATATTGACCCGGACGGAAGATCAACACATACAGACTCTTTGGGTCATGTAGTTGCTGTTTACAATAATGACGACATGGGTGTTTACAAGCATAATATTAGTGCTTCATCATACGATGGTAGTCAATTGTCTGCCGACGGAGGTGTAAGAATGGGAGAAACGGAGTATTGGGATGAATTTTCTCCTCTTTATGCAGAACCAAATGCAGATGGCTCAATGGGAGGTTTTACGATCCAATTTGGAAAATCATTTGACCCCGTAATAGAAAAACTGCATGCAGAATCTACAAACATGAATCTGCAGGAAATTGCAGCTGAATCAGGAGGGGGAGGTAAATTTGATATAAAAAGACAGTATGTAAATACAGGAGGTTTATTGAATGGGAAATATGCTTCTTCCCGGTCTGCTGGGAATTATCTAGCAGGCTACAATGCTTCGACAGGTACCTTTTTAGGCGTTGGTATTTCTTTTACTACATTCCAACAATTAGCAGGGGCATTACATTTGGCAGAAATTGATAAGCGGATGTTAACAACAACACAAAAGATCGGTATTGTTTTATTTGGTGGCGACTTATGGAGTAAGTATGACTCTAGATATCGAGCTCCTATGTGGGGAGAAATTCCTTATCAATATCGAATGAGTAAAAGGGGGTGGGATTATGGAAAAAAGAGATAAAATAAAAATCGGATGTGGAATATTATTTTCCATTGGGATTATGTTTTTTCTTATTCGTATTTATAATGCTTTAAGCACCTTTGATGAAACTTTAAGAGCGAAGGAACATTCTATAGCTATAGAATTTAAGAGGGTGGATCAAACTATCTTTATCACATCAAGAAGATGGGGATTAGGAGGACAGCACTTTCACACAGTCATCTCAACGGTCGACTTTGCAAGTCATAATATACCCATTGATCAAGAAAAAGATATTGTCTTGGATAATAGGTGTGGCCTATATTATAAAAAACAAGATCCGGATAGTTTATTTATTTTCTTGCCATCTAATTCTTATACAGAAGAAAGAGAGGATTATAGACAAATAGGTAACATTAATGTAAAAATAATGGAAGTAAAAAACATGACATATAGTAGCTTCAAAAATAGTTATCGAATGTTAGGGTTGATTCCTCTCCTTTGTTCTGATAGTATAAGATGAGCAAGATACTGTGTTTCGGTCCCCTGTTCAGCGCAGATTAATGGTATTCGTCCGTTGAGCGAAGTCTTCTGATTTCGCTCAACGGGGATAAAGAAAGAGAAACAATATGTGCAGTTTCAAAATCAGCAAAAGGGTCAAAAAAACCAGAAATATATTCCCCCTACTAATCCTAATAAACGTCCAAAACAATGAAGACAATGAATTTATTAAAAGATTTTTTTGATGATAGTAAAAAGAAGAACTCTCTTTTATCTATTTATGACAATAAAAATGAGATAGATAAATTTTATGTAGGTTATGTCGTTGACCTGTTTGATGATTCCATTCTTTTATATTCCTTTGATGAAAATGGAGAAAAAGATGGGTATCTTTTAATTCGGTTAGTTGACATTTTTAAGATTGAAAAAGAATCTATTTATTTAAATAATTTAAGCTTTCTTATTAAACAAAATGAATTAATTAATAAGAAACAAAGTAAGAGATTTAAGAAAGAAAGTAAGGATGGTATTATATCAATATCATCTATGTGTCAAAAAAATAAGATTTTGTTAACGATAAAACTTATATATGAGGATTATCTTACTGGCTACATTGTTGGAGAAGACAATGAATATTTTCTTATTGAAACATATTCTAATGATGGACTGCAAAATGGATATAATTTGATTGAATACAGGGATATACAGAACTTGCATTTTGCAGGAAAAGAAGAAGAAAATTTAATTAAACTTATTGGACTTAATAAGAAATAATTTATCAGTCAGCAAGTTTGTGTTTTGGTCCCCTGTTCAGCGCAGATGAATGGCATTCGTCCGTTGAGTGAAGCCTTCTGATTTCGCTCAACGAGGATAAAGAAATATTTGTTATTCAATCGGTTAAATCAAATCGATGAAAATCTAAAATACATTATCCTGAACACAACCTACAGCGAACGAAAGCGCAATTAAAATTACTCAAGGATATGGAAATACATTATGTGGAAATGCAAAATATTGTCAAAGAGGCTTTCAAATAAAAGCGACAGGATGAAGGGTAAAAAATGCAGGCTTTATACAGAGTGTTTATGGCTTGGTAAGGATAAGAGATAAAGTCCCAACACCACTAATCCGGCATTGATGATCAATGTCTCATACCCAAAGGTGTATCCGAACTGTTGCTTACACCCATAACTAAGTAAAAAACAAATAACAGGAGCAGCCAGACAAATGTACGGAACCCAACGATCGTCCGTGTTTTTTTTTGTCAATAATCCAAATGCGAAAAGACCCAATAAGGGGCCGTATGTATAAGATGCAATCATGTAGATAGCATCGATAATGCTGGAATTATTGGCAGCACGAAACAACAACATGATTAAAATAAAAAATACTGAAATCAACAAATGTACCCGGATACGGATTTTCCTGGCTTTGGCTTCCGGATAACGGGATGTATCCAGCAAATCAACACAAACAGAAGTGGTAAGGCCTGTTAATGCTGAATCTGCACTGGCAAAAGTGACAGCGATGACTCCGACGATAAAAAAAATCAACGCGGCATTTCCAAAATGAGATTGCGTCAACAACATCGGCAAAATATCGTCGGCCAACGGAGGCAGTTCTATACTATTTTGAGTAGAAAATACAAGTAATAAAACTCCTAAACATAAAAACAGAAAATTGACCGGTACAAATGCACAACTATACCAACATACATTTTTCTGCGCTGATTTCAAATCCCGACACGACAAGTTTTTTTGCATCATTTCCTGATCGACTCCGGTCATTGCTAATGTTACAAATACTCCACTCAGAAATTGTTTGAAAAAATTCTGCCGGGAAACCCAATCATCAAAAACAAACATCCGGGAATGAGGACTTTGTTTTACGGTATCAATAACGCCGGCCAAATCCAGGTTCATTTTATCTGCTACCTGCCAGATAATCAGAATCAATGCCGTCAACAAACAAATTGTTTGCAACAAGTCCGTCCAAATAATCGTCCGCACACCGCTGCGGAATGTATATAACCAGATCATTCCCAAAAACACAGCCGCCGTTACAACAAAGGGGATATGCCATGTACTGAAAACATAAGTCTGCAATATCATCACTGCAACATACAGCCGCGCTGCCGCGCCAATGGTACGGGACAACAAGAAAAACGAGGAGCCGGTTTTATATGCCCGCTTCCCGATTCGTTCTCCCAAATATCCGTATATACTGGTAAGATTCAACCGGTAATATAAAGGCAACAATACAAAGGCGATGACGATATAGCCCAGTAAAAATCCGAGTACCATTTGCATATAAGTCATATCAAAACCGCGCACCATGCCCGGAACTGAAACAAATGTGACGCCCGACAAAGAAGAACCAATCATGCCGATGGCAACGATATACCAGGGAGATTGTTTATTTCCTAAATAAAATGCAGCATTTTCGGAATGCCGTTTCCCTATGATCCAGGAAATGAATAATAAAAGAGAAAAATAAGACAGGAGGATGATTAAAATTACAGAACCATTCATTTGATTTTGGATATAATTTCAAAATCATGATAAGTTGTGGCATTAATCCACACATTATCTACATGAGAAACCATATTAGTTTAATGAGTTAGTCAGAATCAAGGCACAAATATACAATTATTTTCTTCAATTATCCGACAAAGGAAGTGTTCAATTTTGTTGCTCAACATTTAGTATTTTGGCGAGCGTCCCATTTTTTTTGGCCTTCATCATTTTTTTAAATTCGCCGGTCAATTTAATATTATTCGCCGGATTAAACGCATAATCCAGCACTGTATTCCAGGCATACCAGGCAACTGCTTGCTTATCGTTTCCTTTTGTGGGATTTTCTATACTGAATTTGGTCATCGCAGCAACAAATACCGACATCACATTACCTTCTTTATCCAAGATTTTGGCAACATTTTTTTCAACATGGTATTTGTAATCGGGCGTCGCCTGCATCCAGCGTTTTACAGCCGCTATCGCATAAGCTCTGTTCTTATCCGCTGCGTTGACAGGGGTAGATAAAATATAATCGGCACAAATCACAATCTGAGGTTGCATCAAACGACAATCAATCTCGTTCTTTAATTCCATGTCGCGCAATTGGTCAAATTGTGCAGGTTGATACAGCGGCGGAATAAATTCCTCTCCTGCAATGGCTATAAAAAGAGAATCTTTACCGGTTTCTTTCATGTAATAATAAGCGCTCTTCAAATACTCTTTACATTCATAAGCCCGATTGGGATTTTTCTCTGCATAAAGATCATAAGCGTATTTCATCAAACGCACCGTCGTCGGATAATCCTCATTCAAATAACTGATGCAACCCATTCCGAAATATCCTTCCGGTTTCTTTGCATAATACTTAATTACGTTGGCATACGTTTTAAAAGCCTGCTGATCTTCGCCATTCAATAAATAACATTTCGCCAGATTCACCAACGCGGTATAACCTTCGGGGAAAATATGCAACGACCGCCGGAAATATTCGATTGCTGCGCCCAACGCATGGTCATTAGCATACATTACGCCTGCACTATCGAGGGCTACGACAAACAGGCTATCATAAGTCAGCGCTTTATTGAAAGAAGCGATGGCCAACGACATACTATCTTGTCTTACATGATCAACACCTTCGAGATAATAACGGTTGGCATCTGCCGAATGCGACAGGGTATAAAAGCGTTTTTCTTTCTTTTCAATCAAAGATTGTATGGCAAAACAATTGCGATAGAGCATTTCAAGGTATTCGTCAAAAACAGCTTGTGGCGCCGTATTTTTCTTCCCGGCATAATCCTGTAATATTTTTTCCTGAGAGATTCCTTCTTCTTCCAATGAATGCAACAATGCTTTCATCATGCACGAGTTAATCACGGCATCAATCGTGTCATTTGTAGAATTATAAATACAACCGCAGGCTTTGGTTACTACATCTTCATCGTACGTTTGAGCTATCCCGGCATGTGCTATAAAAAAAAAGAAGAGCAAGAGCGTCTTTTTCATGTTCATTCATTCAAAATCATTGATTTATTTTAAGCAAAAAACGTACCATAATTAAAAGAAATTATACCTTTGTGAGGTTAACTTAAAAACAGTCGATCATGAATTACAGAAACGTATTTTTATCCATATTGTGCTATTGCATCTCCATCTCTAATGTATTTTCTCAATCCGGTATAGAAATTCCGATTTGGCCGGATGGGGCTGCTGAAAGTAATGGAATTACCGATCCGGAAAAAAATGACAATAATTTCTGGCTGCATAATATATCAACTGCTTCGATGTGCATATATCCCGCCGATCCGGCTAAAAACACCGGTAAGGTTATTCTAATCTGTCCGGGCGGAGGGTATGCCGGTGAAGCCATTAAACACGAAGGCCGGGACTTTGCCTTGTGGTATGCGCAAAACGGAATTACCGGAATTGTAATGAAATACCGTTTACCCAACGGTCATGACGACATACCTCTGAAAGATGTACAGGAAGCCATGCGGATTATTCGCAAGCGATCTGCAGAATGGGGCATTGACCCGCAACAAGTTGGAATTTCCGGATTTTCAGCAGGCGGACATCTGGCTTCCACTTTATTGACGCATTTTGACGAAACTTGCCGTCCGGATTTCGGAATCCTTTTTTATCCGGTCATTTCATTGGATGGCGAAAAAAATCCGCATATTGGATCCAGGAAAAATTTGTTGGGAAATAATGACACAAACCAACAATTAATAGACTATTATTCTAATGAGAAGCAGATCCGGAACAACACCCCTCCCACTCTACTGCTTTTAAGCGACGATGATACTGTAGTCATTCCCGAAAATAGTATCTTGTTTTACCGGGGATTGAAAGCAAAAAACATTCCGGCCTGCTTGTACATCTTTCCTGAAGGCGGACATGGCTGGGGTTTTAATACCAATTTCCGGTATCATGAAGAAATGAAATCGTTGCTATTGAATTGGCTTTTTCCGGACAAATTACCCTTTGTAAACAGATAATTCGGCCTCTATCAGTTCGATTAAACTATCCTTTTCATTCGAAGTACTTTCCTGAAAAAATCCTTTATAACGGGTGGGTTGATCCGGATAATTATCGGGAATTTTTGAATAAGCCTTTCGTAACAGTGTAAGCAAAGTACTATCGGGCATGATATAAACTTCTTTTAAAGAATCTGTTTTAGGGCATAAATATATTGTTCTTGAAACATTCGTATTCGTTGGAGGAATCAAAATACTATCTGTTTCATATTCAATACTTGCGAAATAGAGAAAAGTATTTGTGTTGTATGAAGATATTTCAAGTGCAAATCTTCCATTGGAAGTGGAGATGGTACCGGTTTTATGGTCCTTGGTAAAAATACTTACTTTTGAAACGGACGCTTGTGTTTCTTTGTCGAGAACCGTTCCCGACAAATGGATAGTTTGAGAATATGCCGCTATTGAAAGTAAAAGCAGAAATATTTTAGGATAATAAATCGCATAGATTCAATGAATTGTACATACTAAAGCTGATATACCCGGATTAAAAGAAATTTTTTCTAATTTAGCCATACATACTTCTCTTATATATCCGGCCCCGGAGCAGACAGGAAAATTGAGTCGGCCTTCTCCATAATATTGGACTACTCCAAACGAAACAAAAACCTCTGACACACTTAATTGAATATCATCTAATATTTCAATGTAATATTCAGCATTTTTATTATTTGCCTTAATGATTCTGTACAGAGGGCTTTGCAGATAACTTTCTCCTATCGCTTGGGTATTGCTATTAAACGCATAAACATTAATACGCACAACTACACTATCATAGGTGCAATCGCTTACTTCAAACCGGATTTGTTTTAATATGCAGTTTTTCTTTATTTTCCAGGAAGTGCCCCAATCGCCACCTAACCCCTTGAGCTCAGCTCTACCCGGAATCTTAAATCCTTTCTTTAGCCATTTAGACGTTATTTTAGAAGGATTGATAATGATTTCCGGTAATTCTTTTACAGCTTCTTCCAATATAATAGTTTCATTATCATTCAGTTCTCCAGGAAATAGTTGTATAGTAGTATAATTGATATGACTAAAAGTCAACAATTCATTTTCTAAAGCATCGGGGATGGTTAAAGAAAAAATACCATCTTGATTACTCACTGTACCTATCTCCTTTCCTTCAAATCCGACATTAACATATTTAATAATATCGCCATGAACATCCTTTGTTATTCCTTGAATATGTATTTGAGCATTAGTAACAAAAGAATAATGAAGACAAAAAAATAACAAGAGCGCAATTTTATACATATTATAGAAAAATATTATTAAAATGATATCCAAAAATTTTCATTTGTAGTATCCGGCAAACCAAATAATTGTTTAGAATAGCCATCAAATTTTGTGGAATTTGCAGGTATGATTACTGATTTATTTACAAAAGATTTTGTTTCAAATGTATATTCCATCGCCTGTTCATTATATAAATTATGGTAATGATATACTTATTTACACCAATTTTCTTGGACAAGGTTATCACTGATTGTTAATGCAATTATAAATTCCTTTCTAACCTTACAAAACAAATATACACTCTTTATCTGAATAATACAAAAAATGGGTAGTACTAAATTAATAGACTACCCATTCTTTTATTAAAAATTTACCCCTTTATTTTACAGATTTATTATCATTAAGAGGTTTTTCTCTTTTCCACAAGTACATAAATCAGATCTTTTCCCACATTTTGGACAATAAAGTCCATCCTGCTTTTGTTGTTCTTTATCTTTCATAACTTTTATTCAATGGTCCAATAACCACCATTCCTGATCTTTTCTGTATTGATATAATTAACAAGATCTTTCCATGTTTTGAATTCTGTACTTTTTACATAATATTCTGTTTTATACTCTGTATAATTATCTTCACTACTCCCATGATATATTGTTCTTTTCAGGCTATCACCATGAAGGGTAAATTTACTGTTATTTACAGAGTTAATTTTATCATACACATATTTACCCCTTGGAGTATATGTATATCCTGCTCCTGTAATGTATAATTCTTTGAACTCCCCCTTCTCAAAATAGAAATAATAAGATGAACCATCTGATTTTTCCCATACAATACCCTCAATGGCAGGATTACCACCACCTCCACCATTATCCCCTTCATCATCATCTTTTGAGCAAGATGATAGGTTAACACACAAAGCTAATAATAGCATTACAATCACACCAAAGTTAAAATACTTTCTCATAAAATACATTGTTATTAATTATTGCCTACTCTATTATTAGGATTTTCAGCTTCCTCCCATCTAAATTTAACTTAAAACAATCATATATGATTGTTGATGTGCAAATGTAAACAATTTCCTTTGTTGAACAATCATTAATGATAGAAAATTATGAATAAGGAAGAGTTATTTAAGCTAATTGGATTGAGGATAAGAGAATTAAGGGAAAATAAGAATTTAGGCTTACAGGAGTTTGCAGATAAGATTGATATTGAATATAACAATTTGATAAGAATTGAAAAGGGTAGGACAAATCCTACCCTTGGAACCTTGTATAGGATATGTCAGGCATTAGATATTAAGTTGGTTGATATTGTTGATGTGGAATAAAATACCTATGTTTGTGGGATTGTTTAACATATTAAAAATATGGTTATTATGGAGATTACAGATGAAATGAAGAAATTTAAAGCTGAATTTGATAAAGTCTTAGCAGTAAAAAAGAATATAAATCGCAAATTTGGTAATGATTATAAAATTGTAAAACATACAAATGATTGGAAAATTGTTTTATTAGTAGACATAAATGGATATTATGTCTATAAAGTTAATCTTACCTCTCATGATTATATATTTATAGATTATGGTTCTGAGTATAGTTGTTTGGAAAGTTTTTGTGATGCTATAATTGAAGAATACACATAATCATTTGTGTACAACCTCCCAATCTTCATTTTCCACAATTTTCTTTGTCCCATAAGATATTATTTTCAAAATAATATCAGGAAATGTGTGTGTATATTCATAAGAATTAATTCCAATTATATCTAAAAATGTTTCTAAATCATGTTTCACTAACTTTTCTTTAAATTCATCAGACCATATATTCATTCCTTTTACAATACTTTCTCTTATATTATTGGATACATCCAAAGTAAACTCTTTATTTAATCCCATATCTTTATCTTTTTAAGAAAGATAGGAATTTCAAAATTATAATCAATAGTAAAATAAGGTACCTTATTAGGATACTTTAGTGTACTCATCTGAGAATACCTTATTTTTTTGTTAAAAATCCCTAGAAATGAGCAATATTTCACATCAATATATTTGTTTTAGTGTAATATTATTCTTACCTTTGTGAGGTAATTAAGAAACAATAAAACAATTGATTATGTTAGGTTTGCAGTTTAATTCACTTTTTGAGTTGGGAAAAGTCTTTGAAGAAGAACAAACTTGTATTGAATATCTTGAAAAACTAATTTGGAATGGAAACCCTGTTTCTCCCTTTGATCCAACATCAAAAGTTTATAAATGTGCAAACAATAAATATAGATGCAAAAACACAGGTCTATATTTCAATGTGAAAACCAATACAATGTTTGATTCTACCAAAATATCTCTGCAAAAGTGGTTTATGGCTATTTGGTTGATTTGTTCACATAAAAAAGGTATCTCATCTCATCAATTAGCAAAGGATATTGATGTAACACAAAAGACTGCTTGGTTTATGTTACATAGAATTAGAAAATGCTATGGCTTTGAGAATAACCATATCCTTGATAATAAAGTGGAAAATGATGAAACATATATAGGTGGTGCAGAGAAAAATAAACATGCAAATAAAAAAACAAAAGGTACTCAAGGTAGAAGTTGTAAAACTAAAACTCCTGTCTTTGGTATGGTACAAAGAGGTGGCAAGTTAGTTGCTAAGAAAGTGAAATCAAATGGATCTGAACATTTAACTTCTGAAATGATTAAAACCATTAAGGAAGGTGCAACTGTTTACACTGATGAATGGTTGGGATATAACAATATCAATAAATTCTATAAACATTTGTATGTAAAACATGGTGCAAAGGAATTTGTTAAGGGAGATGTTTATACAAATACAATTGAAGGGTTTTGGTCTTTGTTAAAGAGAGGAATTTTAGGAATTTATCATTTTGTTTCCAAAGAACATTTGCAATTTTACATTGATGAGTTTGTATTTAGGTATAATACTCGTAATTTTGCAAATGAAACAGTGAGGTTTGCACACTTATTGTGTAATGTTTCCAACAATTATTTACCTTATAAACAATTAATTGCTCATAATGGATAATAAGATAAAAAATACTATCATTGTAAAAGTTACACTTGCCAAAAAAGAGATTCCAATATATCTATTAAGCAATGGTAAGGTAATGGTGGATGAAAAAATCATACCTTATTTGAAAGAAAGTGTGAAAACCAAGATAGAACCCCATATTATAATTGATGATAAAACCAATGAAATAGACTCATACAACCTAAAAGAGGTTCTTGGTAAACTTCCACATTTCATATTAGAAGATATTGCAAAATACTTAATACTTGAAAGATTCAATATGATAGAAGAACCACCACAGGAAAGGGAATTATCTGATTTTGACAAACTTATTATGCAAGCAATGAAATATAATCCAAAAAAGGGGGAGAAATAAATAGAATCTATATAAAAATAGAAATGGACTACTTGAAAACAGGTAGTCCATTTTTTGTATTATTGAAATTAAACTTATAATTTTGTTTTGTGGGGATGGAAATAAAATCAATCTCTACACTATTTATAGAAATTAGTGTAAATAGATATATCATTACCTAAATTATTTTGACACATTTCTTATTGTATAATACTTTTTTGTACTGATCAAAAATTATTATTTTTCCAAAAATCAGGTGTTCCCATATTTTCCAATTCAAAAAGAGAAAAAGTATATGTTTTTTTCAGTCTCTTCTCTATATCATTATCAACAATGTATGTACCTGTAAATAGTTTGATAGTATTTTTGTGGTTCTGCACATATTCTCCTTCGGGAGCTTTTATATTTATTTTCGCATCATTTAAGTATGATTCCATATAGTATTTACCTGAATGACCTTTTGAGAACTGAATCTTAAAAAAATGATTGTTTTTTTGCCATTTGATATCTCTGTATTTTATTGTGGTTAATTCTGAAGAATTAGGATAAGACTGAGCTATTGCTTCTGTCAATATCGTATCTTGCTTGTTTATATAAAACAAAAAATATAAATATCTCTTCTTATTTGTCTTTTTAGGAGATATGCTGATAACAAACCGATCATCTGAATCTCCTTTTAATTCATAATCAAACAGGTCTAATTTTTTATTCACTGACATATTCTCCAAAATAAGTCCATGATTAATCAACCTGTCTTTTTTTGCGGATAAATCATCTTTGATTTTATCCAATTGAACAACATTAAAATCCCAGTCCAGGTCTCCATTTGATTTCATTTTTTCTAACGAAATATCAATCAAAGCATAAATTTCTTTGCTGCCCTGAAAAGTTAAACTTTCATCAATATGGCACAAATATGTTTTTGATTGTGCCATCTCAAGCTTATTACCTAAATTTTTTATTGCCTGATCTAATATTTTTTCAGCATGATAGGGAGTCACAACGGCTTCAGACAATTCTATATCATGAGGATTTAAGAAAAAGGTTGAATGCAAATTGAAAGAATCCGGCCAGATTGTGACCGGATCGTATGCTAAATGAATCAGATGTACAGGGTTATTTTTATTAGATTCAATAATAAAATATCCATTTTCATCTGTCATGGTAAACCAAGAATTATCTGTGTTACAAATTGCGACATCTGAAATAGGATGGCCGGTATTTTTATCCAGTACCTGTCCCTTCATCTTCTCTTGAGAAAATAAAGGAAATGAATGTATTAACAATAATAGCAATAATAGCAAATGCTGTTTCATAAAAATCTCGCATATCCTTTATTAAAGAGGTCTCCATAATGACTTGTGAGACCTCTTGATTAATTTCGATAATAAATAGGGTTATCCCATTGCACTTCTACATTGCTGTTTCCCTGCTTCCCAAGCATTTTTCACACAATCAACAACCCATTCAACAGCAGCAACCACAGCTTTAATAAGATTTCCACCTTCCACATTTAACATTTCTTATTGACTCATTTCGCTCACGCCATAAGCATTTAAATCCAAATTTTTCATAAAACTACAAAATTAAATAATTGAACATTATTGCAAACAATTTTTGCCTGCAAATCATCCGAAATTATTGCGTGCATTCAAAAATTTCATTTGATACGACAAAAGTATGAACCCATAGTGCAATAATATTGCATCATTTTATTTTTCCTGAACTTCATGAGTCTTTTTTGTTTTCCGGTAATTTTTGTTGATAATACCGCCACCGCTCCATGACGTGTTCAACATAATTCAATGTCTCGATCCCTCTGCAATAGCCGCATTTGACAACACTATCGTTGTAAAATTCAGGTAATTGTTTCATTTTCAGGCATTCATCCACATTTCCATTCCAAACATGCGGATTTTTCCCAAATTTGACGGCCAATGCTTGCGCATCATAAATATGCCCTATGCCGGCATTATAGGAAGCCAAAACCAATTTAATCCGTTCTTCCTGATTTTCAACGCTACCATAACTGCGAATAAGCGAACCTAAGTATGCTGCAGCAGTCTTTACACTGGCTTCCGGATTAGTCAATAACAGGGGATCTTCTATTCCAAAAGCACGGGCTGTTGCAGGCATAAGCCCCATTAATCCGGTTGCGCCGGCCCACGAAACTCCCGCAGTGTCAAATTTTGACTCCTGATAAGCAATTGATGCCAACAACTTCCAATCCCATCCAATCGTAGGCGCATAGTGTTTGAAAAGCGGATCATAAACCGAAATTTGTCCCTTGGATAACATGGGAGCGGGTTCGTCTCCCGGCATTTTACTCATTTCAAAATATTTTTTGACTATCGCCTTATATTTCACATTTCCTTGTTTATCTTTGAACCATTCGTTGATCTTTTCGGCCAACTCGGGAGAATCTTTTCTTACCGCCCAGGAAGAACGTTGTGGATGTCCGATTTTTAACTGTATGTTAATATTGGCATAATATGTTTTATTCAAACGAGCCAGATCATAGTCGCTCACAGTATAGGAAATCTTCCTCAATGACACGGCGGCAATCAAATCTTCGGTAGAAATAGTATCTTCCTGTACCGGTATAATGTGTATGCCTCCTCCCAATTCTTCATCTAAATGCCGTAACCGCTGATAATACCTGCTGCCTTGAATAACCGACACATCTTTTCCGATCAGTTGCACCACATTGGTCAGCACGGTATCGCCTTTTCCTCCTCGCTGCACAATCACTTGTTCATTTACGGTTTCTTTTCCGCAAAAGATAAATTCTTTTTTCAACGCATTGGTTATCAAAACATTGCAAGCAAGCAAATCACCTTCACCATTTCGAAACATCTCAATTAACCGATTGACATTGGGTGCAATTTTAATTTCAAAACGTAATCCTTGCGATTCTGCAAAATCCTGCAACAATTCATAATCATATCCCATGGGTTCGCCTTTATAAATAAAATAGGAAGTAGAGCCATAAAGCGTCAATGCAACCAGGGTGGAATCACTCTTCCACGTATCGGTTAAAAGGGGAACCGGTTTATGACGGCAGGAAAAGAATGAATGGACCGGGATGATAATCAATAAAAATGCCAAGATCAAAAATCTTGCATATTGGCTTAGTTGTGTCTTTTTTTTGATTGCCATGGTAATAGATAAACAAACATTCGGCTTCAAAGATAAACATTTTCACAAAAAAAATGGTCCCCGCTTATGACAAGAACCATTTTATTATATTTTTGAAAGTACGTTTAAACCAATTACTCTGTCAGTCAATTGATTTCAGCTTTTATACAGGAAATCAATACCTGTCACGACGGCCACCACCGTAACCACCACCTCTGTGGTTGTTATCAAAAGAGCGGCGTGGTCTTTCTTCACGTGGTCTGGCTTCTGATACTGAAATCGTTCTGCCATCATATTCAGCGCCATTTAATTCGGCAATAGCTTTAGCTGCAGATGTATCATCATCCATTTCAACAAAACCATAACCTTTAGATCTACCAGTTTGGCGATCAACAACAACCTTAGCAGAAGAAATCACTCCGTATTCTTCAAAAAGATTTGACAAATCGGCATCGTTTACTTTGTAACTCAAGCCGGCAACAAAAATGTTCATCAAAGGAATAAAATAAAATTGTAAATAAAAAAAATTTAATCAGATGAAGAATTGATTATCGCAGAAAAGCAGACTAAACCCGAGATTAAACGAAAAAAGAAAGATTGTCTGTTATAATAAAAACTCAAATGTTCGCGACAAAGGTACGGTAATTTATTGAATAAACAATATTTTCTAATAATTATTTCATTTTGTCACTTCTCACTAAATACCGATTGGGCTCAATTACCCAGCATTCCTTTTTCTTTCAGAAGCGCAATCGCTTCCATCAACATACAACCACTGGTTTGTTCGGTCAGTCCGGTAGAAGAACCTGGTTTGGCGCTCCAATTCTGCCCAAAAAAAACAGATGGTTTTGTTGTACCTTGCAGCCATAAGGTTTCTGCATTATATTGAATAAATTGAATGTAGCGTTTTTTTACTGCCGCATCCAACCGATCCTGTTGAATTAATTCGGTGAAATACCGGATAAAGATTCCTTTAAATAATCCACCATCTCCGGTTCCCTCAGCTTTGAGTATCGAATTGGTTACTAAACCTCCAATGGTATAATCAGCTGCCAGTACCGCATCGTTAAGATACGCTCTTTCGCCCAGTATTTTGTACAATTCTACTGCAGAACCGACAAAGGTACCCTGATTGTAGGTAAATATCCAATTGTCCTGGATCGCGCCGGTATTTACATCGATGTGATCAGAAACGGCACCGTTTCTGTCATTGAATAATGTTTCTTTTTCCCATGCATATATTTTTTGCGCCCATTCCTTGTCGTTTTCATCACCAAATTCCTGATACAGGCGAGCGGCCAAAATACAGGCCGGGCCATTGGAACATGCATTTTTCGTAACCTTGTCACTGCTCCTCCAATACAATCCTCCTCCTGTTTTTGTATCCCATCCTTCTTTAATATAGCCCCAGATCTGAAGTGCCGCATCCTTGAATTCGGCATCATTGGTTGCCTGATAGGTTCGGAGCATAGCAAGACCAATCCATTCCATGTCATCGAAGTATTCGTTCCAAAATCCGTTGCCGTTTTTTGCTTTTACGCCATCATACCATAAATCAAAATAACTTTTATAAAAAATATCTCCGGTACGGTTGTATGCATCGATCATCACATCCAATGCATGTGCTTGCGGCCAATAGTGGAAAGTGGCATTACCGTCGCTATGGTAGTTAAAGTATTTCCCTCCGCCATTCCAAAATGAGTTGACTAAAGCCCGGCTACTGCTGTCGGCAGCAGCTTCCCAGTTAATTTGTTTTATTTCTTTTCCGTTATCCGGTTCATTATCGTCTCCACAAGCAACAATAAATGCAGTAATGAAGACCAAAAGACAAAATTTTTTCATATTTTCCTGACTTTGACGGTAGTTTGTTCCAGATGTCCGCTACTTCCATTGATTTTTAGTGAGTTATCGATGAAATTTCTCAAAACAGCTTTGTAGTAGACGAGATCACAAAGTGTCTGATTTTCTTTTAGTTATGCTATAAACGCCGTATCTTTGCGGCATGTTTGTAAGGACACGAGAACGAGAAAACGGCAAAGTGACTATTCTGATAGTGGAGACTGTCCGGGAGTCAGGCAAGGTTCGTCAAAAGACCCTTCGCACGATAGCTACCGTCCCGCGTGAAGACGTTGAACGTTTCACCGAATTAGCCGAACATATCCGGGGGGAGATAGAAACGGTGCGTGAATCCAATTTATTCCCAGCCCCTACACTAGCTGAAATGGTTCTTTCGAGCCGTAAACGAAGCGAATCGGACGATAGTCCCCTGCCTGTCAACTTGCGCAAACTTCGGGAAGAATCCCGTATTGTAAGCGGTATTCATGAGATTTATGGAAGCTTGTATGATGAAGTTGGTTTCGGTAATGTTTTCAAAAATTGCCCGGTAAGCCGCTCTGTTATGAAAGATGTTGTTATGGCACGCTTGGCCAAACCCTGTAGCAAGCGTTCTTCCTGCGAACTCCTGGAACGGGATTTTGGGATTACCATTCCCTTAGAAAAGATTTACCGGATGATGGACACCTTGACACCAAGCCGGATTAACCGATTACAAGACATAGCCTGGAATCATACGCGCGAATTACTCACCGAAGAGATCAAAGTCTTGTTTTATGACTGTACTACCCTATACTTTGAAAGTTTCACCGAAGATGAACTCCGCAGTTTTGGTTATTCAAAGGATCATAAATTCAATCAGGGGCAAGTATTGTTAGCCCTGATGGTTACCCGTGAAGGCTTGCCGGTCAGCTATGAAGTATTCCCGGGCAATATGTATGAAGGGGATACTTTTAAATCTGCCATCGAAAAGATAAAGACACGTTACAAGGTCAAACGGGTTGTTATCGTAGCCGATAGTGGCCTGTTGTCCAAACCCAATATAGAATTGTTGGAAAAAGGGAAGTTCGATTTTATCCTGGGTGCCCGCTTAAAAAGTCTTTCGGATAAATGGCAGGAGAGGATACTGGATAACACGGATTACGAAAAGGTGGAAAAAGAGGGCGAAGTATTACGGATTACCACCTACAACTATGTACAAGGTCGCAGGCTGATTGTTACCCATTCCACCAAACGGGCAGAAAAAAACCACAGGGACAGGGAAAAAGCCATTGGTAAGCTTCGGGAAAAGTTGGAAAAGAGTAAACGTCCCGAAGCGCTCATCAGTAATTATGGTTACAAGAAATACCTTACAGTGGATGGAGAGGTAAAAGTTAAGGTCAATGAAGAAAAATTGGAGCGGGAAACCTTGTGGGATGGACTTCATGGGGTATTTACCAATATCAGCTCCGAGGATATGGATGCACAGGAAGTACTTGGTCAATATCATGGCTTGTGGCAGGTGGAGGAATCGTTTCGCATTACCAAGCATGACCTGAAAGTAAGACCAGTCTTCCACTGGTCGGCCAAACGAATCCGTTCCCACATCGCCATTTGCTTTGTAGCCTTTTCCCTGATACGGTTCCTGCAACACAGGATCAGGAAACAAACCGGGAAAAGTTTCTCTGCCGAAAGAATCCGGGAGGAATTATTCCGGGTACAGGAAAGCATTTTAAGAAATACAGCAGATAATAACAGATATGTCATACCATCTAAACCCAGTCAGGATGCGGTAAGGATATACGAAGCTATGAATAAGAAGAGGAATGTGATACCTTTCAGGTTGACCGCAGAGGTGTAAATGTAGTGGACAAACGAAATTGAACACCCTTGAAAATCATGCGTTTATGAAAATAGACCGTCAAAGTCAGGGGAGCAGCTTATTCAGGCTTTTTACAAAAAAACATGGCATCTCTCCTAAAACTTATCGGAAAACAAAGACAAAAGATATACAGAAGGCGATTAAATAAAAAAATACGAGGCCGTTTCTACTTTGAAACTGCCTCGTATTTTTTATTATGAAGATTTAGCTTATCCCAAAAATCCTAACAAAATACCGGCTGCTACCGCCGAACCGATCACACCGGCCACATTAGGACCCATGGCATGCATCAGCAGATAATTGGACGGGTCATATTCCAAACCGACGACCTGTGATATCCGCGCCGAATCGGGAACGGCTGAAACGCCGGAGTTTCCGATCAACGGATTTATTTTATTGTCTTTCTTCAAAAATAAATTAAAGAATTTCACAAACAAAATACCGGCTGCTGTAGCAATGACAAATGACAAAAATCCCAAACCAAAAATTTTCAATGAATCAATCGTCAGAAATTGAGTGGCTTGAGTAGAAGCTCCAACAGTGACTCCCAACAAAATCGTAATGGTATCGATCAGCGGACCGCGAGCGGTTTCTGCCAAACGACGAGTTACGCCGGATTCTTTCAAGAGATTTCCAAAGAAAAGCATTCCCAGCAATGGAAGACCGGAAGGAACCAAAAAACAAGTCAGCAGTAATCCTGCTATCGGGAAAATAATTTTTTCGGTCTGAGAAACCACACGTGGAGGTTTCATCCGGATAACCCGTTCCTTTTTAGTGGTAAATGCCCGCATCAACGGGGGTTGAATCAACGGTACCAACGCCATGTAGGAATACGCAGAAATAGCGATCGCTCCCATTAAATTCGGAGCAAGCTTGGAAGAAAGGAAGATAGCTGTAGGGCCGTCTGCTCCTCCAATGATACCGATTGCACCGGCTTGATTAGGTTCGAATCCCCACAACAAAGCTAAAATATAAGCGCCAAAAATACCAAACTGGGCGGCGGCTCCGATCAACATCAATTTTGGATTGGAAATCAAAGCCGAAAAATCAGTCATTGCCCCAATTCCCAAAAAGATCAACGGTGGATACCATCCTTGCAAAACGCCCTGATATAAGATATTCAATACTGAGCCTTCTTCATAAATACCAATTTGAAGACCTACGTCTTTGAATGGAATATTCCCTATTAACATACCGAATCCAATGGGAATCAACAACATTGGTTCAAACTCGTGGCGAATAGCCAGATATATGAACAACAAGCCCACCACAAGCATTACGAGGTGTCCGAATGTTGCATTGGCAAATCCTGTATAAGTAAGGAATGTTTCTAAATTTTCTGTTAGAAAAGATACAAAGTTATTATTCATAATCTCATTCTATTATAACAAGATCTGCTCCTTCCAACACAGAATCTCCTTTGTTTACTTTGATTTCTTTAATCACTCCATCACGATCGGAATTAATCGCATTTTCCATTTTCATAGCTTCCAATACCATTACTTTCTGGCCGCGTTTTACAGTGTCTCCCACTTTGCAAAATACATCCAAAATCGTACCGGGCAGCGGAGAACGTAAAGCGCCCGGAGCGCTGCTTGCGACCTGAGGACGGCTAATCGGAGTTACAACAGCCTGCGCCGGACGGGTAATAGTTACCACTTGTTTTTTTACCGGCTTATTCATTTCCACTTTGTAAGGAGTCCCATTCACCTCTACTTCGGCAATCGTATCCTCAATGTTGTTTACAACTACTTTATAAACATTTCCGTTGATTGTATATTTAAAACTTTTCATTTTCTTTCGTTTTAGATTTTAAGTAACATTTAAAATGTACAACTTAAAACTTCATTTTTTGGGTAATTCTCTCAAACTATATATTTTAGAACTCCAAGGAGAATAATTACGGGCTACATTTTTGATAGTCAGCACCGTATTTTCATCATCATGTTCATCCTCTGTAACTTCATAAATGGCCATTGCAATTGCTGCAAAAATTTCTCCTGACTGAGAAGCCATTCCTTTGGCTTGTTCTTTTGAAACTCCTGATGCTTTCATGGCGCGACGACGACTCAATTTCACAGCAGTATTGCCCACAAATTTGAATATCAGATACAAGAGAATCAATCCCGAAAACACCACCGCCATGGCAGTAATCGTCATTCCCACTCCATCTTCATCGTTTTCCTTGAAATTTTCTATTTTCTCGTTTTTATCCAAGGTAACATTATTGGTACTGGGAGTTACTTTGTCATAATAAATCCACAGTTTATTGCCCCGACTATAAGTAGAATTCAAATGCAATTCTTCATCCAACCGTTGCTGCGTCCAGCCATCTTCTACCAGACCATAGCTACGGTCGGGTAATTGTCCTGCCGGAACAGTAATCGAGTCGATCAACGTGCGTCCATCCGAATCAAATAAAGCAATGAAATTCGGCTTATCCGGATCGAGGGTAAAATTCAAGTGAAAAGTTCCATGAGTAGGCATATTGTCCGCCCAAAACAACAGATGCTGACGGGGGCTGACTTTAGTCAACACATCTCCCTTAGGAATCATATACATCTTGGGAGTATTCATATCGTTTGTCAGAAAACAACCGGCCACGTTTACCGTTCCCGGAGATGCATTAAAAAGCTCAATCCAAGGGTTCTTCCTACCATAATCATCCAGGAAATTATCCTGGTTGATTACCAATACTTCATTTATTTTCATGGATGTCGTCCGTTGCGCCTGTAAACATATTACAGACAACAACATTACGACCACCATTACCATTTTATTCTTTATCATAATATTTCGATAAATTAAGTAATGAAAGGATGAAAGAATGAAAGGATCATTTTTGCCTTTCATTTTCCATCGATTCATTATTTTCATTTTTAAAGCGGTAAATTATCGTGTTTCTTTGGCGGATTTACCTGTTTCTTAGTCGATAATTGTTGCAAAGCACGAATTATACGGAAACGGGTATTTCTCGGTTCGATCACGTCATCGATATATCCATACTTGGCAGCATTATACGGATTAGCAAATGCCTTGGTATATTCAGCTTCTTTTTCAGACAAATAAGCTGTCGGATTTTCTGATTCTTTCGCTTCTTTTGCATACAACACTTCCACAGCGCCTGCGCCACCCATTACTGCTATTTCGGCAGTTGGCCATGCATAATTCATATCGCCACGCAATTGCTTGCAACTCATCACAATGTGCGCTCCTCCGTATGATTTACGAAGAGTAACCGTCACTTTGGGAACTGTCGCTTCGCCATAAGCATACAATAATTTTGCGCCATGCACAATGACCCCGCCATATTCCTGGCCTGTGCCCGGAAGGAATCCCGGAACATCGACCAGTGTTACCAACGGAATATTGAATGCATCGCAAAAACGCACAAATCGCGCCGCTTTACGGGAAGCATTGATATCGAGTACCCCGGCTAAACACTTGGGCTGGTTAGCAACAATTCCAACCGCATGTCCATTCATGCGGGCAAATCCGACAATGATATTTTGTGCGTAGTTGGCGTGTACTTCCAAAAATTCTCCATTGTCAATGATAGCACCAATAACATCATACATGTCATAAGGTTTATTGGGACTATCCGGAATAATTTCATTCAAAGCATCCTCAACACGGTCAATCGGATCGTTATTATTTTTTACAGGAGGTTCTTCCAGGTTGTTTTGAGGAAGGAAGCTCAACAGACGGCGAATTAACGAGATGCCTTCTT
The DNA here is from genome assembly GCA_031553835.1 of Bacteroidales bacterium. Lineage (GTDB taxonomy): Bacteria > Bacteroidota > Bacteroidia > Bacteroidales > Azobacteroidaceae > JAVBKX01. The sequence goes on from JAVBKX010000001.1 coordinate 24,102, forward strand.
CTCCATTTTCAACCATAAAGTGAGTCACACCTGATTTAGAAGCGTGAACAGCGGCACCGCCCAATTCTTCCTGGGTTACATCTTCTCCTGTCACGGTTTTCACCACTTTCGGACCGGTTAAGAACATGTAGCTCATGCCTTGTACCATAATGGTAAAGTCAGTCAATGCAGGAGAATATACAGCGCCTCCGGCACAAGGGCCAAAGATTCCGGAAATTTGGGGCACCACCCCGGATGCCATGATATTGCGTTGGAAAATTTCGGCATAACCTCCCAAGGCATTGATTCCTTCCTGAATACGAGCGCCTCCCGAGTCATTCAATCCGATAATGGGAGCTCCCATACGCATGGCCATATCCATTACTTTACAGATTTTTTGCGCCATGGTTTCGGACAGCGATCCTCCGATAACAGTAAAATCTTGTGCAAAAATATATACCAGACGGCCTTCAATTGTACCATAACCGGTTACAACCCCATCTCCCGGGTATTGCTTTTTTTCCATGCCAAAATTTGTACAACGATGTTGTACAAACATATCCAATTCTTCAAAACTGCCTTCATCCACTAACATGGTAATACGTTCCCGAGCAGTATATTTCCCTTGGGCATGTTGTTTTTCAATGGCTTTTTCGCCACCCCCCATACGAGCTTTTTGTCTCAGCTCTATGAGTTCTTTGACTTTTTCAAGTTGATTACTCATAACTTTTATTTGGAATTACAAGAATAAAAAAAATGAAGGAAATGAAAATAATTATTCATTCTTTCATTTTCTTCATCCTTTCATTAATTAATTATTTGTGGTCACAAAATTCGGTAAGTACACTGCAAGTGGATTTCGGATGTAAGAAAGCGATATTCAATCCTTCAGCGCCCCCACGGGGAGTTTTATCTATCAATTGAACACCTTTGCCTTCTACCTCGGCGAGGGCTTGAGCCACATCAGGCACAGCAAAGGCTATGTGATGAATGCCTTCCCCTTTCTTTTCAATGAATTTAGCAATTGTAGAATCTTCAGAAGTAGGTTCCAACAACTCGATTTTCGTTTGCCCTACCTGAAAAAAAGCAGTTTTTACTTTCTGGTCGGCCACTTCTTCAATGCTATAACATTTCAGCCCCAACACTTTTTCATAATACGGAAGGCATGCTTCAATACTTTTGACAGCAATGCCTAAATGTTCAATATGAGATATTTCCATACAAACTAAGGATTAATAAAACTAAGATAAATAAGGACGCAAATATACGACCTTCTGTTCAATAAAGAAAATTTTACATTTAAAAAGAGACAGAAATTTCAGCAGGAATAGTACCGGTTGTCCATTTCGGACCATTTTGCACTAACCGGATGGCTTCTTTATCGGCAGAACTGCACAACGATTGAATGACTCTGATATGAGATGGCTTGCCGGAAGAGTCAACGTCAAACCTGAGTCGCACCACTCCTTTAGCATCCTTGCACACATCATCCTGCGGATGTACTAAATGATCTTTTAAATATTGTTGGTAGGCGCCTATGCCATTTTGAGGAACGGGAGCAACCGGAGATTGCGCTTTCTTTTCTGCCGAACGTTGTAAATCGGCATCCAGCATGGCTGTCGATTTATTATCGGATACAATTTCGTCAACCGGGATGAGCGATCCGGAGGCTTGGCTATCTTTCAAAGATTCTGTTTTGGAGGATACATCAGCCAACAGAAGAACATTAGGCTGAGGGCTTTGAATCGGCATAAAATGCAATTGCATATCAGCGATTTCCTGTTCCTGCAGTTTTTTTTGCTCCTCTCTCCAACGCATAATTTCAGCCATACGCGCCGCTGCGATCAGTTCTTTATCTTTGGGATGATAAATCGTTAAAGTATCGGTAGCGAGTCTTTCAATCTCCGGTTCAATGGCCGGCAGTGTTTCATGAGCTTCCGGAGCTACTGCAGCGCCATCTGTTTCTGTAGGTAGCACCGCTTCGGCAACCTGCACTTCAGTGGAATTATTATGCCAATATGTTTTCAGTAAAAAACCGGTCACTCCGATACAAAACAATACGGATGCAGCAATACCCCAGATTTTCCAATGCACTCGTTTCTTAGTCTGAAAACGTTCCTGGATATTTTTTTGTAATCGATCGATTGATTGAACATGATTATTTTCAAACAGATCATATCCATCTATCGCTTCCGACAAAAACGGATCTTTCATCGCCTGAAATTCAATGCGGTGAGCGTCTTTTCCGGATCTTTTCCCTTGAATATACCGTCGTAAATTTTTCATGTATCCTGATGTTTTTCCAAACAGATTTTCAAATTTCTCTTCCCATTTTGAATATGACTTTTTACTGTTTTCAATAAAAAACCGGTCTGTTCGGCAATTTCCGCATACGACATTTCTTCTATAAAAAACATGGTAATACCCGCACGCTGCGGCTTCGGTAATTTTTCCAAGCAGCGGTTTAAAGCAGCTGTCTGTGCATCCGAACGATCTTCTTCTTCAAATAGATGCAAAACTGCATCGGATTCCATAATTTCAGTGTTAAAATCTACGTAAACAGACCTGTTTTCCTTTCGTAATATCTGGAGACAATGATTTTTGGTTACGCTATAAAGCCAGGTTCGAAATTCTTTGATTTCATAATTGTTCACTTTTGGAAGCAATTCTTCGAATAATTCCATAACTGCATCTTCTGCTTTCTCCCGGTTTTGCAAATATTTCAGGCAAAGACCATAGGTCAACGGCACATACCGCTGAAACAGCTCTCCGAAATATTCAGGTTGATTGGTTCTCGTAAATTCTTTCAGTAAAGCCTCGTCGTTATAGGTTGTCATGCTTTTCAGGATGGTTTCTCTTGTGTTGTTCTCTGCAAAGCTAATGATTTTTCAACAATACACCAGCATTCCAAAGATTTTTTTTACATTTTCTCTCTATCCGAGAAATGCTGCTACGTGCATGGCTACAATATTGTCTTTCAGCACCTGGCTTTGAGGATCATTCGATAAAATAAAACTTTGTTTGAGCGGTTTATTTAAAATTTTCTGCAAATCAACCAAATGCCGCGCATCGGTATGGTTAACGCGATTTGACATTTTAACAACAATGGCAATATAAAATTCGGGGGTTTCCAATAATACATCCACCTCTCTTCCGTCTAATGTTGTCAAATGATAACAGGAAGCGGATAGTTGACTGGTTTTCATCTGTTTATACAACTCCGAAATTATAGCGCTTTTAAACTCATGAACTGCCAGGCTGCCCTGTTTATGTAATACGGCTTGCAATATTCCCGGATCTAAAAAATGCACTTTGGGCGATTTAACCAATTTTTTCGAAGTATTTGCTTCCCAAGACGGTAGCGATATGACCTGATAACATTTTTCTAAATAATGTACATATCGCTGGGCGGTAGGCACCGACACTTCCGCTTCTTTTGATATAGCTGAAAAATTAATGACACTACCCGTATTTTGGGCGATATATTGTTGTGCTTTTATAAAAGGCATCATGTTGCGTAAGGATACAAAATGCCTGACATCTTGTTCTAAAAAAGCAGTGGCATACGAATTGAGCCATTTCAAACGGTCATCCTCTTTCATTTCTTTCTCTGTAAGAGCCGGATAACCTCCATATTTAAGGTAAAACTGCAAGGCTTCCATTTTTTTCGCATACCGGGTATCGGAAGAAAATGGAGCGCTTAATGATTCGATTCCCCTACCCCCTTTCATATAGCGTTGAAAAAAGGAAAGAAAAACATTATCATCCCAGGAACTTGTAGCTAATTCGGGTAATGTCAGGGGAAATATTTCTATGGCGGTATAACGTTTGGTACGTTTTTCATTTTCCTGCTCCAAATTAGATAACTGACCCGATGATAACAAAATATATTTTGTATCGATATACCGTTCTGTTGTAGATTGTATATTATGAAGCAATTGTGGTATGCGTTGTACTTCATCGACAATGGCATGGGGATATACTTCCCGCCATTGAGCGCTCGTCAGGTTTTGGTAATTTTCCTGCTGAGTCGGATCCTCTACCGAAAGATATTTATAATCAGGGAAACCGGCGGTTGCAATGGTTGTTTTCCCTGTAGCCCGGGCGCCTGTCAATAAAATCAGTTTCGTTTGATTCCGGGTTGGTAATAATTCTAAAATAGCTCTCCTCTTCATAACTATCTGGATTGATTAATGCTTTGTTTGCAACGCAAAGATACTCAAGCATCATTAAAAATCCAAAATAAATCTACATTTTTCTCAAAATTTAAATTTAGAATTTAAAATATTACTCCTATATTGAATGCGGCTAAAGAATGGATTTTCAAGCGATAAAAAACAGAAGCTATTCGGGTTTTTATTTTTCGGACAGAGAATGACGGGTTATTTTATCACGTATTTATCTGTATTAAATTTTATTATTTACGTCCTTTTATAAATTTGCCAATATTTTTTGTAAAAAATGAGCTATACGAATATTATTTTCGAGAATATTAAAAAAATAAAAGGGAGGAAATTTTTAAAACAAAAGGCGAACAGCATCATCCACTTCCAAACTGACAGAAGCGCCACAAACCAGGGGATAATTTTCTTTTACATGTCCAACCGGAAATCCAAAACAAACAGGATAATTGTATTCGGCGACAAGATTCAGAATAACCTGTTCTATATTTGCCGGCATACCGGGATCTTCTTCATATTCAGTAAAGCGACCAATAATTAATCCTGAAAGCATATTCAATACGCCGCTCAATTTCAAGTTGTAAAACATACGTTCGATTTGATATGGCTTTTCACCAATATCTTCGATAAATAAAATGGTATCGTTGACGGGAATATCATACGGAGTTCCACACAATCCTGAGAGTACCGACAAATTCCCCCCTCTGAGGGTTCCGCAACTTCTTCCTCTTCGGTTGAGCGGATGCGAGGGAATGAGATATCGCGGGAGATCGCCAAAAAGTATCTCTTTCAGATAAAGTACAGATTTGTCTTCTCCTTCTTCCGATAAATGACGGCACATGGGCGCATGAATGGATGCAATATTATGCAATTGCATGGACGCATGTAAGGCTGTAATATCACTATATCCGATGATCCATTTCGGAGCATTCCAGATGGCATTAAAACGAAGTGAATGTAATAAGTGAACAACGCCATACCCTCCACGACTACAAAAAACGGCTTTAATATCAGGATTATCCAGCGTATATTGCAAATCCTGCAACCGTTCGGTAATCGTTCCGGAAAACCTGCCAGATTTTCCTAAGGTATGCGATCCCACTACAACATGCAGCCCCCATTGCTTGATTATTTGCTTTGCGTTGACAACATACTGTGGATCAATATATCCGGCAGGAGAAACAATCGCGACAGTATCACCGGGGTGTAATGCAGGAGGAAAGATCATCGTAAGTTGGGAGTTTGGAATGGAGAGTGGAGAATTGAAAATTGAGAGTGGAGAGTGAATAAAAATTAGTAACTATAAATTCTCAACTCTCCATTCTCAACTCTTCACTAACTCTAAGCATCTATATTTGCGTAAGTTGCATTTTCTTCGATAAATTCCCGGCGAGGCGCAACATCTTCGCCCATCAGCATGGCAAAAACATGGTCGGCATCGGCAGCATTTTCGATAGTTACCTGACGAAGAGTACGGTTTTCCGGGTTCATTGTAGTCTCCCAAAGTTGCTCGGCGTTCATTTCACCAAGACCTTTATACCGCTGAGTATGAATCATTTTCTCATCACCATTGCCATGCTTGTCGATAAATAATTGCCGCTGCTGATCATTCCAGCAATATTCTTCTATTTTCCCTTTTTTGCAAAGATATAAAGGAGGGGTGGCAATATAAACATACCCTTTTTCCAATAATGGACGCATGTGGCGAAAGAAAAATGTCAGGATAAGTGTTGCAATGTGGCTTCCGTCAACATCAGCATCGGTCATGATCACCACTTTATGATACCGTAGTTTCACAATATTCAATGCCTTGCTATCGTCCTCGGTTCCAATTGTAACACCAAGCGCAGTAAAAATATTACGAATTTCGTCGCTTTCAAGTACTTTGTGCGGCATGGCTTTCTCCACATTGAGAATTTTCCCCCGCAATGGAAGTATCGCTTGAAATGCACGGTCACGACCTTGTTTTGCCGTTCCTCCGGCCGAATCTCCCTCGACTAAGAATATTTCACAACGTTCCGGATCTTTATCCGAACAGTCTGCCAATTTTCCCGGAAGTCCTCCTCCCGCCAAAGGCGACTTGCGTTGCACCATTTCACGAGCTTTGCGAGCGGCATGGCGGGCCGTTGCTGCTAAAATAACTTTTTCAACTATTAGTTTAGCTTCTTTAGGATGTTCTTCAAGATAATAGCCCAAAGCCTCTGCTACAGCCATATCTACAGCGCCAATCACTTCATTGTTACCCAATTTGGTTTTGGTCTGTCCTTCAAACTGAGGTTCGGCTACTTTGATAGAAATAACTGCCGTTAACCCTTCACGAAAATCGTCTCCGCTGATTTCGATTTTGACTTTATCCAACATTTTGGAATCTTCAGCATATTTCTTCAACGTCCGGGTCAATCCGCGACGAAATCCGGCCAAATGTGTACCTCCTTCTATCGTATTGATATTATTTACATACGAATATACATTTTCAATGTAGGAAGTATTGTATGTCATCGCGACTTCTACCGGAACCCCTTGCTTTTCAGTAATAATATGAATTACTTCTTCAATTAGGGGTTCTTTGGCCGCATCGATAAATTTGACGTATTCTTTCAATCCTTCGGACGAAAAAAATGCTTCGGATTTGAAAGTTCCATCGTCCTTTATTACCCGTTTGTCTGTCAGAGTGAGGTGTATGCCAGCATTAAGATACGCTAATTCTCGAAGACGGGCAGCCAGAATTTCATATTTATATTCAGTAACAATAAAGATGGAGCTATCCGGTTTGAAGCTGATAGTAGTCCCCGTTTTATCGGTCTTACCTATCACTGCAACATCTGCCAGCGGTTTGCCGCAGGAATATTCCTGCATATATATTTTTCCTTCGTTATGGATTTCTGCTTTTAAATGGGTGGACAACGCGTTGACACAGGAAACTCCGACCCCATGAAGTCCTCCGGATACTTTATAGGAATCTTTATCAAATTTACCTCCGGCGTGAAGTACTGTAAGTACAACCTCCAGGGCTGATTTATTTTCTTTTTTCATGTGGCCGACAGGAATTCCACGACCATTGTCCGATACGGTTATCGAGTTATCTTCGTTGATGACTACGTCAATAGCAGTACAGTAACCGGCCAACGCTTCGTCAATTGAATTATCAACCACTTCATATACTAAATGATGTAATCCTTTTTGACCAATGTCGCCGATATACATGGCAGGTCTTTTTCTAACGGCTTCCAAGCCTTCCAATACCTGAATACTATCCGCGGAATAACCGTTAGAACCATTCTTTGTTTCTTCGCTCATTATATATTATCTTTTTAACGTTTGATCTGCTTTTGCAGGTGCGTAAACCATTTTCAAAAAGCTAACAAATGTACAAAAAAAGATTCACATGACAAAAAAAAGCCGACCCGTTTCCGGGTCGGCTTTTTAAATACTTTAATATAATGAAATGCTTGATTAATTCAAGCTGTTCACGTGGCGCGCTAATTTGGATTTCAGGTTGCCGGCTTTATTTTTATGTATAACATTTTTCTTAGCCAGTTTATCCAACATGGAACTAACTTTTTTGTATAAATCCTGAGCAACCGCTTTATCGGTCGTACTACGAAGGCCCCTCACAGCATTTCTGGCCGTTTTGGCATGATACCTGTTTTGTAATTTCCGTTTTAACGTTTGCCTTATCCTTTTGACGGATGATTTGTGATTTGCCATTTCAACAATGCGTTTTTAAATCTTTTTATTTTTATCTTTGGTAGCCCATAGGGGAATCGAACCCCTCTTTCAAGAATGAAAATCTTGCGTCCTAACCGATAGACGAATGGGCCAACTGTTGCACCTCATCTCAGGAGGTTTTTCGTTTGCGGGTGCAAATATAGAGGGATTTTTTTTATTTGCAAAATATTTTCATGTTTTTTTTACTATTTGCACAATGTATGATAACTTTGCTTCATCAAATTAATATTTTCCGGCACATGTTGTACAAAACGAGAGGGATCGTAATGCAGAGTATTGCTTACAGTGATACTTATATGATTATCCCTATTTATACGGAAGACTTCGGACTGGTATCATATCTTATTTCGCGTAGCAGGAGCAAAAAATCCCGCTCTTCTCAATTATTGTATCAACCTTTATCCATATTAGATCTGGAAGTTGAACATTTTCCCTTGCGGGACATCCAAAAAATAAAAGAAGCCAGGAGGAGCACAATACTGCCGGGATTATCTTTTAATCCGCTGAAAAGTACAATCGCCCTATTCCTGTCTGAGTTTATCTATGGTGTATCCAAAGACCTGCAAACCAACCGGCCTGTTTTTGAATTTATGCTGGAATCGTTGCGGATATTGGATTTATTGGATGAGGGCATTGCCAATTTTCATTTGGTATTCATGATTCGGATGAGTCGTTTCCTCGGATTTTATCCGAATGCAGACACCTACAAGGAGCAATTTTTCTTTGATTTGACAGATGGTGTTTTTGTGGAGCAAATCATTCCTTTCCACTCCTGCTTAGAGAGAGAGGAAAGCCGGATATTCATGTTATTATTAAGGATGACTTATGAAAATATGACAAAATTCAGATTCTCCCGTCATGAGCGGACGCGTATCATCAACCGGATATTGGAATTCTACCGACTGCATCTCACTGGATTTACAGATATGAAATCATTACCCATCCTGCAGGATGTGTTTAATTAGAAAAACCTTTGGCTAATTTGAATTATTATAGTAATTTTGCACGCACTTTTTAACAAATTGCGAAGTAGCCTCTGTAGTTCAATGGATAGAACGAAAGTTTCCTAAACTTTAGATTCGGGTTCGATTCCCGGCGGAGGTACACAGTTAGTATTTCTTCAAATAAGTCTTCTGAGACAGGAAATCGTTAATTTGTTCTTTCCAAAACAAGCGAACGACTACAACCAATGTCGTAATTGAAAAAATAAAAAACAAGCCTAAAAGCAAAATATTAGACTCTTCATAAAGCCCTCCTGTGTGAGGGTCATAATAAATACCGTTTTCATACGGCAATTGCATTCGCAAAAAAATCATTACAACAAGAATGACTGTAACAATAAGCAAGAATAAAGCCAAAGCTATTTGCAGATACTTAACCATGTAAATTTGTGTGCGTAAAAAAGTGTCGTAAATGTGTGCGTATAAGAATTGTATCAAAAGCTATATACTTGTGGATTATTTTGTTTTGTGCAGCCATAACCCCCACTATAAGGCATGAGATACTATTATAAATGCAAAAATAATGCCATTTTTGTAAAACAATGTAAAAATACTGGACTTCAAAACATCTTCTGGCTGCGTGAGAGCCGATCAATTCACATTTTTTTTTATATTTTTATTATGAATATGTATAATTTGTATATCTTTGCTGTCTGAATGCCCTTTACAGATAATACAGCCTGTAAATTGAAGGTTTTGTTAAAGATCATTACCATTGAGACAATTGAATACCATGAGAATTTTCTATTATTTATTTTTGGCGTGCACTTCTCTGTTTTTTTATTCATCATGTAATCAAGATGAAGGATTGGGAGGATCTTCCTCCATTGAAGGATATGTTTATAATGTCGTCCATCAAAACGATAATTTCTCTTTTACCTCCGATACCGTTCCCGCTGTTGGGGAAAAAATCTACATTGTGTATAGTGATAATGAGGATGACCCCATCGCCGCTAAAGATGTTGATACAAATAAAAATGGGATGTATCGTTTTGAATACCTGAGAAAAGGAAATTATGTGGTATATGCCCTGTCTTCCTATCCGGAAGAACGCAACAAAGAAAAAGTAGCCGAATTGAAACATGTGAAAGTCGGATCCGGAACGGCTTATGCCGACACTATTTTTATCCATAGCGGGAAAAGTTACGGACTTTCCATGATTAAAGGGAATGTTACCGTACAATATTATGACAAATCTTTAGCCAAAGGCGATCCCGTTCCTGCTGTAGAAACCAGGGTTTACCTGAAACGCTTTGGAGAAGCAACCTATTTTGATGATGTGCGCGTGGGCGATCAGGGCATCTTTATTTTCCAGCAAGTTCCTCCAGGAAGGTATGAAGTTTACACCATTACCGAAGATATTGGTATAAAAAATAAAATCCACCCTACTCCCATTCAAGAAGTTGAAGTCGTAGAAGCGCATAAGGTATATGAAGTACCAAACACTTTTTATATTAAATTAAATATCTAATTTATAATCCGCAATGAAGAAATTACTTTATGTTTTTGCGTTACTATTGTTCCTCAACGCACCTCTCTGTTTTATTATAGCACAACAATCTCAAGATAAACCGGTTACCACTCAAGCCCCTCCTACTACCCTGGACGAAAAGAGGGAACGAAGACAAAACCGGGTGGTAAAAGAATGGAATACCGAAGGAAAACGGAAGTGGATGGATCACCTCACTGTTTACGATGCCGAAGGCCGAAAAATTGAAGAGATCGAATATGCCACTTATGGGCAAAAAGAGCGGGTGGTCACTGAATACGGAGAAGACGGAAAATGTACGAAAGAAATCGTATATAATGATAAAAATAAGGTGTATCGGATTCGAAAATATGACTACAACCCGGATGGAACAAAAAAGATACAATACAATTATCTTCCCAACGGAAAGTTGTATTCAACAAAAATATTCGAATATTCATACCGCTGATTGTCATTTCCCGGTAAAATGCCATTTTCATTTCTTCATTGATGCGTTTTTATGTTGAATAAGGTTGATAATATACTAAAAGCGTTTGCTCCCATCACATTGGAACAAATGCAGGAAATCCGGCTGATGGACCGGTTGGACTATAAATATGTGGCTCCGGTTTCACTTCTTCCCACATTACTGGAAAATATATCCTCTTTATTCATGGTGCAAACGGTTAAAAATGTCAGAATATCTCCGTATGGTACACAATATTTCGACACGCCATGTCTGGATTATTTCGTTATGCATCAAAACGGAAAATTGAACCGGCAAAAAATAAGAATCCGTTCGTATGTCGATTCCGATCTTGCATTTCTCGAAGTGAAAAATAAAAGTAACAAAGGAAGAACCAGCAAAGTGCGCGTTAAAATTAACACGCCTCATGTTGATTCTATTGCAGACCTGAACGGAGGACAACAATTCCTGTCGCAACATGCTTTGTTTGACACCAATGAACTGATACCGGTTTTGAAAAATTCATTTCAACGCATCACGTTGGTCAATAGCAGGAAAACCGAACGCGTTACTATTGATTTCAATATTTCATTTCAAAATCATGTAACGAATAATGAGATATTACTGGACAACTTAATGGTACTGGAGCTCAAACAAGACGGTTTTCAACATTCCGACTTCCGGGTGGCATTGGATGAATTACGCATCCGACAGGTTTCTTTCAGTAAATACTGCATTGGCATTGTTATGACTAATCCAACAGCGAAATACAATCAATTCAAAAAGAAAATAAGACGAATAAATAAATTAACTAAAAAATGATACAATCTACTTATCCTGATTATGATCCGAGTATTGCTGCGGAATTCAACAATGCAGCCTCAACCAGTGAGCTTACATTCATGGGCATTCCTGTCATGGAATCGTCCAGTTTTTGGCTGCTAATCTTCCGGTTTGCTTTCAACCTTTTAATTTGTTGGATTATCATTCAATTCTTTTATTATAAAAAGAGTCGCAGAAAGGATTACTATTTCACTTTCATGCTCTTTAGCGTCACTGTATTTTTACTGATTTTCTTATTGGATAATGTATCGATGCAAATTGGATTCGCCCTGGGGCTGTTTGCAATTTTCGGCATGATACGATACCGTACGGAAACTGTGCCTATTCGTGAAATGACCTATTTGTTTGTCGTAATCGGCATTTCCGTAATCAATGGGTTGGCTATGACTGTCAGTTATGCAGAATTAATAGTGACCAATTTCCTATTCATTGCCGTCATTTGGGTGCTTGAAAGTAATAAAGTGTTAAAACATACTTCCTGTAAAATTGTGCTTTATGAGAAAATTGAGTTTGTTAAACCGGACAAAGAAACAGCATTGATTGATGATCTGAAAAAGCGCACCGGATTAGATGTTACTAAAGTAGAAGTGGGACATATTGATTTCTTGCGGGATGTAGCGTATATAAAAGTATATTACAATTCGACTACCAACGAAATCAATACGATCGATAATATTACGCGGTTTTCATAAATTAAACCCAATTATAAAATTTGAATGTTGAAAATCAGGCTGTCTATCTTATTTTTCTTGTTTACGGTTGCTGCTATGGCGCAGGAGCGGGAAACTTTTGTCGGTTCGATTTTTTCGATCGAACTGAAAAAAGGTCTCGGACAGCGGTTAGACATTTCATTCGAAGAAGAACTTCGTTTATTGTCCAACACCAGCTACTTTGACCGTTTGGCCACCACAGTAGGCGCCGATTATTCAATTATCAGCAAAAAACTGAAAGCCGGAATATACTATAGTTTCCTGTATTTATATAACTCCGATTACTACTACGAAAATCGGCATCGCTATTATGTTGCGCTGTCTTATAAAGAAACATTCGGCAAATGTACGTTTTCCTGGCGCGGACGGGTGCAAGGCACTTATCGCGATGAAAACAAAGGCGAATATAAAATCAATCCGCGATATGTGCTGAGGAATAAATTAGAAGTCGAATATTCTATTTTCGGATCTCCATGGAAACCATATCTTTCCGGAGAAATGACCAATTCATTGAATGATCCGTTGGGAAATGAGATCTATAAACTTCGTTTTCAGGGAGGGGCAAACTGGCGGTTAGACCGAACAAGTTATTTGGAATTTTTCCTTCGGGCAGATGAATATTTAACAGGAGAAGATCCACGGGTTTTTTCCATCGGGGCTGGATATAAAAAGAGTTTTTAAAACAATTACGAATTACGAAGTTTGCAAGATGCATTCGTAATTCGTAATCGTAATTTTCTTTTCGCAATGCTTTAATTTTCAATCTCAATCGTCATCACCTTCGCGTTTTCCCAGTTTCTTATCCAAAGCATACAATCCGGCGGGACTACTTTCAATCTTTTTCAGTATATCCAAAATCTTACGTGGAGTATCTTCTTCTTCCACTTGTTCGTCAACAAACCATTTCAACATGCTTTGCGTAGCATAATCTTTCAATTCAATGGCCAGATCCATTAATTTATAAATCATGCCGGTGACTACTTTCTCATGCATTAACGTATCTTCGAAAGCATCTTTCGGAGAATTCCATTCCTGACGCACTTCAGCAATCGGAGTCAATTTGGCTTTTCCGTCCATTGCCCCTATAAACTTCATAATACGGGTAGCATGTTCAAATTCTTCATGAGCCTGTATGGCAAACCAGGAAGCAAATCCTTCATACCCTTTATGATCCATATCGTAAGACATGGACAAATACAAATAACCTGACCACAACTCTGCATTCACTTGTTTGTTCAATGCAGCCTCCATTTTGGGATCTAACATAATTTTTTATTTTAAATGATGAAACATGTTTTTTAACAATAACACAAATATAGGGAAAAAGTTTTGAGAGATATAAAAAAAAAGAAAAAAGTTAAAAAATGAAAGATCTAAAAAATGAGATCTGATTGAAAATTTGGTTTGTGTATAAATAAGAGTAGTTTATGTATAATGATTATATATTGATAAAAGACAGCATTTTACATTACAAAATTTGATTATGTCCCCTTTATATTTGTATGCAGAAACATCATTCACTTAAAATTTCATACTTATGAGAACAATATCTATTCGAATAATGCTATCGTTTCTGGGATTAATAGTCGCATTCAATTACTCCCACGCTCAGTTTGCAGGCGGAACAGGTATCGAAACCGACCCATGGCAAATCACCACATTGGTGCAATTAAATGCTGTGCGAAATAATTCTTCTGCACATTATATCTTAATGAACAATTTGGTTTTTACCGATATTGACGATTTGAACGGCGATCAGGAAGGTAATTTTACCTCTATCAATTCTTTCACAGGAATATTTGAAGGTAATGGAAAAACAATCAAAGGATTGGCTAATAGCGACGGATTGTTCCAAACCATCAGTTACGGCGGTGCCGTGCGGAATCTGGGAGTTGTCGATTGTAATATCACCGGAAACTCGAATGCCGGTAGTATTGCAGCATATAATGGCGGTGAAATCACCACCTGTTTTTCTACAGGAACCATTACAGGCAACCAAAATATTGGCGGAATTGCCGGCGTTTGTTCTTATGGAAGCATTACAGCTTGCTACAATGCCGCAACTATCAATGCCCCTGACGGGAAAAATATCGGCGGCATTGCAGGATCTATCACCCGTGCCTACCTCAATACTTGTTTCAATACTGGAACTCTAACGGGGCAATCAGCGGTTGGAGGAATAGCCGGTAAAGTAGAAAGCGGCATAATGGCCAATTGTTACTTTCTGTCGGGAACAACAAGTGCGGGAATTGGTGCCAAACCTGATAAATATATTGATGAAACTATTGCCATTTCTGATGCTGATATGAAGGCATCCGGATTTACCAACCGGTTGAACAACCCTTTTCTTGTATCGTTTTGGAAAGCAAATGCCGGAAATTTCCCTACATTGACATGGCAGTCAACAGGTGCTGTCCCTACTCCTAAAGGAACAATCAATGATCCTTATTTGATTTCTTCTCTTCAGGAGCTGAGCAAAACAGGAAATTACATCATGATGTATAATTATTTTAAACTTGTCAATGACCTTGATTTCGGCACAACCGACCTGAACGGAGCCAATGCCGGCAATTTTAACCCCATCGGTATTGGAATCCCCGGTGATGGATTCAGGTTTTGGGGTAATTTCGACGGAAACAACAAATCAATAACCGGATTAATTGTCGATCAGGAAGCGACAGGCAACTATGCCGGGCTTTTCGGTTATGCAGGATTAGGAATCATTAAAAATCTTTCATTGAAAAATGCTTCCATCAAAGGAAAAAATAGCGTAGGCGGCATTGTCGGTAGTTTCGATGGGGGGAAGGCAATATTAAATTGTTCGTTTGAAGGAACAGTACAAGGACAAAGTGCTGTCGGAGGATTAATTGGAAGTGCGTCTTACATCGACAGCATTAAGTGTTGTACCAACACAGGAACTATTATAGGAGCCAATAATGTCGGTGGAATTGCGGGGGGCGTTTTTAACGGAGCATCTGTTACAGCCCAAATCGCATATTGTGTTAACAAAGGCAATATCCAAACCAATCAAAATCATACTGCCGGCGACAGATTCGGCGGATTGTTCGGTGGCATTCAGGCTGTTGAGATCGCTTATTGCCATAACTCCGGAAATGTTACAGCGACGACATCCAACAACGTTGCCGGACTTGTTGCATACGCAAATGTCGGAAAACTCTTAGCTTGTTACAACGAAG
The DNA here is from genome assembly GCA_031553835.1 of Bacteroidales bacterium. Lineage (GTDB taxonomy): Bacteria > Bacteroidota > Bacteroidia > Bacteroidales > Azobacteroidaceae > JAVBKX01. Next base: position 39,676 of record JAVBKX010000001.1, read on the forward strand.
GTAATGTAACCGGGAAAAACAGTGTAAGTGGAATCGGAGTAAAAGCTTCGGCCTGTTACAATACAGGAAATGTAACCGGCGAACGATATGTGGGCGGAATTATTGGTGGAAATCCTTCGGATTTAGGCGTAATTCCCTGGACAAAATGGGGAAATTCGGATGGCGCCTCAGGAACCTATTCTACACCGTACATTGTAGCCTGCTACAACACGGGATTGGTAACGGGAAAACAGGATGTAGATGGAGTTTGTTCGCATAAATACAGTTCTATTGGCAGTTTTTACATCGACGGAAAAGTAGTCAGCGGCGAAAAAAACAATATGTTTGAAATAGAAGAAGGCGCCCAACCTATTACCGAAACCCAAATGAAATCGGTCGTTGTGCTGAATGCTCTAAATCTGGCAATGAAATCTTCTTCTGATTATTGGTTTTATACGCTTGGTGATTTCCCAAAACTGACAGAATCTTCAGGAAGCGCTTTAACTACGCAAACAGTATCTATTGCTATTGCACCGTTTGGCGTTCCCATTGAAATCGACGGCATTCGTTTCAATACGACTGTCGGAACATACCATCAAATCAAATTGCCGGAAGGTACTTACAAATACAAAATTGCTGATTATGCGGAGTCAACTGCACAAACAACAACCATAGCTTCGGGATACAACAATATCAACCTGAATACCGGAATTACTTCCATACAAGGCGTCAGAGGTAAAATTTATCAACTTTCCACGCCGGAACATCTGCATTTGGTACGCTACGCCAACAGTAGCGATTTTATACTGAACAACGATATTCGCTTCGAATCCAATCACGATTTCAGCCGTACGGAAGGCAATTTTTATCCGATTCGTTATTACGATGGTCTGTTTAATGGTAATAATCATACTATCAGCGGATTAAATATTCAGAAAGATTCATTGGAAAACGTCGGATTTTTTGCAGAAGTGAATGCCAAAGAAGGACGGAATTTTCAATCGGGTATTTTAAAATTAGGTATTGTCAATTGTAATATCAAAGGCAAAACCAATGTAGGAGCCATTGCCGGAAATGCAGATTTTAATGTTCCGTATTATGGATGCAAAATAGATAGTTGTTATGCTTCGGGAACGGTTGTAGGATATGAAAAAGTAGGTGGTTTATTCGGAATAGGGAGCGCCCCTACATTACACAGTTATAATTTGTGTACAGTAACCGGAATTCGTTATGTAGGCGGAATTGCCGGAAGCGCTACCTCGGGCGATATGACCGAATGTTATAATAAAGGCGCCATTACCGGATATGGTACATGTATCGGCGGGCTTGCCGGTAGCTTCGGTAACCATGCTAAAGGATGCTATAATGTGGGAGAAATTACGGTTCCTTCCGATACCGCCAAATACGTCGGCGGACTTGCAGGCACACTTGTTTCCGGCTGGCATCCGGCTAATATGTATGGAAGCCAGGCAGGTTCTTTCACCGACTGCTATAATGCAGGAAATATTACCGCAAATTCGGGAATGTATATCGGAGGAATAACCGGAATATGTAGCGCCAGCTCTTCTATTGTCAGCAGTTACAATTCCGGAAAAATAACAAATTCAGGCGGTAGCCTTGCCGTTGGCGGATTGGCCGGTTATGGCGACGACTTTGAAATAACAGCTTCATACAACGCAGGGGAAATCATCGTTACAGAAAATCCGGCCATCATGATTGGAGGAATTATCGGAGACATCAATCTCGGAAAAATCAAATCGACTTATAATACTGCTGATTTGCATGATTTGAAACAATCCGGACATACGGTTGGCGGAGTAGCAGGAAGATTGTTTACCACCAATACAAAACTTTCCAAAATTAATCCGCCGGTGGTTACCCGTTCTTTTTATTGGCAGGAAAATGACACAAATCCCGCAATTCCGGGAATAGGAAACGTCGGCGAAGTTTGCAATCGATGGACAGGCGATGGTATCGTAGTAGATACTACCAAGGCCATGAGCGCCGTTGACATGCGGAAATCCGACTTGGTTGATTCGTTGAATATTGTATTGACCGAACCGGCCTGGAAAATGGATTTGGCCACCCATATCAACAGTGGGTTCCCAATTCTGTTGTGGCAGAAAGAAAGTACCGGAAGCAGCATTCCGGAAACTAAACTGAGTTCTGAATCAGAATGGAAGATTTATCCCAATCCCGTTACAGACCATATTTTCTTTAATAATTTACCGGGAAATGCAACAATACACATTGTGAATATCAACGGAAAAGTGGTGATAAATAATCGTATCGACACTTCCCAAATGGATGTTTCGCATCTATCGGCAGGACTTTATCTCTTACAAATAATTTTGCCGGAAGGAAAAGTGAGTACTCAAAAATTTATCAAAAAATAAAACCATGAAAACATTTATTTTCACTTTATGCTGCTCGATACTATGTATCAGCGCCAATGCACAAGGCAGTAAATTCAAGGCGGTAAACAGAACAGCGAGTGATAGTGTCGCTGGTTTGTTTACCAAAGGCGCCCAAGTGATTGATGCTTCGGCCAATCCTCAACTGCGTTCGGACAACCCACTCAATCCCTATCTCTCTGCAATCCAACTGCCGCAACTTCCCGATAGTATAAAAAAGGATCCGACTTCAGCCGTCATTCTAAAACCGGCAGAAAAGAAACCGGTTGTTATTGAACGGAAGCGTTCACAATTACGTTCGGCTCAAATGATGAGCAACGAAGAAATCACTTATACTTTTTTCAAAGAAACTCCTTCGTTGAATATCAACCGGCCTGAAGAACAAATCCGCATCAACCGGATTGATACTGACAACCTGGGTATGAGCCATGTAAAAGGCGTTCAGCTTTTCCGCAACATTCCTGTTTACGGAATGGATTTTACTTTTCATATTTCATCTCAAAACGAACTTTTTATGGGCTACACGCTGAATCCGGCTTCAATTGATACAGTGTCTGCCCGATTGAAAGCCGAAGAAGCGATTCACATTGCTGAAAACGATTTGAATCAAACAAGAGAAATAAAACCATTGAACAATTTCATGAAAAAAATGCTGAAATATGAGCGGCCTGTAGCAACATCTCTTTATTATCCCGACAAATTCAACATTTACCGGATTAGCTACAAGGTAATCATTCGTCCAAATTTCAAAGATGAATGGATTTATTACATTGATGCTCAAAACGGAGCAATCATAGAAAAGTACAACAATACTCCATCTGCCGGTCCAACCAAAGGGACCGGTATAGATTTAAATAATGTGCAACGCACGGTGGATACTTATGAAGAAAATGGCTTACATTATATGGTCAATACTACCAAGCCTATGTTTAATGCTGCGAATTTCACAGGAACAATAATAATTTACGATGCACATAATAATCCCGATATTTATACATCCAATTCAACGGCATCTACAGCCGCCGCAAATTCTGCACAATGGAATAATCCACACGCTATATCTGCCGCTTACCATGCTTCATTGACTTACGATTACATAAAAAACACATTCAATCGCAATTCGATCGACGATAAAGGAATGGATATGTTTTGTGTTGTTAATATGCCCGATCAAAACGGACAGGACTTTGATAATGCTTTTTGGAATACTGCCGGTGCATATTTCGGAAATGGACAAACGGATTGCTATCCGTTAGCCGGAGGGCTCGATTGTGTCGCTCATGAATTCGGACATGGCGTGGTTCAACATACTGCCAACCTGGAATATAAAAATCAATCGGGCGCCATCAATGAAGGTTATGCCGATATTTTTGGCGCTATGGTGGATCGAACCAACTGGACTATTGGCGAAAAAATCATGAAAAACAGAATGAATTATCCCACCGGCTACATGCGCGATATGTCGAACCCTCACAATGGAGGACAGCAACTATGGGAGGGCGGCTGGCAACCTGCACATGTTTCCGAAATGTATCTCGGACAAGAGGATAACGGCGGAGTACATATCAACAGCGGCATTCCGAATCATGCATATTACTTATATGCGACTTCTGCAAGTAAAGAAAAAGCAGAACAAATATTTTACCGTGCCCTTAGCAACTATTTGACTCCTACTTCCAAATTTGTTGACCTGCGGATTGCGGTATTACAAGCAACAAAAGACTTGTATGGTGATGCAGATGTACAATTAATGGCCAACGCTTTCGACCGGGTAGGTATTTCCGATGATACGGGAAGCGGAAAACCAACCGACCTTCCTACCAATCCGGGACAACAGGGACTACTGTTAACAAACTTGGATACACGCGACCCGTACGGTTTATATAAAACGACCAACTACTCTTCATTTACTCCACTCACAACAAGCAAAATGTACAGCAAACCCAGCGTAACCGACGATGGGAAATATGTGTTTTTTGTAAATTCAAGCAACGTTATCCGCACTTTGGATATAACTACCGGACAGGAAAGAGCTGTAAGTAACGATGCGGGATATGCTAATGTCGCCATTTCCCGCGATGGCAACCGCATGGCTTTTGTCACCACTCAACAGGATGCAAAAATCTATGTATATGATTTTGTTTCACAACAAATGTCTGCTTTCCAACTCTATAACCCGACAACCGGAACAGACGGCGCACAATCGGGAGGAGTGCAATTTGCCGAAGCCATCGAATTTGACCATACAGGAGAATATATTCTTTACGATGCCTACAACATTGTCGGAGGATCGCTCAGTGGCGAGCCGGTTGATTATTGGGATATCGGCATGTTACATGTGTGGAACAATAACGGCAACTCATTCGGTTCCGGCCAGATTGCCAAACTATTCTCCATGCTCGAACCGGGCGTAAATATCGGGAATCCTACATTTTCCAAAAATTCTCCCTATATTATTGCGTTCGATTATATGAATAAAAATCAGGAATATGCCACTTTCGGCATGAACTTATCGACCGGCGATCTGAAAATAATGTTTACCAATAGTACAACATCGTTTCCCAGTTACAGTGTGGATGACAAGACGATGGCCTTCGCATCATTCAATGCGGCGCCTTTTGCCGGTTATGTAGCCTTAGGAGATGATAAAATCTCTATCGCAGGACAAGCTGCATTGATTGCCAATTACGCCACATTTCCAATTTTTTACGGTACAGGCGCCCGTCAATTGGGTGTGAAACCCTCTGCTGCGTTTTCTGCTGATGTCAGGTCGGGAGGCGCACCGCTTGAAGTTCAATACCTTGATTTATCAGACAATAAACCGAATCGTTGGAGTTGGGAATTTGAAGGAGGCGTTCCGGTGGTTGCCGCTACACAAAATCCGGTTGTTTATTATAATAATCCGGGCACTTACAAGGTAAAATTGACGGTTTACAATGATTATGGCAATGATTTCGTAGAAAAACAGTCTTATATTACTGTGGGAACTTCCGGTATTCAGGATACGCCGAAAGAAACTATATCCGTTTATCCAAATCCGGCAAAGGATTATGTTTGGGTGCAGGGTACAGGGCACAAGGTGCAGGATGTGAAAGTATTGGATGTTGCAGGGAAGGTGATTCCGGTTTCTTTTGCAAACGAAAATGATGAAATCAAGATTGACATTTCCAAATTAAATGCAGGAATTTATGTATTGCAAATAAATACACAACAAGGAGTTATCAGTCGAAAAATCATGAAAAATTAAAAGAAAATAGTATTTTTGTAATGACATGTAATTATAATCGGAGTGCCATGAAAACACAATGTTTGCTGTTCTTCCGGCTGTGGTGTATAATCTGCTTATCACAGTATTGTACTTTACAGGCTGCTTTCGGTCATGATAATTTGTTTCGTATTGAGTATGGTAACCGGCAATATACATTACGTGATGGGTTACCCAATATGTTGCTTGAAACAATCTTTCAAGACCAGGATGGTTTCCTTTGGATAGGAACATATAAAGGATTTGCCCGGTTTGATGGTTATACGTTTACACCCTTTTTATCCGAAACAGCTTTTAATATTTTGCATTTTGACACGGATATGAATGGTAATATCAGAGCTTATACTTATCATGATTATTTTGTTGTAGATGCCAATGATTCTATTCGGAGTGTTCGCTTTGCACCTGATAGCATATTCCTCAATACGTACAATACCAGAAATTTACCTGTAGGCTATTTGATTCTGGAAAATTATGATGCTACACATAAATATCTTAAACGTTGGCAAAATGATTCCCTGGTCACAGTGCTGGAGATTCCACAACTGGATCAGATTGGAGAAAGCAAACCATTGCTGGACTTGGAAAATGAAAAATTGTATTTACCTTCTCCTCAAGGAGTGAATATTTATGATATTCGGTCCAAACAGGTCAAATTGATAAAGAATCTGGAGACAGAGATATTTGTCAAACACAAGACGTGGGGAATTTTAGGATTTGGGACAGATGGAATTTACAAGTTTACAGAAAATGAACATGAGAAACTTACATCATATCAATTCGCTCAGGATATTCAGGCAATTGAAACATCTGATGGAAGCATAATCATTAAGGATATGCATTCTATTTACCGATTTCGAAATGGTATTTTGGAGACTCTTGTATCTAAATCAGGAGGAGTTATTGTGGACTTGTTATGTGACAGGGAAGGAAATTTATGGTCTGCTTCGCACGCTGGTTTATGTAATTATTTTCGTTTTGATTTTAAAAATTTTCACTTAGACAATGACAAAGTAAAAAGTGTAGTAGAAGACTCTTATGGGAATCATTGGTTTGGAACTTTTTATGGAAAATTAATCCGACGACAAGGTGAAAATAGCGTTTTGGTCAATTATCCGGCGAATATGATGAAATCCTTTTCTTTTGGTGCAACAGAACAAAACAAAATATTGTATTTACCAAGAGATAATGATGTATTAATGTATGACCAAAACCGTTTTTGGTGGGCAGGATTACCTGGACTTCCTTCAATGGCAGATGGATATTCACGTGTTGTACCTTATAAAGAGAATCAATTACTTGTTTTGACACAAAGAGGTGTTCACCTATGCAACCAAGATGGCCAGTCGCTTCATTTTTTTCAGGAGAATTATTTTAAGCAACCGGATTTACAAGATCTTATGATTGATTCCAAGGGTCGATGGATTGTGTCGGGAAGTATCGGACTAAGTATAGTTGGAGATACAGTACAATTGTTTCAAGGCAAGAATACAGCTTTTACCATTTCTATATGCGAGGATAAACAAGGACGAATCTGGTCTGGAAGTGAGAATCGACTGAATTTATTGAAATCTGATAGTGTGGTGACTGTTCATCGATTTGCAAATGATTTTATTCTCGGTCTTAGTTCTATCAATGATAATCATTTATTAATCGAAACAATACAAGGAATTTATATAATGAATTTACTACAAGATTTTTCCAGCAGTAAAGTGCAATTCTTGCTGTATAATCATCGGAATGGTTTGACTGCACAGGAACCTCTTGTTAATGGCATGTATCGTGATCATCAAGGAATTTTATGGATGCCATGCGTTGATTGCCTTGTTTCTTTTGAGCCGGAGAAGTTGATCCGACAAGTCACACCTCCGGTCTTGCATTTTCAAAATTGTGAAATATCAACAAATAATGTTATTTGGGAGAAAGCCAATTTAGATAAACCTTTTTCATATAAATTCCATAACATCAAATTTTCGTTTATTGGGTTAAAATATTCTGCTATTGAGAATGTTCGTTATACTTATCGATTGAAAGGTTTTCAAGAAGAGTGGAGCAAACCGTCATCTATTAGGGAAACTAACTTTAATAATTTACCTCCGGGTGATTATGTCTTTGAAGTGTATGCAGATGCTGGAACGGACGATTCTCGTACGGGAATTCAACAAATACGATTTAACATTCAACCTGCTTTCTGGCAAACAGCTTGGTTTCCTGTAATTTCAATCCTATTGCTGATGTTACTTACTACAGGGATTGCTCTCTCTATTCAACGCAAAAAAAATTGTCGATTATTAGAGCAATTGGAAGCAGAAAAAGAACTCAACGAATTGCGAATCAAAAGCATCCGGCTTCGTTCCATTCCTCATTTCAATGCTAATGTGCTGTCTGCCATCGAATATTACATTATGAATTTTTCAAAAGAAGAAGCTAACCGGTTGTTGAATATTTATTCCGAATTCATCGGTCGCACGCTGCGCGAAGTCGATAAAGCCTCCCGGAGTCTGGAAGAAGAATTAGAATATACTGAATTGTATCTCAAATTAGAAAAATTGCGGTTTGTCGATAAATTCGATTATAACATCGACATTGCACCCGAGATTGCTAAAGATGTACAATTACCCAACATGATTTTGCATACATATTGTGAAAATGCCATCAAACATGGATTTGCAGGCCGAAGTTCGGGGTGCTTACTACAAATTTCCGCAAAACAAAAAGGAGATTCGGTCGAAGTAAAAGTGGAAGACAATGGCGTAGGGAGAAAAGCTGCCGAAGCCAACAAAAATATTAGAAGTACAAAACAAGGACTAAGCATCCTCAACCGGCAAATTGAGATTTATAATCGTTTCAATAAAAAGCAAATTATTCAAAAAATTGTTGATTTATACAACAATGAAAACCCTGTTGGCACTCGTTTTATCATTGAAATTCCGTATGGTTTTATTTATAAGTAATCACCCAAATACTTTATTTATTCTGCAACTATTTTTAAGTGTAAATTTGATTTAAAAGACAAATAATTCTATATTTGCATTAAATACACAGACGAATGGAAACAAAGGAAACACAACAACCCCAAAAAAAACATCCGGAACCGGAAGATAAAAAAAGCAAAGTAGAAGAGCCCGCTTTAGCCTATGGAGAGCAACGATATTCTTATGCCGATTATCTGACATGGGCAGATAATAACATGAAGGAATTGTTGAATGGTATCGCTTATACTTTCTCCGCTCCTTTTCGCAATCATGCGGAATTCACATCCAAATTGATGATAAAAGCAGGCTCGTTCATCACGCGCCGAAGAGGAAAATGCAAAATTTACCACACACCCTTCGATGTCCGGCTGCCCCTCGACGGCGAAACTGCCAATGATAAAATATACAATGTAGTACAACCCGATATTTGTGTTATTTGCGACCCTTCTAAATTAGACGAAAGGGGTTGTATTGGCGCTCCCGATTTAGTAGTAGAAGTAATTTCTCCAAGTACAGGAAAAAGGGATTTCAATGAAAAATATTACCTGTACGAAGCTGCCGGTGTCAAGGAATATTGGATCGTATTTCCCAAAGACCAGGCTATAACTGTTTTTCTATTGCAAGAAGATGGAAAATATGACGACGGGACAACTTATCAATTAATCGATGAAAAAGTACATGTTCCGGTTCATGCATTAGAAGGATTAATCATTGATTTGGACGAACTTTTTGAAGAATAAATCCATGCAAGACTGCATCCGTACCATCATTGTGGAAGATGAATTCCATCCGCGTCAAACGCTTCTTCAAAAGTTGACCGAGCATCACCCCGAAATAGAAGTGGTAAAAACGTGTGAGGATGCGGAGAATGCATTGATTGAAATACTGCGTCACCAACCGCAATTGTTGTTTCTGGACATCCATCTGCCCAATAAAAACGGATTATGGTTAGCCGACCAATTGAACCAAATGGCGTGTGAAACATTTGCTCCTCCCGGAATTATTTTCACAACGGCTTACAATGATTCGGAATATCTATTAAATGCGATCCGTTTATCAGCCATCGATTACCTGATCAAACCCATATTACTCGATAACCTGTCGCTCGCCATCGAACGCTTTAAAAAGAAAGTTGGCACTGTATCCACCGTGCGTGCTCTGATTGAGACAATACAAAACGAAAAAATGTTCCGCTTCAAAAACGTCAGCGGGCTGCTGCTCGTTAAATCCGACGATATTGTTTACGTGGAAGGGGATGGCAATTATGCCCGGATGGCCTTAGTCAATGGCGAATTCGAAGAAATTTTTGAACGTCTGGGAGAAATCGAACAGGCTTTACCCAAAGACTCTTTCATTCGTGCCGGAAAAAGTATTATTGTAAACAAAAAATATATACGTCGGATTAATGCCCGCAAATCACTTGTGCAGATGGTAACCTCAGAAGCTACTTTTGAAGTCGAAGTATCGGCAGGTGCATTGAAACTATTGAAAAACCTTGAATAGTATAACCAAAAGCTATTTTTCATACTTGATATCGTTGACAAACTCATAAATTTTCAGTTAAATCGGAAGAAGCGAATATCGTATAATCAAGCAATCCAAATAATACCAACTATATCGGCAGGAGCTTTAATCAATTAAAAAAACGGAATTATACAATCCGCAAAAGTTATTCTTTTTGCTTATTTCGTTGGCGGTATAATAAATTTCAACTAAATTTGCACCTCACTTGCGCTAGCATTTTCACATCGAACAAATATTAAAGCATGATTGAATTTGCACTCTTAAAAAAAAACTTAAAAAAATCGACAGAAGGGTTTAAAACGGTTCGGATGGCTATCCTTGGCGACAGCGCTACGCAATTTGTAGCGCAAGCAATCAAAGCCATGGGAGTGGAAAGCTCATTGAATTTGGAAATTTTCGAAGCCGAATTTAATCAAATTGACCGACAAATTTTAGATCCGTCATCAGAACTTTATCATTTTTCCGTAGATGTTGTACTGATTTTTCAATCCAGCCACAAGTTACTACAAAAATACAACAAAACCGTAACGGACGGACGGCACCGGTTTGCCGAAGACAATATCTCCCATATCCAACAATGGATTTCGGTTTTACAAACCAATACGAATGCAAAAATCATTTTTTGCAATTACACCGAAGAAGACGATCGTGTTTTCGGCCAATACGCCAATAAAGTAGAATCCGCTTTCATTTTTCAGCTTCGCAAGTTGAATTTTTCACTACAGGAATTAGCCTCGCTAACTCCCAATTTATATATTTGTGATTTAAGTACTATTCAAAATACAATCGGACGAGAAAAATTCTGGTCGCCCGCCATCTATACCAATACTGAAATGGTGGTAAGTATTGACGCTCTTCCCTATTTTGCTCATGCGGTCGTACAAATTATTGCTGCGTTCCAGGGTAATTTCAAAAAATGCATTATCCTCGATTTGGACAATACGATGTGGGGAGGCGTGATTGGAGATGACGGACTGGAAAACATTCAAATAGGTTTGTTGGGCATCGGCAAGGCATTTACTGAATTACAGCATTGGGTGAAAAAATTGCAGCAGCGAGGCATTATTGTCGCCGTATGCAGTAAAAACACCGAATCAATCGCCAAAGAACCTTTCGAAAAACATCCCGACATGGTGCTTCGATTATCGGATATTGCCGTTTTTGTAGCCAATTGGGAAAACAAAGCTGATAATATTAGAAAAATTCAACGGATACTCAATATCGGTTTCGATTCCATGGTATTTGTCGATGATAACCCGTTTGAACGCAATATCGTTCGCGAAAACATTCCTCAAATCGTTGTTCCTGAACTACCGGAAGATCCGGCGCTCTATTTGGATTATTTATATGGATTGAATTTATTCGAAACAGTGTCCTATTCCGGTGAAGATGCTAAACGCACAGAACAGTACCAAAAAGAAGCGGAACGAGTCGTTTTTCAAGAATCATTTACCAATGAAGATGACTTCTTAAAAAGCCTGAATATGATTTCAGACACGAAGTCTTTTGATAATTTTTCTATCCCGCGTATCGCTCAACTTTCACAACGATCCAATCAATTCAATTTAAGAACAATCAGATATACCGAAGAGGATGTAAAACGAATTGCGCAATCCGATCAATACGCCACATTCTCATTTACTTTAGAAGATAAATTTGGTGATAACGGTCTGATTTGCGCCATTATCTTAAAGAAAAAAGAGAACAAAACGTTGTTTATCGACACTTGGTTTATGAGCTGCCGGGTATTGAAACGAGGCATGGAAGCCTATACGCTAAATGCCATAGTGGCATTCGCCAAGGCCAATGGATATGATCAAATCGTTGGCGAATATATCCCAACTCCCAAAAATGAAATGGTACGCAATCATTACCCTCAGTTGGGATTTGAAGCTACCGCTGACGAAAATCGTTGGCGCCTCGATGTCGCAGCATACGAAATAAAAAAGAATTACATAACTAAAAAATAAAATAGTATTGATAATATGAATAAAACTGAACTTTTGCAACCAGTTGAAGACATTTTCAAAAATGTTCTTGATGAAGAAAATATTACCTTAACCGAAACCACGACTGCCAATGATGTAGAAGGTTGGGACTCACTCACTCACATCCAGTTGATCGTAGCCATAGAAAAACATTTTAAAATCAAATTCTCCTCTAAAGAAATTCTTTCATGGAATAACGTGGGAGAAATGCTCGACGCTATTTCTTCTAAATTACAATAAAATGATATTTTATCATATTGGAATTGTTGTTCAATCTATTGAAGAAACAACAAAATGTTTGTTTTTTAGCATTTAGATATTGGTTTAATTGAATTATTAGAAAAATAAGATGTCATTCAGCTCGATTACATTTTTGCTCTTTTTTATTGTCGTTTTTTCTCTGTACTATTTGGTATTGAAAGAAAAAACCAAACAACAAAATATATTATTACTTGTTGCCAGTTATGTATTTTATGCCTGGACAGATTGGCGCTTTTTGCCTTTACTCATAGTAGCTACTGTGGGATTTTACGGCATTGGGATTGCCATCGTTGATGCAAAAACGGAAAAGCGGCAACAATTATTTACAACGTTAGGAGTAATGCTTGGCATCGGCGTATTATTATATTTTAAATACACGAACTTCTTTATATCTTCATTCAAGACTTTATTTGAAAGTTTAGGATTACAAACTAATCTGCACACTTTCAATATCATTGTACCGATAGGCATCAGTTTCTATACTTTTCGCTTGCTGAGCTATATAATTGACATTCAGCGTGGCAAATATAAACCTACACGCGACATCGTCACATTTGCTACTTATGTGGCTTTTTTTCCTTGTATGATTTCAGGACCAATAGATCGGCCAGCAACCTTGATTCCGCAACTACAAAACAAACGAATATTCGACTATTCCCTGGCTGTCGATGGCTTGAGGCAATTTTTATGGGGATTATTCAAAAAAGTAGTAGTAGCAGACAACTGTGCAGAGTATGTCAATATGGTGTTTGCCGGAGATTATCAACCGGAGAGAGGCAGTACATTGCTTTTGGCTGCCATATTTTATTCATTTCAAATGTATGCTGATTTTTCAGGGTATTCCGATATGGCGATTGGTATATCAAAAGTATTAGGACTTCGTGTGACCAAAAACTTTGCTTATCCGTTTTTCGCTCAAAATATTGCAGAATATTGGCGTAAATGGCATATATCCCTGACCTCCTGGTTAACAGATTATATATTTATGCCTCTTAATATAAAATGGCGAAATTGGGGGAACTGGGGAATGATTTTGGCTATTATTGTTAATTTTGTGCTCTGTGGTTTATGGCATGGAGACAATTGGACATTTGTGTTATGGGGATTTTATCATGGATTATTGTTTATCCCATTAATTTTGTCGGGCGCAATGTTTAAAAAGAATAAAATAGTCACCTACAAGTGGGGATTTCCAACACCTAAAGTCCTGCTAAACATTTCATTAACCTTTGGTCTGGTTACAATTGGTTTAGTCTTTTTCCGGGCTAATAGCATTGGACATGCTGTAGAGTATTTCGGAGGGATGGTACAATGGGATACATTTAAAGCTTTATATAGGATCATTAGCACCAAAGAAGGCTGGTTAATTCTGTCTATGGTATTAGTAGAGTGGACACAGCGGAACCAGGAATATGGTTTGGAATTATCTTCTATAAAACGACAATGGGTGAGACATACTATTTATATTCTTATCATCATTAGTATTATTTGGTTTATGGGTGAAAATGAACAATTTATTTATGCTAAATTTTGAAATATTATGAAACAATTTATCATAAAAAGCCTTTTTTACTTCCTGCCATTCTGTGCCCTTTATGGAGGATATAAAATTTTAAATCAACATACTTCAGGAGATATTGGCCAACTTGGACAAATTCCATTTGGATATAAGTATGTGTCTTTTTTAGAGCAAAATTACTTACCTGACAATTTAACAATAGACACAATTCCAGTTTGTTATGACAGGCTCCAGGTAGCAAATGCTTCAAAAATATTCACCATTGGCGATTCATTTGGCGATCAGGGAATATTTGGTTATCAAAATTATTTGGCGCACTCGTTGGGAGAAAAAGTAACAAGTATTAAAGTTAACGACTGGCCTGCAGTAGCCGCAGCATCATTGTTACGTAGTGGAATTATCGATAGTTCGGTTTGTCGTATAGTTATAGTAGAAAATGGAGATAGATATGCTATTGAAGGACTATGCAATATTGATTTTGAAAAACAATATGAAGTAGCCAAAATAAGTACAAATAAGAATCTGAACCGACAAAATGTTAGTAAAAAAACGGACCTCTTCAGGCTATGTTCATCTATACGTTTGCAGTTTGGGTATAATAGCCCAATAATGAAATTCGATTTGAAACAAGATTGTTTCACGCATGATCGTTATTCAAAAACAATGTTTTTTTACAAGGAAGATCTGCGTTTCAAATACCTCACTCCTGCTGATATTGAAAAAGCAAAAGCAAATCTTATTCTACTCAATGAAAAATTCGCAGAAAAAGGGATTAAATTAATCTATCTTATTCCAACCGATAAATATGATGCATACCGTCCGTTTGCTACAGATAATTCTCTCCCTCTCGATGCAGCATCGGATGATCTTATAAATGCTCCCGGCGTTTGTGTGATCAATACAAAACCTATGATTCAGGAGATGATCAGAAACGGAGAAAAAGATGTGTATATGGTAAATGACACCCATTGGTCATACAAAGGAAGCAAAGCTGCTGCACAAATTATCGCTCATAAAATTGATTCGTTGGGAGTTTTGAAAGCTATCTGAAATGAGGATAAACACAAATAGACCGCTTTTTCAAGCAGTCTATTCTATCTATCCGACTTTCAACCTCTTTTGAGGCTAAAGGTTACACATTGTCAGTATTCCTCTTCGTTGAAGAAAAAATCCTCTTTACTCGGATAATCCGGCCATATATCCTCGATACATTCGTATATTTCTCCTTCGTCCTCCATTTCCTGGAGGTTTTCTATTACTTCGAGCGGAGCCCCCGAACGCAATGCAAAATCTATTAATTCGTCTTTCGTTGCTGGCCAGGGTGCGTCTTCCAGTTTGGAAGCTAATTCTAATGTCCAATACATAATAAAAAGTTAACTAACCGTATATTTTTATCAATTAATATTCTCAAATTTTTCGCAAAAGTATAACAATATATTTTATTTACAAGGATTCTCCCAAAGAATTTCTTGTCCATGAGTATCAAAACACTCTTTTCGTGCTAATACAAAAAAATAATCCGATAACCGATTCACATAATGCAATAACAATGGATCAACAGGATCTGTTTCCTGCAAGTGACATACAATGCGCTCCATACGGCGGCAAACAGTACGACAGACATGCGCCACAGCAGACGCTTCGCTTCCTCCAGGCAATATAAAATGGGTAAGCCGTGGCAATTGCTCATCGATAGAATCAATTTCAGATTCCAACTCATCAATATTTTGTTGTTGAATCATAACCGAAACTTCCTCATTGGCAACATATTCGGTAGCCAAATTCCCTCCCATTACAAATAATGTATTCTGAATAGCCAGCAACACCTGCCTGTCATGTTCATTGAACACTTTTTCCCGTAATAGCCCGACAAAGGCATTCAATTCATCGACGGTTCCGTATGCCTCTAAACGTAAGTGCGTTTTTAAGACTCTCTTTCCTCCCGCTAAGGATGTGAAACCTCCATCTCCGCTTCTTGTGTATATTTTGCTTTTTGCCATAGTTAAAATAAGTAATATAATCTTTTTTGTACATTCTGTTGCTTGCAAAAACGATGCCTAAAGCGTATAAATCCATTGTCATACCTCCTTGTATTTGCACTTTGATCGTTTTCCAGACTTGCTGCATATTTTTATTGCGATGAATTCCATCAATAATCAACACAGAATCTTTACGAATATATTGCAAACACATGTTGACTATCTTTCCGGTCAGTTCCGGATTATGTGCCGTATCTATAAATATCAGGTCAAATCCACAACATTGCTCCTGCAACGTCTTTTCAATAACATTGAGGCTAATTCCCATGCAAAAATGCAGGTTTTCCAATCCCAATTTCCCAGCTTTATCCTTAGCTGCCTCAATCAATTCTTTTCGATGTTCCAATGCTACACAACTGCAATTAGAATCAGCAGAAGCCAAATACAAGCTCATCACTCCTGATGACGATCCGACATTTAGAACAGATGTTGCTTTAAAAAAGTTCACCAGGCGAAATAATAAGGCTCCATACTTTCGGTGATGACATTCTTTAAGGGTAATTTCACCGATCGTTTTTTTCTTTATTTTGCCCGATCGTCCCAAATAAGAGACAAGAGTAGTATCATCTATCAACTCCTGCCGCATTTTTTCTATCTCGTCAAAAACATAATAGGGATACTTTTCTTCTATAACCTTGGTTATCAAACTATAGGCTAAAGGAGAATGTATGCCGTATCCTTTACGATGGCGTAATTTACGATACAATTTAATCCCTTGAGGTAAAACAGGCAGCTTCATCTGTCCAAAAATTATTCAAAGATAACTTTTTTATCTTTCTATGTTAAGAAATATTAGTATTTTTGTTCGCTAATAGAATTATTTTTGTATCATTGTTCACAGAAAACAAGCATAAATCAACACATGAAAAAAACAGCTATTTCCATCATTATCATCCTCCTGGCTCTCGGCATTTGCTATGTCGGATGGAAACTATGGGACAATCACCTAAATGAAGAACGTGTCGATGAGTTGGAAATGCCGCATGTAGCACAGGATACTGTCCCCAAACCCATCGAAGCCCCTGTTACTCATCAATATACGCCATGGAATAGCCTTTCCTGGCGGGGACAACATTTATCCGGCACACAGGCCACCCACCTGCTCGAAGTTTTTTCCAAACAACTCAATTTGCGCAATATCGGGGAAATATGCCAACCCGAATACGCTTTATATTTCCGTCATGTCACCGACGAAAATTACAATGCCAGACCTGCTACCATTTTACTAAAAATCAACAGCATACTCTGTTCTACCGGTCGAAAAAATGACAACATACTCTCCTTATATGCACATTTAAGGCAATTCAAAAACTTAATAACATCCAAAGGATACCACTATATTAACTTACTACACCGAAGTTATTCCCTGTATTGTCAAGGAAATGCATCTCCCAATGAAAATTTGTTGCAACAAGCTTACGCTTCCCTGCGTAAAGGGAAGTCCCGTTCGGTATCCGACAAGTTAAAACCGGTTTTAGGTGATTCCTTTATAAAAGATCTGGCTGCTGATGGATATAAAATAGAAGAAATTGAATGGGCATGTTCTTTTTGGCCTCGCAGGGCTTCTGAAAAAAATATATATGCTTTATATGCAATTGTAAAAGACCTGCTTGCGAATGAAAACATGGGAACTCCCGGATTTGCACCCGGAAGTTTGACTCACGAATCCATTCCGGCCAATAAGACCGGTCTCCAAACGTTTCGCAGTTATCATCTTTCCGATGGGAGCCTTAAGTGCACTTATAGCTATGACCGGCATGGCAAAAGAACGGGAAATTGGGTGCTTCAACCTACTAACAGTAAGAAAGTGATCGAATGCCGCATGGATAATGATGTTCCTGATGGCGCCTATGTGATTTGGCTACCCAATCAATCGGCACGGTATATATTCAACAATGGACATTTGGATTCAAAAGCATTCTACAGACAGCAACGATTAATTTTTGAAGATTTTTATCAAAGAGAACTCCGGAACAAACATATCGCATATCATTATTATCCTTCGGGAGAATTATATAAAACTGAAACCTGGATTAAAAGCTATATGGCAGAACAAGTTATCTATAACGAAGATGGAAGTGTTCAAGCCAGCACGTATTTCTAAATTTGTCTATGTTTGAAATAAAATTAAAAGTTCGTGACTACGAATGCGACACGCAGGGAGTGGTAAATAATGCCAACTATTTACATTACCTGGAACATACCCGGCATGAATTTTTGGAAAATCTTGGCGTCTCTTTTTTGCAATTGCAAAAAGAAAAAATTGATCCTATGGTAGTGCATATCGACATCCGCTACAAGTTGGCGCTAACGGGAAGCGACCAAATTATCTCCCGTCTGAAATATAAGCGGGAAGGCATAAAACTCATCTTTTTGCAGGAAATTTTCAGGGAAAAGGATGGACAATGTTGCTGTCGGGCAACCGTAGATGTGATAGTTTTACAAGCAGGAAAATTAACCAGAGGCGATTATTTTGATGAAATGCTGAAGAAATATTAACGACAACAATGGAAACCGACCAAAACCTGATTTATCAAATCGGCCTGACTTTAGTGAAAGGAATTGGCACGATTACGGCCAAACAAGTACTCGAACAACTGGGAGATCCGGAAAATTTATTCAAAGAAAAAGCTCAACTATTAGAACAAATTCCGGGCATTACACGACGTATTATTACCGAAATACGCAAACCGGAAGTATTATTGCGTGCGGAAAAAGAAGCGCTGTTTATTCGAAAAAATAAAATTACTCCCTTATTTATTTCTGAAGAAAATTATCCCCGGCGATTGAAAGATTGCATCGATGCTCCTGTCATGATGTATTTTCGTGGCAATGCAAATCTAAATGTAGCTAAAGTAGTGAGTATTGTTGGAACACGACATGCTTCTTCTTATGGAAAGTCCGTCACCGAAAGTCTGGTTCAAGGATTAACCGCCTTGCATCCGGAAATATTGGTTGTGAGCGGATTAGCTTATGGAATCGACATTGCGGCACATAAAGCTTCTTTGAAGAATGGACTACAAAATATCGGTGTCCTGGCACATGGCTTAGACCGTGTATATCCTTTCGAACACCGGTCTATCGCCATAGACATGATCGCTCAAGGTGGATTATTAACCGATTTTATGAGTGGAACAAATCCCGACCGGCAAAATTTCGTCAAACGAAATCGTATTGTGGCCGGACTTGCCGATTGTACTCTTGTCATAGAATCGGCGGAAAAAGGCGGCGCATTAATTACTGCCATGATTGCTGATTCGTATAATAGGGATGTATTTGCAATTCCCGGACGCACAGACGACTCATTTTCAAAAGGATGCAACAAATTGATTAAAGAAAAAAAAGCTGCCCTGATTGAAACGGCAGAAGATATTTTCAGAGAAATGTGTTGGCTGCCTCAGGCGGAAGAAACGACGCTTCATAACGAACCGGTTCAACGCAACCTGTTTGTGGAATTAAATCCGGATGAACAGGCTGTTTTCGATGTATTAATGCAATCGGAAAATTTACACCTCAACGCCATCGGAATTGAGTTGAATATGCCGATCAGCAAATTGTCGGTCGTATTGTTTAATCTTGAGATGAAAGGGGTAATCCGAAATATGCCGGGAGGAATGTTTAGGGTACTTAGTTGAGAGTTGAGAGTTGAGAGTTGAGAGTTGAGAATGAATTAATAACTCTCCATTCTCAACTAATCTCAAAGCCATTTTTTCTTTTTGAAAAACCATAAAATAAAAACAGAAGTAAGTATCATTAACCCAATAGAGCCCCAAAATCCGAATCCATGGTGTAATCCCGGCATATAGTCGAAATTCATGCCATATATGCTGGCCAGCAATGTAGGTGGCATAAAGATGACAGTAATAATCGTGAAAATCTTGATGATTTTATTCTGTTCGATATTAACAAACCCGAGGAAAGTATCCTGTAAATAATCCAGACGATCGAAGCTGAAACGAATATGTTCGAGCAACGAATTGATGTCTTTGATTAAGATATTCAATTTGGGATATAAATCATGGGGAATCAACGAACTCCTGAGCATATTGGACACAGCCCGTTGTTTGTCTATAATATTTTCCCGAAGAATCATCGTTTTTTCCTGCAAGTTCTTAATTTGCAACAAAATATCCTCATCCGCATCTTGAATACTATTACTCAGATTTGTAATTTCCGAGGTAATATTTTCAACCATATCGGCATCAAATTCAATACGGGTTTCAAAAAGTGCCAAAAATACATGGTATCCGGTCGGATAATTCCGGGGATTTGCAAATATTTTTTTAGTCGTTTCATTAAAAGAAGCCAGTTCTTCGCTTCGAACCGAAATCAAGATGTCATTTTTCAGTATAAATGACACCGGATTTTTTTCGTAATTATTCAGCAGGAAGTTGGTATTTACCACCAATGTATCGCCTGTCTCGATGTAACGGGAAGAAGTTTCAATCTCAATCATTTCTTCTTCTTCCTGAATATAAATCTTCAGATAGTCCTCCAATTGGCTCTCGATTTCCTCATCAGCATCATTCAAATCAATCCACAAAAATTGATCTGTAGGCGTTTTTTTCAGAAACTCAATACTGCGACTAAGCCTCACTACCCCATCTTTGTTGTAAAAGAGTCTGATTTCCGACATACATTTTGGCTTAAGGAAGTTAATAAATCGGGTTGCCACGCAAAAAGCGTACAAAAATAGAAAAAATTTTTGTAATTGCAACAGATAGAATGGATAAATCAAAAACCAAAATCGTCTATTTCGACTTCCCTGACTTTTTCATATTCCGGCTTTTTCACTATTTGATGCGTCTCGTTTGCAACAACATAAATAGCACGGGAGGGGCGTACCGGACAAATATATTCACAACCTCCGCAACCAACACAAATATCCGGAGTGACATGCGGAATCCGCAACGATCCTTTATATTCTACCATTTTTACAGCCTGAGTCGGGCAATGCTCGGAACAAGCTCCACAATCGGTTTCATCGGTATAGACAACACAACGTTCCCTCGCTAAATGAGCAATTCCTAATTGGGTGGTAATTTTTTCTTCTGCCGATAATGATCCCAACGCTTTATTCGGACAAACATCGGTACAAATCGTACAATTATAATTACAAAAACCAGATTCGTAATTCAACCTGGGTTTCAGTAAATAATCAAATCCGAATTGAAATCCGGCAGGTTTGATAATTTGGCTGGGGCATTTTACTACACAATAATGGCATGCTGTACATTTTTCCGTAAACCGTTTCAAATTTCCGGCTCCCGGAGGCAACACCGGAAGCGCCGGCTTTGTTTTGTTTTTGCCGATACAAGCGGAAAGAAAAGGTGCTGTGGCAACTACGGTAGTTGTCAAAGCAAAAAATGATCGGCGAGAAGCAGAATCCGGCCCTTTACCTGTCAAGGTTTTTTCTTCTTTAATTTCAATCTCAACCGGTATCTTTTCTTTCTTTGAAAAAGTTACGGGTTTATAATGCAATGCGTTTCGATTGCAAACAGACAGACAATTAAAGCAGGTAACACAACGGGAATTATCTACAATCTGACTTTTACTATTGATACACTCTGCCTTGCAATTTCGTTCGCACAATCCGCACGAATTGCATTTTTCTTTATCGACATCTATTCTAAAGAGAGAGAACCGTGAAAATACACTTAATAATCCTCCTACCGGACACAGGGTATTGCAAAACAACCGTCCTCGCCAGGCCGATAATACGGCAAACAACAGTAATATGAGAATGGCGGCCACGAAAGATGCAATGCTGATATTATAAATGCTTATATGGTATAGCGAATAATTACCTGTTGACGACAGAACTGCCGCCAATGCATTATTTCCAAAAACGACAAGCGGACGCAATAAATTCCCGACAATCCGTCCAAAATTACTGTAGGGATCGAGATAAGATAATAAATGCGTGCTACCGACCAGGAATAGTATAATTGTAATGCCTAATAGGATATATCGCAAGATATTATTAGCCGGATGGAACAAAAACCGACGTTGTTTCCTGCCTTTTTTCTTTTTACCGGACAATCCCGACATCCGGATAAATACATCCTGCAAAATACCTGAGGGACAAATAAAAGCACAATACAATCGTCCGAAAAGAAAAGTAAACAATAACAAAAGTACAACTGTCAATGCAGCACCCTCCAAAATGGCCGGAACCAATTGCAATTCAAGCACCCGGTCAAAAAAATGAGGAAGTTTCCGGTTATAATCGATAAACAAACAACCGATTAGGAGCAACGAAAGTATTGCAACTGCAACCCGTGTACCTTTCAATTTATTCATCAAATTTTGATCCGTTCTATTTTTAAGCTCTTCAAATTAGTAGTACCTAATTTCAATGCTTCACCTTTTTCTATATGTCCCACATCTGCCAACGGCATTTTTTCTACCTGATTGAAAAATTGTAATGCAGCGGTATCAGCAGCAACAATATCAGAAGTAATAATTAATGTTTTAAGCAACGACACATCGTTTTCACTTTTCCCTTGCGGACCATTTTGGCGCATCACACGATAAGCATCGATAATGTTCAACACCGGCTTTTTGTTCCAGGTACAAACATCAGCAATACATTGTTGCAAATCATTGGCATGAAAAAACTGACGATCCCATACAATACCCATATAATTTTTCATGGCGATACTCATCTTGGCCCCCCCATGATTCTTCAATACAGGCACATTGATCCAGGCATCTGCATCCAATAATGCTTCATGTATTTTCGTTTTCTTCAAACTCACTCCCTTTGGAAGATCCACTTCTTTATAATATTGCTCGTCATGTCCGGGAGCCATTACACCCCCTGCCGCTTTCACCGCTTCGGCTATACCGCTGGTTTGATAACATTTTTGCCAGTTATCGCATGTGTGATCAAAAACGGTCACTTTGGATGCTCCGGCGGCAAAACATTGTTTCACTAACGCCCCAATCAGTAGAGGATTAGTATTGGCAGCACGCTGCGGCGTTCGGTCCCAACCGATATTAGGTTTAATCACCACATGCTGGCCTTTTTTGATATATTTATTCAATCCGCCTAAAGCATTCAATGCCTTATTCAACATCACATCCGGTTCGCCACCCATTACAGCAACCATATCCGGCGATGCTTGTTCTACATTTACTTCATTATGAATCAATGAAGCATGTAACTTATCAAAACTTAAAACCGAAAGGGCAGCTGTAGCCATAGCGCCTTTCTTGAAAAATTCACGACGTTTCATATTTAGTTATGAGTTACAAGTGACATGTTACAAGTATATTCTCTGTATTTTATTAAATAATCCAGGGAAATTTGAAACAATCTTCGTTGTACAAGGCATAATCGGCATTACCGTTAACGGCAAAAGTACGAATCAGTGCTGCCCCTTCCAATAGAGATTGAGCGTATTTCAAAGTAACCCCCGTTTTTACACGATCTTCCACCAATAAAATTTTCCGATCTCTGAATTCAAAATCGACAGGAGACATCAATCGGGGTGCATCATAGCGTGGACGCTGCTGCGGATCGCGTAAGTTTATCTTTAGCAATTGAACTTCAATATCTAACCGCTGATTTAAAATGGCAGCAGGAATAATACCGCCATTGGCAATCGCGACTATAAGATCAAAGGTTTCTGTAAATTGAATATTCCGAAAACGATCCAGTACTTCATCAAAAGACTTCAACACACTTCTCCACTACATTAATATTTCGAAATCAGTTTCAACACACCATAACCGCCCAACACTTGAATCAACATACCCGGAATACCCAACCGGAAATCTTGTGCAGCAACAAAAAAATCTTTCACAATGGCCCATTCAACCAATGTACCCACCACTTGATATGCAAGGACAACGATCAACAATGACAGGATGGAAACTCCTTTTGAACGTTGAGCAACCAAGGCGGCTGCAGATGCCAACAAGGTCGATTTTATCAAAATAACCGGCAACATCTCCGTTCCCGGCATTCCAAATAAATAATGGTTAGCCAATGGAGAAAAAAACGCAGTCATCAGACCAACTGTCCAACCGCATTTATAAGCTCCGATCAATGTGAAGAAATAAATGGGAAGCAACATCAATCCACCATTAGGAACCAAATGGCACAACTGGGGCAATAACAAATTACCGGCCGTAAACAATATTGCAAATAAATAGGCTTTCACGTCATTGTATTGGAAAGCATAAGTCTTAATAGCGCTTGTAGTCATAAAAATAGTTGTTAATAAAGATTATGATGCAAATGTAATAATTTTAATCGAGAGAATATATCAATTGATGATTCGCAACGAATTGTAGCGTTTTTTAACAATACTTTTCAAAAAAATCACTACCTTTGAAAAAAGAAAATTACTCAATCTATCCTTATGAAAGACCTGCTCTGCATCTGCCTTTTGCAATTATCGACAATTTTATTTGGTTCTCCGAATGATAGTATTCAAAGCTCACTTGTTCAATTGGATGAATGTCTTTCGCACCAATCAGAGTATGAAAATGACAAGTTAATGCGTACGCAAATTTTAAAAGAGCAACTGGATTATTCTACATCTTTGACAGAACAATACCGCCTTGTAGCCAGCTTATATGAAGAATACAAGCTCTACAAATACGACTCCGCTTATTTTTATGCTGAAAAGATGATTGATCTGGCCCATCAAATGAACGACAGGAATAAGATAATCGAATCACAAATATTAATGGCGTATTGTTGTCTGAATGCTGGATTATTTAAGGAATCCGACGAAATTGCCAAGCAAATTGATGCCGATGCACTGGACATTCACCATCGAATTGTACTATACTCTTTTTTCGCCAAATTAAACCTGGATATGAGTGCTTCGATCGGTGTAGAACCTTACCGGACGAAATACACGCAAGAATGCATAAGGTATAGCCAATTGATTATCGACATGATAGGCAAAGACAATCCGGAAAGTTACCCATATTTTGTAAATATCTACCGGTGCCGGAAAGATTATCCTCAAGCTATTAATACAATACAGGTGCAACTGGCTTCCACCTCTATGGATGAACGCCGTAAATCATTAAATATTGGAGGGTTAGGACAATTTTATTTATTGATGGGGGATACGATTAATGCTCTTCCGTATTTATGTTATGCTGCGGTGGCCGATATCAAAGCTGTCATAAAAGAAACTCCCGCGTTGTGCATGTTGGCCGAAGTTACTTATAATGAAGGTGATTTGAAGCATGCCTATACCTATGCACAAAAAGCTTTTGATGATGCGAATTTCTACAAAGCCCGTCATCGTAAAATAGAAGTGGGAAATGTGCTTCCTATCATTGAAAGAAGCCGGTTTGACATCATTGATAAACAAAACAAACATTTGTTGTATTTTGCAATCCTGGTATCTTTATTATTCATATTATTTCTGGTATCTACCATTGTCATTTTCAGACAAATGAAACAATTGAAACAAGCTCGCCGACTCAATAAAAAACAGAATAAAGAATTACTTCGCATTAATAAAAAACTGAAAGAAGCCGATCATATTAAGAATGGATATATCGGCTATTTTTTCAGCGTTAATTCTGCCTATATCGATAAAATTGAAACCTTTCAGAAACTGGTAAGCAGGAAAATCATGAGCCGGCAATATGACGAACTTCCCAAATTATTTAAAAGCGAAGAAATCCAGAAAGAACGGGAAAATATGTTCTCCACTTTCGACCAGATATTTCTCCGGATATTTCCCAATTTCATTGGACAAGTAAATGATTTATTGAAAGAAGAATATCGTATTTCATTGAAATCAAAAGAGGTGCTCACTCCCGAAATGCGGATATTCGCTTTGATTCGCCTCGGCATTGCGGATGCTGAAAAAATTGCCAAATTTCTGAATTATTCCGTCAACACAATCAATACTTATAAAACAAAAATAAAAAACCGTTCGATTGTGCCGAATGAACAATTTGAACAAAAAATCATGGAAATAGAATCAGTAAAGACCGAAACATTTTAATCCATATTTCTCACATACAGTCATTATATTTCCTCATTTTAATTTTTCTAATTATCACCTGTATATAAACAAATTACATTCAAATACGTTCCTATTTTCATTATATTTTCCTTATATATTCGATTGATTCCTTTTTATTGACTGGCAGAGCCGATAAATTTGCACTGTTACCAAATTTTATATGCCATGAAATTATTAAGAATACAATTTACCTTATTAATTCTCTTATTGTTTGTTCCTTTTGCTCCTTTTGCTCAACAACAAGGAGAAAGTAGCCGGATTCAACAAAAAAAGCAATCCATGAACATATCGTCCGGAAGTATTCAACGATTTTACATCCACTCGGAATGGGTAGATTGTCGGAATATTGATGTTTGGTTACCGGAAAATTTTTCTGCCGGTAAAAAATATCCGGTATTATACATGCACGACGGACAAATGCTATTCGATTCGTCTAACGCCTGGAACAAAAAGGAATGGAAAGTGGACGAAACAGCCGGAGAACTCATCGCACAAAATAAAATCCGGGAAGTCATTATTGTTGGCATTTGGCATAACGGAAATAAACGGCATTCAGAATATTTCCCTCAAAAATCAATCGATTATATTGCCGAACCACAACGAAGCAATTTGATTTCCCTGATGCCCGATGGCCCTTTAGCCGACAATTATCTCCGATTTATTGTTACTGAACTCAAACCTTTTATCGATAGTACTTTTCCGACTTATCCGGATCAAGCGCATACATTTATTGCCGGATCCAGCATGGGGGGATTAATCTCCTTATATGCCCTGTGCGAATATCCGGAAATATTTTCCGGCGCCGCCTGCCTGTCCTCGCATTGGATCGGAGGATTTGACTACAACGTTGAAATTCCCACGGGTATAAATGAATATTTAAAAAATAAACTGCCGGATCCTGCAAAGCATAAAATTTATTTTGATCACGGAACAGTAGGTTTGGATGCCAACTATCCCGATTTTCAAAAACTCGTCGATTCAATCTTGAAACAAAAAAAATATAGCGATCAAACCACGCTTACTTTGGTATTCCCCGGCGATGATCACAATGAAAATTGCTGGTCTGCCCGTTTGGATCGACCGTTGATTTTTCTCTTGAAACTCTAAATTTAATTATAAACTAAAAGCACACAGTTATGAATCTTCTAAATCTAAATCTAAACCTATGCAAACATGTCAATTGAAACTCGCATGTGTGTTTAGCATGCTGATATTGTCGGTAGCAGGATTATTTGCGCAGACAATACAAATCAAAGGAACTGCTTCCGACAATGAGGGTGTAACATTGCCTGGGGTTTCTATTCTTGTCAAAGGAACTACAACAAGAACCATTACGGATGTCGAGGGGCATTATTCGATTGCAGTTCCCGGAAACCAGTCTGTTCTTGTTTTTTCGTACATTGGCTATCAACCGGTCGAAATAAATGTAGGAAACCAGACGACGATCAACGTAGTTTTTAATGAAACTTCAATTCTATTGGATGATTTGGTCGTAATCGGATACGGCACTGTGAAGAAAAAGGATTTAACCGGCTCTGTTACGCAAGTCAGTGAAAAAGAATTTCAAAAAGGAGTTGCCACACCCGATCGTATGATTTTGGGAAAAGTGGCGGGAGTGCAGGTTACTCCAAACGGCGGTGCACCGGGTTCGGGTAGCCGTATCCGCATCCGTGGGGCATCTTCTCTTTCAGCAAACAACGATCCGTTGATCATCATTGATGGTGTTCCGTTGGAAAACAGCAGTGTTGCCGGTTCTCCGAGTTTATTGAGTACCCTCAATCCCAACGACATCGAATCAATGAATATCTTGAAGGACGCTTCTGCTACTGCTATTTACGGTAATAGGGCCTCAAATGGCATTATCATCATCACCACCAAACAGGCCAAATACGGACAAAAAACAAAAGTGGAATTCAGTACACAATTTTCAACTTCTACGCTATCTAAAAGTCCGGATGTACTATCTGCCGATCAAATACGGAATATTGTTACTAACAGTCCGCTTAGCAACAATGATTATAGAGCAATGTTAGGAACCGCAAATACCAACTGGCAGGATGAGATATACCAAACGTCATTCGGGACAGATAACAACCTGACCATTTCAGGCGCTACAGCTACGACTCCTTATCGTTTTTCTTTCGGATATTTGAAAGAAAACGGAGTACTGAAAAGCGGCAGCATGGAACGTTTTACGGTCGGAACTAATTTGAATCCCCGTTATTTCGACGACAAACTAAAAATAGACATCAGTCTGAAAGGTAGCGGTGTCAATAATAAATTTGCCAATACAGGAGCAATCGAAGGTGCGATGGGATTTGATCCCACACAATCGGTCAGGGCTCCGGGATTTGATAAATATGGAGGATATTATACTTGGCTATTAAATGATGGCAGTGTGAATACACAGGCTTTTGCCAATCCTGTGGCATTATTGAATACTTACGACAATACTGCAACCGTATTAAGAGGAATTGCTTCTGGTCAGGCAGATTACAGAATGCATTTCCTTCCTGAACTGAGAGCAAACCTGAATCTTTCTTATGATTATGCTCAAGGCTATGGAAATGTGAGTGTGCCGGAATGGGCATCTTATGATTATAACAGGGGTGGAAGAAACTCTGATTATGGCAACTACAAAACCAACAAGTTATTTGAGTTTTATTTGAACTATGCCAAACAATTCGATGTCATCAAAAGTTTTGTGGATCTAACTGCTGGATATACGTATCAGGATTGGCTCTCGCATAACGAACACTTCCAAGATTATACAGCGGAAGGAAAACCGTATGGCGATGCTCCGACTTATCCATACGATGAAAATCAGCATACCTTGATTTCATTCTTTGGACGCTTGAATTATTCATTAATGGATAAATATTTGCTGACAGCAACGATCCGCAGGGACGGTTCCTCACGGTTTGCACCTGATGTTCGTTGGGGTAATTTTCCTTCTGTCGCTCTGGCATGGCATATCAGTGAAGAAGGTTTTTTGAAAAATATATCGGCGATTAACGATTTGAAGTTACGTTTTGGTTATGGCGAAACGGGACAACAAGATATTGCTAATGATTACGGTTATATTCCTTATTACAGACAAAGTAATACACAAACCCAATACCAATTCGGAGATCGATATTATTATATGTACCGTCCCGAAGCATACGATGAAGGTATCCGGTGGGAAAGCACGGCCACCACTAACGTTGCTTTGGATTATGCGATTTGGAATAACAGGATATACGGAAGTCTCGATTTTTATATTAAAAAATCGAAAGACTTGTTGAATTGGATCGATATTGCGGCCGGAACTAATTTCAGTGATAAGTTGACCACCAATATCGGGGATATGGAAAATAAGGGGATGGAATTTTCGGCGAATGTGATTCCTGTACAAACAAAAGACTGGAATTGGGACATTGGTTTCAATTTGGCGTATAACAAGAATAAGATAACCAAATTGACGATGTTTGATAATCCCAATTACAAAGGCGCTCAAACTGGCGGAATGGGATATGGCACTTATTTGCAGATGCAAAGCGTAGGATATCCGCTCAATTCATTTTTCCTGTACAGACAGATATATAACGAGAACGGAAATCCTCTCGAAGGCGTATATGCTGATTTAGATGAAAATGGAACAGTTAACGATGATGATAAAAGACATATTAAATCTTCGGAACCAATACTGACAGGAGGACTCAGCACAACGGTTACTTATAAAAAATGGTCGTTAAGCACTGGCATCAGAGGAAGCTACGGAAATTATATATATAACGGTATCAATGCTATTTATGCTAATTACGGAACATTATTCAGCGCCAGCAAAAGTATTGTCAATGTGCCTGCCAGCATATTGGAAAGTAATTTCCGCTATCAGGAGCAATACTCCGATTATTACTTAGAAAATGCTTCCTTTTTGAAGATGGATAACCTCAGCCTGACTTACAATTTCGGCAAAGTATTCAATGACTTGGTTGATCTTCGTGGAACTTTCGGGGTACAGAATGTATTTACCATTACCAAATATTCAGGACCCGATCCTGAAATTGCAAATGGTATTGACAGAAACTTTTATCTACGCCCGAGAATATTTGCTTTGGGATTTAACCTCACATTTTAATTTTCAAATAATATACATATGAAATCTTCATATATCAATTTGCTGCTTCTGCTCTGCTTCGTCGCGGTTTCGTGTACGGACGATTTAGACAGGTATCCCGTCAACGGTAATTCTGCGGATAAAGTATATTCTTCCTTCGAAGGATATAAAAGCGTACTCGCTAAAGTATATGGTTCTTTTTCGACACCTCTTAACGAAGGTCCAGCCGGTTTTTACGACTTATCCGGTGCCGCTGAAGGTGATTTTCTCCGGGCTTTCTTCAATATGCAATCGTTGACAACCGAAGAAGGGATTACAACATGGTCGGACAATGGCTTACATGACCTGAATTTCATGACCTGGTCGTCAAGTAATCCGTTTATCACCGGTTTATATGCCCGTTCTCTTTATCAGATAACTTTAGTCAACGAATTTCTCAGAGAATCTGCCGGTGATAACTTAAGTCAGCGCGGCATATCGAAAAGCGATACTGAGGAAATCCAATATTTTCGAGCTGAGGCACGTTTCCTGAGAGCATTTCAATATTGGGTGCTGATGGACTTGTATGGTAATCCGCCTTTTGTGGATGAAAATTCGCCCATCGGCAAAATCACACCGTCTCAAATACAAAGAAAAGATTTATTTGATTATATCGAAACGGAATTATTGGAAATCCAGACACAATTAAAAGCCGCACGCACAAACGAATATGGAAGAGTTGACCAGGGCGCATGTTGGGCTTTGCTTGCCAGAATGTATCTCAATGCTGAAGTTTATACAGGTACGCCCCGCTACACTGATGCTGTAACTTTTGCAAACAAAGTCATCGAGGCGGGCTACGCGCTGAAACAAAATTATGAGCACCTTTTCCTGGCCGATAACAACAAAAACAATCCGGAAATGATTTTTTCCATTAATTATGATGGACTTACAAATCAAAATTATGGCGGTATGTGCTATCTCATCAACGCTTCATTCATGGCAACAAGAGAAGACGAACCTGGCGTCAATTTTCGAGAATATTACGGAATGGGAGGTAATGGTGGCTGGTTTGGCAACCGCTCACGGAAAGAGCTTCCTGCAAAATTCGTTCCCGGAGATAAACGCTCTTTGTTTGTCGGTAAAAAAGCCGATGCTGAAGATGTAGGCAATTTTACAGATGGTTTGGGTGTAGCCAAATTCCGGAATGTTACTTCCGGAGGGGTATATGGTTCAGCGTATGACCTGGCTTTCCCTGATACCGATTTTCCATTGTTCAGATTAGCCGAAATGTATTTTATTTATGCTGAAAGTGTTGTACGAGGTGCCTCTAACGGCAATATAAATAATGCTTTAACGTATATGAATGACATCAGAAAACGTGCCTTTGGTGATGAAGCACATAATTTTTCGACTTCTACACTGACATTAGACAACCTATTGGATGAAAGGTCAAGGGAATTGTATTGGGAATGTTTCCGCCGCACTGATTTAGTTCGATATGGACGATTTACTTCCGGAACTTATGTATGGCAATGGAAAGGCGGAGAGAAAAATGGAATAGGTGTTGAGAATTATCGCAACCTCTTCCCCATCCCATCTACCGACATCATGGCAAATCCTAATTTGAAACAAAATCCGGGATATTTAGATTAAATATAAAAAAATAAGAAATGGATATGAAACGACATATTAATTTTTGTTTAAGAATGGTAGCATTACTACCCCTCATGACTTTTGTTTCCTGCGAAAATGACTGGGATAAGATAACCGTGCATCCTGCTACAGCGCCCGAAAATATGACCGTGGACAATACAAATCCTTTTGTTTGCACTGCGGAAAATGCCGAAAACGCAGCTTTCACTTTTTCCTGGTCAAAAGCTGAGTTAGGTCAATATATTGCACCTAATTACGCGTTACAATTTGATATTCCGGGCAATAATTTTGCGGCTCCTGCGGAATTGATTGTAGGAAGTAACACATACGAAACAGAGGTTATGTCCAGTCAGTTGAACAGTATTATGCACAAGCTGGGACAACCCGTCAATGCGCCAACCGAGCTCGAAGTACGCGTTTCGGCCCGACCGATGGTAATCGGATCAGCGACTCCTACTTTGGATACATTGTACTCTGCTTCAAAAGTAACGGTCAATGTAACCTCTTATGCTATGGCGCCGACTCACATTATCGGATCTATGTTTGATCTGGTATATACCGGAACCAATAATAGCTGGAACAACAATAACTATGAATATGTGATGTTCCGCGACAATCCGCTGGCGCCAGAAATCTATGTAAGCCGCTTTTTACATTACAACAATTCGGTTCCTTATGGAGAATTTGCCCTTCTCTCCCAATTGGGAACATGGAATCTGATCACAAGGGATAAAAATGTAGCGGGAGTATTGACTACCGGTGGTAAGAATATCCAGGATATTGTAGAAACAGGATATTATACTTTCTCGGCTGATATGAGCAAAATGACTTATTCCATCACTCCATACGATGCTGCCAATGCTCCTGTATATGCAGGAATTGAAATGACGGGAGCTGCGGCGGGAACTGTTGCGCTTACACCGGCTCATTATGATCCGCATATTTGGATTGTTGACAATATCATGTTGACAACAACTGACAAGGTAAAATTCCGTGCTACAGCCGGTAATATTTCCTGGGGGGCCGACACTTTCCCCTGGGGAACAGGAGTAAAAGGAGGCGATGATATTTCCGTTGCACCTGCCGGAAAATATTTTATCAAGTTCAATGATCTGACCGGACATTATGTTTTCTTTAAGCACTAAACTATAAACGAATGAAGTGTGAACGAAAGCGTCTTTCATTCACACTTCATCGTTCTAAAAACATAAACAAGAATGCAAAAAAACAGATGCATATTGCTATTGGTTTTTCTCTTCATTTGCTTTTTCCGGCAGGCAGAAGCCCAAAAAATAGAACGAATGGAACCGATTTGCTGGTGGGCAGGCATGAAAACCGATTTGCAACTGATGATATATGGAGAGAATCTTCAAAATGCTGCCGTAAAAGTATTGGAAGAAGGATTAAGTGTAAAAACGGTACACAATGCAGAGAGTCCCAATTACCTGTTTGTGGATTTAAACGTGTTGAAAGCAGGAAAATACACATTGGAAATTACAAAAGGTAAAAAGAAAACCAAAGCCGTTTATGAAATACTTCCGCGGAGAAAAAATGCTGCCGAAAGGAAAGGATTCTCTCCCGAGGATGTTATCTATCTGATTATGCCCGACCGATTCGCTAATGGTGATGTATCCAATGATGTTGTTAATGGATCTGTATTAGATCGTCAAAACTTGGAAGAACGCCACGGCGGCGATATACAAGGCATTATCAATCATCTTGATTACCTCGCCGATTTGGGAGTCACGACTATCTGGTCAACTCCGGTTTTAGAAGACTCTCTGTATTATCATCAATACGGAGTAACCGATTATTATAAAATAGATCCGCATATCGGAGACAATGAACTGTACAAAAAATTAGTTGCCGAATCCCACAAAAAAGGTTTGAAAGTTATCCAGGATATGACTCCGAATCATTGCGGCATCAATCACTGGTGGATTAAAGATTTGCCATTTGCCGACTGGATTAATGATTTGAAATTACCTCCTCATTATGCGCTATTTTCTTTAGAATCGCTTAGCGACAGCCATGCTTCAATGACCGATCAAAAGTTTACCGGAAGTACAATACTGTACAGCTCCATGCCCGATATGAACCTGCTCAATTCTTATGTATTGAAATATCTTTCCCAATGGGCGATCTGGTGGATTGAATACGCTGATTTAGACGGATTGCGGATAGATACTTATTTCTATATGGGGAAAAAAGAAGCCGCTTTGTGGACGCAAAACATCCTGAATGAATATCCAAACCTGAGTTTGGTGGGCGAAGTTTGGGGCACGGATCCTGCAATTCTGTCTTATTGGGTAGGCTCGACAAATAATTACGACGGATTCTCAAGCCACCTTCCCATGGTCATGGATTTCCCGTTTCATTTTTCTTTAGTCGATGATCTTTCCGGAAAAAAAACGCACTGGGGAGGGCCTATGCGAACTTTCTATAATACTATTGCTCAGGATTTTGTTTACAAAAAACCGAAAGCATCACAAGTAATATTTGCCGACAATCATGATACGGATCGTATCTACAATTTGTTGGGCAAAGACCGGGAAAAAGTAAAATTAGCAATGACCCTGGTTGCGACGATGCGTGGATTGCCGCAGATTTTCTACGGAACAGAACTCTTGTTTGAAGACGATCCCAAAGGAGGCCCGCACAAGCAACGTCCGGACTTCCCGGGCGGATGGCCCGGCGACACATTGAATCTTTTCGACGTAAAAAATCGGACACCGGAACAACAAGAGATGTTTAACCATATACGTACCCTGCTTCATTTCCGGAAACAAACGCCGGTAGTATATAACGGAAAATTGATGCACTATATCCCTCTCAATGGCGTATATACATATTTCAGGTATGACGATAATGATTGTGTAATGGTGATCATTAATTCCTCTGAAACTTCGCAACTTATTGATTGGGAGCGATTTGAAGAAAGATTATCAGATCAAATCAAAGGCTGTGAGATTTTAACAGGAAAAGAAATTCTCAAAGGAACAAAAATGGAAATTCCTGCAAAAAGTTCAATGGTGATCAAATTTAATGAAAAAATTAAAATAATAAAATGACAATGACAAATGCCGAATTACTTTACGAAGCTATCCTGAAAGGAAAGCAAAAAGATGCGGTTACCTACACAAATGCCGCTCTGGAAGACAAGATTTCTCCCAAAGAAATTATTGACGAATACATGATCAAGGCCATGGAAGAAATTGGCCGGAGATTTGAAATACAACAGGCTTTCGTGCCCGAATTACTGATGTCCGGACGAGCAATGAAAGCTTCATTGAATATCTTACAACCTTTATTGAAGGGAGATAACGCCGCCGTTTTTGCCGGAAAAATCGTAATCGGAACCGTAAAAGGGGACTTGCACGATATCGGTAAAAATCTGGTAGCTTCCATGTTCGAAGGTTGCGGATATGAAGTAATTGATGTTGGTATCGATGTGGATTCCGATAAATTCATCGGGGCAATCAAAGAACATAATGCAAACATTCTGGGGATGAGTGCCTTGCTCACCACCACAATGCCTTATATGAAAACCGTTATCGACGCCCTGACTGCCGCCGGTCTTCGTGACAAGGTAAAAGTGATGGTCGGAGGTGCGCCTGTCAGTGCCGGGTTTGCTGCCGAAATCGGAGCTGACGGATACGCCGACAGCGCCAACTCCGCGGTAATTAAAGCTAAACAATTATTAAATAATTGAGAATGAAAAATATGAACATGCGCGCCTGGATACGAGGCGTTATCAATAATAAAAAAAGAATCGCCATACCGATCATGACGCATCCGGGTATCGAGCTGATCGGCAAAACGGTTTATGAAGCAGTAAGCGATGGCAAAATACATTTCGAAGCCATCCGGGCATTGGATGAAAAATATCCTTCAGCTGCTTGTACCGTGATTATGGACCTAACTGTAGAAGCTGAAGCTTTCGGTGCAACTGTCAATTTTCCGGAAGATGAGATTCCGACAGTGACAGGACGTCTGTTGTCGGATATGGAAGACGTGAAAAAACTGGAAGTTCCGGATATGCATAAAGCTCGTATTCCTCAATACCTTTTGGCAAATAAACTGACCGCTGAATATACAAAAGACAAACCTGTTTTCGGTGGTATCATCGGACCTTTTTCGCTTGCGGGACGCCTGTATGATATGTCGGAGTTTATGATTACCTGTTATGATGAACCTGAGGTGGCAGAGCTTCTGCTTACAAAATGTACAACATTTCTCAAAAATTATTGTATTGCCCTGAAAAAACAGGGCGTAAATGGAGTAGTTATTGCAGAACCGGCTGCCGGTTTACTTTCAAATAATGGTTGTCAGGAATTTTCGTCCGATTACATCCAAACGATTGTAGAAACGGTGCAGGATGATCATTTCATAGTTATATTACATAATTGCGGCAACACCGGACATTGCACGGAAGCTATGCTTGCCACCGGATCTGCCGGCTATCATTTTGGAAATAAAATCGATATGGTCGAAACGCTCAAAGCTTGTCCGCCGGATGTACTGGCAATGGGAAATCTGGACCCTGTAACAGTATTCAAATCCGCCGGGCCGGAAGAAATGACAGCTGCTACATCAGATTTATTAACGAAAACATCCGCATTTTCCAATTTCGTACTTTCTTCCGGTTGCGATGTGCCTCCACACACACCGCACACCAACATTGAAGCGTTTTATGCAGCATTGAAAGAATATAACGACCAGCTGTGATGCAATGAAAAATATTCGCTTTTTTGATTGTTCTCTGTCCGATTTGCATATCGACTATCAGGAATTATACATCCTGATGGGATACGGAAATCATACGCCTCAACCGGAAATCATCAAGATCATTGATAAAATGCTGGTTGAATTGCCGGAATATTGCCACCCGCATTACGGATACATCCTGCAAGAAGCGAAAATAATCGACAAAGAACATCTGCAAATCGGACAAACTTTTTTCAATCCGGGAAAAATCATTACTTCTGCTATGCGGAAAGCCGAACAAATTGCAGTTTTCACTGCTACATTAGGTTCCGGATTTGATGAATGGAATCACAAATTGAGACAAAAAGGCGATATGCTGCATCCTTTCATCGCCGATGCGCTCGGCTCTGTGTTAGCTGAGGCTACGGCTTCTTTATTAATGCAACAGCTCGAAAAAGAGGTTTCCGGTGCAAACCTCAAAATTACGAACAACTACAGTCCCGGATACTGCGACTGGTTGTTAATCGAACAGAAAAAAATATTTTCCCTGTTTCCGGATGATATAGCCGGTATTCGCCTGACAGATTCCTGCTTAATGCTTCCTGTCAAATCGATAAGCGGAATAATCGGAATAGGGAAAGAGGTAAAAAAACAGCTTTATGGTTGTGACATCTGTAAAATGACAACATGTATTAAAAATAAAAAACAAAAAAAATGATAGCTATGACTCCTTACGAAAGATTTTTTGCCATGCTGGAAGGCAGGGAAGTGGACAGATTACCCAACATGAATATCCTGATGTTTTTTGCGGCTAAGTATATCAACAAGCCATTTGGCGATTTTTGTACCGATTACAGGGTGTTGGTGGAAGGAAATATCCGTTGCGCCGAAAAATTTGAAATAGACTTTCTGAGCACATTATCTGATCCGGTACGCGAAACCGCCGATTTCGGAACGGAATTAGTGATCTCCTCCGACGATCTGCCTCATCCCAAACAAGTATTGCTTCCCGAAATCGAAGACGTTGAAAAACTTCAACTTTTTGATCCTTACCAATCAGTACGCATCCTCGATCGTATCAAGGCCATCGAGTTGTATAAAAAAGAAATGGGCAACCAATATCCCATTTTGGGCTGGATAGAGGGACCTTTGGCCGAATCCAGCGACCTGCGCGGTATCAACAACAGTTTAATGGATATTGTAGATGAAGACAACGAAGAACTCTTCAACCTGTTGATGGAAAAATGTACCCAACAGGCGATTTTATGCGCTAAAGCCCAAATTGAAGCCGGTGCTCACGTGATCGGCATGGGAGATGCTGCTGCTTCTTTAATCAGTAGAGATTTATATCGGGAAAAGGTATTTCCTTACGAAAAACGGATCGTCGATGCCGTACACGAAGCAGGGGCCAAATTGAAACTGCATATTTGCGGAGATACTAACAGGATCCTGGAAGAAATTGCAGATTTAAATGTTGACATCATGGATATCGATTGGATGGTGGATATGAAACGGGCAGTGGAAATTTTCGAGGGAACACGGACGGTTGTCAACGGAAATGTCGATCCGGTGGCAATTATGCTTAATGGTTCGGTCGAAGACGTAAAAAATGCCGTCAGAAAATGTATAGTGGATTCTAAAGGAAAAGCGTTCATCAGCGCCGGTTGCGAAATTCCCAAATACACTCCTTATGAAAACCTTGTAGCTTTTACAGAAACATTGTGGGAATATAAGTTATGAAAAAAATATCAATAATACTCATATCACTACTGCCGGTTTTTTCCTTTGCACAACAATCCCGACAAACTTCCAATATGGATCGGTTTATCTCGGAATTAATGAACAAGATGACTTTGGAGGAAAAGATAGGTCAGCTACACCTGATATCGGGTACCGATGCCATTTCCGGAGAAGACTTAACAAGCGACCAGAGTAAAATGGCGCAGGAAATCAAAAACGGCAAAGTCGGAGCGCTTATCAACGCCAAGGGAGCCGAAAAAGTGCACAACCTGCAACGAATAGCCGTTGAAGAAAGCAGGATGAAGATTCCGCTCCTTTTCGGAATGGATTTCCTGCACGGCTATGAAACGATTTTTCCTGTTCCGTTGGCAATGGCTGCTTCCTGGAATATGGATATAATTACTCAGGCTACACATATTGCCGCAGCGGAAGCCAGCGCCGACGGGCTCAACTGGATTTACAGCCCGATGGTCGACATTTGTCGAGATCCACGTTGGGGACGGATTGTAGAAGGTGCAGGAGAAGACCCCTTTCTTGGCGGAGCAATTGCCAAAGCACAGGTAAAAGGTTATCAGGGAGAACCGGCCTACGCGAACAATACCAATATCATGGCCTGCGTAAAACACTATGGTTTGTACGGAGCAAGCGAAGCCGGTCGCGATTATAGCGTGGTTGATATGGGCAGAAACCGTATGATGAACGAATATATGTACCCCTATAAAGCAGCAGTGGAAGCCGGAGTCGGAAGCGTTATGTCATCGTTCAACGAAATAGACGGGATTCCGGCCACTGCCAATAAGTGGTTGTTGCAGGATGTTTTGCGCGATCAATGGGGATTCGAAGGATTTGTTGTAACAGATTATGCATCTATCAATGACATTGTACGTTTCGGTATTGGAAATACTTACAAAGCTGCCGTCATGTCCCTTAACGCAGGTACCGATTTGGATATGGAAAGTTATTCATATTATTTCAACCTGAAAAAAGCATTGGAAAACGGCGATATCAAACAAGAGCAAATTGACTTGGCTTGTCGCCGGATATTGGAAGCGAAATATAAATTAGGATTATTTGATAAACCCTATAAATATTGCGATGTAAACCGTCCGGCTAAAGATATTTACACAAAGGAAAACCGTGCCGCAGCCCGGAAGATTGCAACCGAAACTTTTGTCTTGTTGAAAAATGACAAAAATATTTTACCGCTTAAGAAGACGGGTACTATCGCATTGATTGGCCCTCACGGTAATAATCGTCCGAATATGCTGGGATCATGGGGTTGGCCGAAAGATATCAATAAAGCGCCGACTTTGCTCGAGGGCATGAAAGAAGCTGTCGGAGATAAAGCGAAAATAATCTATGCAAGGGGATGTCAGCCGTATGAAAACATGGAACAGGAATCGTGGTTGTCATTAACAAAAGACTTTGAAAAAGATACTCGTTCCGAAGCCGAATTGCTTGAAAAAGCATTGAAAATTGCCGCAAACGCTGATGTAATCGTGGCTTCATTAGGAGAATCGGCCGAGATGAGCGGCGAATCAAGCAGCCGATCGGATTTGAATATTCCCGGCCCGCAACAACGATTATTGAAGGCATTGGTTGCTACCGGAAAACCGGTAGTATTAACCTTGTTTACCGGACGGCCGCTGACTATTTCCTGGGAAAACGAAAATGTCCCAGCGATACTCAACGTTTGGTTCGGTGGCACAGAAACAGCGTATGCCATTCCCGATGTATTGTTCGGCGACGTAAATCCAAGCGGCAAACTGACCAATTCATGGCCACGCAATATTGGGCAAATTCCGATTTATTACAATATGAAAAGTGTTAGTAAACCGATGGACAAATGGTTCCAAAAATTTCGCAGTGGTTATCTTGATGTACCAAACAACCCTTTGTATCCTTTTGGATACGGACTTAGTTATACGCAATTTAATTATGGAAATATCACGTTGGATAAAACAAGTATCAACGGAAACGGTCAATTAATCGCTTCGATACCGGTGACTAACTCCGGAAAAATGGACGGATACGAGATCGTTCAACTGTATATACATGATGTAGAAGCGAGCATCACACGGCCGGTAAAAGAATTGAAAGGATTTAAAAAAATATTTATCAAAGCCGGAGAAACCAAAAATGTTCAGTTTACCATTACTCCCGAATTATTGAAATTCTACAACTATGATCTTCAACATGTCTGGGAACCCGGCGAATTCGAGGTAATGATAGGAACAAATAGTAATGACCTGAAAACGGTTAAATTCACATTAACGGAATGAAACGATTTATTTTTATATTGACAGCAGCAACATTTATGACAGGGTGGCAAATGTCGGCGCAAAGCCCGTTTGACAAAATTAAAGAAAAACGTGAAGCTTACGAATATCTTCCGTTGTGTAATATAAAACCTACAGGCCAAATCAAAGCGCAAATGCAGAAAGACCTCGAAGGTTTTGTTGGTAATCTCGACAAGTTGGTTCCCGACCTGATAACAAACGATGATATTTATGGGAAAGACCGGTTGACAAAAAATGCAAAGCCCAAAAACCTGGGTAACAATCCCGATGGTGCAGAGTGGGAAGTCCAGTATTTTTGGTGGAACAGCGAAACACAGTCCAACTGGTGGGACGGATATATTCGTAATGCATTTTTCGTAAACGATACGGAAGAAATCAAAAAAATCAGGAAACATATTTACTATATTTTATCCACTCAGGACGAAGATGGTTATTTAGGAATTTATCAACCTGATTTACGTTACAATTTCAACGGAGAAAACGGAGAATTGTGGGCGAAGGCTTCCTTATATCGTACGCTTTTGGCATATTATGGGTTCACCAAAGACCCCGCAGTCCTGAAAGCAGTCGGAAGAGCGGTTCAGAATGTAATGGACAATTATAAAATAAATGCATCCAATCCTTTCAAAATCAAAAGTTCTTTCGAAGGAGGATTATGTCATGGATTGGTATTCACTGACATTCTGGATCAACTGTATCAATTAACCGGCAACAGCATTTATTGGGATTATACCTTATTTCTCTACAAAGATTATTCGAGTCATGAAATAATGGAAAAAGATGTTCAATATCCCAGCATTATGGATAAAGAATATTTATTGCAAGGCCACGGTGTACATACCTACGAGCACTTACGACCGCTTTCAGTGGCGGTCTATGCATCCGGAAATCCGCAATTGGAAAACGCATTGAAAATTTATTTGGAAAGGATTGCCGGAGTAACAACCGTCAGCGGAGGCCCTATTGGTGACGAATGGATTGTGAAAAGAAAAGCGGATCCGACTTATACGGGATATGAATATTGCTCTTTGCATGAATTGCTGGATTCATACGGGCAACTTTTTCAGAAATCGGGCAATATTGCTTTTGCAAATGAAATGGAAACTATTTTTTTTAATGCCGCCATGGGAGCCCGCCATCCTGAAAGAAGTTGCATTGCTTATCTTAAGACAGACAACTCGTATGCAATGACGGGAGGAGCTTACGGAACGAAAGGCCCTGATCATAAGCAAACTCGATACAAATATTCCCCTGTACATCAGGATGTTGCAGTGTGCTGCGTGCCTAATGCCGGAAGAATTACTCCCTACTATGTGCAAAATATGTGGTTGAAAGATAAGGAGGGTTTGATAGCCTCTTTGTTCGGTAGTTGCGAAGTAAATACGTTAATCGGCGGACAAATAGTATCGGTCAGAGAAATTACAGAATATCCTTATCAAAACCAAATACGATTCGAAGTAGAAACCAGCCAGCCTGTCGAGTTTACCATTAAAATCCGCAAGCCGGCATGGGCAAAAGGGTTTACGTTGGATACAGAGTATCAGGAAAAAGATGGATATATCATTGTCAGGAAACAATGGAACGGAAAAAACACATTGGTACTGGACTGGAAAGCCGACATAGAAAAAAATTTTTTCAATAACGAAGTATATTTTACCTATGGTCCTTTGGTATTGGCGGCGCCTATTGAAGCTGAAGAATACCCTAAAAGAGAATATCTTCCCGGATTTCAGGATTTTGAATATGCTCCGAAGTCCCTGATTATTTACCAGGTAAATAAAAAAGAAATGCCGGTGGAAACAGGTGATAATAAGTTTTCCATCAAACTGTACAATCCAAAAACAAAAAAAGAGGAAACCCGGTTTCTGGTTCCGATAGGGCAAACCATATTGCGGCAAATGACATTTAAAGAGCGATAAAACTATGAACAATTCAAATCAAACAAGTAATTATACCGGGCCATTCATTACGATGATTGTCCTGTTTTTCCTCGTCGGTTTCCTTACCGTAGTAAACCAGCAGTTCCAGGGGCCGCTGAAATCGGCCTTGCTTTCAAATGCAGGAGAACTGATTAATACACTTACAGTGTTGATTACGTTTGCCTGGTTCCTTGCCTATCCTTTAACCGGAAATACGGGAGCTAAATGGGTTGATAAATATGGTTACAAAGGAACCCTGGTAAGAGCATTGACCGTAATGATTGC
This sequence comes from Bacteroidales bacterium, assembly GCA_031553835.1. Lineage (GTDB taxonomy): Bacteria > Bacteroidota > Bacteroidia > Bacteroidales > Azobacteroidaceae > JAVBKX01. Next base: position 82,338 of record JAVBKX010000001.1, read on the forward strand.
CGGATTGGTAATTTTCGAACTTGCCGTGTTACAGCACATTTATTTTCCTTGCTATTTTTCATTTGGTAGCAGCGCTATTCCGATCGGCTTCTTTATTTTTCTGATCGGTTCTTATGTTGTCGGTGCTTCGACTGCGATTTTGCAAGTAGTGATTAACCCTTACTTAGTCGCTTGTACGGTGAAAGGCACCAGTGGTGTACAGCGTCAGATGATTGGAGGTTCGTGCAATTCAATCGGTACAACAATTGCTCCTTTTTTTGTGTCGGGCATTGTCTTTGGCGGTCTGGCATTGGAACAAATTTCCGTTAACCAATTAATCATTCCCTTTATTGGATTAGTTGTTGTTATAGCCATTGTCACTTTTGTGGTCAGTAAATTAACCTTGCCTCAGATTGCGGGAACAACCAACGAAAGCGGATCCAAACTCGAAAAAAGCATCTGGTCTTTCTCTCACCTCAAATTAGGGGTCTGGGCTATTTTCTTTTATGTTGGAGTTGAAGTATCTATCGGCGCAAATATTAATCTGTTTGCGGAGAGTTTAGGGGGTACTTTTGCTGAAGCTGCAGCTAAAATGGCCGGACTTTATTGGGGAGGAATGTTGGTTGGCCGATTAATCAGTTCAACATTAAACAAAGTTTCAGCCAATCTTCAACTGACGGGAGCTTCAATTATCGCAATCCTGCTGGTCGCCATCGCCATGATATTCGGAAATCCGTGGTTGTTGGTTGGGGTCGGTTTATTTCATTCGGTCATGTGGTCGTCTATTTTTACCCTGGCCATTGACAAACTTGGCAAATATACGTCCAAAGGATCCGGGACTCTGATGATCGGAGCAATCGGAGGAGCTATTCTTCCTTTATTGCAGGGAATATCTGCTGATGCTATGGGTGGTAACTGGAAATGGACATGGATCATTGTGATAGTCGGAGAAGTGTACATTTTTTATTATGCAATAGCAGGACATAAAGTGAAAAGCACAGGCGATTAAGGAAATGATTACTTAGTGATGTTAAGGATATGGTAAAATTTAGTTTTATCCTGTAATCTATATGTACTTATATATTTTATTCTAATAATAATTGTTTAATTTAAATTTCAAAGGTATGAAAAAGACTTTACTATTTTTAATGGCAATTTTCACTGTTTCGGGCGTTTTTGCCCAGACTTTTTGTGTAGCAGGTAATGGAAATAATGATCCGAACGGGAATTTTTGCGGTGGTTTGTTTTGGGATGCGGCCAGTAATGCAATGACAGGTACGAACCCTTACACTATTACATTTACCAATGTAGGAGCTGGAACTTATGAGTTCAAAATTACAGATGGATCTTGGGCGAATTCCTGGGGAGCTGCAAGTTATACAGGAGTCGTAGTAGATGGCATTATCCTATCCGGAGGTAATATGAAATTCACCATACCGGTAGCTTCCGATATTACAATCACTTTCGACGGAACGGACAAAAAGATCACGAGTTTAACTTCATCAAATGGCTTCGGTAACTTGTCAATCTCTGTTTACACACTAATAGGCAGTTCTACTCTTTTTGGAGGAACGGAAGATTTTGATCTTACTAACACGGCAAATGATATGATCATGGAAGGCAGCCTATGGAAAAAAACATATAACAACGTACTTGCCGGAACTTATTTATATAAAGTAGTAGGAAACCATTCTTATGCCGTTTATGAGTATCCCGGCATCAGTCAAAATCAGGAAATAGAAGTCACAGAGGATAATTCTACCCTGGTTTTCACATTTGATCCGGCAACACCTGCTTTGACATGTGTGGCCACTGTTCCAAGCAATATCGATAAAACACTGGAAGATAACAAATTAATAATTTCTAATGGAACTATTATTTGTAAAATTGAGCCTCTTTCCATTTACAATCTTACAGGCCAGGATGTAACATCTCAAAACGGAAATTTATCAGGAATTTACATCGTCAAGTGCAATGGTCAAGTGCAAAAAGTGATGGTAAAATAATTGTCACTTCTATTGCCTGTCTAAGACGGTGACATTCAGGAGGATGTCAAAAGTTGGGGTACTCTTTGACTTTTGGCATCCTCTCTTGTTTCTTTAGCAACACTCTGCTACATTTTGATTTCAATCGGAATACATGCTACATTTACAAACCTGTCAATTATTGCTTATCTTTGCACGTGATAGTAATAAAATATTCACGAAAAATCAAATTATTATTTCATGAATCAACACATTTACCCTGGTTTGGCAACATTTCTGTGTTGTGTGACAATATCCATCCAGGCGCAAACATACAGCGGAGGTAATGGAACACAAAACGATCCATACCGGATAACATCGAAAAACGATCTGGTAACGCTGTGCGAAACAGTGAATAATGGCAATAAATATCAGGCTGCTTATTTTGTTCTAACCAACGACATTGATTTGAGAGAAAATGGGTCTGCCCCCGATTATGAATGGACTCCCATCGGTTTGGATGACAACCATCCTTTTTGCGGTATTTTTAACGGAAACGGACATGTGATCTCCAACCTGTATATAGGCGTTCAAGGCGTACAATATGAACGTTCCGGACTCTTCGGAACCATTTACGCTGGAGGGCAAGTGTTAAATCTCACACTGAAAGACGGAGAAGTGAGAGGCAAAGCCAATGGAGGCAATACGTGTACCGGATCCATCTCAGGATTGGTGTTCTGCAATCCGGCAGACGGACAAAACTGTATCATCCGAAATTGTCATAATGAAGACGTACAAATTGCCGGAAACGGTGCAGGTGAATATATTTTCACCGGAGGAATCACCGGTTATGCCGGCAGTGATGACTATGTGGATATTTCTTTTTGTTCCAATAGGGGCGCAGTAGTCTGCGGAGGTAATACCGATGCTTATACCGGAGGAATTGTCGGATATTCTTTTTGTAACGCCTCCGGAATACTTAAGGTGCAACATTGCAGTAATGGCGGAACAATTACCGGAAGCGGAGAAAGCAACGAATCGGCCTATGCAGGAGGCATTGCAGGCTCATGCGAAAGCGCTCTTTCGGGACAAACCGTGATTTCCAATTGCTTTAATTCCGGACTCATCGGAATAGGCTCCAACACAAATGATTACTTTGCAGGCGGGATAACCGGTTTTTGTGAAATACCTTCTGTAAATGCCGGAATTTCCATTGAAAAATGCCATAATTATGGCACGGTATCTTCCCTGGCGCAAAGTTGTGGTATAATCGGAAGTACAAAACTATTTTCCGGAAGCAATTTTAAAGTCGTGTCTTGTTATTGGAATAAAGATGTAAATCCTGATTTGGCAGGTATCCACGGAGCAGGTATCGACCAGGCTGTCAACATGGCTTCTCTCACTGCCGAAGAATTCAAAATCGCCAGTAATTTCGACAAAAACCAACAACAAGAACTCTGGAGCAATGAAACAGCGCGATGGAATATCGGCTCGCCAACTTCAGCCTGGGAATATAATGTTGCTAATCCGGCCTATCCTATCCTCAAAAAAGAAAATATACCGTCGTCTGTCAACAAAATGAAATCATCTTCAGTAAAGGTATATCCTACAACCGTGACGGATTTTTTAGTGATCGAAGGAATTCAGCATTTTTCAGAAACAATCCGTTTGTATGATCCGTTGGGAAGACTAATAACGACATTCCTGCCTCAGGAAAAAAATACCACTATTTTTGTGACCGGTCTAAGTCGTGGCATTTACTATCTGAAGGTAGAAGGAGAAACTGTAAAAATCATCAAAGAATAATTGCAACAGGATTCCCGGCACACAATAAACCTAATCTGTTCTGCGTTATAATAGCCGTGATATTATACGCATGAATAAACGGATATTTCTGAGCATTTCAGCCTGCCTTTTAATTTTGAACGCATTTGCGCAAAAAGAAAGGGTAAAAAATCAACCGTATGGAGATCAACGGTTGTACCATTTTGGCATTACCGTTGGTTTGAATGCACAGGATATGATCCTAACCAACTCCGGATATACGGGAAATAACGGGGAAACCTGGTTCTGTGAGATTCCGGACTATTCATTAGGATTCAATGCCGGATTAATTGCGGATCTTTACTTAAATTCATTCATAAACCTGCGATTTACGCCTACCATTCATTTTGGCGACAAACAATTCACATTCAAAGAAGAGAACACGCAGGAAACCTTCACAACCGTAGTCCGTTCCAATTATCTGACTTTTCCGGTGGATGTAAAATTCAGTTCCATGCGTATCAACAATTATCGCCCCTATTTTTTTACAGGAATTTATGGAGCATTGGATTTAGGAACTCAAAAAAATGAGCCTGTTTTATTAAAACCATTGGATTATGGAGTGCAATTGGGGATCGGTTGCGATTTATATTTACCAATTGTCAAAATTTGCCCTGAAATACGATTTTATTTCGGATTGGCAGATTTGATAGAAAAAAATCGATCGGATTTACAAGACAAAGGCATGTTGAAATACACCGAAGCTCTGTCAAGAGGAAGTTCCCGAATGATCGTTCTAACATTTAATTTTGAATAGTTCTACATAAAAAAGCATTCCGTACACAGCAAGCAACAAACTATCAAACCGGTCTAAAAAACCGCCATGCCCCGGCAATGATTGTCCGGAATCTTTCACTCCCAAGGTTCGCTTCATCAACGACTCAATTAAATCGCCCCAGGTTCCGAACACCACCACCACGATCGCCAATCCTATCCAATGATAATAAGGAATATTGGTCTCAAAATGAGCAAAAACAAAAGATGACAAGACGGTAAACACCAGTCCGCCAAAAAATCCTTCCCATGATTTTTTCGGAGAAATCCGTTCAAACAAACGATGTTTTCCGATACATATTCCGACAAGATAAGCGCCGGTATCATTCACCCAAATAAATACAAAAAGGGAAAAAATCAACCAGGGATAATAATTAATTACTCCTTCCGGACATTCCGGAAATGCAATCATATTGAGCAGCGAAAGTGGTAATGCAATATAACATTGCCCAAGAAAAGCAATAGATAAATGGTTGATCGGATCTTCCTTTTTTTGGTACAATTCGAAAACCAGCATAAATACAATATAGCACAAGTAAGGAAAAAAAATGACATGCGTGGCTTTGCCCGAGGCAAAAAGATAAGTGGCGACAAACAGCATAATACCGCCAAGACAACTTGTTACCTGACTAATATCGGAGCGGTGATCCTTATTGATCAATCCGTAAAATTCCCACAAACATAGAATAATGACGATCGAAAATAGTGCTAAAAATGTATATTGGTTGACCAATATTCCGGCAGTAATAACACTCACATAAGCAATTCCCGTCAGTGTACGCAAAATAAAATTTTTCATTAGCGATGCTTTTATTGCCTCGCAAAGATAGGAAGAATAAAAAAAAGGAAAGAATGAAAAATAAAAAATTGAAGAAATAATTACATTTTCATTCAGCAGCCTGAGGATTGGGGGCATTGCCAATTTTCCTGTCAATGGCAATAATGCTGTCCACTACATATTTACTGTAACCTCTCCAGGGCACTGCGCCAAAATATTCCCGGTAATGCAATTCGACATAGCTTCCTCCTGCTGCCATCAACCGTTCGGCAACCGCCTTATCGGCAATGGAAAATTCAAATTCATAGGATTGTACTCCGGTTGAAACACCTGTTCGGGGCGCCCTAAATCCGGCCTGTATTAATTTTCCTTCGTATGTTTTAAAAACATAGCCTTTGTGTACAACATAATTCAATTCTCCGGATTTCACTCCTGTACCAAATACAAAAAAGAATTTTATATAAATGAACACGGAAAGCGCTAACACGAGAAATATTATCAAGTTACGCATCCATTTTCCCACTCTGTTCTTTTTTTTAGCGACATTCGTCTCGTAGTTTGTTTCCATAAGGCAATCAAAATATTTACAAATTTCTATATCTTTGTGCGAAAGTACGCAAAATCATGAAAAAAAAAATATCTTTCTCCGTTTTTTTATGGATGATCGGGCTAATCAATCTCCACAGTCAGATATTAAATCCCGTTCATTGGAAATTTCACATCAATGATAAAAGTGAAATCGTATTAAAAGCCACAATCGATGCAGGATGGCATCTTTACGGCACTGACATACCCGACGGAGGCCCTACTCCCACTTCTTTCTCTTTTGAATCCATACAGGGAGCTGAGCTCGTCGGAAAGATTCAATCTGCCTCCCAAAAAACAACTAAATACGATGATTTGTTCTCTATGGAATTGAGTTGGTACGACCGGGAAGCTACATTTATCCAGGCAATCAAAATTTCAGCGCCAAACCAATTTTCTCTTACGGGCAATGTTAAATTTATGGCTTGCAATGATGAAACCTGTATGATGCCCACCGTGGTGGATTTCAGTTTTTCGTCTGCCGACCTGCCTCGCTCTCTTGTCGCTGACAAACCGGCTACCTCCGAGCCTGTTGCCAGGGAAACACCGGCTTTATCGCCGGCGACCGTTGTTCAGGATACCATCGCCAATGCCGTTTCACAAACCCAGACGCCTCCAGTCACCGATTTAAGTAAAACGGAATCCGTCGATCTTTGGAAACCGGTTATTCAGGAATTACAACAATATGGGAACAAAACAACCGAAAAATCATGGGCTGTCATTTTCTTTTTAGGTTTTCTCGGAGGATTAGTAGCCCTGATGACGCCTTGTGTATGGCCAATCATTCCCATGACTGTCAGTTTTTTTCTGAAACGTTCTAAATCCAATACAAAAAAGGCCATCGCTGATGCTTTCACCTTTGGCCTGTCGATCATTGTTATCTACCTGATGCTGGGGCTGATTATTACTGCCATCTTCGGGGCCAGCGCACTGAACGAATTATCTACAAGCGCTATTTTTAATTTATTGTTTTTTGCGTTATTAGTTGTCTTTGCCATTTCTTTCTTTGGCGCTTTTGAACTCACATTACCGTCTTCCTGGACTACAAAAATGGATCGTAAAGCCGATACAACATCCGGCTTGCTCAGCATTTTTTTCATGGCTTTTACTCTTGTGCTGGTTTCATTTTCCTGTACCGGTCCGATTATAGGAACATTATTGGTCGAGGCCGCCGGAATGGGAAGCATGGGAGGACCGGCTATCGGGATGTTTGGTTTTGCCTTGGCTTTAGCCATTCCGTTCGCCTTATTTGCCATATTTCCTTCCTGGCTGCAAAATCTGCCCAAATCGGGGGGATGGTTGAATTCGGTTAAAGTCGTGTTAGGCTTTTTAGAATTAGCCTTAGCGCTGAAATTTTTATCCGTTGCCGACTTAGCCTATAAATGGAAAATTTTAGACCGCGAAGTATTTTTAGTCCTCTGGATCGTTATATTTGTGCTGTTGGGTTTCTATTTATTAGGGAAAATCAAATTTTCCCATGACAGCGAAATCGCTTACGTATCGGTTCCCCGACTCTTTTTAGCGATCATATCATTTGCTTTTGCCATTTACATCGTACCCGGACTTTGGGGCGCGCCATTAAAAGCTATCAGCGCTTTCGCTCCTCCTTTATATACACAAGATTTCAGGTTATACACCGGAGTTGTCGAACCCAAGTTTTATGACTACGAAGCCGGAATGGCCGCTGCACAATCCGAAAATAAACCGGTTATTATTGACTTCACAGGCTACGGTTGCGTCAACTGCCGGAACATGGAAGCTGCTGTATGGACTGATCCCCGGGTAAAAGATTTATTAGAAAATCAATTTATCCTGATCTCCCTCTATGTAGATGACAAGACCGATCTGACAAAGCCCATTGAGATCACGGAATATGGTAAACTTCGCAAATTGAAAACAATCGGTGATAAATGGAGCTATTTGCAACGCTACAAATTCGGAGCCAATGCCCAGCCATTTTATGTTATTTTAGATAACAACGGAATGCCTATAGCGCCGTCGTATGCATACGATAAGAATGTTGACCACTTTCTGAAGTATCTGAGGGAAGGAATCAAAAAGTACAAAGAGGTAAATAAGAAATAAATCAAACTATAATGAACAAAAAAGTATTTGTATCCGGATGCTATGACTTGCTCCATAGCGGACATGTCGCATTTTTTAAAGAAGCTGCTTCGTTTGGAGATTTGTATGTCGGGATCGGTTCGGACACGACCATCAATGACCTGAAAGGACGTAAAACGATTAATAGCGAACAGGAACGATTATACATGGTAAGATCTGTCCGTCATGTAACAGGAGCCTGGGTTAACAAAGGTTCCGGTATTATGGACTTTGAACAGGATTTACGCGAATTTAAACCGGATATCTTTATTGTCAATGAAGATGGGCACTCGCCTGCCAAAGCAGAAATATGCCAGGCATTAGGCATTGAATACAAAATTCTCAAACGGATTCCGGATAGCGGACTTCCTGAGCGTTCTACAACCTCCATTCGATCCAATACCCGCTGTACCCTCCCCTACCGGCTGGATCTCGCCGGCACCTGGATCGATCAGCCCTATGTTTCCAAATACCATCCGGGATGGGCTATCACCATATCGTTGGAACCCTCTATTGATTTCAACGAACGGTGCGGCATGTCCACTTCCACGCGCAATGCGGCAGCCCGTTTGTGGCCATACGAATTTCCCGACATGCATCCCGAAAAATTGGCTGAATTGATTTTCAGGTATGAAAATGAACCGGGCAGAAAAGAAATATCCGGAGCGCAAGACTCGATCGGGATTTGTATGCCCGGCCTCAACCGGCATTATTACAACAACACATATTGGCCTGAAAAAATTGAATCGATCCATGATGACGGCATTCTCGACTGGCTGGAAGAACACATCTGCTTAATTCTCCTTTGGCCGAGGGAAGCCGGATTAAACCTGCTCAAAGAAACATATATTAATGAAGCAAACGTGAAAGTGTTAGCCGGTGCAGCCGACCGTGCCTGGGAAGCCATTCTGAAAAAAGACCTGAACGCGTTTGCAAAAGCATACTCCGATTCTTTCAATGCTCAGGTAGCCATGTTTCCCGCCATGTTGCCTCCTGCCGTCGCTAATGAAATCGATAAAATCAAAGATAAAGCATTGGCATGGAAAATGCCGGGTGCTGGTGGCGGAGGCTATTTAGCGCTATTGTGCGAACAACCGCTTGAAAATTCAATCCGGATTAAAATCAGAAGAAAAGGAAGATAAAAGATATTCGAATAAAAAATATGCATAGCAAAGAAGAAAAAATGCAGGCTTTCGGCCGGTTGTTGGACATTATGGAAGAACTCCGGGAAAAATGCCCATGGGATAGAAAACAAACCAACGAAAGTTTGCGCACCAATACGATTGAAGAAACATTTGAATTGTGCGAAGCCATTATCAACAACGACAATGCCGGAATTAAGAAAGAACTGGGAGACGTATTATTACATATTGTTTTTTATTCGATCATCGCTGAAGAAAAAAGAGCTTTCGACATTAAAGAAGTCTGCGATGCTCTCTGCGACAAGCTGGTTTTCCGCCATCCGCATGTCTTCGGATCTACCGAAGCCAATACTGCATCGCAGGTAGAAAATAATTGGGAACAACTTAAATTAAAAGAAAAAGGAGGAAACAAAACGGTATTGGAAGGCGTTCCGGCCTCCCTGCCCTCCTTGCCCAAAGCGCATCGGATACAAGACAAAGCCCGGCATGCCGGATTTGACTGGACTGTCAGAGAAGATGTATGGGATAAGGTACAGGAAGAATTTTCCGAACTGAAAACCGAAATCAACCAAATGAACCAGGATCAAATGGAAGCCGAGTTCGGAGATTTGTTCTTTTCATTGGTCAATGCCGCCCGGTTGTATAAAATTAATCCCGACAATGCATTGGAACGCACCAATCAAAAATTCATACAACGTTTCAACTACATGGAACAGAAAGTTATCGATCAAAAACGTTCGCTTAACGATCTGACACTGGATGAAATGGAGATGCTTTGGAATGAGGCAAAAAAGAGACTGAATCACTGAGGCCGGTCTAATCCAACCATCCTCATCACCATTTGCACCACTGCATTTTCTTTGAATGCAGGGGTTGCGGTTTCCAGAATGTCCCGGGCTTGTTCCGCTTTTAAGTCTTTAAAATAATGCAGAAACAGGTATTCTCCCAATTGATTCTGGTTATTCTGTTTAATAAATCCATAAACTGTATTGAAATATCGTTCTTTCAATACAGTTCGGCTATCATAAATTTCCTGAAGCATTTCATCTGAAGTCTGTTCGTTCAGCCTGTTAAAAACATCTTCATTCAGACGGTTCCCCTCTTGTCGCAACAGTTCCAATTCGTCGAGAAATGCCTGGTATGAATCATTCAGAGGGGTACCTCCTATTTTACAATGTAAATCCGGATCAAAAGTCAGCTGTACAGTACCATTCTCTGCAACCAATAATACAGGATCCATCTCCGGCGAATAATGAATAAACCGAATCTGAGGAACGTCTGATAATGTTTCAGAAAATGTAAAGAACCGATTGGCCAACAATAATGAATCTACAGACGTGATTTTTCCGGTTCGATCATCCCATTCTTGCAACAAAATGGTTTGACCGCTTAAATCCGATCCGACAAAAGTGCCTTCAATTGTATAAGAAGTCCGTTGACAAGAAGATAACCATAAAACAACAGCCAGCAGGCCTACACTATAAGTTCTCATATATTAAATATTTTCGAAAGATTAATAATCAGACTGTTCACATCCTCCTCTGTTGTATCCCATGAGCAGACCAGACGAACTTCATGGCAGGATTCATCCCAGGTGTAAAAGAAATAATGTTCTCGAAGACCTTGAATCGCTTCGGGAGGCATAATCAGGAACACGGCATTGGCCTCCACTTTTTGAGTCACCCTAATACCGGGAAATTGCTGTAAAGCCTCTGCTAATTTTTTCGCCATCTGATTGGCATTGCGAGCATTCTCCAACCATAAGTTATTTTCAAAATAAACCGGAAATTGCGCCGACAAATACCGCATTTTGGAATATAATTGAGCCGATTGTTTTCTATAAAAATGAATATTTTCAGCTAATTCAGGTCTAAACGCAATCACAGTCTCGCCCATCATCATCCCATTCTTGGTTCCGCCTAAACTGAGAATATCGACGCCACAATCGCGCGACAATTCTCTTAATCCGATATTTAAAGTTGCACAGGCATTAGCCAACCGGGAACCATCCATGTGCACATACATATCGTGCTGATGGGCCAATTCACTAATCGCTTTTAATTCCCGGGGGGTATAAATGGTGCCTAATTCTGTGGACTGTGATATATAAATAACCTTGGGCTGGGAATGATGTTGATCTCCAAATCCATGCAATTGTTTCGCAATTAACCCGGGAGTTAATTTACCATCGGCAGTCTGAATTTCTTTCACCATACAGGAAGTAAACTTAGAGGGAGCGCCGCATTCATCTACATTAATATGCCCTGTTGCTGCGGTAATAATACTGTGAAACGGGCGTACCGCCGTTTGCAAGGCTATCATATTGGCGCCTGTACCGTTAAAAACATAATACGGGACTACATCCGCACCAAAGATCTCTTTCAAACATTGATCGGCTTTCCGGGTCCATTCGTCATCACCATATCCCACTGCATGCCCCTGATTTGCGCGCACGATGGCGTCCATCATTTTAGGATGTACACCTGAATTGTTATCGCTTGCAAAACTGATTTGTCCCATACTCATAATTCATAATAAATTAACCTCCTGCCGATCGCAAACAAACCGCCAGTCTTTATCTTTCCATTCTCCTGCATAATCAATACCAATACGGGGAGTTGCCATGTAGTGGAAAACAATATTGTCATCCTCGATCCAGATGCGGGGAGAAGGGAGAAGTTCACCATAGAAACCGGCGTCCAATTGTAATCTCCGGCCTACCCGTCCGGGCCCGGAATAGATTACAGGCTTTCCTGTAACAGGGATTGATTCGACGCCTCGTATCAACGCAGCTTGCGGCTCATCTTCATTTCCGGTTACGAAATTCAGCATCCAATACATACCGTAAATCAGGTAAACATATATTTTACCGCCGGCATGAAACAATACTTCGGTGCGCTTTGTCCTGCCTTTTGCGGCATGACATGCCAAGTCTTCCATACCCCGGTAGGCTTCAACTTCAATAATGCGAAATCTTTCAATAGTTCCATCTTCCCATTTCCTGACCATGATCTTTCCTAATAATGCAGGTGCAACAGTCAATACATCCTGCCGGAAAAATTGTACCGGAATTATTTCATTCTCCACTTTAATAATGTATAAAGAGTACAAATTTAGCTAAAAAACACAGGTTGACTTGATAATTCCTGTTAAAAATGGTATTTTTGTAATTGAAAGCAAGACGAAAGTAATCCTTTGTTTTTCAAATAGAATGATGGAGTACTAATGAGTGACGAAATACATTCCATATTAAAGCCACGGGACCGTTACGCTCACAAAGGAGCATTCGGACACGGTTTGTTAATCGCCGGTACTTACGGGAAAACCGGCGCTGCTGTTCTTGCTGCCACTGCCTGCATGAAAACAGGTATCGGATTATTGACAGTACGGGTACCTGCCGACTGTGTTACAATTCTTCAGTCAACGATACCCGAGGCGATGACAGATCCTGATCCGCACGCCAAGATTTTTACCACATGTCCTCCCGACATCAAAAAATACAATGCTGTTGGTATTGGCCCCGGATTAGGGTGTGATATATACACGCTAACTGCGGTTATTGCCACTATACTCAACCTGGACCAACCTTTAGTGTTGGATGCCGATGCTTTAAATTTGATTTCTATGGCGGATGTACTCAAGAAACGATTACCCGCCGGATGTATCCTGACCCCTCACCCTAAAGAATTTGACCGTTTGTGCGGAAAATCGGATTCTGCGGTGGAACGTATTGACAAAGCATTGGAATTTTCCGCGCAAAATAATTGCTATATTGTGCTGAAAGGAGCCAATACGATGATTTGTTCACCCAACGGAAATTATTGTTTCAACCCTACGGGAAATCCCGGGATGGCCACTGCCGGCAGCGGAGATGTGCTTACCGGCATGATTCTTGCTTTATTAGCGCAATCTTATTCTCCGTGGGAAGCCGCCCGCCTGGGTGTATATCTGCACGGATTGGCGGGAGATATTGCAGCAGAAAAACATTCGCAGGAAAGTATGATTGCCAGAGATATTATCCAATGTATCGGAGATGCTTTTTTATGGATTCAGAGTCATTAAACAACATATTGTGTAATTAAAAAAAAATGAGGTAGCGATGAAAACTAAATTGATTTTTTTATATTGTGCCGCATTAGGAATATACAGTTTAACTACTAAGGCGCAAGATCCGGAAACTATCATTCAAATTGTAAAAGATGCTTATGCCGGCAATTATTATACTAATACCAGCGACGACTACGAGTATCAACCCCGTACTTCTTCGTCCCGCAAATCCACTGTTTACCATTCTTCTCCACGTCACTACTCTGAAAGCTGCTACTACGCCGGAGGAGATGAAGATCCGGAACGGATTATTCAAATTGTCAAAAATGCTTATGCCGGTGATTATAATTATGCCCGTGATTATGATAATACCACCTACACATACCGCCGTCCGGTTGCCGGCGCTCCGCAGTATGTTCCGCAACAGAACTACAACAAGTCTTTCTATAGCGAGAATACATCTAAACAGGAACGATTGGATCTATCGCTTCAAACGCCAAAGCTGACTCAGATCCCTGATTATGTTTTCGGCATGAGGGGATTAAAAATTTTAGACGTCAGTTATAATCGCATCGGGTTTATTTCTAAGCAAATATTAAATCTGTCTCAATTGGAAATACTCATTTTATCGGGTAATCAATACCTGCACGAATTACCAGATTTTTTGGGAGAAATGAAAAATCTGCGAACTGTATATCTGCAAGGGATGGGAACCTGGAACGAACAAAAAAAATATGCAACGATAGATCGTTTCAAATCCAAAGGTATCATGGTCGTGATTGATTAAATTTTGTCAACTGAAAAATAACCCTTAGCTTTGTATCAAAATTTAACCTAATTGAAAAATATGAGGCGTACAACCCTGGTGAATGGATGGGGAGTTTTTCTTTACTGTCTGTCTTTTTGTTTTGCAGCATCTTTATCCGCTCAAACTACTGTCATTAAAAAAAACGCAACTAAAAGTAATGATTATGGGGTAAGCTATTTTCTCCCCAAGACCAAAATCGTTATCAAAGCTGAAGTAACCAAAGTGACTCAAAAAGCGGGACCTTATGCCATGTATGCAGCCAAATACTTAGGTATTAACAATGCTGTAATGGAAGACAACCAATATTATACGTTGAATAAAATAACGGCTCAAAGTATTGGAAGCCCCGATAAGGAAAAAGAATATTTAGTCGTTTGGAATTCTAAAACCCTGGCGCCTTTTTTATCCCTTACCGAAGAAGGAATCATCTGCGCGATTAATGCCGATTTTGAGTTCCCGGCTGAAACTAAAGACAATATGCAACCTAACGAAGGCGTAAAAAGAAACCAAATTGCGGCAGAATCTTTATTGACAGAAGAATATTTCAGGGCAGGCTCCACTACAAAAATGGCCGAAGTGCTTTCCAAACAAATCTACAAAATACGAGAAAGCCGTTCCGATATTATTACGGGTGATTCCGATAATGCTCCACGCGACGGCGCTGCCATGCAACTGGTGTTAGAGCAATTAGATGCCCAGGAACGTGCACTGACAGATTTGTTCCGTGGAACATCTGTCGAAGAAAAATTCGCTAAAGAATATGAAATCGAACCCCGGGCGGATATAGAAAAAGAAATTATATTCCGGTTTTCAAAATATTTTGGACCTGTAAAAGCAGACGATTTAAGTGGAAATCCGGTCTATATCAATTTAACCGATATCAACCAGGCAATAGCTGACGATATTTCCGATTCAAAAAAGCAATCTTCAAAGAAAGCATCGCTTAAGGCAACGACTAAGGGTATTGTGTACAACGTTCCGGGACAAGCGAATGTAGAGGTATATTACAGCTCCACCCGTATGTTTAACGGAATATTACCGGTAACTCAATTCGGAGATGTTGAAGTATTGGCTCCTAATCTGTTGGATGACAAAAAATCAACGACAAAGATTTATTTTTATCCGGAAACAGGCGCTATCGACCACGTCGTTCAATCCGGAGGAAAGTGGTAACGGTTTTTTCCACTACGATTTGTGGCTCAATAAATAATAATCGAACAAAATAATAGCAGCCATGGCCTCCACGATAGGAACCGCCCGTGGAAGCACGCAGGGGTCATGCCGGCCTTTCGCTTTGACAGTCACCGGATTCGCAGCCTGATCCACAGTCAATTGTTCTTGCAATAAAGTAGCTACAGGTTTGAAAGCTACCCGAAAGTAAATGTCCTCCCCATTGGAAATTCCGCCTTGAATTCCTCCTGAATAATTGGTTTTCAGGCCAATGTTTCCGGCTTCATTCCGGTAAAAAAGATCATTTACTTCAGAGCCTTTACATTGAACGCCTTCGAATCCCATGCCATATTCAAATCCCTTGGCAGCATTGATACTCAACATCGCCTGACCTAAAGCGGCGTGCAATTTTCCGAAAACAGGTTCTCCCAAACCTGGAGGAACACCCTGACAGACACAAGTAATCACACCGCCGATAGTATCTCCTTCCGACTTAACGGAATCTATTAACTCGATCATTTTTTCCGCGATTTCCAAATCCGGACAACGCACCGGAGTCGATTCTATTTGCTCTAAATTCAACTCTTTGTATGAACGATCCACAGCTATCGAACCGACCTGCGATGTATAGGCTGTAATCCGGATGCCCGCCAAAGCCAACATTTGTTTGGCAATTGCACCGGCTACACAACGGGAAATGGTTTCACGGGCTGAAGATCTTCCCCCACCCCGATAATCGCGGATTCCATATTTTATATGATAGGTATAATCCGCATGAGAAGGACGGAAAATATCTTTCAGGTTATCATAATCATTGGAATGTTGATTGGTATTCCTGACGATAAAACCGATAGGCATTCCGGTCGTTTTACCTTCTAAAAGACCGGACAAAAATTCCACCTGATCCGGTTCCTGTCGCGCTGTAGTCAGCTTGGATTGACCGGGACGTCTGCGATTTAATTCCTGTTGAATCTGTCTTATATCCAAAACAAAACCGGGGGGACAACCATCAATTATCCCGCCGACCGCTTCTCCATGGGACTCTCCAAAAGAAGTTAACCTGAATATATTTCCGATTGAATTCATTCACTTAATGACATCCGCCACATCCGCCGCCACATCCGTCGGAACTGCATCCATCACCACATCCGCCGGTGGTCAATGCTGCTATTTCCTCTGCTGTAGGCTCATGCACATCAACAATCGATCCGTCAAAATGCAAGGTTTCACCGGCTAAAGGATGATTGAAATCCATTACCACCATATCGTCTTTGATTTCAATGACCAATCCCTGGTAACGGGTTCCCTGGCTATCCATCATAGGTAACACGGCGCCCTCGAATATTCGTTCGGTGTCGAATTTGCCTTCTACTTCAAATATGTCTTTGGGCAATTCCTGATATTCTTCTGCTTCGCCGTATCCTTCTTCCGGAGTCAGCGTAATGGAAAATGTATCACCTGGCTGCAGTCCTTTGATATGGTTCTCAAAGGCTTCGGGCATCATACCCATGCCGTAGATAAAGTTCATCGGATTTTCCACAGTCATCTGATCCATTAATTCTCTGTCATCACCTTCCCCTACATTCAGGTCGAATGCCAGGGATACAAATTTATTGGCTGAAATTTTCATCTTTTTTTTAATTAAGTAATGAAAGCAATGAAGAAAATGAAAAAATTACTTTCATTTTTTTCATTGCTTTCATCTTTTTCATTGTTTTACTATTCTATGTTTATTTTATCAATCCTTCTTTGGTGCCTCCCTCCTTCAAACGCGGTGGATAGAAAGGTTCGTACACATTTTTCCGCGTCTTCTTCCGAAATAAACCGGCCGGGTAATACTAAGACATTAGCATCATTATGTGCGCGTGCCAGCCGGGATATTTCCTCATTCCAACAAAGCGCCGCACGTACTCCTTTGTGTTTATTCAACACCATATTTATCCCGTTACCGCTACCACAAAGAGCAATACCGGGATATACATCGCCGGCTTCTATCGCAAAACCCAACGGATGTCCGAAATCGGCATAGTCACAACTTTCTGTATTACATGTGCCAAAATCTTTCCAGGCGACGCCCATTTTATCCAATACGGTTTTAATGAATTCTTTTTTTTCAAAACCGCCATGGTCTGCTGCCAAACCGATCATAACATTGCTTTTACTTGCTTATATACATTTTCTCCGGTAAAACCGAGTTTTTCGTCGAGCACTTTATAAGGAGCGGAAAAACCAAAAGACTCTAATCCCCAAACCTTTCCGTTACTACCTGCCAATCCTGATAAATTAACAGGTAAGCCGGCGGTTAGTCCGAATATTTTTTTACCGGACGGAATAATCGATTCCTGATACTCTTGCGATTGACTGCGGAAAAGTCCTTCGGAGGGCACAGATATAATCCGCACTTTCACTCCGTCTTTTCTCAACAACGCTGCACCTTCGACCAGGGTGGCCACTTCCGATCCGGAAGCCAACAGGATAACATCCGGATTTCCATCGCATTCTACAATATATCCTCCTCTTGCAGCCTGTAACGCTTCGGAATACCGGGTGCTTTTGGAAGGAAGATCTTTGATGTTTTGACGAGAAAGAATGAGTGCTGTCGGAGTATGCGTATTTTCCACCGCTAATTTCCAGGCGACAGTTGTTTCCTGTACATCAGCCGGTCGCAACACCAGGGTAGAATTATGTCCTTTGTGATTTTTCAGTTTTTCCATCAAACGGATTTGAGCTTCCTGTTCTACCGGTTCGTGAGTCGGGCCGTCTTCTCCCACCCGGAAAGCATCATGCGTCCAGATAAAAATGACAGGTTGTTCCATCAGGGCGGCCATCCGGATAGCCGGTTTCATATAATCCGAAAAAACAAAGAATGTAGCACAAGCCGGGATAACGCCACCATGAAGCGACATTCCGATGGAAAGACAAGCCATGGTCAATTCCGCAACCCCCGCTTGCAAGAAAGCGCCACTGAAATCGCCTTTAGTAAAGGCTTTTGTTTTCTTTAAAAATCCATCGGTTTTATCCGAATTGGACAGATCGGCAGAAGATACAATCATATTTTCCACCTGTTCGGCCAACGCTCCGAGAACGGTTGCAGACGCCGCGCGGGTAGCCTGATCCGGTTTCTGTATAATCGCTTCCCAGTTAACTGCAGGAACTTCTTTAGCAAACCATTGATTCATTTTTGCAGCCAGGGCCGGATTCGTCTTCGTCCAGATTTCTTTAGTCGCCAATTTTTCGGCCACGATTTTCTTGAGTTCAGCTTTCCGTTGAGTATATAACGCTTGTACTTCAGGGAAAATCTGGAATGGATTTTCCGCATTTCCTCCTAAATTTTTGATACTGCTGATATAGCATGCTCCGGCTTCGCCCAAAGGCATTCCATGCGTCGCACATTTGTTCTCGAATGACGAGCCGTCGGCTGCTAAAGCCCCTTTCCCCATGATGGTTTTGCCGATAATCAGCGTAGGTTTTTCTTTTTCCGCTTTTGCTTCGGTCAATGCCTGACGAATGGCATTCACATCATTGCCGTTGATGGAAATGACTTTCCAACCCCAGGCCTCATATTTTTTCGCTACATCTTCCCGCGTAACAGCCTTCGTTTCAGTAGAAAGCTGAATGCCATTGGAATCGTAAAACATAATCAGATTGTCTAATCCCAAATAACCGGCAATACGTCCGCCGCCCTGAGAAATTTCTTCCTGAATTCCTCCATCCGAAATAAATGCATAAATGGTTTGATCCATTACATTGCCCAATCGTGCTTTCAGAAATTTGGCAGCAATCGCAGCTCCGATACCGTAAACATGTCCCTGACCCAAAGGACCTGAAGTATTTTCAACTCCCCGCATCACATCCACTTCAGGATGTCCGGGAGTAGGACTTCCCCATTGACGGAACTGCATTAATTCCTCCATGGAATATTTTTCGGCAAGAGCAAGTACTGAATAAAGCATCGGCGACATGTGTCCCGGATCCAAAAAGAAGCGGTCGCGGCCTTCCCAAGTCGGATTTTCAGGATCATACACCAAAAATTCGCTATATAGCACATTGATAAAATCAGCACCTCCCATGGCGCCTCCGGGATGTCCTGACTTGGCCTTTTCGACCATTGAAGCAGCCAAAATACGGATATTATCAGCCGCCTTGTTCATCACCTTTATTTCGTTCATATCGGTTTTATTTTGATTTTGAGCTTTTTCCAAAAGAATTGCAAAGGTAATGTTTTTTAGTGAAGTATGTGCTGAATGAGGCGCTAATTTTAACCCCTGCCAACCCCCTGTCTGCTTCCTTATTGGCAGGGGCGCTGTTTCTAAGGAGACAGAGGGCCTGCTTATAAGGAAGCAGAGACCTTGCGACTAAGGAAATACCAGCCTTACCTCAAGAAAGTAAGGGCATAGCTTCCTTAAAGTAAGACGGGTGTAAACCATATCAATTTTTATAATGGTAATCATAATTTTCCACTTCTTTTCCATTATGATCTTTGATCGATTGCAATCTGTTAAATGAATCATATTCATAAGTAATTGTCTTGCCTTCAGAATCAGTTACCGTTTTCAATCCGACTAATGGTTTGTAGGTGTAGGTTGTTACCATTGCATTGGGTAATTGTGTTCTTAGCTTGTTGATAGTTGTCCAGTCCGAAGAAGATGGAGTAGTTTTTCCCGCCAGCGTTTCAATCTGATTATCAGCAGTATATCCTAATGCAGCCCTTACGGATTCATAAGTGGCATTTTCTATTTTTGCAATCGGATATTGATGAGTATATCCCCAAAGATAAGTAGTTGGGACATTACTTCCTGCAGGTTTAGATTCCTTGATATTCCCCTTATTGTCATATTTGTAAGACACTTCCGGTTCTAGATAAGGAGAAGCTGTGAGAGTCTCAAAGCGGTGAGGCACAATAATGTCTGTCGATCCCTCAATCTTATTTGGTGTCCATTGAGTGGCTTCCGCATAATAAGCGCCACCACGCAGGGTAACTTGAAGATTATACTCATGGTACGTACAAAGTCCATCCGATGCGATTTGCCATGCTCTTACGTTTGGAAGTCCGTCGTATTTATTTACAATTCTTGTAAACTGTGCTGTTCCATCCATACTACAAATCTTAAAGGTGTATGCATCTGGATAGAAAGTCCGATCTTTAGCATACACTCCTATCATTACAAGTATGGTATCTTCTACTTTCTCAACAGAAAAATTCTGTCTGACCTGTGTTTGTCCGGGTGAAAAACCCATGGAATAACTTATATTACTCATTGGATAAGCATCATTCATAGAAATCGGATGATCTGTCTTAAGCAAACTGATTTGAGCAGGTCTGAATATTCCGGAATTTGTACCAATCTCTTCATATCTTCGATATTCTCCGTCAATCACACTCCCATTCAAGCTTGTAACTTTCTCGATATAATTGGAAAGTATGTTTTTTGCGACCATTTTTTCTTCATTCCAACCTTGTATCTCAAAAGGATAAGTATATTTGGTTTTGTATATTTTGCCATCGTTGCGAACAAAATTGGTTTCTGATAAAAGATTTTTGGCGTTATAAGAATAGTTTGTTGTAGTTGTTATCGGATTGTTTCCACTCTTATCATATCTTATTTCTATTTTTTTGCTTAAATTAGGAATGCATGTATATTGTTTATGACAAGCCATTATTTCTATAAAAGAACATTTAAGGCCATAACGTTTCCTTGATACTGACTTAACAAATGATTCATATGGATATCTGTATTCATAATAGGTACTATCTATGGTTATACCTTGCGAATTTTTATGAACTTCAGCGTTCATGAATCCTCGTCCTACCTCTTTTGATGAAAAAGGCGCAATGAAAACAGATTGGTAGGTTATATTCTTTATTCCGAATACTGCAGATTCGTCTGGTTGGTTTTCGTGATTTATATAGTAATACACAGAACTTGCTCCATCAGACATTTTTTCTTCCACTCGAGAATATGTAACGTGCGCACCATTAGTATTGCCCAATGGATTAATGAAATTTTCTGATTGATAAAGAGCCTTGGCATTAATATCTGAGCCTGTCTGCTGCATAATCGTTTCATACACTGGTTTTCCT
Source organism: Bacteroidales bacterium (assembly GCA_031553835.1). Taxonomy (GTDB): domain Bacteria; phylum Bacteroidota; class Bacteroidia; order Bacteroidales; family Azobacteroidaceae; genus JAVBKX01. The sequence goes on from JAVBKX010000001.1 coordinate 103,594, forward strand.
GACAATATACCACTGCTTGTGTTGTTCGACAGAATATAAAAATATTCCTTTACGACTTCCCCTGTAGAACTTGCTTTATCCGACCGGGAAGTAATTTTACGAATTCGCAGTCCTCCGGCAGTGCCACTTTCACTTGACAGATTAATCAATACAATACCACCTGCCGCATACACAGTCGACATCTTAGAATAGGTATGCGCTTCATATTCAAATTTAGCAGATCCTCCGGTGGGATAGATAATTTCTTCTAATGTTTCGGCTTTCATTTTGCTAACATCTGGAGTTCGGGTTTGAAACAGATTACCATATGTAGTATTTTCATAAGATTTTCCATTATAAAATCCCCAATGATCACTTTGTTTAGCATTATAAGCAGGTAATGCTGTTGTATTATAAATAAATTCGTATTTGTATTGATCCGATCGAAAAGCATCTAAATGCAAACGCTGGGTAGATACATTATCGTAATCGAAATAGAACTTCTTTAAAACATCTCCTGTATTTGTATTGGAAATAGAAACAAGATCCAACTTATGTTTATAGTTTCCTTTCTTTTTTTTCACTGCTTCTTCTATCTGATAGGACGCTAAATTACCCATAGCAAAATTGCTGACATTACTATAATCGTATCCCAATTCATCAGAGACAGAACTCGTAAAATCAATTGTTTCTCCCGACGACGCTGTGATTCGATCTAGGTAAGATAAATGCAAAATGGAAAGATGACCATCAAAAGAACTTGATGTTTCATATATTAAACCGGCACAGTTGCTATTATTACTATTTACACTTAATTTTTCGCGTAATCGGGTATTAACAAACAAATCACCTGCTTTTTTATATGTGAACTGTATGCAATCACCATTAGGAGTTGTTATGGAGGTCAAATACCAGGTTACAGCCGTAGTAATCGTATTGCTTCCTGCCCGCGTGGTTGTAAAATCTATGGCATTCTTATTGCCTCCAAATTCATATACATTACCATTTTGATCAATGACAGTAAATCTTGAGAAATAGGTCTGAAGACGTAATTTTCTCTCATAGTCAGCAAAAGAGGTATTACTTTTGAAAGCTTCAAAATAATCATTATGGTCGGTGTTTACAACTTCTGTTGAGATATCCAAATCCATTAACTGTTGCGATTTTACTTTAAATTGATCTTTGTCTCCGGATTTTCCATTATAAAAAAAGCTACCGCTGAAACCGGCAAAATTGAACAGAAATTCATCCGGTTCAAAATCAACATTAATATTAAAAGCATTATTAGATGAAGCGCTATAGGTCAATAAAAAAGCAGAATTTGTCCAATTGGAAGCATTATTCAATGTTGAGGAGTTATAATAATAACCTAAATGATTTGTAAGCCCATTTCCAGTTTCTCTGCGGAAATCGTTTATGGTTGTTTCATCTCTAAGTCCTTTAATAATTCTTGTTATAGAACCTCCGGCAGTTAAAGTCCATCCCAGCCCTGTCCATCCCGGTTGATTATCTGGTTTTACACTTCCAATATGATACCGAAGTTCAATAGGAAGTTGAAATTCATGCATCTGAATTGTGTGTATAGGAATACTTATATCCGGAGTGCCAGTAAAATGACTGACAGGAATTTGTCCATACAAACCCAAATTGGCCGCATTCGGACTCGGATAATCTTGAGGCATATTCCATTGTCCAAAAGCATGCATGCTAAGACATACCTGTAGTAATAATAAAATTTTTTCCTTGCTATGATTCATCACTTTTATCGTTTTTAATTTTTTCTTGATTAAATTATAGTATATACTTTGTTGTTTAGTTTAGGGAATCTTCCAAATATCTGCATGTGCACCCATTTACAAGGCATCGCCATCATTGTCAGAATATTGATTTATTAATCTCCCAAGCTAATAATATAGAATCTGCTTCATGTTTTGTAATATAATCGCAAGATACAATAATACCTCGTTGATCTTCTCCTGTCTGTCTTTCAACTGAATACACCCATCCTATAGGATACATTTCATATGATACAAAATAATAAATATAAGATAACCGTACATATTGCTTTGCTCCAATAAAAGATTCTGGTCCCATAAATGCATCTGCTTCGCAAATCAATGTGTCATTTTTGATTTTAATCATTTTTCCGCCATAAAATGCTTTCGTTCCATTTTTTAGGCTATCAAGATTTGTTGGATGCCACCAAATCATATCATATTTTTCAGGAAAGGATTGCCATTGAGAATTTAATGGCATTAGCCCGATCTGCTCCCTTGTATCATTAAACTGAGTGCCGTAACGACATTCTGCAGTTTGACTCTTTTTGCAAGAACTCAAAACAACAACAAAAAGCAATAATAAAACACTACCAATCAACCGCATAAGAATTTTTTCTATGTAGTTTTCCTCTTGCATATGGTGTCATTAGAAAGCCTCTATTATTTCTATCAACTAGTATTTTCCCATTTACAATATTGCGTTTAGTAGTGCCGCCGTATTGCAAAAGATAATAACTATAATAATTTTTATTTATTTTCATTCCTCCTCCACTCATTAAATCATTTTCAAATCCTGGATGTTTTAGAACACTCCTTCCTCCAAGATTACCACCATCTAGTACTTCATATCTATCTGATAAACCAATCAAATGTCCAGTTTCATGCATGACCGTATTGTTATTAGCATCTGAATAAATTTCACCTGTATTACCTGTAAGATACAAATCACCTCTTTTACTACTATGTACAAAAGAGCGATCGTAGTCTGTCGTCACTTTATCGTTAAAATCTAATAAATTTTCACCTTGTCCTAAATTTGCAGATGTAATATCTTTGTTGTATTCATAGTTGATATCAAATGAAACCGAAATGCCATCGATGGTCTGAGATTTATAGGTGTCTTTTGCCAATTTATTCAAATCTGATGCCCTTTCTGCTGATGCGTTTGTTCCTGTTATATATACTTTGGCTTGTATTGTCATGCCTATAATATTGCCATCATCATCTCTATTAAAGAGAATTGTATAATCTCGCCCATCAGGATCAATTGCATTGACCGGATTATTCCCGCAATAAGCATACGGACTTATCCACGGATATTTCTCGCACAACGGATCCATGGTTGTAAACCCAGGCAATAGTCCCATCTTCTGACGGGCATGGTAATCATACCAGTTCAACCCATACATCGTATCGTATTCCTTGCCATTGTATTTATAGGGCTGCAACCCCGGACTTCTTGCATCCGTAGGCAATTTGTC
>JAVBKX010000033.1:0-62337 GCA_031553835.1 Bacteroidales bacterium
AAAGCGAATAAAGGGAAAATTGATTTTGATGCATATCGTCAAGCGATTACAGGATCTCATTTTATGGAATTTGCCGATGCTTTTACCGCTTTAGCTGTCAAGTATTTGGATTTAGATCCCCAATCAACTCCTTCGTTTGCAAACAATCCAACTCTTGAAAGTAAAATCCTGCATGAATTATTCTATCCGCTGGTTTTTTCCAAAACCAAAGAACGTTCTCTGAAAAATATTGTCAGCCATAAGGTAAAAGTTTTGAAATCGAGAAATTGGAAATATCAACAGTTTTATCCGTCACAGTTTGGAAGGGAGATATTACATTCGGTCATTTTTCATATATATCGTCCGGATAGTATTATGAAGTTGAAAAAATAATAATGAGCATATTAAAAATCATCAGATTGCTTCCCCGTTCTTATCGACGATCGGGTATTCGTGTAGCAATCTCAGTGTTATTTCGTGCCATTCTTAATTTTTCCGGATTAGCCGTGTTGATACCCATCTTTATGCTGCTGTTTAATCCGGGAGGCATTGCGCCGGATTCGATGTTGGGTACTTTTCGGAATTACTTTCATATCATGGACGGACGTACATTTGCAATCATTGTTTGCATGATCATATTGTGTTTTATCATCTTAAAAAATGTGCTAAACGGATTGCTGGGAATGATTCAAATAAAGTATGTCACTTCACTTTATCGATATTATTCGGGCAAATTGTTTGAAAATTATTACCAAAAAGGACTTCTTTTTTTTAAAAATGCAAATACTACCGCGTTGTCACATAAAATTAACGGGGTATGTTATAATCTCTCTCAGAATGTATTGTCGTTATCATTCACCATGTTGGGAGAAGCCGTATTGTTGCTTCTGATTTGGATAGGTCTTGCCGTGTATTCATTTAAAATAGCGCTATTTACGATATTGTGCCTCTTGCCGATTATTTGGTTATATTTTTATACAGTAAGGCGTGAATTAATGAAAAACGGCAAGGCCGAAAATGAAGCCAGAAGAAAGCAGGCGCGTATAGTCAGCGAAACATTCAAAGGATATGTGGAAATGGAAATAACCAATGCATTTCCACTGTTTAAAAAACAATTCGAAGAAGGATTATCCTTGATTTCATATTATCGGGAGCGAACAGATCGAGTGTTGCGTATCCCATCGGAAATGATTGAAATTGGAGTTGTTGCAATAATCGTACTGTTGGTTTTGCTTCACAATGGAAATGACGAAATCCAAGTCGCTTTTGGTATTTTTGCAGTAACGATTCTGCGTATGTTGCCCGCTATCAGAATTTTAATGACAGGATGGGCGCAGTTGAAAAATAATATTTATGTAATGGATATTGTACAAGAAGTTGTCGATGTTGAACCGGAAGAAAAAAAAAATTGCGGGACAGACTTTGATCCGACAATTTTTCAAAGTGAAATTAAGGTTGAAGGCATCAGTTTCAGTTTTGTTGATTCACAACAGGAGGAGAAACCCATTATAGACAATTTTTCAATGACTATTGCAAAAGGAGAAAAAGTGGGCATCTGCGGTACCTCCGGAGCCGGCAAAAGCACATTGTTTAATTTGTTACTGGGATTTTACGCCCCTCAGAAAGGAAATATCTATATCGATGGAATTTCGTTGATCCGGATCCCCCGTGCTAAGTGGCATGCTATCATTGGTTATGTGCCTCAGGAGGTATTTATTATGGATGGGACATTGGCCGAAAATGTGGCTTTGGGGCACAGTATTGAAACTATTGACCGCAATCGGGTGATGGAAGCGCTCGTGCAATCCAGTTTGAAAACGTTTGTGGATCAATTGCCTGAAGGACTGGATACACGTATAGGTGAAAATGGATCGCGTCTCTCCGGAGGGCAGCGCCAACGAGTGGGTATAGCCAGGGCATTATACAAACAGGCTGCAATTCTTTTTTTTGATGAGGCGACTTCGTCGCTTGATTCAGTGACGGAGGGGGAAATAACGAAAGCGATTGATGATATATCCTGTCGAAATAACGAATTGACCATGGTGATGATCTCGCATCGTGAATCTTCTTTAGCTTGTTGCGATAAAATTATTTCTCTTTGAATAACGTTATAACATAAGCATTCGCAATATTTTAGAATCTAAGATTAGACAGCTCATAGTTCGAATGTCTTTTTAAAATGTGTACCTTTGCATGTCTCAAATATGGGATAATGTATTAGGAAGCGTTTAGCTTGTTCCCCATTGATGAATCTGGACAATTCAATCAGTACTGAGGGAATGATGAAAAGACGTTCTCCTTTGGTTTGCCTATATGTACCTGAACATATAACAACCAAGGGCGTGAGCTGTTTTCATATTTTCAGTACAGGCTTGTCCAGAGCCTATCAATGGAATTTGTTAGCAGGCTTACGCCTTCTTGTTTTGTATAAATCCTGCATAGACGGGATGGGCAACAAAAATCTTATCATATTTTTAAATAGCTGTCTCGGGTTTCGGAATGGGTGTCTCTAATTTCGGAATGGGTGTCTCTAATTTCGGAATGAGTGTCTTATTCTTTCTGGTTTTTTCTCCCATATTTGCATTAGAGAAAAATAACTATTAAAAAGTGATTTTTTTTTGTGTGTGATTGGAAAAATTTTCATTGATGAACTTCTGTGATAAAGTTTATTATTTATTCAGTGTGGATTAAGCATACATAAAAGGCATATAATGAGTTTCAATTCAAATATAAAAACTTAAATTTTGAAAACTATGATACACCACTACGAAATTCAGGAATTGTCTATAGAAGAAAAAGAATCGGATCAAACTACTGCGAGTTGTAAACTTTCCGGGAGTATGCGTCAAAAAAATTTGGTGATGCGTATGCATGCATGTTTACTTCACAACCGGAATTTTGCCAATCAACATTTTAATCGTGATGAACTTATTTCAGAACTGGCCACAAATAAAACTTATTTATTTGAAGCTGTCAAAACCGTTACCGGAAAAACGTTGCAGGAATATATTGACATATTGCGGTTGGAAGAAGCTAAACTGATGCTGGGCAATCAACCGGTTCTTACCATTGAAACCATTGCCGGAGACTGTGGATTCAATTCATCCCGGACATTTTACCGCCTTTTTCGCGAACGGTACAATACGAGTCCCGCAGAATACCGCAAGATGGTATCGGAACAAATATTGGAATAAAAAACGCATGATTGCAAAGTTCGGAATGAATGTCTTAAACTTCGGAATGTGCGTCTTATGCTTTTTTAATATTTCTCCCACCTTTGTGCGGTCATTTATGAAATTCATTGGATTTTGATGATTTTTTACACAAAGACACAAAACACACAATATAATAATAATTTAAAAATGCATAAATGCATGTATGACTATTTGTGTCTTTGTGTTTAAAATTTTGTGACAAGCTAATCATTTCCCATTTTCTTAATTTAAGGGAAGCACGCATGCAATTTGGTAATGAGTTAATTTAAATATGTATAAATTTTAATTTTTTGAAAAAATGGAAAAAGTAGTAAAATCTTTATTGGTAGAGGACAACAATCGAAATGAATATGTAGCACCTCAAATAGAAGTGGTAGAAGTAATGGTAGAAAATGGATTTGCACTATCAGAAGGAGACGTTCCGGATGAATGGTAGAAAATGGTTGGGATTAATTTCTTTATGAATTTTTATTGGGAATACTAACAATTTTAAATTGATTTTATGAGAAAATATTTTAGTTTATTTTTTGCAATCACATTGCTTATCGGTTGTAATAATGATGAGCTTTTGCAAACACCAAACCAGGCTAAGCCGCAGGAAGGCGATGTCGCTTTGATGGCCGGAAAATCTGTAATTGAAGATGAATGGGATGGAGGTGTATCCCTGCGTACTTCGGTCGATATTTCTGGTTTATCAGCTAAGATAAGTTGGGCTGATGGTGACGAAATTGGATTATGGAAAATTGGCACATCCGGACTTGAATTTGAAGGGGTTGGTGAAAATCACTCGTTTTTATACAAAGGAGAAGCAGAAGGAGTAAGCGGTCTTAAAGCGGGTGTTTTTACAAATGCCATGTCGGATGACGACAAGCCGGCGAAACCTTTCTTGGCAGGCAATTATATTGCTTATTATCCATACAGTGATAACGCGTTAAATAATGGACAAATAGCATTTGATTTGCCTGTTCAGTGTACAGGAATCAATAATACGTTGGACAATTTTGAAGCATGCGACTTTATGTATGTTGAAGCCCCGATTGCATATAATCCGCTTCAAGCAGCTTACGCATACATCGGTCAGGATCAAAGTGGCTTTACATTTAAACATGGAATGGCGTTTCTACAATTTGACTTAGTTCCCATGCTTCCTGAAGGTACAGTTGTTCGTCAGATCGAAATGAGAACCGAGGATCCCATTTTCCAACAAACTATTCTCTTGGACCATACCGGCAGTTTATCCTATGGCAATCCTACTAATAGCATGGTACTTTGGATTGGCGAGGACGGACAAGGTGAAGCAGTAACTTCTAACAGTACAGTTTGGTTGTTAGCGGCTACAGGTACACTAACCAGTTGGAATAGAGAATTTAAGGTCTATTTTAGAACAGATAATGGATATTATTTGGCGGAAGCATCGGTGCCACCAGTGGCAGCAAACGGGTTTAAGGGTGGATCTCGTTATAAAATTACTGGTTTATCTGATCCTACACTTGGTGGTAGTTTTATACTCAGCAAACTTATCAAGTCTCAAGTATGGGATGGTTCTACTATATTGAAACCATTTATCAACAAAGAAACAAGCAAAATCTATATCAATATTCCGGACGAATTGGCTTGGGTATCAGCTCATAGCGCCAGTGCACTTGATGCAGATGTTCCGGTTGATTTTGCAGGCTATGAGATTATAGTTAACAAAGCTCTTGATTTAGGTGGACACCCATGGACTCCTATTGCTGGTTTTGCCGGTACATTTGAAGGAGGAAGCAAGGTGATTTCTGGCCTGACCAACTCATTGTTTGCAACTAATAATGGTGTTATTAGTAAAGTTACCGTTAAGAATACCATTATCGGAGCTGAAGATAACATTGTTGCTGAAGGTGTCTTTGGGTTTATTGCAAAAGATAATAAACAAACAATCGAAGGCTGTCATACTAATGGTTGTAGTATATTTACAAGTGGAGATGTCGTAGGCGCCATTGCAGGTATAAACACTGGCACAATTTCGAGTTGTGTAAATGGCGGGAGTGGTGTTAATAAAACTTTCATCAAAGCGAATAAAAAAGTTGGAGGTATAGTTGGTACGAATGGTGTCAATGGTCGAATTGAACAATGTACAGCAAACTACTCAGAAATCAATGCTCATAGTATCATTGGAAATATTGCCGGTGAAAATTTAGGTACTGCCAGCGGTAAAGGTACAATTGAAAAGTGTACTGCAATTAACAACACAAAAATTACTTCTTCAAGTGGTTATGCAGGAGGCGTTGTAGGTGATAATTCTGGTTTGATTGATGGCTGTACATTGAATAAAGAAAACACAATTATTACTAATAGTGTAGGTTATATCGGAGGTATTGCCGGTAGGAGTACTGCTTCTAATAATAAAAATGGACCTCTTACTCAAGGAGAGATACTGAACTGTAAAGTTAATGCGACAGGCAATGCAATTGAAGTCAAAGGTCTTTATGCCGGTGGTATTGTAGGCCAAAATAAGGGTAGCCATATCGAAAAATGTACGGTTAGCGGTATTACAATTACAGGTAAGAATACCAGCGTAACTTCTGTTGGTGGTATTGTTGGTTCTAATGACCAGAATACGCCTGGTTTCTTAGCTCAGGGCTTACTTGAGAATTGTACAGTAACAGCTGTGACAATAACATCAACAATGAGTTCAGCAGCTAATGGTATTATTGGTGGCATTGCCGGACAAAATATGGCGAAAATTGTGGGTTGTCAAGTATCTGGTTCAACCCTGACAGGAAAAGCAGCAGCCGGTGGTGCTGTTGGAAATAATACAGGAACTGTTGTTGTAGTATTGGTAGCAGACGATAATACTTTGGCAGGAACAACACTGGGTGGTGTTGTCGCTACACAAGGTGCTACAGGTGCTGTTGTTTCTTGTGTGTCTAAGTATAATGGTTATATGGTTGGAGCTGTTGAGGCTAGCAGTTCTGCTGTAATCAATTATTGTGTGGTGGCAGATGTTGATAAGACTGCACCAACAAATGCAGGTGCTTTTTTTGCTCCACTAAGTGAAGCGTCAACTAATGTTGTTGCTAACATATTAAATATTCCAAGTGAAAGATATGAAGATCCTACCAAGCCGACAACTAGCCGATACTGGATCTGGACATACAATAAAACTTCTGGAGCGTTCAATTACACTAAAAAATAATATTATTGCTATTTTTTAATGATAGACAGAAGAAACAGGGCGGAAATTTTCCGCCCTGTTTTGTAATACAACTCAATTCATGGCAACTTACATCATCGCAAATCATTGCATTCAGGTTTCTGATATAGATTTAAACCGTATCTCGGGTTTCAAGCCTTTTGTTTCAACCAGGAGTGCCGGCAAAGAGCCAATCCTTCAATTGCAAACGGGAGTTTGTCTTTCGGATTGGAATATTGTTCCATTACAAACTTTTCCTTTTGAAGCCGGTGATGTAATCTGCGATTTTGCCGTAAACGGCGGCGTATATCTTTTTAGAATGAGAAATCCGGGATGCAATGCTTTGTTGATGGAAATCAGGAATCACGACGGATTGTTTTCCGCGATCACCAATATGAACGAAAATACTCCGGGACATTTGTTGCGCTTTGGCGTTTGGATCTCCTGCGGCATTGCGGCGATTCATCATCAAACGATGGCCTTACATGCCTCAACCATTTGTTATAAAGGAAAGTCTATTCTTTTTTTAGGAGAATCCGGAACCGGGAAAAGTACCCATACGCGATTATGGCTCGATAATATTGCCAATACCGGGTTGCTTAACGATGATAGCCCTTTTGTGCGTATCGTGGATAATACAGTAGTTGCGTTTGGCTCACCCTGGAGTGGAAAAACTCCCTGTTACAAAAACCAGAGCATGCCCGTTGCCGCAATAGTGAGGCTTTCTCAGGCTCCCTACAATAAAATCACTCCACTGAAAGGGATTGCATCGCTTGGAGCGCTGTTGCCTTCCTGCCCGCCCGCATTTACGTATGATGATGTGCTCCTTGGCCATATTTCCAATATTTTGTCCGCGATGCTGAAACAGGTTCCCGTTTACTCGTTGGCGTGTTTACCCAATCCCGAAGCTGCTCATTTGGTACTTAATACATTACAAGAAAGCGGCAGGCTATGAAAACAATACCCAACCAGCCCTTTTTTGAAGAAATAGAACAAATTATTTCAGAAGGCAATACCGTAGAGTTGAAAGTGAAAGGAGGGAGCATGCGCCCCTATCTGAGAAATGAAAAAGATATTGTGGTTATATCTCCTTTTCAGCAGGACGATTTGAAATGCGGAGAAATAGTATTATTTCGGTATCACAAGAATCATTTGCTTCACAGGATTGTCAAAAAACGAGAAGATGGAATGCTTGTAATACAAGGAGATGGAGTTTGTAATCGCTATGAAAAAGTATCGCAGTCGGATGTAGTCGGAATCGTTCGGTGCATCATCCGGCCCAATGGCAAACGTATTGCGACAAATCGTTTTTCTTTCGGGATTTATTGGCTGTATTGGAATTTTTTGCGACCTGTCAGACCTTATCTGTTATTTCTTTATGATCGGATAATACGCCACAATCATAGTAAAAAATCAAAACAAATTCAATATATCAGTTTGTGAAATTTGGTTAATCCGGGGTTTTTTTGCAATTTTGTGCGTTTTTTATCCACAAGACTGAAAGCGAATGAATTATGCAATTATAGCTGCAGGCGAAGGTTCCCGTTTGGTTGAGGAAGGAATTGCTGTGCCGAAACCCTTGGTAAGATTGAATGGTATTCCTCTGATTGATCGCCTGATTGCCGTTTTTTGTAAGAACAATGCAACCTCCATCAGCATTATTGTTAATAATGAAATGATGGAAGTGCAACAACATCTTCGACAAATGCAATTGAACATTCCACTGCATTTAGTTGTTAAATCTACTCCCGGTTCAATGCATAGTTTTTTTGAACTAAGCCCATATTTAAAAAATGATAAATTTTGTCTGACTACAGTGGATACTGTCTTTAAGGAAGATGAATTTTCATCTTATATACAGGATTTTATTGCTGATGATGCACACGATGGCATGATGGCGGTAACCGATTTTATAGATGATGAAAAGCCATTGTACGTTTCGGTGGAAGATAATACCCGGTTGATTACAGCCTATAATGATTTACCGTCGGATCACGATCGTTATGTTTCGGGAGGAATTTATTGCTTGTCTCCCAAAGCCATCCCCGTGCTTCAATCGTGTATGGATCAGGGACTGTATCGCATGAGAAATTATCAGCGGCAGCTCATTGCCGAAGGAATGCGCTTAAAAGCCTGGCCATTCCGGAAGATTGTGGATGTCGATCATGCGGGAGATATTGAAAAGGCTGAGAAGTTTTTGAGGGACTAAAAAAATAATATGAAGACGACTACAATTGCCGGAATAAGAAGAGGAAGCCAATATTCCCCGAATCACATAGGAAATGATGCCGCCATTTTTAATTTAACGGCGGAACATCTTCGGCAGCAGGGGTACGAAGTGAACGAATATTCTGAAACGGAGTTTATAGAATCCGATATTCCGGAAACTGCCATATTTAATATGGTGAGAGACACGGCTTCTATCAACAAGTTGCAATTGCTGGAAACGCAAGGACGAATCGTGGTTAATTCGGCATTTGGAATACAGAATTGCACCCGCGAACGGATGACGCGGATTTTATTGTCCAACAACATCCCTCATCCTGAAAGTCTGATTGTGAATACCGACGAACCCTTGCCGTTGTCGTTCCGTTTTGTGAATACACATTGTTGGGTGAAACGGGGCGATTTTCATGCCATTCACCGGGAGGATGTCTCCTATGCGCGCAATCCGGAAGAAACAGAAAGCATATTAAACGAATATGCCCTTCGAAATATTAAAACAGCAGTCATTAATGAACATTTGGAAGGCGATTTGGTGAAGTTTTACGGAGTTGCCGGAACTGATTTTTTTCATTGGTTTTATCCGGATGAACATAATCACAGCAAATTCGGATGGGAACGAATCAATGGAAAAGCGCAAGGTATTCCTTTTGATCTGAGTACATTTATAGAAATTTGCAACCGGGCGGCAGCCGCTCTGAATGTGGACGTCTATGGTGGCGATGGCGTGGTGATGAAAGACGGGACAGTGAAAATTATCGACTTCAACGATTGGCCCAGTTTTGCTCCCTGCCGTACCATGGCCGCCCCGCACATTGCCCGTTGTATTATCAATAAAATAGCAACAAGTATGTTAGAGCCTGAAATACGTTATCATGACAGAAACCAATAAGCCGACATTAGAATCTACTTTGAAATCGACAGACACGGAAGAGTTTATTGATATTCATTTTTATCGTCCGATCGGTTATCGTTGGGCATTGTTTTTTAATAAATTGGGAGTAACCCCTAATCAAATTACAATCGCCTCTATTTTTATTGGAGTCGCAGCAGGAATTTGCTTTTATTTTTCCTCTTTTTGGATCAATGCATTGGGCGTTTTTTTGCTGATTTGGGCGAATTCTTACGATAGTGCAGACGGACAATTAGCCCGGATGACAGGCCAAAAATCTCAATTAGGCCGAATTCTGGATGGCGCTTGCGGCGATTTTTGGTTTGCTTCGATTTATATTGCCATTGTATTCCGCTTGTTTCCGGTATGGGGCTGGTGGATATTAGCCCTGGCTTTGGTGACCGGTTATTTTCATGGACGGCAGGCCGCCATGGCAGATTATTATCGCAATGTACACCTGCTTTTTTTGAAAGGAAAATCAGGCAGCGAATTGGATAATTCAACCGATTTGTCAGAAAAATATAAATCATTAAGCTGGAAAAAAGAACCGTTTGTAAAGTTCTTCGAAACATTTTACCTGAGCTATACGAGAGGACAAGAGGCCTGGTCGCCGGCGCTACAACAAATGTTGCAAGTGATCCACAACTCATATAATGGCATTGCGCCGGAATGGTTCCGCAAAGAATTTCGCGCGGAGAGCCTTCCCCTGATGAAATACACCAATATCCTATCATTCAACACCCGGGCGATCGTATTGTTTGCAAGCGTTTTGTCGGGATACCCCTGGATTTATTTTGTATTTGAAATGACGGTATTGAATGCGTTACTGATTTATATGGTAATGCGACATGAATCTATTTGTAAAAAATTCACTGAAAATTTATTAAAGAATGTACAAGAATGTACTCCGCCGGCCGGTGTGAAAAGAAATACTTTAGACGTCAAAGGCATTATTTTTGATTATGGAGGCACCTTGGACTCCAATGGAAAACATTGGGCCGAAGTGTTGTGGGATGCCTGTGTCGCGCATCAGGTGCCTGTTGATAAAACAGCATTCAGAAATGCTTATGTTTATGCCGAACGTTATTTGGCTTTGCATCCGGTCATTTTACCGGAACACACTTTTCTTGATTTATTGAAAGAAAAAACCCGCATACAGATGGAATGGTTAGTTGATAATAAATTTTTATCAAATAATGATAAAACTTATGAATACTCCCTTGCTATTTCAAATCAATGTTATACCTTTGTCATCGATACATTGAATACAGCGAAGCCGATACTGCGGGAATTATATGAGAGATATCCTATGGTATTGGTTTCTAATTTTTATGGGAATGTAGAAACTGTATTGTCCGATTTCGGGCTTACTTCTTATTTCGGGAAAATAATTGAATCGGCAGTAGTTGGCGTGAGAAAGCCGGATCCTGCCATTTTCCGTTTAGGAGTAGAAGCATTATCATTGACCCCTGATGAAGTTGTCGTCATTGGGGATTCCTATAAAAAAGACATCCTGCCGGCCTCTTCAATCGGTTGCAGAACAATCTGGATCAAAGGAAAAGGCTGGGATGACGACGACGACAACAAAACGAAAGGTGCTGATGTTATCATTGCGGATATTTCGGAGTTAAAGACAATATTATCATAACAGAAAACGAGCAACGTCAAACGTGCTGCGTGTAACGTATAATTTAAAAAAAGCATTATGGAAAAGAATCAGCTGAAAGATGCCAATGGAAAGCTTGGTGTTCTTGTTATTGGGGTAGGCGGAGCTGTTGCGTCCACCTTTGTTGCCGGAACCTTGATCGTTCGTAAAGGATTAGGTGTTCCTGTAGGTTCTATAACACAATTGGCAACAATCCGTTTAGGAAAAAGAGAAGAAAATCGCTTTCCCAAAATTAAAGATGTAGTTCCATTGGCTAACCTTAATGATATTGTTTTCGGAGGATGGGATATTTTTGAAGATGATGTATATGCAGCAGCATGTCATGCCGAGGTATTGACGAAAGAAGATTTGGAAAAAGTAAAAGGCGAATTGCAGGCCATCAAACCAATGAAAGCGGTGTTTGACCAGGAATATGTGAAACGTTTGCATGGCACCTGGGTAAAATCGGCTCCCACCAAATGGGATCTGATGGAACAAGTTCGTGAAGATATCCGTAATTTCAAAAAAACGAATAATTGCGACCGCGTTGTTTGTATCTGGTGTGGTAGCACAGAAGTGTTCACACCGCTGGGCGATATTCATAAAACCCTGCCTGCTTTGGAAAAAGCGATGAAAGAAAACCATGCCGAAATAGCACCTTCCATGTTGTATGCATACGCTTGTATTGCCGAAGGTGTCGCTTATATTAACGGCGCTCCCAACCTGACGGTAGATATGCCGGCGATGTGGGATTTTTCGGCGCAAAAACAAGTGCCTATCCTGGGAAAAGATTTCAAAACAGGTCAAACCATGCTGAAAACAGTACTTTCGCCTATGATCAA
Organism: Bacteroidales bacterium; assembly: GCA_031553835.1. Lineage (GTDB taxonomy): Bacteria > Bacteroidota > Bacteroidia > Bacteroidales > Azobacteroidaceae > JAVBKX01. Next base: position 11,969 of record JAVBKX010000033.1, read on the forward strand.
AACTCGTATGTTGGGATTGAGCGGATGGTTTTCCACTAATATTTTGGGAAATCGCGACGGAGAAGTATTGGACGATCCCGGATCATTCAAAACAAAAGAAGAATCCAAATTGTCGGTTATTCATAACATCCTTCAACCCGAATTATATCCCGAACTGTATGGCGACGTTTATCATAAAGTGCGGATCAATTATTACCCTCCACGCAAAGACAATAAAGAAGGTTGGGACAATATCGATATATTCGGATGGTTGGGTTATCCCATGCAATTGAAAGTCGATTTCCTGTGCCGCGATTCGATTTTGGCAGCGCCATTGTGCCTTGACCTGGTATTGTTTACCGACTTGGCTCAACGTGCAGGCATGAGCGGTATCCAAACCTGGTTGTCGTTCTACTTCAAGAGCCCGATGCACGACAATGAACATATTGCCGAGCACGATTTGTTTATCCAATATGTTAAACTGAAAAATACATTGCGTTCCATTATCGGCGAAGAAACGCTTGATTTTATGGATTAACTCCGGAGCTGTATGAAGTTAAAGGAAGTTAGAGGAAGGGAGAAGGCTAATCAGGTTTTTTTACTTCCTCTACTTCTTTTATCCCCTTTAACTCCCTTTACTCCCTTTTATGAAAGATCAACTCATCAGCCTGCAAGATATAAAAAACATCCATCCTTTATTAGACCGGGATTGGCTGGCTCGTATCGTGATGAAAATAGGAGGCTTGCACCACGTCAACCGGGTGTATGGCAGCGCCAGAAATGCTGTTGGAACAGACATTGAAGATTGGATGCTTAACGAAGTCGGCGTATTGCGAAAGGTACACAATATCGAAGTATTACATTCATTGGACGGAAAGCCTTTTATTACGGTTTCCAATCATCCTTACGGGCACATAGACGGCATTATGCTGGTAGGCGAAGTCGCCAAAATTCGTCCCGATTTCAAAGTCATGGTCAATTGGATGCTCGGAATGATCGATGTGATGCAGGATCATTTTATTGGCGTCAATCCGTTTAGTTCGGGCTCATTGTCCGCCCGGTCGAGTATGGCCGGAGTGAAAGAATGCATTCGGCATGTGAAAGACGGCCATCCCTTAGGTTTTTTTCCGGCCGGAGCCATTTCCAAAAATAAAATTACCCGCATCGAAGACCGGGATTGGCAGCCCAACGTATTGCGATTGATACAAAAGGCCAATGTGCCGGTGGTGCCGGTGTTTATTTCAGGCCATAATTCCGCGTTGTTTAATTTTCTTGACTTGATTGACTGGCGGCTGCGTACCGTTCGTTTGTGCCACGAATTGAATAACAAAAAAGGCAAAACCATGCACATGGTATTCGGTGCACCTATTTCTATTGAAGAACAATCACGCTATTCCGATATTCCTTCCTTTGGAGCATTTCTGAAACGGAAAACCTACGAATTAAATCGATTTTGATACATAAAAAAAGTGGGATTGTTTCTCAACATTCCCACTGGCATAGAAGAGTTGTATGGCTTACTATATTCTTCTTATTATGACAAAGCAATTTTCTTTTGCCTGTTAAATCGTTGCAAAGATAATCCCGTTGCATTCGTCTTACAATCCTATATATTGGTGATTTTACCCTGTTTTTATCCCTATAAATTGGTATGGGGAAGGGGAATGCTACTATTAAGGTGATAGTGTGCTGTTTTGTCATGTGTCGATATGTGTTGTTGTTTTGGGGAAATTGGGGATTTTTTCCTCGGATTAATTATTTTTAAATGTACGTTCGGTTTGTGTGTATTAAAAAAATATTGGTTTGAAACTAATTTTTTAAAATAGTGTAATTTTACTGTCATGTTGTTTATAATATGCTAAAATGCATTAAATTCAGCAAATAAGCCCATTGAAAAAATATTAATAAGATATTGAAAAAGTGTTGAAATTATTTCTGGCCCGATTCTTGTATGTAGTAAGGCAACATATGCTGCATTGCCTTTGTGCACACATTTTTAAGTGAAACATTTAAAGAATAGAGAACGAATTTTTCACACATCACACAATAACTATATGAAAGATAACGCTGGAATTTTAAAATTTTTCAAGAAAAAATTTATTTGTCTTAATTTTGCATTTATTGCATTAATGCCGTTTTCATTGGCTGCTCAGACCTTTTCCAATCCTGCAGGAAGCTCTCCTTTCCAACAGGAAAATCCGGGCGTGTCAGTAGGCGCTACTCAGGCAGGAGTTGATCAGTCGGGATTAATTTATTCTCCCTTTTCTCCCTTTTCGCCAACTCAGTTACAGAATGGAAATGAACCGGTGCTTTATGGCCCGGGAGGAAATCCTATTGGCGGTTTGCCAATAGAAAACGGGAGTATTATTTTGTTGGGAATGGTATTAGGATATGCCCTTTTCCGGATGATTCGCACTCGGATGAGGTACAAAAAAACACAAATACTGCCAATTGTGCTGCTGTGTTGTTCTTTTTTGTCGTTACAGGCGCAGGAAAAAAGCGATGAGGCTAAGTTAGATAGTCTCAAGCAGTATTATATGCAAAAAGAAGGTTTATCTGAGTACTTGGCAAATATAAGGGCAAAAAGTGTTCTTTCTGCAGAAAATAGCAAAAGAAAAACTTCTGTGTCAACCTTGCGAGGTGATGGAACAGGTAATGGATCTATTAAAGTTGGAAAGGAATACGATACCTATACTCCGGAGCAATTAGTTCGGAATATTTTTATTAACGGCGGTGGTAGTTCTTGTGGGACAGAAGGTAATGTTTCTAATGTTAAATATACAGGACAAAATTGGGATCAGGCTACTCAACAATGGCTAAGTGTACAACGTCCCTTAGCTTATTTTAGTAACGGCGATTCATTGGGAATGTCAACTGGATTATTACTTGGAACAGGTATTGTGAATGCAGCAGACTCTATGGACGAGGAACTAAATGCCGAAGGACCAAATCGTAGTCCTGGAGGTATGGGAGGCGGTGCAAGCGTTCCATTAGATCCGGATTTGAAATATATTTTTAGTAATATTACTACAGTTTCTCAACTTGAATTTGATTTTGTTCCTTTGACTTCTGAAATCAGTTTTGATTACATTTTTGCTTCAGATGAATATCCTGAATTTGCAAATTCGGATTATAATGATATTTTTGGTTTTTTTATTTCAGGACCTGGTATTTCAGGCCCCTATGCAAATGGAGCAAGAAATATAGCCTTGTTGCCAGATGGAGAAACTCCCATTACAATTAACAATATAAATGATGGAAAATATATGACTAACCGACCTAATCAACAGGTGCTAGTTGCTGCTAAAAACCCTGAATACTATGTTCCTAATTATAACGCTGTTAGTGGGGATCTTGCATTTGCAACCGCTGGACAATATATGGAATACGATGGTAGGACTGTTATGTTGCAAGCTAAAGCTACAGTTATTCCTGGTCAAACTTATCACTTGAAGTTGTCTATTGCCAATGTGCAGGATACAGGTTTAGGTTCCGGAGTATTTCTACGCGCCGGCAGTTTTGATTTAGGATTGGGGATTACCAATTATGGTAACAACATTAAAGATATGGATCGGGTATTTGAAGGTTGTACCAATAATAAATTTTCTATTGGTGTAAATCCATCGGCCAATTCGATACCGGTAACATTGACCTATTCGGGCGATGGTGTAAATTATATCAAAAGTCAGGATGGCAGCGGTCTGCCTGCCAGTGTTAATATTCCGGCTAATACTTCATCTTATGATGTTTCCTATAAAGTCCTCGATCCGTTGCCATCCAATGGCTTAGAGGTTACTGTTACTGCAACAGTGGGAGAATGTGCCGATCCGATGGCTACTACTATTCATCTTTATAAAAAATTGCAGGCCAATCCGGTAGTCGTGGGCGTATGTCCTTCGGGCAATACCGGGGCGATCACTTATAATATTACCGGAGGTTCTCCTTATGCGGAGTTGAGTATCGATAATGGTACAACCTGGACATTGGTATCGAATCATTCCGGTTACAGAAATGCACTTCCTGCCGGAACCTATTCTCTTAAAGTGAGGGAACCGGACAATAGCAGTTGTCAGTCTGTGTTGTCTTATTCTCCGGTTATCGGTACATTGCCAACTTTGATGTATTGGAGCAAAACTGCTTCCGACAATAACTGGAACAATCCGTCTAACTGGACGAATGCTTCCAATGTAGTATTAAATGCAGTGCCACAGAGTTGTGTGACTGTACATATCCCGGGAAATTCAAATAATTATCCGTCATTAGATACCGATAACACTCCTCGTAATATATTAGGTAATCCGACTTGCGGAGATATTTATTTCCACTTTGGAGGAGAAGTGGCCAAGCCCCAGGAATTGACTTATACTAAGGCATTTATTCAATATAATTTTGGTTATTACAACGGAGGCTGGAGTTGGCTGACAGATTTCGATTCTTTTTCTGCAGCGCCTATGGAGCGCAACAGATGGTATGCGTTGTCTGCGCCGTTGAAGAAAATAGCTACCGGCGACTTTGCCATGGGAGGTTATCCTCATACCTGGCAACGGGAATTCAAATCCTCTCGCAATGCTGATCTGGGAGCTTTGACAGGGGGTTGGTACGATCCTCAAAATCCGATGGGATTGCTATTGGAAGCCAATCAGCAATATGCAATCAGTTTGTATGTGCCGTCTCGTAATGTCGGCGTATTGGGCGAAGACAATCAAATGCATTTGGAAAATTTGAAAGGAATCTTTGAGATCCCTTATTTCGAGAATGCAACGATTAGCGCTCAGCACCGTCTTCACCAGTGGCAAGGCGGATCTAAAACCAGTCGTTTCTTCTACTATTCATCCAATAATCCTTCGCTACCGATAGCGTCAGACATATACAGTGACGTTTTCAGAGGAAACAACAATGAAGCCTATCGTTTTATATTCGATGGAAATTTGACGCCACAAAAAAGTTTTACTATCAATGTGCCGGTGGTTGATAAAGACGGAGATTTTCAAATAGACGAAGTCATGATCGGTAATCCGTATTTATCCAGTTTAGATTTTACAAAATTATATTCTAATCCGAGCAATGTGGGCAAACTGGAGGACTCTTACCGGTTATTTTCTAATGGGACGTATGCAACTTATTCAGCTGGATCAAATCCTCCTTTTATTGCTTCTTTCCAGGCATTTTTTATTCAGCCTAAAGGAACAATCGGTACGGATGTTACATTGACATTTACAGAAGATATGTCGGTAGTACGTCCCGGCGCTCATCAGCTGAAATCAGACGGAGCGTCCTCCGATGGTTTTGTTAAAGTAACTGTATTGAATCCGGTGGGAGACAGTTGGATGATGTTGTCATTCAATCCTGCAGTGGACAGGAATATTCCCCGATTGTTTTATTATGACAAAGCAGAGCCATTTGTACCTCAAGTTTATACATTGGATGGACAAGGCAACAAAAATGCTGTTCAGTACATCGCGGAAGGCAGCTTCGAAATTCCAATGGGTATTGTCGGAAACCATGAAGGAGAATACCAATTGAGTTTTGAAGGATTAGACAATCTGAATGTTAACTCATTGAAATTGATAGACAGAGTAAAAGGCAATGAGACAACCGATCTGTTCCAATCTCCGGTTTACACATTCCACTCTGATTCTTTGTCGAATGTAAACAGGTTTACGTTATTAGTCAATAAAGAAGTTTCGAGCATAGATGGAATAGCTCCGGATGCTGTTTTATCAACTAAAGTTTATGCTACAGGAAAGGTATTGTATGTAGAATCGTTGGATATGATTCAAAATATAGCGATTTCCAATGTACAAGGTGTAAATGTAGATTCATACGCAGCAGCAGGCCATCAGGCTTTTACAAAAGAATTGTCTTTGCCAGCCGGAGTTTATTTGGTTTCGGTACAATTAAATAATGGAGAAACTAAAACGGCAAAAATAGTGGTACAATAACTTCGGTAACTTTCAACATACACACACAATGCGAGGCGCCTGTTTGTCTTTTTTTGGGCAAGCAGGCGTTTTTTTTATTGGACAAAAGGCACAAAGTCTTTATACGAGAGGATAAAGACTAATGAATAAAGTCCGGTCTTAACTATTTTCTTATCTAATTCTTGCTTCTTTCTTTATCATTATTCTAATAAAAGAATCGTTGTGCCGTGTTTGAAATTATACTATACGATTTCCCCAATAATTATTACCTTTGTCAATAAAGTTGATAATAATGGAACATAAAGAAGAACCGATTAAGATACCATTTTCCCCTTCTCTTTTTTGGGATATAGATATAGCAGAGTTGGATATGGAAAAGCATAAGGCATTTATTGTCGCGCGAGTGTTAGATTACGGAATGATGGCGGATTGGTTATTTATCCGTCAGTACTATGGCATAGACCGCTTACGGGAAATTGCTTTAAATATTAGAAGCATGGAACGCCGGTCATTATCATTTATTGCCACAGTAACTCGTACTCCCGAAAATCAATTCAGATGTTACAAACTTTTACAGTCGAAGAACCTACATTGGTACTTTTGAAGAAACTTTGCCAGATTTCTTTGTTCGATGACCTTCGCTTAGTTGGCGGGACATCTCTTGCATTACAATTAGGGCATCGTCATTCAATTGATCTGGATTTTTTTGCACTACTAACCAACTAATTTTGATTTTAGTCGGTTAGTAGTGAATTTAAATACTAAAAACGAGTCTTAATCTCTCTTTCTTCTTATATCTTTGTTCTTTTGTCTAAAAAACACAAAGGAGAGACGAGTGCATATAGAAAATTTCTGTATTTTCGTTGAACAAAAAAATATTGCAAGCATTGTAATATCAGATCTGTTTCATTGAACCGGATGAAAAAACGAATAGGGAAAATAGGTTTGATTGCAGTAATTTGTATGTTGTTGCTGCCGGCAATTGTTTACGGATTGCTATGGCTCCCTGTAGTGCAACAAAAAATTACGGAGCGCGCCTTGTCCGAAATCATGAAAAGAACGAATAATTACATTGCTATCGGCAAATTGTATTTACGACCTTTCAACCGGTTGCAGTTGACGGATGTATATGCTTCCGGTCTAAACGGAGATACTTTGTTGTATATCGGTCAATTATCGGCTGGATTTTCTCTTCCCGAATTATTACATAATCGCCTGGTAATTCATTCTGTTGCATTGCAAGACGCTGATTTTCGTATCGGGAAAGATAGTCCGGACTCTGATTTTAATTTCCAGTTTTTACTCGATGCCTTTGCTTCACAGGATACTACAAAGAATGATACTACTAACACACCATGGGCGATTGAAATTGACAATATAACGCTGAAAAATGTCAATCTATCGTACGATGTTTGTTCAGAATCTTTGCCGGATACGAATGTATTTAGTCCCCATCACCTGCAAATCCGGGATTTGAATGCAACCATAGCATTACGTTCGTTGGATTTGGAAAATTTAGATGTGGCTATTCACTCATTTTCCTGTACGGAACGATCCGGATTTTCCATTAAAAATTTTTCCGGGCAACTTACTTCTTTGCAAAAAAAACTTCATGCTGCAAATATCAGCCTGGAACTGCCGCATTCGACCATAAATATTCCCCAGGCATTGCTCGATTATTCAGGCCTGGAATGGAGCCATTTGTTATCGAAAGCGCAATATGATATTCAAATGAATATTCCATCGTTGGTCGCTACGGATTTATCGGCTTTGATACCGTCACTATCTGTCTTTCCCGATCCGTTGTCGTTCAATGCCACATTGTCGGGAACTTTACCGTGGATAGAAGGTCGTTTTTACGGGGAAGATTTAGCCAGGCGAATTCAAATCAGGGGAACTGCCGGCTATGATTTAGATGCAACGCGTGCCGTTTTTGATGTGCAGGTGCATACGGATCGGTTTTCCGCCGGGCCTTACATCCCCCGTGTCGGGCTTCCGCTGGATACGGTCAATGTTTCTTTGCTGGCCAAAGGCGCATGGAGCCGGAAATCGGGAGTCAATGCTACTGCTGATTTTACCGTGCAGCGTTTGGATTATAATGGCTATTCTTATAAACAGATCCGGGGCGATGCTTCTTACCGGAACGATAGCATTCGTTTGAATCTCAACAGTGCGGATCCAACTGTTTCATTTCGTTTGAATGCCGCAGGCAATGTTGCCGCCCGGGGAGGGATGGATTTGCACATACAGCTTGACAGTGTTGATTTGAAACAATTGAATTTTGCATCCGGATTTGAGCAGATGAAAGTTTCGGTTCGGGATGCTCAACTTACTGTGAAGGGATTTGATGTAGAACAAGGAATGGATGCGATAATAAAATTGGATAGTTTGTCGCTAAAGACAGAGAAAGGTGTGTTTGCTCAAAAATATCTGGCTGCCAATTATTTATCTTCTTCAGGGCGAAAAAAAAATATAGAAATAGACTCTGATTTTCTTAGGGGAACAGTGCAGGGACATTTCCGTTTTTCTACCATTGCAACTGCTGTGACCAATACGCTTTCTTCATATTTTCCGGCAGTTTTTAAATATAAAAAATTAAATCAACGGGATAAATCTACATTAAAGGCTTCTTTTGTAGTGAACGATACCCGTAGTTTGTCGGAAACATTTGCCTTGCCGGTGGCTATTCCCCAACAATCTGTATTAAAGGCAGGCTATGAAGAGGAGCATCATTGGGCAGATATTCATTTGCAAATTCCTCAATTGAGCGTGGATTCTGCTGTGACAGAGGAAAACAGCTTGATACTGTTGACTGATACGGCCACAGGAAAAGTACAATTATCGCTTCAAAGTAAGTTGCTTCAAGGTAATCGCGATACGATCGGAATTCAATTGCAGGCAGTAGCCGGAGCCGGTAAGATAAACTGGAATTTGCAGGCAACCAGCGATAATCCGGACATGAGTCTGGATGGGAATATTGCCGGCAATATTCGTTTTGAGAAAAACGGGCAACGAGGATCATCGTACAAAATGTTTGCAGAACTATTGCCTACGGTGATTCATCTGAATCAGCAGCAGTTTCATCTCGAACCTTCTCAATTTTCCTGGCAGGAGGATACCTGCCGGATAGAACATTTCAGGCTATCGCATTCAGCAACAGAATATCTGGAAGTGGACGGAACCATTTCTTCTTCGCCGCAAGATACACTTCGGTTGAATATTTCCCAATTGCAGTTAGCCACAGTGATGAATGCGTTCCGCAGTAATGTGCGTCTGACTGGAGAAGCCAATGGGGAAATTGTTATACTCCGGGCGTTGGAAGCGCCTCTGATTATGACCCGTGGATTGGAAATCAAAGATATTGTATTTCAAGATAAACCGGTAGGGACGATAGCGCTTGTCAGTGGTTGGAGTGAGGAGAAGCAAGGCTTGTTATTAACAGCAGCGCTCAAGCAGGCCGATGGGATGACCGGCGGAATATCCGGTTTTATGTTCCCCAGGCAAGATTTATTGTCGCTTAAAATGAATATGGGAGGAATCGATCTCGATTGGTTTACTCCGTTTACCAGTACATTTTTGTCAGATTTGAAAGGCGCATTGGCTATTGACTTAAATGTAACGGGAAAAATAAGTCAACCTGATTTATCCGGTACAATTTCGTTTCAGGATGCCGGTTTTGGAGTCAATATGACCGGCTGCCGCTATCAGATTACCGATAGCATTGTGATTAAGCCTTCCGGTATATCATTTGAAAATTTCCGGATCAAAGATGAGCGGGGAAAAGATGCCGTTTTGAGCGGAAGCATAGCTTATACCGGATTCAGTAATTTTAAACCGGATGTTGATCTGGCATTGAATGATTTTACGGTGTTGAATAATGCAGGGGAAAGCGATAGTTTGTTTTATGGAAATTTGCGGCTCAACGGCCATGCTAATATCAGCAGCTATGAAAAAGAGGTGTTGGTGAAAATGGGTCTGCACAATAGCGGTCAGTCCAGAGTCTATGTCAAATTGCCCGAAGGAGCGTCTGAAGCACAGCGTTATACCGGGATTACATTTGTTGATCATGGGGATTCTGCGAAAAAGACCGCAGCCACACCCCTTCCGGTAATGAAACGCCCCGACTTGCCCGTTAAGCTACAGATAGCATTATCTTTAGATAAAGAATTAACCCTGGGTTCAATCTTTAATCCCTCCACGAAAGATGAAGTTTTTGCCAATGGCGCGGGGAATATTAATTTCAACTACGATATGGATTCAGGAGAGATGGATATTCTCGGCGATTATACGATTAATGCCGGGCAGTGTGCTGTTTCTTTGAAAAATATTACCCGCAAAGTATTCAATATACAGCCGGGAGGAGAAATTACATTCAAGGGCGACCCGATGAAAACGGCATTTGATGTGACGGCGGTTTACAGTTTGCGGGCAGATTTAACGACATTAGACCCGAGCTTTGGTACAGACAGCTATTTGCCGACTACACGGGTGCCGGTCAACTGTTTGATCGGCATTTCCGGAGATATTAATAAAATGAATATATCATACAATGTAGAGCTTCCTAATTCAAATGAAAATATCCGGCGTAAAGTTGCCGGACTGCTTTACTCGGATGATATTCGTATCCATGAAATTGCTTATCTGATGACTTTCGGTTCTTTTTGGCCGCCCGAATCCAATGGCTCCAATAATACCGGAACGAACTGGGTTTCGTTGGCGTCTTCTCCGTTATCTTCACTGTTGAATAATATGCTTTCGGGAGTCCTGAACGAGAATTGGACGATTGGAACAGAATTGCATGCTACAGATGATGATCTTTCGAATGTAGAAATGGATGTCAACGTGTCCACCCGTTTATTTCATGACAGGGTAACGGTAAATAGCAATATCGGATATAAAAATAACAGCACCACTAATACAAACTTTACCGGCGACTTCGATGTGCAGTGGAAACTTACCAAATCGGGCGACTTGCGGTTGAAAGTATATACCATTACCAATGATGCATATTCTGCACCGGCGCCGACAACGCAGGGAGTAGGGGTGATTTATAATAAAGTGGCGAAAGAATTCAGGCAATTATTCAAAAAACGGGCAAAAACATCCGACGAATGAAAAGCAAATGGAATCATATACTGTTGCTGGTGGTTGTAAGTGTAGGTGCGGTTTCATGTAGTGTAACCAAAAATATTCCGGAGGGGAAATATTTGTTGGATCGTGTAACTGTTGATATTGATAACAAAAACGTTGATCAGGCATCATTGACTTCATTTATCCGGCAAAAACCCAACGATCCTAAATTCCGGATTTATTGGTATGATTGGGCCGGACAAGATTCGAGCCGGATAAAGAATTGGGTGCGTAATAATCTTGGAAAACCTCCGGTCATTTTTGACCAGGCGGCCATGACACAATCTGTGAAAGAAATCAGGGCGGAAATGAAAAATTTGGGTTATTTGAATAATACAGTGACCACACGATTGGATACGGTAGGCGATAAAAAAAGAATGCGTGTCACTTATGTGGTCGATAGCCAAGATCCTTACCGGATTCGTGATTACGACATTTCCATGCCCAACCCGTCTATGGATAGTTTGGTGGAAAGACGTGTACAGCAACATGGATCGCTATTAAAAAAAGAAAGTATTTTTGATATGAACCGGTTGGAAGAAGAGCGCTCACAGATCAGTTCATTACTCCGGAATCAGGGCTATTTCACTTCCACCAAAGATAATCTCCATTACTTAGCCGATACCGCTTTGCATTCCAATCAGGTCGATCTTGCCTTGATTTATAAAGATTCTACTCAGGTACATCCTTTTTATATCAGGAATGTAATTGTTCGCAGCGGATATGACCCGATTTATATGCAATCCTATCACCCTGCGGATTCTGTTAACTACCGTGGAATTGAGATTATATATGATCGCACGCATTTTATGCGAGAAAAAACGCTGTATGAAAATATTTTAGTAAAACCCGGCGACTTGTATAGCGAAAGAAGAGGTACACGCACTTATGATTACCTGATGTCATTGGGCAGCATCAGCCGGGCTGGAGTTCAGTACCAACAGGTCGATTCTGCGTTGGTTGATTGCAATATTTATTTGACTCCCGGTAATATCCATGAAGTGCAATTGGGGTTGGAAGGAACTAATAAAGCCGGGGATTTGGGAGTGGGGGCGTTGATCGCTTATACTCATCGCAATATTTTTAATGGGGCGGAAGCCTGGAATATAAAATTGAAAGGCGCCTATGAATTTGTCAGTGGATCGGTCAATGAAGTGCTTACCCACAATTTTTACGAAGTAGGAGTTTCCACCGGGTTGATGTTTCCCAACGTCCATATTCCTTTCCTCCGGAATGCCATCAAAGAACGCCTGAATGTCCATACAACCTATGAAGTAAGTTTCGATATTCAGCAACGTCCTGAATACACCCGTGATTTTTTTAATTTCAGTTGGAAAAATCATTGGGAAAATAGGCGGAAAACATTAAGCCAGACGTTCAATATAGTCGATATCAATTATGTGATGATGCCTTATATTTCATCCGAATTCAGGAATTATTTGAATCAGGAAGAAAATTCGCTGACCAAATACAGCTATGAAAATGTATTTACTGCCGGACAAAGTTATAGCATTGTATATACTAATCCTAACACAGGCCGTTATCGGCAACGTTTATATACGATAAGGTTTAATGCCGAATCATCAGGGAATTTGTTGAACGGTATTTTTAGACTGACCAATGCCAAAAAATCGAATTCCGGGCAGTATAATATTTTAGGGAATCCTTATGCCCAGTATTTGAAAGGCGATTTCAGTTATGCTCAAACAGTCAGGTTTGATGAAAAAAACAGCGTGGCGTATCACTTTTTGATCGGAGCGGCTTATCCTTACGGCAATTCTTCCTTTACCGACAGTTTAGGAGTTACTTCAAGTATTCTTCCATTTGAAAAACGATATTATGCCGGTGGACCGAATAGCGTGAGGGGATGGAGTACCCGTTATCTTGGCCCGGGTTCGTACAATGGAGATGAAGGCAATCCGGCCACGCATGTTGGCGATTTGAAATTGGAATTGAGCGTGGAATACCGGCATAAAGTTATCAAATGGCTTGAATTGGCCGGTTTTGTGGATGCCGGAAATATATGGACTATCCGGGCGTACGAAAATCAGGCGGGCGGACAATGGACGGCTAACCGGTTTTACAGGGAAATAGCCATGGGTACCGGTATTGGAGTCCGTTTTGATTTGAGTTTTTTGATTATCAGGCTGGATGCGGCGAAGCGGGTGTATGATCCGGCAAAACCGGAAAAAGAGCGTTGGACATTTCTAAAAGAAAGGTGGAAAGGTAATTCGGAAATTTATTTTGCAATAGGGTATCCGTTTTGAGACAGCCTCATGAAAATCAAAGCCCGAAAGACTTTCCCCCCTCTTTTGTGTTATTGTTTGATCACTTTAGCGGTGATCGATTCTTTTGTATTTTTCGTCAATTTAACCATCAGGGCGCCGCTCGGAATTTCAGACAGATCTATTTCTGAAATATTTTCCCCTCCCACTTCATTTTTCACTAATACAGTTCCTGTCGAGTTCAGGATCTCAATTGTTTTCACATCTGTTGCCGTTACATACAATTTGTCTTTTACGGGATTTGGGAATAGATTTATATTTTCATTTTTAACGTTGTCGGGTACAGAAGATACGGTTGACTCTTTTCCGGTTGTAAATACAGATTCTGTACCGAAGTTAGAATGAATATGTATATTCCCTTCATAAATTTTAATCGCGGCAGGTGAAAAAGTTACTGCCACAGTTTTGCTTTCGTTGGGTTGAAGTTCGCCTTTTGACCAATTGCATGAATAAGCTTCCGGAAGCTCAATACCCAGTATGGATACAGGATATAAGTCTGCGTTTGTAATGGTAATATTTTGTGTGGCAGATGTGTTTATCTGTACTGGTCCAAAATTTAAATGACCGGTCACAGATAATGATTTTGCAGGCACAGATTGAACTTTAAAACAATCGTGCACCATTGCATATCCGTTAGACGAAGGATTCTTTTCTCCTTTTGTCACGATCTTGATGGTATGTTTTCCATTAGAAAGGTTGTGCCTTTCAAAAAATTTCACAACCTGACGGTCATTACTGTAGCAATCTATATCCTCTGTTTTTTTACCATCGATGTACACGGTTACGTATCCCAAATCATTGTTTTTAAGCGCATGCCATTCTATTGTATTGCCCCAGAATTCTAATTCGATCGAAGCATTTGAAGCCCAACGACAAGTATTATTGAAATAAATAGATTCTATACCGGTACCCCATTCTCCTGTATAAACATTCCGGGTGGATGTGTCGTCAATATATAGTGGGATTAATTCGGGCGAATCGCAATAATCGTGTACAAACCCTGTGCCTGACGACAGTTCATTTTTCGTATTTTTGGCTACAATTTTTATCGTATGGTTTCCTTTGGCGAGATCTCTTTTTGCAAACAAACGGGTAATCGCGGGCGTCCCTGCATAGCAATCAATATTATCTGCCACCGGCACGTTGTCTATATATATGGATACATTTCCAAGATTAGCGTCTTTCATACCGTGCCAATAGATTTGAGTGCCGGCAAAAGAATATTCTACAGTCCCATTTCCGGAAGTGTTTTTATGATAGGTGTGCTGATAAAATTTCAAATCGTCTGTCACTGCATTCCAATCGCCGGTATATTTCATTTTCACTGAAGCATCATCGCCGGCAGATTCGATACCAAAACTACCTTCCAATCCAAAATAATCGTGCACCAAAGCAAAGCCTCTCGAAGCCGGATTTTTCTTGCCATTTCTTACCACTTTAATGGTATGTTCTCCTTCCGGAAGGTTTGTTTTTGAAAATAATAAACTAACACATCGATTCGTGCTATAGCAATCAATATCTTCTTCTGCCAACACTCCGTCAATATACACCGATGCCATTCCTAAATCATCATTTTTAAGTGCATACCATGAAATGTGAGTTCCGGTGAAACTGGTTTCCAAAGAACAATTATCTTCAAACGCAATATGGCAATCAGAGCCAAAATACATTCTTTCGTTCGAACCGGTTCCCCAATTCCCGGTATATTTATTCCTTGCGTCCGCTCCGTCGATATACATATTATTAACATTATCACCAGGCCATATACGTTTTAATTCCCTTAATGTAGCCGAAACCAGCTTAATATGGCCATTGGGAATCATCGAAATACTTTGATCTTTGGGCGAAAATTTGACGCCTTCCACATACGAATATTCACCATCGTTACCAAATACCTCCAAGCTGCCCCAATCGACTACAAACCGGATTTTTACCTGATTATTTCTTGCATACAATTTGTCTCTGAATAAAATTTGTTCATCGACATTGTAATTGATTATTTTATCTGAAAATTTGAATGCCACATCTGTCGCGGTAGCATTTGTTATATCAAGTACGACCTCTAAATCAAAACATTTCGAGTATTTCCCCTCAAAAAAGTTATGGCCTGCATTTAACGTTTGATTGCTCCATGTTTGGGTAGATCCATAAAGGCTTTCAAACCCGGGTACCAACGTTCTGGTAACCCTGATCCCTTCGGGAAGCGTTTTTAATTTTAATTCGCAAGCCAGCGTAGCGCTATGCGTCCAAGGAGAAGTTGTGTTTCCTCCGGCTACACCAAAGGTAATCATCCAACCTATTTGATAAATTTTTTTCCCAGGCAAATTGTCTGGAAAGAATGTTTGAGAGGCATAAAAACTACCGCCAAATCCTTCGTTGTAAACCATACGAAGCTGATCTTTATGATCGGGAGTAAAGGTGTTACCATCAAAATCGCCTATGAAATAATTTCCGTCACCTTGCAGTAAAATCCACTTTTTTACATCACCGCCGTCCAATGGAAGTTCAAACATGTCAGGACATTCCCATCCCCAATTAAAAGTACTTGTCTTAGTCCAGTTTTTCAAATCCGGAGAATTGTAAAATGTCATGCCATTCTGAAATATCACACAGCACCATTTTTGCGATGCTTCATGCCAGAATACTTTTGGGTCGCGGTCGCCATAACTTGGTCCTGCGATATTTACCGGGTTGTTTTGATATGCAGTCCAGGTATAACCATTATCAAGACTGTAAGCCATACAGGTGCCCCTAATGGCCGATTCGTCATTAGTGGCGGCCGTATAGAAACTAAGTATTGGCGGATTTTCAATACTTCCTAAGCCAGAAGTGTTTTTTAAATCGATCACAGTGGATCCCGACCAGCATTCTCCCGGTACATTCCCCTTGGAAATTAACGCAGAAGGTAACTGCGTCCAATGTATCATATCTGTACTCGTAGCATGTCCCCAGTCTCTGGGAGCAAATCCATCCGGATCTCCATACAGGCTATACGGATACGATTGATAAGTAAGATGATATACTCCATCTTTATACCATAATCCATTGATATCATTCATCCATCCTGATTGCTGGCTGAAATGAAACTGATTTCTGTAAGGTTCGTCGTAATTTGTAGGCAGGAACTGATCTGTTGCATACGCTGTTGAAACGCAAAAGACCCCCCATATTAATACCCCTGCATAAGGTATCAATCCTTTTTTTGGATTGAAATTGATAAAATTTTGATGTGTTCTCATTGTCTTAGTTTTACATTGTTATTGATTATTTTTTCATTTGTAAATTCAATTCGTTACAAATGTAATAATTAATTTTATTAAATGAAATACATATGGTATTGAATGTAAAAAATCTATAGATAGTAGAAACTACGATATGAGAACAGCAAGCACCCATAAAACTGTCGTTAGATCAATTATCTTCGACAGTTTTATGGGTGCTTGTTAAATAACCCGTTTAGATAAATTTGTAATTTATTTAAAACGGCAAATCGTCATTTGCACTTCCAATAGGAGGGTCGGATGGCGCCGGCTGTCCTAATCCCGCGGGAGGAATCGGTTGGGAGGCAGGTGCCTGCGTTTCATTAACCGGAGCGGCGGTACCAGCCTCTTTGCGATCCAACAATTCCAGCGTGTCGCACCATATTTCTGTTATATAGCGCTTAACGCCTGTTGCATCGTCATAAGACCTGGTGTGAATTTTCCCTTCCACATACAATTTGGAGCCTTTTTTGACATATTTTTCAGCCGTTTCGGCTAATTTTCGCCAGAGAACAATTGTATGCCATTCGGTGCGTTCGGGAACTTGCGTCCCATTGGCTGCCGTGTAACCTCTGTCGGTGGTTGCTAAAGGGAAATTAGCTACGCAACTGCCGTTGTCAAAATACCGTACTTCAGGGTCTTTGCCCACATTTCCAACTAAAATAACTTTGTTTATCGACATAAAAATAAGATAGTTTTACGAACCGGAAAAAATACTTTTAATGGTTCTGGTTAATAATTTTCCAAAAATAGGAAAAAGGATTAGTTTTACAAAATTTTTTCAGTACAAAGGAATGAATGTCTCTGAAATAATAAGATCAACGATTACATAGAATTTTGAAATCGCAATAGGCGCATTTTCCGGTTGCACCTGTTTGTGAAAAAGGAATATCCGGATTAAATAATTCTTCAATTTTACGAATGAAGATTTCGTCGAAAGCAGGAGAGAGCAGTTTGAAATCGGCAATGGCATTTCCCTCAAATGAAATGACCGGAGAATAATCGTCTTTTCCTGCTTCCTGAAGATAAAGCAGTGCAGGAGCGATAGCTGATTTTGCTCCGTTTTTTATCAGCACGGAAGCATACGTAAATAATTGGAATACGTGGGAGGCTCGTTTGTCGGTTTGAACGGTGAGATCGTCCAATGTTTTGAACGGTTTGCCGGAGCCGCTTGTTTTGTAGTCCACGATTCGCAACGTGTTTTCTTTTTGATCTAACCGGTCGATAATTCCCCCGACATTAATTTTGGCATTGCAGGAAGGCAGATCAAAATGGTCTTGAACAGAAAATTCTAATCCGCAGATATAAAACGGAGTATGCTGCGCATCGTAGCTAATGAGCCGGCGCAACAAATGATTGATGACTCTGAAATTAATAAGTTGTTCGCCATTGTACTGATTTGGAGATACTTCTCTATTTTTGAAAAACTTTGAAGAAAAAGCATGGGCGACAATTTTTTCTAATAAAGGGGGCGTTTTCAAAAATAGCTCTAATTGTTCTTTCCGGATTAATACCGGATGATCGGGGTCTATGGTTTCGACTCCTCCTATTTTTTTATATAATAATTCGGCCGCTTTATGGAATATGGTTCCAAACACAGAGCTGTCCAATTCATCCGACAATTCATCGGCAGCTTTGAGTCCTTCTATATATTGAAAATAGAATTTCAGCGAGCAATCGATAAAGGTGTTCAGGGCCGATGGTGAAAGCCGGTGAGCTTCGGGGTTGGTATTCAGGTCATATTGTTGACGGATTTTGTTCAACAATGCTTCGTCTTTTTGTACCGTGATTTTTGTTTCACCGATAGGACGAATGGAAGTTTGAAGGCTCCGTTGTTGTATATTTAATCCCGATTCGATCAGCAATTGCAATAAAAAACGGCTGATTTCCGCTTTTCCAGTTTGTGTTTGATCCGTATTATACACCAACGTAATATTTTCTGCCCGTTGAATCAAACGGTAAAAATAATAGGCATATACGGAATCCTGGTGTTCGATCGTATTCAGTTCGAAATATTTTCGGATGAATTGAGGAATAAACGTATTATCGTTATTTGTTCCCGGCATAAATCCTTCATTCACCGACAATAAAATCAAATTTTTGAAATCCAGGTTGCGGGTTTCCAATAATCCCATAATTTGCAATCCCTTTACCGGTTCGCCATGAAAAGGAATTTTTGTGGTGGAAAATAGTTTTTTCATCAGACGGAGGAAAGTGGTTTTATCCACTTCCAGGTCTCCCGATTGTAGCAAACCATATAACCGGTTGATTACCTGGTAGGCCCTGAAAATCGATTCCTGGTATAATCCGGCATACAAATCTTCGGAAGATTGCATGTCTGCATAGCATGTTCCTACTTTTGTGATTTGTTGAATAAGCCAGACTGCCAATAATTCTGTATTTCCGGCATACTGAAAAATACTGTGATTGCGAAGAATTTCTATTGTAGGCAGAAAAATATTGTTTTCTGTTAATTCTTTTTCAACATCCGTTGCTTCGGGAAATAACATCTGCGTGTAAGGATGCCGCAAAACAGCGAGTACTTGTTTGTACCGGAATGCTTTGGCCGATGCAACATAACCTTTGACCTGCAAGTCTGTCAAGACCTGCAAAAAACTGATAACCGGCGTTTGATTGATGGGGAATCCCATCGTGATATTCACATTCTCCACTTTTTTAGGAGGGATTGCGTGCATCACCGTCGGGAGAATCGATTCGTTGCAAAGGACAATGGCTGAATCCGGTTCCGTAAAAGCCGGATCGTGCCGGAGTGTGTCTATCCATGCCGGAATGCAAGCCGATTGAGCGGTTTCGGAAGGTGACGAGATAATGGTTATTTTGAGTTTGGGATGCAGGGTTCGGGGTTCGGGGTGCAGGGTGCAGGGTTCGGGGTTGAAATTGTCGAAATATTCGGAAGGAAGAGCAGAACCGAATTTTTGAATATTCTGCATAATAAACCTCCCCGCTTCACTTTTTCCATACCCCGCACCTTGTACCCCGTACCCCGCACCCAGCACCCCGTACCCCGCACCCATATAATACCTGTCATAATCCCAATAAAACAGTCCTTTATGTTTTAGTTTTTTGAATAATTTTTCCTCGCATTTATTCAACACATTAAAGCCTACAAATACATACTGCTGCAAAGGGTAACCGGCCGTTTCGTTTTCAATCGCTTCCCTTGCCAGCATTCCGGGATAAGCTATGTTTTTTGCTTTCAATTTTTCTTTGAATGAAGCATATACTGGCCCCAACAGGTTCCAAATAGCTAAAAAAGCCTGTTGTAAATTTGTATTTTGTTGAAATGATTGTTTGAAATAACGCGATAAGGTTTCAATTTGGGATTCGGTTAAATGCTCAAAATCATCACGCAGTTGGTTGAGATCTTCGAGGTTGGAGAACAACGAACGGGCATTGACTAAGTTTTTATCAATATCATCAAAATCGTTTAGTAAAATTTCTCCAAAAAAGAAAAATTCATCTAATGTTTCGGTAGAAGGAGTGTTGGAATAAGCATTGAAAACATCGATGTATGTTTTATATAATTCGCTGACAAGTAATATGTTGTCAGCCGCTGCTAATCCTGAAGCCTGTTGGAATAATTCGTCGATAGAAAAATATCGAGGTGCCCATACCGGTTTTCCGGCATGTTGATAAAGATAATTGTTGAAAAATAAACGAGCCCTCCTGCCGGGAAAAATCACGGCAACGTTGGCTAAGTCGGTTCCGAACCGTTTGAGCAGATCGCAGGCGACAAGGCTTAGAAAGGGCGAGTCCATAATGGAGAGTTGAGAGTTGAGAATGGAGAGTTGAGAATTGAGAATTATGATTGGGTATAAGCCTCTTTAATTCTCCATTCTCAACTCTCCATTCTCCATTTAAAAAGGTAGATCGTCTGTCGGATTAGGAGGCAGCGGCGCCGGCTCGGGCATATTCTGCGCTTGAGGGAAAGGAGCCGAAGACGTTTGTTGTTCCGGCATCGAGCCTGCTCCGGCCATTTCTACTCGCCAGGCTTTCACGTCAGTGTACCATTTTCCATTGAATTCGCGGCTTTCCACGTCGAAATCCACAGTGAGCATATTTCCGATTTGCAATTGATTGCTGTTGATTTTGTCACCCCAGATGGCAATACATATTTTTTTGGGATATTGTCCGTCGGTTTCTACGATAATATCCTGTTTTTTCCATTCACCATTACGGCCTGTTCCGCTTTGTAAGGGCAATACCTGTACGAGTTTTGCAGTTAATTGCATATCTGATTTATTTTGAGATTAAATATGAAAATATCCTGCAAACTTAGAAAAAATTTTGGGATTTATAAGCGAGAAGGATGAAAAATACTTGAGTCAATTTAAAGATTTCAGGCGCACACAGTATTGGAATCCTGATGTGAAAACTAATAATTCGAGCAAAGCAAGCGTGTATTTCTACAACAACAGTTCGTGCAGGGAAATGAATGTGAGTGCGGAGGGGGTAAGTGCAGAAGGGAGTGTTATTTCAAATTTTAAAAGAGGAAAGATAGATATGAAATAGCTGTATAAAGGCATCCTTATTGCGATAATTTGTGACAAATTAGTCCTCATTTGCGACAAAGATTATACTTTAGACAAATATATTATTTTTTTAAATTGAATCTTATTACATTTGTCGAAGACCCTTCATTTGGGTAGATTTAGGATTTATGGTCGAATGGAAACCTGGTAAGTTATAAAAAAATGAAATACAAATATTTATTTGCAGCCCTATTTTGTGGTGTGATTACGTTTGCGTTTGCACAACAACATCAACCTGAGTCACTTGTTCCCGGCACTCCATCGAAAGCGCCTGACTATTTCTGTACTTGGAATTTGCAAGGCTATGTGGTTAATTACGAAAACTCGGAAGTAACGCGAAAAGTGATGAATGAAGAGTATGTATTCGGACAAGGCTGCTTTCAAAATTGGATTGAATGTTTCCCTACCATTCGTGAGGATCTTTATTTTGTGATGGATGATTCATGGGATATTCCCCAAGATGCCAATAAAGTTCCAAATAAGTACTTGGGTTGGGTAGAATTGAATGAAGAACGATTTCCCTCTTTTCATGGAAATGCAACAGAACGGTTGAAACAATTTGCCGACCGGGTGAAAAGCAAGGGTTGGAAAGGCGCCGGAGGTTGGATCTGCGCTCAAAAATCAGAAATGTATCCTGATGTTCCGGAAGTTGATTACTGGATTGAACGTATCAAAGCTGCCGATGCAGCCGGTTTTGATTATTGGAAAGTCGATTGGGGTAACAATTCCAGGGATAAAGAATGGCGGATGATGTTGACGGAAATTGGTAAAAAGCATGCCCCTCATTTGTATATCGAACATGCCATGATGAACGAATTTATTGCATTCAGCGATGTCTTCAGAACGTATGATGTAGAGAATGTCATGGCTCAACCGGTTACGATACAACGAGTTTGTGATTTATTGCCCTACAAAGTCAATGGCGGAGTGAAAGGAATTATTAATTGTGAAGACGAACCTTATATTGCCGTAGGGCTCGGATGTGCCATTGGTGTGATGCGTCATCCGTTTGCCGGAGCATTACCTGATGGAACGCCGGATATCACATTTCCGGAGGCGGGACGTAACATAAAGAAGCGATTGGATGAGGTTGTACGCGGAGTCAGGTGGCACCGCATTGCAGAACCGTTTGCTGTTGACGGTTCTTTTGTCATCGATACCGCAAGATTACACGATTACTGGATATTGGGGGACAGGGAAACCTGGCTTAAAAGTCGGAAAAAAGGAGACAAAATGACTGCCGACGCACCGGCACGGGTCAGCCGTGGAATGGCTTTGCCCGAAATATCCGGTGGGGGTGAAGATCGTCCTTTTGTTCTTGCGTCCAAATATCCCAATGGAGCCGTGGCTGTTGCAACTATTGGTCGGGCTTTGGGCCGCGAATACATTTCAAAAGAAATCTCCATAACGATACAGGTTGAAAGCAATGATGTTCCCATTGGCTTGTTTGGTTGTTTCAAAGAGGTTACGTTGGTTTTTCCATCTAAAATAAATGGAAAAAAGCAAACTGTTTATGCGCAGGATTTAGCAGGAGATGTTCCGGTGGATATAACCCGTCAGGTTGTGATAAAAGGAAATCGTTTGACAATCCCCGGTAGTGTTATTAGCCGAATCGGACTGATGAATGCTTCAAAAGGAGACTTCTCAGATCCAGGGTTGGTACTTAGAATTAGTGAACAGGGAACGATATGAGGCCCGGAGAGGGGGCGATTCAAATCGCGCCCGATCTCAATGAGTTTAGTGGAAATAATTAAACAGATTAATGAAAATATCTTCACAACGAAATTTCGGTTTAGATTTATTACGGGCTATTGCCTGTTATTTAGTCATTCAGGTGCATTCAGGTGAGTTTTTTTATATTGGTGCGGGAAATACTGTTATTCCAGGTACAGATTCATTGTGGGTCAGTATCTATAATTCGGCAGGTAGAGCAGCCGTCCCCTTGTTTGTGATGCTCACAGGATTTTTCTTACTGCCGGTCAAAGGAGAAATGAAACCGTTTTTCAGGAAACGGTTTACCCGCGTGCTGATTCCTTTTGTTGTGTGGTGCGCGTTATATGCTTTTGATCAATACTTTATGGGACAAGTTAATTTTCAAACGGCTTGTGTCAATGTATTGAAAATCGCTGTTAATTTTGGAACGGAAGTCGGTCATCTTTGGTATGTTTACATGCTTATCGGTTTATATTTGTTTGCTCCCATTATCTCTCCCTGGATTCAAACAGCTTCCCGCAAGGCTCTCGAATTTTTCCTTGTGATTTGGGGTATTACATTGTTCCTGCCTTATATACACTTAATTTTTACTGAGGTATGGGGCGAATGTTTTTGGAATCCAACACCTATGTTGCATTATTTTACAGGTTTTTTGGGATATGCCGTTTTAGGATATTACATCAAAGCCTATTGGAATACACCTCAAAAATGGAATTTCCCGGTTGGATTCTTATTGCTGATTGCCGGATATTTTGTTACCTGTTATGGTTTTTCCAAACGGCTCGATACCGCGGAATTTGTTCCGGATCTGGAGCTGACCTGGGGATATGGAACAATTAATGTGGCGATGATGGGACTCGGATTATTTTTAATGCTGAAAAATGTCAGAATAAGCAAACCCGATTCACTCGCAGGGCGTATAGTAACAGATATTTCCCTGAAAAGTTATGGAATGTACCTGTTGCACATCATGCTCTTGAATTTCTTCCATACATATTTAGGGCCTTATTTCTCAGGAGCTGTTTGTTTCATTCCATGTGTTGCGTTGTTAACATTTATCGCTTCTTATGTGGTTGTTTATTTATTGTCATTTTTACCGAAGAGTAAATATTTGATAGGGTAATAGCATTCGATAAGTATATCAGAATAAAATAATTATCAAAATAATTGTCTATGAATAGGGGGAAATTTATAATTCTATTTTTATGTATTGTTTTTACGGTTCATAGTAAATCAAACAAAGAACTGACAAGCTATGTGAATCCATTGTTGGGAACAGCGACTCTATGGGAGCCGGAAGATTTGGGGTATGTGCGGAAAATGAAGCAACGTACCTGGGGAGCAGAAGTATTTCCCGGTTCTTCTCTTCCCAATGCCATGGTTCAATTGAGTCCGGTAACCCAATTCAGGAGTGGCGCCGGTTATCAATACGAGGATACGGTAATTTACGGATTTTCACATACAAACAAAGGACATTGGAATTTATTACATATTCCGTTGCTCCCCGTTACCGGAAACATCACTCCCGGAGATTACTGTTCACCATTTAATCATCAAAACGAATCGGCTCGTCCGGGTTACTATCAGGTATTTCTTGAAAGATACCGGGTGAATGCCGAACTCACTTCAACGCTTCGTTGTGGATATCACAAATATACCTTTCAGCCGGGAGATGATAAAAAATTATTGGCAGATATGAAACGCTCCAATAACCAGGTGCAGGATTGGACTATAAAAAAACAGGATGATCATACATTTACCGGCTTTCAATCGGGAGAAGGAACCATGTTCTTTTATGCAGTCTCCAATTATGAAATAGATAATATTCAGCAGGTAAAAGATGACAAACACGAAGTATCGATAGTAAATTTTAAAGACAGTAAAGGCAAAAAACCGTTGGAACTTAAAATAGGATTTTCTTTTGTCAGCATCGAAAATGCTAAACTGAATCTGGAGAAAGAAATGATCAATAAAAGTTTCGATCAGGTAGGCAGGGAAGCAGATCAGACCTGGGAAAAACTCTTGTCCAATATTACTGTTTCCGGAAGAACTGACCGGGAAAAAGGATTGTTTTACAGTTGTTTATATAGGTCTTTCCTTTGGCCTGCACTTCGAAGCGATGTAAATGGAGAATACCTTGATGCAAAGAATAACGTGGTAAACAATGGTTTCCGTTATTATACAGACCCTTCGTTCTGGGATGATTACCGGAATAAATTAGTTTTGCTGGCCATGCTTGCTCCCGATGTAACCACCGATGTGATTAAGTCAATTACAGATAAGGGGGAAAAACGAAGAGGGTATATGCCTACTTTTTTTCACGGGGATCATGCTTCTGTTTTTGTTGCGGGGACATACCTGCGCGGGGTTCGTGATTTTGATGTGAAAAGGGCTTATCAGTTATTACTTAACAATGCAACCGTTCCGGGGCGTGGAGGCCGGCCTTACCTGGATGAATACCTTAAGAATGGCTGGATTGAGGAAAAAGATACGGTGAATGTTCCTTTTTGGGATGAATATAAAGCCGCGGTGACAAAAACAGTGGAGTATGCGTATGATGATTATGCCACGGCCTTGTTGTCCAAAGAATTGGGAGACAACGAGAATTACAAAACATTGATGCAACGCTCCGGTAATTATAAAAATCTCTTCGATCCTTCCACCGGATTCTGGAGAGGCCGTATAGCCAATGGAGACTGGATCAAAGATTTCGACCCTTATTATCCTTATTACGCCTATATGTATCGTGAAGCTAATGCCTGGAATTCCTTGTTTTTCGCCCCTCATGATCCGGAAGGTATGATAGCCCTGTATCCAAGCCAGAAAGCCGTTGACCAAAAATTGGATTCTTTGTTCTCCGAACCCTGGCGAGGATACGAAGTTCACAACATGACCGGATTTATCGGGAACTATTGCCATGGAAATCAACCGGGCCATAGCATTCCATATACCTATTATTTTATAGGGAAACAAGAAAAAGCGCAATGTGTCCTGGACAGCCTCATGAATTATTATTATGATATGGGAGCCGGCAAACTTGCTTATTCCGGAATGGATGATGCCGGAGAAATGTCGGCCTGGTATGTTTTCAATGCCATCGGTTTATATACTTACTCCCCGGCCGATCCTGAATATATCATTACCGTACCTTTATTCGATAAAGTGACATTTCGCTTGGACAATAAAAATTTCACAATATCCAAAAAGGGAACCGGAAGGAAAATAAAGGAAATCATATATGGTAATAAAAAAATTGATGGATATTTTATTTCTCATGATCAGCTGAAAGAAGGAAAAGAACTTGTTGTGAAAACGTAAATGAGCGATTAAAACTTAGTCGATTACATTCATAACTAATTATATATTTATGAAAAAAACAGCCCTGTTTATTATCATGGCAATTCTTGTCGGATGCTCTTCTGCTCAGAACAATACGATTGATTTGAGCGGTAGTTGGCAATTTAAGCTGGATTCGAATGATACGGGAGTAAACGAAAAATGGTATAATACCACATTTGAAGACCGGATATCGCTTCCGGGTTCCTTGCAGGAACAAGGTTACGGGAATGATATCGGCGTCAATACCCAGTGGGTAGGAGGTATTTATGATAAAGCCTGGTACACTGCTCCCGAATATGAAAAATACAGGCAGGAAGGAAACATCAAAGTACCTTTCTGGTTGAATCCGGATAAACATTATGTAGGCGTTGCCTGGTATCAGAAAGAAATCAACATTCCGTCAGGTTGGAAAGATAAAACCATCCAACTCGAACTGGAACGTACTCATTGGGAAACGGAACTCTATGTCGATGGGGTTAAATGGAGTAAACAAGACGCCTTATCAACTCCTCACCGGTATTTTTTGACCGATTTTAAACCCGGAAAACATGTCATTACCATACGGGTGGATAATCGGATTCATACGGATGTAGGCATTAATGCGCACAGCGTTTCCGATCACACGCAAAGCAACTGGAACGGCCTTGTTGGAAATTTGTCGCTTTCGGCAAAACCCAACGTATATATTGATGACGTACAGGTGTATCCTGATGTAGCAAACAAAAAAGCGAAAGTGACGATCGGCCTGAAAGGGAAAGCAAACGCCGGGAAAAGCAATATTGTGTTGCAACTGGAAACATCCAAAGGAGAAGCCGTTGGGAAACCGGTCAAAATCAAAGTTGAACCTTTAGGTAGCGATGTACAATTAGACGCTACGATAGATGCCGGGGAAAACATAGTATTATGGTCTGAATACGAGCCGAATTTATACCGCTTAAAAACAGTAGTTACTTCTTCGGGAGAAAAAGATGAAAGGTACACCTCATTCGGATTCCGTGACTTTAAGAAAAACGGAACACGCTTTCAGGTAAACGGCCGGCCGGTCTTTTTGCGCGGAACACTTGAATGCTGTATTTTCCCGTTGACCGGTTATCCGGCTACAGACAACAAGTATTGGGAAAAGATTTTCCGTACGTGTAAAGAATTTGGATTGAACAATGTACGTTTTCACTCCTGGTGCCCTCCTGAAGCAGCATTCAATGTGGCCGACAGTATGGGTATTTATTTGCAGGTTGAATGTGCCGGTTGGACACACGTGGGCAATGGCGGTTACTTAGACGAATGGTTCTATGCCGAAGGTGACAGGATATTAAAAGAATATGGTAATCATCCCTCTTTTTGTCTGATGGCTTACGGGAATGAGCCGGGAGGAGATAACCAGGTAAAATACCTGTCGGATTTGATTGCTTATTGGAAACAGAAAGACAGCCGCAGAGTCTATACCGGAGCCGCCGGATGGCCGTACATTGAAAATGCCGATTATTGGAACTCCGGAGATCCCCGTATCCAGACGTGGAGTGCAGGATTGTCCTCTTCCATTAACACGAACTCTCCTTGTTCGGATTTCGATTTCAGGGATATTATCAAAAAAGATATGCCGAGTGTCAGCCACGAGATTGGTCAATGGTGCGTATATCCTAATTTTAAGGAAATTGAAAAATATACCGGAGTGTTAAAAGCGAAAAACTTTGAAATATTTAAGGAAACTTTGGAAGAGAATCACATGGGTGACCTGGCGGATGATTTCCTGTATGCTTCGGGAAAACTGCAAACGCTTTGTTATAAAGCAGATATTGAAGCCGCTCTCAGAACACCCGGATTTGCAGGATTCCAACTGCTCGATTTGCATGACTTCCCCGGACAAGGTACCGCATTGGTGGGTGTACTGGATGCTTTCTGGGATACCAAAGGATATGTTGATGGCAAAGAATACAGCACATTCTGTAATCAGACTGTTCCATTGATACGTTTCCAAAAAATGATGTTTCTGAACAACGAGCAGATGAATGTGCCGGTTGAATTCGCTCATTTTGGAAAAGAACCCATAAAAAACGCAAATATCATCTGGAAGATTACGACTGTAGATAACAAGGTTATAAAAACAGGAAGTTTCACCAAAGACCTTCTGTTAGACAATTGTATTCCGGTGGGAAATATCGAAACTTCTTTTGAGCAAATAAAAGCCCCCGCACAATTAATCGTATCAGTCGAATTAGCGGATAAACCGGCGAAAAATCAATGGAATATCTGGGTATATCCGGCTGAGAAGAAAGCTATTGAAAATAAATCTTATGTAACATCCGTATTCGATAACGCTGTTATTAACAGGCTTAATAACGGAGAAACCGTATTGTTTTTATCTCCCAAAGGAAACGTATCTCCCGACAAAGGAGGCAAAATAGCTGTCGGGTTCTCAAGTATCTTCTGGAATACGGCCTGGACCTACAACCGCCCTCCTCACACATTAGGTATCTTGTGTAATCCCGAACATCCTGCTTTGGCTTCATTTCCTACTCAGGGATATAGTGATTACCAGTGGTGGGATATTGTTACCGATTGTGACGCGCTGGTAATGGACGATTTTCCTGCCGGTTTCCGTCCGGTCGTATATCTGATAGACGATTGGTTTAAAAACCGCAGGTTGGGTTTATTGTTTGAGGCTAAAATAGGTAAAGGGAAACTGATGGTATGTAGTTCGGCTCTTGACAGAGACCCGGTTCAATATCCGGCTGCCGCACAGTTCAAACAAAGTATTCTGGAATATGTATCTTCAGACAAGTTTAATCCCCGGCAGGAAATACAACCGGAATTGATACAGGCATTGTTTGAGAGGTAATGAAGTCATCTTGCATATCTTATAGAACAAAGACGAAAGGCCATAGAAGACAGACAAAGAAATTAGAACTTGTTCTTTTGTCTAAATACAAGTTGAGCAGAGCGAGCGACACGAAAAAATAGTTAAGGTATTTGATTAAACGCTCTTGCTCATGTAGGTTGTTGGTTAACACTCTTGCTCATGGAGGTTTATTATTTGCGTTAAAGTCTATGTCAAAAATACATACTGTTGATGAATTATCTGGTATGCTATTTGACAATTTTCGTGATTATCTTTGGCGAATTACGCAGGATTTTTTTTTAACATATTGTTTTTTTTCAAATTATGACAGAAATGTTAAATCGTAATGGCAATTTTCCTTGTTTTGCGTCAATAAATTGGGAATAGACACGATCTGTGCAATTTTTAAAGGGTATTTTTGTTGATGAAAATTAGGCCTGACCGGGTTAATTTTCGACAGGAAGTATGTTGGCTTCTTCAACATACCATAAGTAAGCAGAAATGTGAGGGTAATTCATGGATTTCAGGAGGTCGATATATTCCTTTAGTTGTTTTTGATGAGATTGTTTAGGTTCTCCAAATTTGTAGTCGATGATAATCGTTTGCCGGTCATTCATTAAAATCCGGTCCGGTCGTTTTGTGGTAATAGTTCCCTGATCCGATACGATGACCGGGCATTCATTTCGAATTTCATAGTTGTTTGAAAACCAGTCTTGTACCAGAGGATTACTTATGGCTTTATTCATTTTTTCGATATACAGTGCTTTATCAGGCAGTGCAATTATTCCGTCGAAAATCAGGGCATCGACTGCCGATTCTATATCTTCCGCCGTATTAATATTGGCAAACAAAGCATGCATAATATTTCCATTCCGGATATATTCATTTTGTAGCCGGGAATCATCATTTTCGGAATGGATAAAAGCCTGGGACTGGTTGGATTGTTTGAAAATTGATTTTCCACTGTCAAAAGCGTATGAAGCAAAATCAATGGTGAAAGTATCGGGCGTTTTTTTCAATAAATTGTCTGAAATTTCTTTTTTCTCGTTAGAAATATAAGTTAGCGTTCCTTTTTTGTAAGAGAGATCATCTTCATTGAACAGTCCGTCTAACTGGGATACGGACAATTGAAGCAGATCGGATACCGTTTGGATTTTACTCCCCGCTTTAAGAGTCGATTTTGCTTTCGAAAGAATGAACAAATTTTGTACAGCCCTGGTAAATGCCACATACAACACATTGAGATTGTCCATCCACGACTGTCCGGTTTCTTTTTCATATTCTTCGGAAAATACAGTGTCGGCCATGTTGGCACTGTAAGGAACGGGCAAGAGTTCCAATTCATACAATCCGTCTTTAGATCCGCACCATACGGTTGTATCTTTGGCATTAGGAAACAAACTCCAATCGCAAAACGGAACAATGACCGTGTGAAATTGCAATCCCTTGGATTTGTGTATGGTCATTGCTCTGATGCCGGAGACCGCATTGTTCTGCGGAATAGATTTGTGCTGAAGTTCTTCGTTCCAGTATTTTAAAAAAGTGGGAATATCCGCCGGGTTATCTTTCAGGTAATTACCCATAGCATCAAAAAAAGTAAACAAATAACTGCTTTGTCCCGATACAGATTCCAGCTCGAAAAGTCTGAATAAATGCCCCGTCAGTTCAAATAAAGGCATACCTGCGAGCTGATTGCTCAAATCGGGAATTTGAAAATCCGGCTTTTCCCGATTTATAAATTCCAATAATTGAGTGCGATAAATTGGATTGTCCGGATCAGACAAACAACGTAGTGCTTCAATTATAATGCGCAGGGTGGGAGAGGAACTTAATTGGAATGCATCGGCAGATACAATGTTGAGATAACAGTCCAACGCTAATTCCGGAAAAAGTTGCTTTTGTTCGGACAAATAGGCGGCAATCCGGGTGATTTGGACATTGGTACGGGTCAAAATACAAATTTCCGGCGCAGGAATTCCTTTTTTCCGAAGCAATTGGAGTTGTTGTATTAATTGATCGAGAACCAATTCGGTATATGAATTTTCTTTCTCTTTAGGCGCAATAAATTGAACCGAGACATAGCCCAGCTCATCGTTTTTTTTTCGCAATTGAACTACATCGGCCGGATCGTACGAAGTAATAAATGGAGAAGCAGATATATCTTCAAATAAATCTTGATAGGACTCATTCAGTAATTTGGCTGCATGAGTGAAAAACTGGTTGTTAAAATGAACAATCTCCTGTTCACTGCGGAAATTGTATTTCAAAGTTTCCGGATGCACGGAAAGTTCCTGTCCGATATTATTCAAAATGCTCCAATCTCCGTTTCTCCATCGGTAAATAGATTGTTTTACATCTCCCACGATTAAACTAAAATAGTTGTGGGCTAATATTTCGGAGAGCAGCGTTTTGAAATTTTTCCACTGCAATAGCGACGTATCTTGAAACTCGTCGATGAGCACATGTTGGATTTCGGCGCCGATTTTTTCATAAATAAAAGGAGCGTCGGCATTGTCAATCATCCGGTTGAGGAATAATGCGGTATCGGCCAGCATGAACCGGTTGTTTTCTGCATTTTGTTCGTCGATTTCTTTGGTTACATCCCAAATGAGACCTAATTGATGGAGATTTTTCGTGATCATCCGGGAAGTATTGTATTTGTGCAGCGCTTCTACACTTTGATTGAGCAGGGGAATGAAACTCTTTTCTGCCAGGGAGATAATTTCCGTACGTTTGAGAGTCCCGGCCGCCGGCCATTTTTCGGGATTTTCGCGACAATCCGCTACGGTCTTGTTTATTTCAGCCTTATGGTCTTCGGCCAATTTCCGGAAAAAATTGATTGCAGTTCCGGAACGGCTAAAATCGGACAATGTCAGTAAGTTATCATCTAAAATTTTGCAAACAGTCGCCCATGAAGTAGTGAAAAAAATTTTGCAATCTTTCAGAATTTGATTGTGCAGTTCCCAGGTTTGTGTAATTAGTTTCGGATTTTTTTCCAATTGTGCGTGCAACGCAGCCTCATGTTCCTGGAAATATTCATTATAAATACATTGGCTGAAGCTGAAAATTTCTTTATCAATGCGCCAATTACTCCCTTCGTCCAACTTGTTTTCAATGTAAGTGGTCAACCAATTGAGTAATTGTATATTTTCATTGGCCTTTTCAATCATGGCTTTGACTGCATCCGACAGCACTTTGTTGCTGTTCATTTCCAGATTAAAGCGGGATCCTTTGCCCAATTCTCGTGCTAAATTCCGGAGCACTTTCTGAAAAAAACTGTCGATCGTGGTAATATGCAGGCGGCTGTAGTCGTGCAGGATTTCCCACAACGCTTTACCTGCTTTTTCCTTAATTTCTTCGGGCGACATCGGATGTCCGCTACGGATCAATGTTTGTTGCACGGATTGAAGGAATCCGCTTGAATCCTCACAGGCAAAAGCCAGTCCGTAAAGCTCTGCCAAAATCCGGTTTTTCATTTCCCCGGTAGCATCCTTGGTAAAGGTAACCGCTAAAATATGGCGATGCGCGTTGCTCTTTTTTTTGAGAAACAACGCAGCAATGTATTCCTGCGCCAAGGTATAAGTTTTTCCTGCGCCGGCCGATGCCTTATAAATTTTTAAGCTACCAATTGAATCCGACATTCACATAGAGTTCGTGTAATGGCCCTGTTTTATCGCTAAATATATATTTGTAATTGGGCGCAATTCGCAATTGTTTGATCGGCTTGAATTCGATTCCGCCTATCACCAGGTCCCGGGCTTCCAAGAACCATGCGCGGCTATTGTTGTTTTTTGAATCAACCCGATCGTACCGTGCAAATATACTCCATTTTTTCGAGACCGGAGCATCAGCATAAATGGAATATCCGTAATAATCATTTTTGTCGACAAATGCTTTATTGGCCTGGTAATTGTATTCAGCGCCAATGGAAAAACGGTTATGTGCATATCCGGAGAAAATTGCAATGGTTTGTTGATTTTTTTGAAAGACAGTACCCGTGTCGTTTTTTTGACGAATATCACCATATACCCTGAAGGTCAATCCTTGCACCGGTTTGGCTGTAATTCCTAATCCGTAACGGTATTTATTGTCGGCATTCAGGTGTTTGTAACCTTCACCATTTGTAAAACTTACATCGGCGCTTATTCCGGATGACATTTGACAGGCAATGGAAATGCCCATATCAGCGCTGGGCCCCATTTTGTACAAATCCTGATAAGATGGAGCGATGTAGCGGCGTCCCCAGAATTTTTCCTGAATATCGAATTCCAGGGTGCTGATAAGACCTCCATTGATAATAAAACCATTGTGTTTCCATGAAAGAAATGCATTTTTGAGAATCACATCCCGCTGCATGGTTTTCAAAACAGATTCTTCCGGAGAAATGCCTGCATCCACAACGGCTTTTCCGCTCAATGTTTCCGATAGTTTGAACTGATATCCCAAATAAGCGCGGGTGAGGCTAAAGCCCGAAAGATGATTGTGTTCCCCCAATCCTGCATGGTAATTGGCAAATATGGTGATGACCGGACTTCCTGAAATTTTGAATTCCGGTTGATTTTCGTCTTCTTGAGCAAAGAGCGCTTGAATCGTACACAGGCAAACAATGATTAAACTGAATTTTCCTTTCATAGTTTATTATTAAAATTGACGATAATTATAATATTGTTTATTAATGATCAAGTAAAAATTTGTCAAAATAAAAAAATAATTACTATAATATTCCTGTCGAAAGCGACAAGTCTCAAAGTGAAGTCTCATTTTGCTGATGCAAAACTATGATGGAAAGATTACAAGAAAATGTCAAAAATGTTTCGAAAAAGTTACAATTTACATATTACTTTTGTAAGAAATTTCAAAAAATGCAGCAAACAATTGAAGACCCGGAATTCGGATCCATCATATTACGAAAGAATGCACGTTCACACCGGTACTCTATTCGGGTCAAACGGGGCAAAGTAACCGTTGTATTGCCTGTTTCCGGAAATTATGACATTGCATTGGAATTTCTCAATGAAAAACGGTTGGTAATACAACAATATATTGCACAACAGCGGGATGCAATGCAAGAATGTACAGTAGAGGAAACAATGGCATTGTGGACGCAAGCGCACCGGTATTTGCCAAATCGTTTGCGGGAACTGGCCATCTGGCATCATTTTCAATATACGACAGTCAGGATCAATCGCAGCCGGACGCGCTGGGGCTCCTGTACTTCCCGTAAATCCATCAATTTGTCCTATCGTCTGATGGCTTTGCCCGTTCATTTGATTGACTATGTACTTCTGCATGAACTCTGCCACACAGTACACATGAATCATGGCGCTGAGTTTTGGAAGTTGATGAATCTGGTTTGTGAGGGGAAAGCCTTGCAGTTAAGGAAGGAATTGCGGAAGTGTCAACAACAAAATATGCCCGGCGATTAATTATCAATCACCGGGCATATCAAAAACAAATAAAAAATATCACGGGAAATATTAAGTACTCAAGCAACACATCACTTTATGATAATTTTATTTGTTTTTTGATCTCCGTTTTGCAATTGTACTACTACTAAATAAGCTCCATTAGCAAGAGGCAGTTCGCTGGAAAAATGATATTGATGCGGCTGTTTCGACCACACCCTGATGCCTTGCAGATTGAAAACTGCCACCTCTTGAATTTCTATAGAAGACGATACGGAAAAGGTATTCCCGACAGTATATACATTGACCGCATCATCCGTTACAATGTCGTTGATTCCTAAAGCAACTCCTCCTACATGTAGTCTGAAGCGATGTTCCAGATCTTCTCCTGTATTAGCATTGAATGTGTATGTAGGTGTTTCGAATAAATTAACTACCTGATTAGTAACGGCATCTGATAAATGTAAAGATTCAACCTCTAACCGGTCCAGTCCTTCAAAACTCAATTCATAATTGCCTTGTGCGTTACACATGATGCCCAACCGGAGAGCGGTGTTACCAGGAATATATTGTATTGTATTCTTTTCTCCTTGCGCATCTAATGAATAAATCTGCGGAATGCCGGGATTGTCGGTCGAAAATAACCGGGAAACATTACTGTTGATATCAGGATTGAAAGATAACAACAGCCAGCTGCTTCCGGATGCGTTGGATACATTGATTTTGACCAAATTATCTGTCATTTCGTTTGTTGACCGCAATTGATGGTTTCCGGAACGAAGGATCGACATGTCTTTGGTGAATGTCAGAGACGCTTCGCTGTTCATTGTGCCTTTCGGTTTAATGAAAACTGCCTGGAACGAAGCAATGGGAGGAGGATTTACTCCAATGGAATAAGTTTCAAAAGCTCCATTGGAGTATAGCCGGTAAAAATTTTCTAATTTTCCGGAGTTGTCATTGAAGAATTTTACAAAATCCAAACTGGAAATAAATGGATTACCTACCATTACTTCGTCAATTTGAGAATCTCCGTCTTTGTCAACCACCGGCACTTTTACAATAAAGTTCTCCTGGGGCTGGTTGCTTGCATTTTCAAATACAAAACGATATGCTTCATTTTCGCGGGCGATTTCGTCAAATTTATCATAAGCAATTGTCATCGCAGCAGTATGTTCGTTGTAATAGTAGAAACGACTTTTTTTGTTTCCTGACATGTATGTATGCAGGCGATGTTCATTATCAAGAGTCGGATTTTCGAAGAAAGGTACTTGAATGATTCCCTTTAAATTGTTGAGATGCATGTGGTCGCTTTCGCCCAACACTCCTGAATGGTATCCGGGAGCGTAAAAACTAATAGAATAATGTAAACGAGCGCCTAATTCAAGAGCCACCGTTTCTTGTGGATCGTACCAACCTCCGCTCAAAACACCGGAATGGTCGCGAGAAGATTTGAATCCACGTTGCCAGGTATTGGGGAATCCTCCCATGGCAAAGTCACCGGTTACCATTTTTTTCAATGGAGCCGCCAATGCATACCAGCGGTCGCGATTCATAGCGGCGGCAGAATAAGGATCTCCATCCGTTTTATATGTATTTCCGCTAAAATATCCTACATTATAATCGACAAAAGCTTTGTTGTAGGTTAAATAATGAGGTTTTGCCACTTCTGCTCCGAAGTGAAAATAAATATTGTCACAAACCGGTTCGCCATAAAGGGAAGTGCGGGGCGAACTGGTTACATCCAGTGAAGGATATTTTGATGCATTGCCCGGAATATGAACTGTTACACAATTCATGGGAACAGCAGCATAAGCCTGATTATCTGCATTTCTCCAGTTTTGTGGATTATTCCAGTTGTTGTCGGTTGCAGTCTGGCTCCAACGCATAATCGGGGAGATATTTTCTACTTGTGCTATCGACGATAATATGTCACAGCTCACGGAATCTTTTACCAGTACTTTGAAGTTTCCGGCAGGCAGACCGGTTGCAGTTCCCGTTTGCAAATATTTCCAGGTGCTCCCGTTGTCGGTACTCATTTTGGCGCTGGGGGAACCTCCTGTGAAAGAATAGGAGACTGCTCCCTGGTTTTGATTTTGGCAGGTAGGTCTCGCCGTCAAAGTGGTTTTGACTTTGTTATATACAGTAACTGTTCTTTCCATTGGTTCACCGCAACCATCGATTTCTCCTGTTACTTTAAATGTCATATTATTTGACGGGAGCGGAGATAATACCTTATAAGGAATATCGTAATTGATCGTGTTGGCAGGAATGGTAACACTGGAAGGAAGATTCGAGCCATTCAATTGTTTAATGTAAGGAAGCGCAGTCCCGGAATAGTTCAGTTGTACGACCGTTGGGGTGGCGACTGGATTTATTCCGATGGAGAGTTTCTGGTGGTCGCATCCTTCAAAGGCACAATTGACGTTTTTTGTTTCTCCCACGTGATTAGAAATCCCTAATCCCATATCGAAACTGCCGGCACGGAGGAATACACCTGAGCCCCAGGAGCTGTCACCAACATTGGCTATAGCAATCTTCATGTGATATTGTTGACCGGGAATAACAGTCGTTTTAGCAGTTAAAATAACAGTCCTTCCATCGTACTCCATACAAGAAACGCCGGAATAGTTTGCAACATAGTATTCCGGGTGTACAGGGCCTCTGTCAACAGGATCTGGCAAAGGATCTGATGGATTGTTAGTGGCATTCCGATATCCGTTATTAACATTATTGATCGTCACAGGGGTCCCATCCGGTAATACTGCAATGTTAATAGCCTGATTCGTATAAGATCCTGAGATACCGGGACCGCTAACGAAAAAGCCAAAAACATCATTGTACTGCGAATGTGCATATTCCGGATATTCTTCTGATGCAAAAATGTAATCGAAAGACACTTCAGACTGTAATGGAATAAAGTCAAACTCAAGGATAGATATAGAATTCACCAGACCTTGATTAAGAAGGGCTTGCAGGTCGCTGTCATTACCAGGATAACCTCCAGACATGCCATTGTAAGCAGAGTTAGGTCCCTCGGCATTATAAGTTCCTGCTCCATTGACAGGTCCTGTCCCTAAAAGAATACCATCATCCATTCCCAAACATTCGGCATGGCTGAAATAAGCTAATGGTCGAAAGTCATTCTCCCATGTTTTAGTACTTTGATTCCACCCTATACCGGTATATTTTACATTAGAAACATTACCCGAAGTGCCGCAGGATCCACCTCCGGTGTTAATAAATATATTGCGGACATAGTCTTCCGGAGTATAATTCAAATGCTCTCTTGCAACTTGAATGCCGTCAGCATGCCCCGAACCTCTTAGTATGTAAGGAATCCCGTCATGGAGTTGTTTGGCTACTACAGTTGCTCTTTCTATAGCCATAGTTTCAGGAACGCCCATTGCAATATATTTTTCTTTTAGCATGGCGAAGTCTTCTTCCAGTGTTTGTGCCTGTAAGGCATTGGGAAGGAAGGCAGAGCACATCAACATAATAATTATGATACGCAGTTTTTTATCCGTTTCCCGTCTTTTAAAAAAACGCCAGATGGAATATACCAGCACCAGGCTCAATAAAATCCAATGGCCATTGGAAATAGGAAGACCTCCGATAGGATTGCCTCCGGGGCCATAGAGAACAGGATTGTCTCCATTTTGTAAAGAAGGAGAAACAGGCGAGAACGGAGAATACGGAGTGTACATTGATCCGGCCGATTGTCCTACCGCCGTTGTAGTGGAATTCCACACAATTCCATTTGATTCAGGAGAAGGGGGAACGTCAGAAAATGGCTGGGCCAATGCTGTGAAAAATGGGATGAATAGTGCGGTGAAACACAGTCTCACAGCCCTATTGCTAAAGGCATGAAAAATTCTTGAAGTTTTCATAAGCTAATGTGTATGCGTGAGTTAATAATATTAACTAATTTTGTGCGTCGTAATAGGTAAAAACCTTCTTAAAGGAAAAGCAAAAATTATGCCGTATTTGGTTTTTTTATCTTAAAATTTAATAATGTTATATAGTGTCTATGATCCGTTTTAACAGGAATTTTCATCTGAAAGCGAACAACATTTTTTGAGAATCATTGTTTTGAATATAAATAATGATTGATAAAATAGAAATTCGGTTTATCTTTGTACCCCAAACTTTATTGAAATATCAAAAAATATAAATGACAGAAACAGAAGCATTAGTAGAAAAGATTATCGAAGGTTTACAGGAAAAAAAAGGAAAGAGGATTACAACGTTGAATCTGGAAAATATCCCAGGTTCTATCTGCCAATATTTTATTATATGCGAAGGGAACACGCCCACCCAGGTGTCGGCATTATCTGATTCTGTATGGGATATGGTTTCTATTGCATTGAAAGAAAGGCCTTTAGGTGCGATTGGGATGAGTGAGGCCCAGTGGATTGCAATGGATTATGGAACCGTTATTTTACATATTTTTCTTCCTGAAATGAGAGCATATTACAATTTGGAAAACTTATGGGCTGATGCTCAAATGAATGAAATTCCCGATATATTATGACCAACAACAGCAGCAATAACAACAAAAAACTTTCACCGCCAACACCTCCTGAAAATGGAGGTCCAGGTAAGTTCAAATTTAATTTAAATTGGTTGTATATCCTGATCATTGCGATGTTGGTCGGGATTTTCCTGACCAATAACAGTTCGTCGATTCAGGATAAAAAAGTAAACTGGACAGAGTTTGGAAAACTGGCTCAGGATAATGTGTTTAGCAAAATGATGGTTTACAAACGAAAGGATTTAGCGGTTGCGACTGTAAAACCACAATTTGTAAAAACGATTTTTGAACAGGATAGTGTGCCTAATGCATTTATTCCCAATTCATTGTCGAAGAAAGTAACTCCCACCGAATATACAGTTTCCGTAACAGTGCCTTCGGTCGATGCCTTTAATGAAAAATATGCAGCATTAGTAGCCAATAATCAGATTGATGCTATTGTTGATTATGATGAAGGGCGTGATCCCATCTGGGATATTTTTTTAACCTTCGGTCCATTTGTCCTGATCATCGTCATTTGGATTTTCCTGATGCGCCGGATGTCCGGTGGCGCCGGTGGCGGCGTTTTCAGTGTAGGCCGGTCTAAGGCGCAAATCTATGATAAAACAAGCCAGGTAAAGAAAGTTACCTTTAAAGATGTTGCCGGTTTGTCGGAAGCCAAACAGGAAGTGGAAGAGATTGTCGATTTTCTGAAAACTCCGTCCAAATATACCAATTTAGGAGGGAAAATACCTAAAGGAGCATTGTTGGTAGGACCTCCGGGAACAGGAAAAACGTTGTTGGCCAAGGCCGTTGCCGGGGAAGCCGATGTTCCTTTCTTCTCTCTTTCGGGATCCGATTTTGTGGAAATGTTTGTCGGAGTAGGGGCGTCGCGTGTCAGGGATTTATTCCGCCAGGCAAAAGAGAAATCACCTTGTATTATTTTCATTGATGAAATAGACGCTGTGGGACGGGCGAGAGGGCGTCATCCGAATATGGGCGCCAACGATGAACGGGAAAACACCCTGAACCAGTTGCTGACGGAAATGGATGGTTTTGGCTCCAATAGCGGAGTGATCATCCTTGCGGCAACCAACCGTGCCGATATTTTGGATAAAGCGCTGTTGCGGGCGGGCCGCTTTGACCGTCAGATCACTGTTGACTTACCGGAGCTAAACGACCGGAAAGAGATTTTTATCGTACACTTACGTAATATCAAAATAGATTCTTCCGTTGATACTGAATTTTTGGCGCGGCAAACGCCGGGATTTTCAGGAGCGGATATTGCAAACGTTTGTAATGAAGCTGCTTTGATCGCTGCACGAAATAACAAAGAATTTGTTACACGGGAAGATTTTATGAATGCAGTGGACAGGATAGTAGGCGGTTTGGAGAAAAAATCTAAAATAACCACTTTGGAAGAACGGAAATCCATAGCGATTCATGAGGCGGGACATGCTACGTTGAGTTGGATGCTCGAACATGCTAATCCTTTGGTCAAAGTCACCATTGTGCCTAGGGGTAAAGCGTTAGGAGCAGCGTGGTATCTGCCGGAAGAGCGTCAAATTACCACATACGAACAATTACAGGATGAGATGTGCGCCACATTAGGCGGGCGCGCTGCTGAAGACCTGGTATTGGGACGTATTTCTACCGGCGCTATGAATGATTTGGAAAGGGTAACCAAACAAGCCATTGCAATGGTCACTTATTTTGGTATGAGTGAA
Organism: Bacteroidales bacterium; assembly: GCA_031553835.1. GTDB lineage: Bacteria > Bacteroidota > Bacteroidia > Bacteroidales > Azobacteroidaceae > JAVBKX01. The sequence goes on from JAVBKX010000033.1 coordinate 52,627, forward strand.
TTGCTGCCCAACCTTAATTATTATGATGCGACCGGACAGGATTGGGGTTTTAATAAACCGTATAGCGATGAAACAGCTTCGCTGATCGATTCGGAAGTGAAACGGATTGTTAGTGAGCAATATGAGCGAGCTAAGGCGATGCTGAAAGAAAATGCGGCAGGCCATGAAGCATTATATACTTTGTTGCTGGAAAAAGAAGTCATTTATGCGGATGATTTAGAGCATGTTTTTGGGAAACGGAAATGGCTTTCTCGTTCACAGGAAATCATGGCGCTGCAAGAATTGTCTAATCCCGATGAGGCTGCGTTTAATTCAGGTGAGCGGCAACCTCAGGAAGGAAATGTTGAAGAAGCTGGGAAAAACGAAGAGAAAAAGTCTGCTCCTGAAGAGGAGACTTTGCCTGAATAAAACCACTAAACTAAAACGATAAAATTGGCTGCTGATTCAAAAAAAATTGTTATCTACCAGGTATTGCCCCGTCTTTTCGGAAACGAAAATGGCAATAACACGCCACATGGATCAATCAGGGAGAATGGTTGTGGGAAACTTTCCGCTTTTTCTGAAAAAGCATTGGCGGAAATTCATAACATGGGGTTTACTCACATTTGGTACACCGGATTAATTGAGCACGCTACTCAAACTGATTATACTGCGTATGGTATCAGGAAAGATCATGCTGCAATTGTAAAAGGGAAAGCGGGTTCTCCTTATGCGATTAAAGATTATTACGATATTGATCCTGATTTAGCTGATGATGTTAGATTACGCATGATGGAATTTGAACAGTTGGTGGACCGTACCCACGCGTCGGGATTAAAACTGATTCTCGATTTTGTTCCTAATCATGTAGCCCGGGAGTATTATTCAGACTCAAAGCCTGAAACAGTATTGAACTTTGGGGAGAAAGATAACGTTCGTACCACGTATGATGTCAATAATAACTTCTATTATATTCCCGGTCAGGAATTTTCTCCTCAATTTTCGTTAGGAGAAGAAGAAGATAAATACATTGAATTTCCGGCAAAAGCTACAGGCAATGATCGTTTTGATGCCAGTCCCACTTGGTCCGATTGGTACGAAACCGTAAAGTTAAATTATGGAATTGATTTTCTTAACGGCGGCATTTGCCATTTCAATCCCATACCGGATACTTGGAGTAAAATGCTCGAAATTTTGCTTTTCTGGGCGTCAAAAAAAGTCGATGCCTTCCGGTGTGATATGGCAGAAATGGTGCCTGTTGAATTTTGGTCGTGGGTAATACCTCAGGTCAAGAAGCAATATCCGGAAGTTCTTTTTATTGCAGAAGTATATAATCCCCAGCAATACCGGAATTATTTGTGGAATGGAAAATTCGATTATCTGTATGATAAAGTCGGGTTGTATGATACCTTGCGCAATATCATTTGCGGAAGACAACCGGCTGCAGCCATTACCGGTTGTTGGCAGGCTGTAGAAGGCATTCAACATAATATGCTGAATTTTTTGGAAAATCATGATGAACAGCGCATCGCTTCGGATTTTTTTGCCAAAGATCCCCGGAAAGCGCTCCCGGGAATGATTGTAACCGCTACAATGAATATCAATCCCGTTATGATTTACTTCGGACAGGAGTTGGGAGAAACAGGGATGGAGGCGGAAGGTTTCAGCGGGAAGGATGGCCGTACTACTATTTTTGATTATTGGACAATATCCTCTATTGCACAATGGCGAAACAAGGGAAAATTTGATGGGAAAAAATTAACCTCAGAACAACAATATCTACGGACTTTCTATGTATCTTTGCTCCGTCTGTGCAATACGGACAAATGCATCCGGGAAGGACTGTTTTACGACCTGATGTATGTTAATTATGATAATCCGTTGTTTAACAACGAAAAACAATATGCATATATCCGGCAACACGAAAAAGAATTGTTACTTGTGGTTGTCAATTTTGATGCTAACGATGTAAATACATCTGTTTTTATTCCGTCGCATGTGTTTGAATACACGCAAATTGATCCCAAACGATTACAAGCCGGCAAAGAATTACTCACCGGCGAGAAAGTTGCCGCAAAACCGGATGCAGATGAATTGTATCATCTTGAATTAAAGTCTCATAGCGGGAAGCTCATTAAGTTTAAATTGAAATAATTGATTTAAAAATCAACATTTAGAATATAGAACGAAGATATATTATGCAACCAAGAATTCCATTCAAAGTTTTTTCAGGTACCAACAGTCGTTATTTAGCAGAAAAAATTAGTAAAAGTTTAGATTGCGAATTGGGAAAAATGAGTATCCAGTACTTCGCAGATGGTGAATTTGCCGTTTCTTACGAAGAATCTATCCGGGGGTGCGATGTCTTTTTGGTGCAATCCACTTTCCCTAATTCCGACAATTTAATGGAATTATTGTTGATGATAGATGCAGCCAAGCGGGCGTCGGCGCATTCCATCGTTGCGGTTATCCCTTATTTTGGCTGGGCGCGTCAGGATAGGAAAGACAGACCCCGTGTTTCCATTGGAGCCAAGCTAATAGCCGATATGTTGAGTATGGCGGGCATCGACCGGCTGATAACGATGGATTTACATGCTGATCAGATACAAGGTTTTTTTAATGTGCCGGTTGACCACTTGTATGCATCCTCTGTTTTTGCAGAAGAATTGAAAGCATTGAATTTGCCTAATTTAGTTATTGCTACTCCTGATGTCGGCGGAACCAAACGAGCCAGCGCTTATGCCAAATATTTGAATGTACCGATGGTTATTTGCTATAAAATGAGGAAAAAAGCCAATGAAGTAGCAGAAATGAAGATTATCGGAGACATACAAGGAATGGATGTATTGTTGGTAGATGACATTGTGGATACGGCAGGAACGATTACTAAAGCTGCTGATTTGATGAAGGCCGAAGGTGCCAGTTCCGTGCGTGCAATAGCCTCCCATGCTGTGATGTCGGATCCTGCTTCAACAAGGGTAAACGATTCTTCTTTAACTGAAATTATTTTTACAGACAGCATCCCTTATTCTAAAAAAAGCGAAAAAGTAAAAATAGTATCTGTTGCCGACATGTTTGCAGATGCTATTCGCCGGGTTTGTAACGATGAATCCATTAGTTCACTCTATCTTATTTGAAGGAAATAATATTTGTTAGTATCCTAACTGTTCGTTGTTTTTTAGACTAAAAACCTTACCTTGCTTTACCAACAAATAATAATTGCTGACATACTGTTGTCATTGGTATGATGTATATTTGCATTGTTAAACAATAAAATATCAGACAACATGAAACTTACATCTTATCTCGTTTTTAACGGGCAGGCCGAAGAAGCTGCCAACTTTTATGCCCATGTATTAGGAGGAAAAATCGGAGACCTCTATCGCTACGATTCCATGCCCCCAATTCCGGAAATGACAATTCCAGAAGAGTGCAAGCAAATGATTTTGCATTGTTGCATCGCATTTCCCGGAGGATCGATGGCCGTCGCCGATTCTTTGCCGCATGATCAGCGCGACTTTGGCAACAAGGGACACATGCTGACGCTTGTTTGTGATTCCATCGCTCATACCGAAGAAGTTTATGCAAAACTGATTGAAGGTGCACAAAAAATAGAGTGTACACTTGCCGAAGCTTTTTTTGCCAAGCGCTATGCCGAAGTGATTGACCGTTATGGCGTACTTTGGGCGGTAATGTGTGAAGAAGCATAATCTGCCGTCATGAACCGGCTCGACCGCATATCGGCAATCCTGGTACAATTACAGTCACGACCGGTTGTTAAAGCATCCGAGATGGCTGAACGTTTCGAAGTCAGTTTACGCACCATTTACCGGGATATGCGTACCCTGTCGGAAACGGGAGTCCCGATATGCGGCGATTCAGGCATAGGCTACTCCTTGATTGAGGGTTATCGTTTACCTTCACTCATGTTTACAAAGGAAGAAGCCATGGCTTTTCTTACTGCCGAAAAGATGATTGAGCAACTCACTGATACCCGGAACAGCAATTACTTCCGTCAAGGTATGGATAAAATCCGTGCTGCATTGCGAACTGTCGATAAGAATTATATTCACGAAATGGGTGATGCCATTGCAGTATATAAAAGCCGGCATGCACGGGAAAGTTTACCCAATTTATTGCAGACAATACTGAGTAGCATAAACGATAAATTGATTATTGAAATTAATTATACCAATGCCGGCGAAAATAAGAGTAAGAGATCGTTAGAAGCGGTTGGTATTACCTATTCATATCCTCATTGGTATCTATCGGCCTGGTGCCATTTGCGGGAAGAATACCGGATGTTCAGGCTCGACCGCATTGGCAACATAGAGACAAGCACTGAAAAACATACCAAAGCGCATCCTCCATTGGAATCACTTCTTGCTGAGACGAATGATACTCAATGCCTTACAGAAGTCGTCCTACATACAAGCAAAGAGGTTACTCGATACAATGCCGACAGATGTTATTTTATGGGACTGGCGGGAGAAAAAGAACTCGCCAACGGACAAATAGAACAAACCTATAGGACTTATTCACTTGACCTGCTGGCAAGGTGGGTGTTGGCAAATGCCGATACGACCACAGTGATCAGTCCTGTTGAAATCAAAGATATTATAAAACAAATCATTAAAAAAATAGACTTATGAAAATTAACAGTACAGAGATTAAAAATCTTGAACCGATTAAAACGATTGCCATTTCACACATCGGTGACTATTCAGGTATTGCAAATGCATTTGAGAAACTTACAGCGTGGGCAGGCGCTAACAACTTATGGGCTACTGCCCCCAGAATGGCAGGTGTTTATCATGACGATCCGATGAGTACCCCGGTTGAAAAATTACGCTCGGAAGCCTGTCTGGAAAATATTTCCGGAATTGAACCCGGCGAAGGCATGCAACGCTATACGATCAGCGGAGGCAAGTATTTTGTGATGCAGGTAGAAGTAACCATGTCTGAATATACTGAAGCATGGTTAAAAGCAGATGCCGCTTTTAAAGAAAAAGGGTATGAATATGACTTACGGGATCATTATGAGCTGTATGTGAGTTGTGCCGGCGATATTCAGGACGAGAATGCTCCCTGGATAGTAGAGATATGTATTCCTGTAAAATAATAAGCTGAGAGACCGTTGGTCGATTACTCCCCCGGCTGCCACCGGGGGGTATGAAAATCATATTTCATAGTCAACTTCATGCGCTTCCCAAAGCTGAGGCACTTCCAATTTGCTTAGCATTTTTTCCAATGCTGCATGAGGAATCGGGAATTCCCGGTTTTTGTTTTGTTCTAACCACGTTCTATAGTTTTTTTCTATATACACAATTTTCACTTCAGCATGGTATGTGACAAACAAGTCTATCAGTTGTTGCCGCATTTGACGAGTGATATTGGTAGCATTCCAAATGAAATTTTCTCCCTTTCGTAAATATTCACGTGCTTGCTCTTTCGCCTGTTGCACCACCCAACCGGTTGCAGAACTATCCAACGGACTTAATTTGTGTTTCCGGCGAATATCATCCAAACTGATGACCGGCAAATCCCGATTTTGTTTTTGAATGTAAAAATCCTTACCCATTCCCGGCAGAGCGGAAAGTAATAATACTTTACTTTTGAAATTATCGTGAGGGACATAATCTGCATAAGCATTTTCCGTGTTGAAATAATGGAATCTGGCATGATTGGTCGCAAATTCACGTGGTTTGTCCCGGCAATTTTGCTCCCGGCAAAATAGTTCAAAAAAATCTATTTGTTCCAATAATTTTTCTTTGTCGTCACAAATCCGGCCTTTTACATCTGCTTCCGAAAGCATTTTAAGCAATCGCATATCGACCCGTAACGAAGCTTCAAAGAGTTTTTTCTGTAAATCAGGGCGTTCTGTCAACCAAACCGGAAGTCCGTGATAACGAACTAACGCCGCTATTTGTTCACGGATTTCGAAAGGTGCGGGAATTTCTTTGAAAAGCAATTCTCTTACAATATATTCTCCTTTTCGTGCATGATATGGCGAAACGAGTTTACCTTCTTCCATTTTTGTCGTAATACATTTCCCTATATCATGCAACAACGCTGCAGTCCACAATATTTCCTTATCTTGTTCTTCAAGCGATTGAAAACCATCCAATTGTTCCAATTCTTTCAGGACAAGATGAGTATGTTCGGCAACATTTCCTTCTCCATGATAAAAAGGATTCTGTTCCGTTTGTTGCATATCGGCTATCCAATCGAATTTATCGACGAGATATTGCCAGTCTTTATTTTCTGTTAGTTTCCAAAACATAATTTTTAGTTGACGAGTAAACGAGTTGACAAGTAAACAGGTTCTTTGAAATTTTATTTCGTTAACTTGTCTACTCGTCAACATATCTACTAAATTAATATTCCCAAACCAATTTGGCGCGTATCCAATTCCGTATCCAGTGTTCTCCGGTTTTGACGTGTCCTTTTCGTACATATTTGAATACATTGCGGGCAAAATCATCCACTTTGTATTCTTCTATATTTCGGCTGACAACACCTTCTCGGGAACATGCTAATTCGGTTACCGTATCAAACGATGCAAAGATACTTGGTTCTTCCGCCCAAGTGATAATTTGCTTTTTAAACAAATCTTCTTTCAAGTCATTGACAGATTCTTTTCCCAATTCCGGTACAGTCGGTAAATCAAAAAGTGAAGCATAAAATTTTACTTCTTCCCAAGATAACCATTTATCTTTACACCGAACGGCAAAAACAAAGAAATATTCTTCCAATCGTTCATACCTGATGGAATGGACGGCAAAAAGGTTTTCTCCGAATATTTCAATGTTTCCCAAATCATTTTTAATCAGATTCCAGCGATTCCTGATTTCCTGTGTCCACGGAGATTCTGTCGGCGCCGCATGTGAACGTGCGAATACACCTGTAGTGCTCAAACAGTTATTTTCTCCATCTAATTTTTCTGTGTGAACCAATTGTTCTATTTGCTGTATGTCCTGCCAATATTCCCTGTTAATCCGGTCGTCGCTGGTGGTGCCGGGAGAAAAGGGAAAATGGTAGGTTCTTCCATATTTTTGTGACATAACTAAATAATTAAGAGTTAAAAGTTAAAAGTTAAAAGTTAAAAGTTAAGAATAGGTTTTACCTATCTAACACTGTTTTAATCATCCGAACCGGATTGCCTCGTTCCAATTCATTGTGATTCTGCCAGTTTTCTTGAGTAACCGCTAACAGGCGTTCCTGTTCGTAAGCAGCTAATTTGATTTTCAGTCGTTCGATTGCTGCTTTTTTATTCTGCAATTGCGAACGATTTTCCGAAGTCATTACACTAACTCCTGAAGGAATATGCGTTACCCGTACGGCAGATTCTGTTTTGTTAACATGCTGTCCTCCGGGACCGGAAGCTTTCAATGTTTGAAAACGCAAGTCATTTTCGTTCCAATCCATCTTTTCAAGTGTAGGCAGAACCTGAACGCCAACAAACCAGTTTTTCCTTTTGTGGAATTTCCGGTAAGGACTTTGGGCAATCCACAAAACAGTTCCTTCCCACGAATCGATAAAAGATTCCAGGTTTTCTCCGGCTAAAAACAAGATAGCTGATAACAGGGTGCGATTGATCTCGCCTTCTTCCCGTTCCACAACTTCAGTGTAGATATTTTGCTGCTTTGCTTCTTTCAGCATCATTTCCAATACTTTAGAAACTACCCGGCAACATTCTGCCGGGCCTCTTCCTGATGTGATTTGAATGTATATTTTCTCCATACGATTTTTATTCTTTATTCATTCTTACGATTTTAGGCATGAATTGTCCGTGAATATCAACCAATTTTTTTTGAAAATCCATGACCTTTTCGATATTTTTATAGGCTAAAGGCGCTTCTTCCACACTTCCGCCAATCAAAGAAACACCTGCTTCGGAAAGCATTTTCTTCAATGCCGATTGTGTGAAATTTTCTTTGGCTTTTTCGCGCGACATAGCCCTGCCTGCTCCATGAGATGCTGAATTCAATGATTCCGGATTTCCTTTTCCGCAAACCAGATAACCCGGCGTTGTCATACTTCCGGGAATAATACCCGGTTCGCCTGCATGTGCGGGAGTGGCTCCTTTGCGATGGATAATAGCCTCGCTACCATTCGGCAACATTTCTTTCCAAGCAAAATTATGGTGATTATCGATTGTCGTTACAATTTTCAATCCCAATGCTTTTGCCAGATTGATATGTATCCGTTCGTGACAAGCTTTGGCAAACTCTCCTGCCAGGTTCATGCTTAACCAATATTCTTGTCCGGGGTCGGAATTCAAATCTAACCAGGCGAAATGTTGCGCTTCACGCGGAAGTTTGCAATATTCCCGCGCCAATTGGCTGTAATGTTTGGCAATCTCGGCGCCCAAACCTCTCGAACCGGAATGGGAAAGCAAGGCTAAGTAATTTCCTGCCGGAAGTCCGGTACAATTGTTTTCATATAAATTCAATTCTCCGAATTCAACAAAATGGTTTCCTCCGCCCGAAGTTCCTAATTGGCGAACGGCTTTTCCCTGCAATTTTTTCAATAATGGAGTAGTATTGAAGCGTTCATCATCCAGTATTTCGTGTTCCTGCTCAAAAGGCAAACCACCTTCCATCCCGAAATGCGTATAGGTTTTCAACGCTTCTTTGACTTGATGTGCATAGCGTTGAACAAAAACAGATTTTTCTTCGAAAATGGATAAAGCCATCCGGCAACCGATATCCATACCAACAGCGTATGGAATCACAGCGTTCTCGACCGCCAATACCCCACCGATAGGAAGTCCGTAACCGGCATGAGCATCAGGCATCAAAGCGCCTTGAACAGAAATCGGTAGCCTCATGGCTAATTCCATTTGCTGTTTGGGAAGACTTTCGATGAATTTTCCTCCATACGTTTTAAAATGCAAAGCCTGTTCCCTTAATTCGTGTACTTCGAATATTTTCTCTTTCTTTTGAGGACAAAAATGATGAGCCAATTTTGACCAGATTTCATCCTCCCAAAATGATTGAGGCTCCCGCCGGACTGCCTCCAATGTTTGTATTACATTTTCTTTTGTATCGTGTTTACAATGTTTAGAAACTATATTTATAACTAAGCTGCGAGTTACATGATCAGTGTATCCCATGTGACTTAGCTCTTTAAGCTGTATTTTTAAGCCCATGACGATTTGTTTATGGCACACGGATGACACGGATTGGTTTGATTTACTCAGATAAATATTAAAATCAGCAATAATCCGCTCAATCAGCGTTACCTGCGTGCTATTAAAAAATAAGATTGTTGATAAAAAATGGATTGGAATTTGTTGTGTAGAAGTGCACACAAATTACTTCCGACGATATTTTATCGTGGATAATCCAAGGGGCGATATGTAATTATTTCTCCAGCATAGTTATACCCTTTCTAATCTTTAAGTTGGGTAATGTTCTATAAATCGGCGGCAAAGGTAAATGTTTTTTTTGAAAATGCAAGTGTTTTTGCCGCAAAGTCACGAAGACGCAACGTTTTTTTTAGAAATAAAGAAATTCATCCCGACATGACAGATGATTTGATTGTAAATAAACATGTTATTCACCATTTAAACCATTTCAAGCCGATAACTAAACAAATCAATCCCAGAATGGATAAACCGGTTGAGGGAAGAATAATGTCCAACCATCCGGCGCCTTCGTTAAAGATGCTCCGGATACCATCTGTAAGCGCTGTCAGGGGTAATAATTTAATGAATCCGATGCTCCA
>JAVBKX010000006.1:0-138238 GCA_031553835.1 Bacteroidales bacterium
ATGCTTTACTGCTAATGCGATTTTTTAGCAAGTTCGGCATTTCTCCGAACAAGCCTAAAAATCAGAAGATTTTCAAAGAACTATTGTTATTCGGCACTTTAGCCGCATGAGAGATCATGAATGATGAACGAACTATTGTAAGATAGCTAAACAGGAATATTCAAGAGGGAGAGAATTTGCAAGAGAGTTGGTGAATGATGCAAAATTTGAGTTATACAGGCTTTATATTTGTGAAAATCCTAAATTATCAAAAAAATATTTAGCTATGTATCTAAAAGGATTGGAAAAAGGTATAACGACTATTTTTGTACCATTAGAAAAGTTTTTATTAACATAACAGAGATAGAAAATTTAATGGGAGATGGAATTCTTGGACTTAAATTCTGCGCAGTCGGTAATATGATAGCAGTGAAAATAATAAATATTTTGATATATCTATAGCTTATCAATTAATCCTGTTATAAATATATAATAAAAAACATAAAAGTATGAAAAAACAATTATTCTTCGTTTTTTTACTCACAATGCTTCATGCAGGATGGCTCCCTGCGCAAATTTCGACACAACGTCCCGATATTATACCTGTTTCACCTGAGGCGGCCGATGTGCAAAAATATACTTCGTATCCGGTGGATTACAGTACGGGTATTCCCAACATCAGTATTCCGCTATTTGAAGTGAAATCGGGCGACATTGTGGTGCCCATTACACTGACTTACCATTCATCGGGTTTGAAACCCCAGGAAGCCAGCGGTTACGCAGGTACCGGATGGACGCTGAATGCCGAACCCTCGGTGATGCGGACGATAAGGGGTCTTCCTGATGATAAGTATACGGCTGCGAGTAATCAGAATCAGAGTACTAACCATGCAGGGTTGTATTATACGAGAAGTCGTCCAACTTCTGTTACCGGTAAGGAATATATTCGGAAATTGGCTGATAATGAATATGACGGGGAATCAGACGTTTATTCCTATACACTGAATCCGGGAGGAGGTACTTTTTATATGAGTTCCTACAATCAGAGGATGGTTACTTTTCCCCGAACTCACGACAATATAGAATATGGTATCCAGCAGTCCGGAATGCATTGGTTCAAAGTCACTAATGCCGATGGCCTGGTCTATAAATTTGGTAAGGGGAGTAATGCCAGGGAAACCACTGTTACCGAAACTGTCCGCTGGCTTTGCGATACTATTTCTTCTTTGAGAACGGATGCCCGTGTAGCACTTTCCTATGAATCGGCACGCCCGGTAACGCCTCCTGCAGGGATGGGTGATTCTAAAATGGTTGAAACAGGTGTTTCCCCATACTATCTTAACTACTTTATTACATCACAAGGATGGACAGACCGTTATCAATGGTCCTGGGATGGAAGTAAAATAAACAAAGAGTGGATCAATAAAACTTCCAGTACAGGGATAGGAACGGGCGGCTCTGCTTCCCATCAGATCAACCGGTCGAGATTGAGCAAGATCTCTTTTAATGGCCATCAGGTTTTGTTTAATTACACACAACTGTCAGCCATCGAGACGATCACACAAATAAACGTAAAGGATGCGAATGGAACACTGATTCGTACCATTGATTTTTTTATAACCCCCTACAATCGTAGTACAGATTTGACCAAACTGGATTCGATACGGATTTCCGCCCCGGGCTGTGATTCGCGTACTTACCGTTTTTCCTATTATGGGCAGGACATGGTTCCCAATCGCAATACGCTCGCTATTGATCATTGGGGATTTGCCAATGGATTTTATGGGGATAACATAGGAGGTGTTCCAACGATCCATGTTCAACTTTCATTCGCTGAACCCGGCCAGACTTATATCACGAAACTTATAAAAGAAACAATCATAGGTAATAATCGCGAGCCAAACGCTGAATATGCTAAACACGGTGTGCTTAATCAGATTGATCATCCGGAAGGAGTGCGTACTACCTTTGAGTACGAAGGGAATGCCGCAGGATTTTATGTTTCATACTATAACTACTCCCATCCTGTGGGCGGCCTGCGGATAGCACGTATTCAGGAGTCGGTGGCAGATCCTTTAGGAGGACCACGACGCATTATTTCTGAAAAAAAGTATCAATATGGCATTACACCTAAAGATCCGGAACAGGACCAACCATTGTTGGGAGGAGGAATAATCAAACACATAGTAACAAACCTGGACTATTGTTCCATGCAACGATATAGTGACGGTAGTTTTACCACAACCTGGGGTTCGACCCCTGTTTCCAATATTACTTTCAACAATGGAAGCGCCGTATTGTACTCATTTGTCAGGGAAGATTGGTATGCGGAAGGGAATAACGCTGTGATTACTAACAAATATTATTACGACGTAGTTCCACATTTATATAATGGAGATATTTTACGTTGGGATAATTATCAGTCCCCTAATCGTAAAATCGCAACGAATTTCTATGATTTACAGGCAAGTCAGAGAAATAATCCTTATGCGCGGATCATTCGGAAAAAAATGTTAGAGGGATTTAATACTTATAGTTTATTTCCCAATTATTTATCTGAACTTTTATTGTTTAACCGTCCTTACGATATCTATGAGAGAGAAAGTACCGCCGATCATCCGGATAGCGATTATGCGCAAGGACAACTTATCAGGTCGGAGCAATACCGGGGTGGGGACACCTTAGTATCTGCTACCGTTTATGAATATACTATCAAAAATTGCTGGTATATAGGGAAAGTATCAGTAGATAAGCCATACCGTACATTGGTGTATAAAAATGCCGGTGACCCGAATTATACCGAGAATAAAAAAGTCTATGATGAGTTTGCAAGTGCAGCAGACAGTGGGTGGGATATAGAAACGGAACGTTGGAAAGCGTTGACAGGCGATATTACCCGGCAGTATTTTTATGTAAATGGCAGCCGGCAGATGGTAGAAAGTACAAAAAAGTATGAGTATATCACTTACAATATGAATCCAGCGTCCACCATTACAACACTTCCGGGAGAGAGCATTACTGATGAATACACTTATCATGGGGTTTTGGTAAATATACCAGCCACCCACCAGCATACGGTAAACAACGATACGGAAACCTCTATTGTTGATTTCTTGTCTAACAACCGTCCAAATAAAGTCCGTTACAAAACCGGTAAGATGAGTATTTTTGACACTAAACTTACTTACCATGAATACGATGCTTATGGTAATATCGCCGAACTTTCGACCATCGATGGAAAACATATCTGCTACATCTGGTCTTACAACAATCAATATCCGGTGGTAGAAATAGACAACATCAGTTATAGCCAATTATTGACGGCTTTGGGTAAAGACAGGGCCTGGATCAAAACATTTGGCAATAAAACACAGCCCTTAACCGAAGACTGGGCTTTGTTGGATGGGTTGAGAACGGTGTTTAAAAATACATCGCCAGCTGTATTGGTCCGTACTTTTAGTTATAAACCGTTACTTGGGCTCAGTTCAATCACCGATCCGTTGGGAGTAACCACCTACTATGTGCTTGACAACTTCGGACGCCTTACCCAGGCTTACCAAGTGGAAAATGGGGTAAAAAAAGTGTTGCAACAACACCAATACCATCTCCATCCATAAAACAGTTTTGGCGGATTTTAGCTTAGCCCTTCCACATATCCATTGACAATGTCAATATATTTGGCTTGCGGCTCTTTGGGTAGTCCCGGCATTCGCATAATTTCTCCTGCAATGGCGACAATAAATTCAGCGCCATGGTTAATTACGATATCATTGATTTTGAATTCAAAATCTTTTGCAACACCATACGCCTTTGGATCGGCAGAAAAAGAATATTGAGTTTTGGCAATACAAATCGGGAAATGACTGATGTTTAATTTTGCAGCCAGTTTCAGTAATTTCTGAGCCTGTTCGCTAAATACGACGGAAGAAGCGCCATAGATATTTTTGGCCACCTTGGTTATTTTAGTTTCTAAACCATCACTGTCGGAATAAGTAAAACGGAGTCGTTCCGAAGGCTTCTTTTCAATCATTTCAACGACAGTATTGGCCAATTCCACAGCGCCGTCACCACCTTCTATAAATGCGTTGTTAACGGCAAATCCGGCTCCCATTTCTTCACAATGTTGTCTTACAGCATCAATTTCTTCTTCCGTATCGCCGGCATATTTATTGAAAGCGACAACCACTTGCTGGCCGAATTTCTTTATGTTTACTATATGTTTACTTAAATTATTGAGTCCCGTTTTGAGTCCTTCCAGATTGGGTATTTTTATATCTTCTACTGCCACGCCACCATGCATTTTCAATCCTTGGGCAGTAGCCACGATGACTGTTAATTTTGGATTTAATCCCGATTTCCGGCATTTGATATTGAAAAATTTCTCAGCCCCCAAATCCGCTCCGAATCCGGCTTCCGTCACTACATAATCGCCAAAAGTCATTGCCATTTTGGTCGCCAGGATTGAATTACATCCATGAGCGATGTTTGCGAATGGGCCTCCATGGACAAATGCAGCGGTGTGTTCGGTGGTTTGTACTAAGTTAGGATTAATAGCATCTTTGAGTAATACCGTGATGGCGCCTGCAATTCCTAAATTATTGACAGTAAAAGGAGTTCCGTCAAATTTGAATCCTAACAGAATATTGCCGATACGCTTTTTTAGATCCTCCAGATTGCCGGCTAAACATAAGATTGCCATAATTTCGGAAGCGGGCGTGATATCGAATCCGGTTTGGGTAGTGACACCATTACTATTACTTCCTAATCCCGTTACAATTTTACGTAACCCTCTGTCATTAATATCCAGAACACGTTTCCACAATATTTCTTTTAGAGGCGCTCCGCACACGCCCTGATTTTGATACAAGTAGTTGTCGAGCAATGCCGTAATCATATTATGGGCAGATGTCACGGCATGAAAATCACCTGTGAAATGCAGGTTGATGTTTTCCATCGGCAATACCTGCGCATATCCGCCTCCGGCAGCGCCGCCTTTCATCCCAAAACAAGGTCCTAAAGACGGTTCACGTAATGCGGCAATGGCACGTTTACCGATTTTTGCCAATCCTAAAGCAAGCCCGATAGACACAGTCGTTTTACCGATCCCGGCTTTTGTCGGAGTAATGGCGGTTACTAAAATCAGGTTGCTTTTGGCTACTTTTTGTTCATCGATTAAATCAACAGGGATTTTGGCCATATATTTTCCATAATTCAAGACTTCCTCTTCCGGGATGTCGATAGATTTAGCGATTCGCTTGATTTTTTTTAATTCAATGCTGCGGGCAATTTCAATGTCAGTCTTCATAGATTAGTGTGAATATATTTTGTTATTCAATATGTTGCTTTTTTTATGACGCAAAAATACCATTTTATTTTGTTAGTTTCAATACATGAATGTGATTGTTACGATCAATAAGTACATAATACCGGGAAAGACACATTCGTATTTAAATAGCCCGAACAAAAAAATAAGTTTTGAGACAGGAAATAGTACGCAATTTATTCGAATTGTATTGCAATGCTATTACACATGGTAAATCATACAATATATTTACTTGTGGGCAACATTATCCGACAAAAACACCATCCATGCTGGATTTTACGATAGTGGATGTTGGAGATACATTTTTGGATAACATCAATCATTACAATAGGGTACATAATCGACCACTAATACCTAATGGGTATGATGCAATTGAATGGGCTACTAAAGAAAAAAATAGTACTAAAATAGATTCTCTCGGCGGTCTTGGACTAAGTCTTTTACTGAATTTGTACATCTGAATAAAGGTAAAATACAAATTATTTCTGATCATGGTTACTGGGATAGTACTATAAATAACGGACAAACGATCAAAGACCGCTTCCCTGGAGCAATTATAAACATTGAATTCAATGAGATAGTGATAATGCACTATATTTGTAAAAAAGAAGAATTGTATTTCAATTGAGAATATTTTTTAATAAATTTGTGCCATGGATGCATTTGTTTTGAACGTAAGAAGTTACACAGCGTTAGATATAGCTGTAACATCAGAAGAGGGAGATAAAATAAACCAATTGATATGCGCATCCTTTGAGAAAAATACCAAGGTGGTTGTTGATTTTCAGGGAATAAGGGCTATTAATACGGCATTTCTTAATTCTGCGATAGGTAAGTTGTATGCTTCCTATGACTCTCTTTACCTTAACGAAAACCTCACGGTAGCCAACATATCAGATTCTGATTTAGCTTATCTAAAAAAATCGATTGAAGCAGCTAAAGATTATTATCGTGATCCAAAAATATTTGAAAAATCAGTAAGGGAGGCGACTGGAGATGATCAACAGGATTAATCTTAGAAATTACAATCCAACGTCTTCCGACAAATTTTTCTTTGACAATAATATTTGGATGTTGTTGAATTGCCCTATAGGAAATGTCGATATCAAACTACAACAGTTATATTCTTCTTTGCAGCATTTGATTATATCTTCGCGGGCTTCCATATATATAAACAGCCTGGTGTTGTCTGAATTCGCAAATGCTTCATTGAGAATTTCTTTTGATATGTGGAAGAGGACGCAAACAGTGTCGGGACTTGATTATAAGCGTGATTTTATCCCTACAAAACAATATCAGGATTCTGCGAAGTCTGTAATAGGCGCTATTAAAAATATACTGGCATTAACAATGAGGCAGCCGGATGATTTTCACAATATAAGTATGGGAACTGTTTATACTTATTTTGAACAAATAGATTTTAACGACAGTTATTATGTTGAATTTTGTAAAGCCAATTCGTATATATTAGTTACACGGGATAAAGATTTCGATAAAATCCAAGATGCAGCATTTAAATGCATCACTCTTTCTTGACCTTTTTAGTTTACTTTTCTATAATCAATAATTTTCCAGTTGATTCTAAAAAATACAATTCTTTAACAAATTTCAGTAAAATAAAAAGCCTCTAAAAGTGTCGTATTTGACTGACTCTCAGAGGCTTTATTGGAGTCGGGGCGAGACGATTCGAACGTCCGACCACGCGCCCCCCAGACGCGTACTCTAACCGGGCTGAGCTACGCCCCGCTCATTTTGCGAGTGCAAAAGTAGTGACTTTCTTGTTAAATTCCAAAAAAATGCTGTTATTTCTGTACTCCATTATTATCTTCTTCATCCCATTCAAATGCAATGGGAATTTGACGGCGGAATGCTTCACGGAAGGAAATTAAAGTTTCTGTCCTGGCTAATCCTAAGGGTTGCAGTTTGTTATGAATAATTTCCAGTAAGTGTTGATTGTTGCGGGCTACCAATTTAATAAATAGATCGTATTGGCCGGTGGTATAATGGCATTCCACTACCTCCGGAATTTGATTCAATTGTGCTACTACTTTACTGAAATGTCCCGGATCTTTGAGAAACAAACCCATATAGGCCGATGTTTCATATCCTAATTTGGTATGATCCAGTACATATTCAGAACCTTTAATAATTCCTAAATTGATAAGTTTTTGAATTCGTTGATGTATCGCAGCTCCTGAAACATTGCATTCTCTTGCCACTTCCAAAAAAGGAATCCGGGCGTTACTGGCAATCATTCGAAGAATTTTCTCATCTAATTGATCTAATTGATGATGTCCCATAATGTATTGTTATTAAGTTAAATACAAAGATATAATAAAGTTTTAAACGAAATTTAATCATGGTTGAAAAATTGTAATGTCAGATAGGCCATGACTCCGACAGCTGTTTTTAAAGATTCCGGATCAATGAGAAATGTGGAAGAATGTAAACTTCCGCAAGGCTCTTTACCTTGTACTCCAAACCGGTAAAAAGTAGTCGGATATTGTTGCGAAAAAAAAGCAAAATCTTCGGATGTCATACGTTGCTCCAGCTCGTGTACTTTTGTTGTGCCAAGATACTCCTGGGCATAGGTAGTTGCCCGAGAAGTCACATTCAAATCATTATTTACACAAGGATAGCCATCGTGGATAATGATATCGCATTCACATCCATAAGCAGCAGCGGTATGAATGGCTGCGTTGTGAATGAGTTCTTTCAATCGCACACGTTCGGATTCGTCCATAGTGCGGAGTGTTCCGGCAAGAGTTACTTCATTGGGAATGACATTGGTATCTCCATTGGCAATCAATTTCCCGAATGATAATACGATGGGACAAAACGGATTGGCTCTGCGACTGACTATTTGTTGCATGGAAACAACGCATTGAGATGCGGCTAAAACAGTATCGTTGAGTAAATGAGGTAATGCACCGTGACCGCCATGCCCTTTTATTTTGATATGAATTTCATCGGCGGCGGCCATAATAATGCCCGGTCGAAAACCTACATGTCCGGTTTCGTATCCGATAAATGCATGTTGCGCTAAAATTAATTCGGGAACATATTCACTGAAAATATGATCTTCCAACATCAGGCGGGCGCCTCCGGGATGCTTTTCTTCTCCGGGTTGAAATATCAATAATACCGTTCCTTCCCAACTATCTTTGATTTGCATTAAGAGTTGAGCAACACCCAGCAATGAGGCCGTATGGGAATCGTGTCCACAAGCATGCATTACACCATCGTTTTTTGATTTGAAAGAAATATTATTTTCTTCCTGCACGGGTAGGGCATCCATATCAGCCCGAAGGGCTATGACTTTCTTTTCCGGATTTTTCCCTTTAATAATACCCAAAATACCAGTGCCGGCAATTCCTGAGCGAAATGCTATACCCAGTGCAGTCAATACAGATTGTATATAGGATGCCGTGTTGTATTCTTTGTACGATAATTCGGGGTGGGTATGTAAATATGTATAATGATGAAATACCTCCGGATAAACTTGTTCAGCCAGTTGTTGTATTTTTTGTTTCAGTTCTTCATTTTTCATTTTTTCTGATACTATGCAAGAGCACAAAGATAGGAAGAACCTTTGGAAAAATCGTACAATTAGGAAAAATAGAGAGAAGCATTTGGTGATAACTGAAATGCCTTCGACAGATCATCTGTTATCGAAGGCATTTCCTAAAAGTTATACTCTGTAATAAATAATAGAGAGAAAATCGCTTTGTTCTAACGGGTTGATTTCAGAGCTTCGTCAAGGCCGATTCCAAGAGCTTTGGCTACACCTTCGCCATAAGCCGGATCAGCTTTACAGCAATTGCGAACATGGCGCTGTTTGATAAAAAGTTCGGCATTGCCCATGGCACGGGCAGTATTTTCAAACAATACCTGCTGCTGTGCAGGCGACATCAGGCGGAACAAATCGCCGGGCTGGCTGTAATAGTCATCGTCGTACTCACGCTCATTGTAATTATAGGCATCGCCATGAAGCGTCAAAGGAGGCTCCTTCTTTTCGGGCGAGTCCTGCCATTCTCCATAACTGTTGGGTTCATAGCCCAATGTGGAGCCGTGGTTTCCGTCAACCCGCATAGCGCCGTCACGGTGAAATGCGTGGAACGGACAACGAGGCCGATTGACCGGAATCTGGGTGTGATTCACTCCTAACCGGTACCGTTGGGCATCGCCGTAAGAAAACAAACGTCCCTGCAACATCTTATCAGGCGAAAAACCAATACCTTCCACCACATTCATCGGATTAAATGCCGATTGCTCTACTTCGGCGTAATAGTTTTCAGGATTTTTATTCAATTCCAGGATTCCGACATCCATTAACGGAAATTCTTTTTGCGACCAGACTTTAGTCAAATCGAAAGGATTAATCCGGTACTCATCTGCTTCTTTCTCGGTCATCACTTGTATTTTGAGTTCCCAACGGGGAAAGTCGCCATGTTCAATGGCGTTGTAGAGATCCCGCTGATGCGATTCGCGGTCTTTTGCAATGATAGCTTCGGCTTCCTGGTCGGTCAGGTTTTTGATGCCTTGCATAGTTTTAAAGTGAAACTTCACCCAGATACGAACATTATCGGCATTGATAAAACTATAGGTATGGCTGCCGAATCCGTGCATGTGGCGATATGAATAAGGAATACCGCGATCGCTCATCGTAATCGTTACCTGATGCAATGCTTCGGGCAGAAGCGTCCAAAAATCCCAATTGTTATTGGCGCTGCGGAGGTTTGTGCGCGGATCGCGCTTAACAGCATGGTTCAAGTCAGGAAATTTCAACGGGTCTCTCAAGAAAAATACCGGCGTATTATTACCTACTAAATCCCAGTTACCTTCATCGGTATAAAATTTCATGGCAAAACCGCGGATATCACGTTCGGCATCGGCAGCGCCACGTTCACCGGCCACGGTTGAGAAACGTACAAAACAATCGGTTTTTTTACCGACTTTAGCAAAAATCGACGCACGGGTATATTTTGTGATATCGTGCGTTACCGTGAATGTTCCATAAGCTCCGGAACCTTTGGCATGCATACGTCGTTCGGGAATCACTTCACGATCGAAGTGGGCGAGTTTTTCCAGGAACCATGGGTCTTGTATCAACATAGGACCTCGTTGTCCCGCAGTCTGCGAATTTTGGTTGTCCGCTATGGGACGACCGGATTCTGTAGTCATTTTTTTCTTTTCCATGGATATCAATTTAGAAGTTATTGTTGAGCAAATATAAGGTTAAATTTTGTTATCTGATCATTTTTATCATTTATTTAGATATCTTATCGAAACGATTAAGAAAATTGACAAAAATGTTGCAGTTATAAATGCCTCTACAAACAAAAAATTGTTTCAAACCATTCATTGGAATGTTGAAACAATTTTTCGATAAACTATGTGCGAATTCTATACCATTCTTATACTTCTGTTTTCTGCGCTTCTGCAGGATATCCTGCAATTTCTTCTTCGTCGGAACAATGATGAGGAAATACTTTTCCACTTAAAAGACGTAGCCATTGTTTTCTTTTTTCGGTATCCACTCCGATCAAATACCCTATTCCCAACCCAACTAAAGCTCCAATCGCCAAACCACCAACTAAATTACCGTTTTTCATTGCTGTTCGTTTTATTAAATAATATTCGACATTAACTATTTAATAAACAAAAATACGGAGGTTTTTGTTGTCCGAAAAAACAAAAAACAATTTAATAAGCCCTTGCAAACACAACGCGTTGAACAGATGGTTTTCCGGTTACCATACATTTTCCGGGCGTTCTGTCTCCTTCCAATGGAATGCAGCGGATGGTAGCTTTGGTTTCTTCTTTGATTAATTCTTCAGTTTCAGAAGTTCCATCCCAATGAGCCATAATGAACCCTCCATCTTCTATTTTGACTTTGAATTCATCGTATGATTCCACTGAAATGGTATGCGTACTGCGATAATTCAAAGCTTTGTTGTAAATATTTTCTTGAATATCATTGAGCAAATCTTTGATATACAGTTCGATATTGTCGCAAGAAACCGTTTCTTTTGACAATGTATCCCGGCGGGCGACTTCAATAGTATTGTTTTCCAAATCGCGGCCTCCCATTGCCAATCGTACGGGAACACCTTTCAATTCATATTCTGCAAATTTCCATCCCGGTTTTTTATTGTCGGCATTATCGTATTTTACACTGATACCCAATGCTTTTAACTTGGATACAATTCCGGCAATTTTTTCATCGATTTGTTTCAATTGTTCGTCAGTACGATAAATAGGGACAATAACTACCTGATACGGAGCCAATTTTGGTGGTAACACCAAACCATTGTCATCGGAATGTGACATGATGAGGGCGCCCATCAAACGGGTGGAAACACCCCAGGAGGTAGCCCATACATAATCTCGTTTTCCTTCTTTATCTGTGAATAGTACATCAAATGCTTTTGCAAAATTTTGCCCCAAAAAGTGGGATGTCCCTGCTTGTAATGCTTTTCCATCCTGCATCAAAGCCTCGATGCAATAGGTTTCCAATGCTCCGGCAAAACGTTCGTTGGCCGATTTGAGGCCTTTTAAGACTGGAATAGCCATGAATTTTTCAGCAAAATCGGCATATACATTTAACATGCGTTCGGTTTCTTCGATGGCTTCTTCGCGTGTGGCGTGAGCTGTATGCCCTTCCTGCCAGAGAAATTCGGCCGTGCGCAAAAATAAACGGGTGCGCATTTCCCAACGTACTACATTGGCCCATTGATTGCAGAGAATCGGCAAATCACGATAGGATTGGATCCAGTTGCGATAGGTATTCCAAATAATAGTTTCGGAGGTAGGCCTCACAATTAATTCTTCTTCCAGTTTGGCTTCCGGATCGACAACGACTCCTTTTCCATTCGGATCATTTTTCAACCGGTAATGAGTGACGACAGCACATTCTTTGGCGAAACCTTCTACATGGTCGGCTTCTTTACTCAAAAAAGATTTAGGAATAAATAAGGGAAAATAAGCATTTACATGCCCTGTTTCTTTGAACATATCGTCTAACTGACGTTGTATTTTTTCCCATATAGCATAGCCGTAAGGTTTGATAACCATACATCCTCTTACGGCTGAATTTTCAGCCAGGTCAGCTTTTATTACTAAATCGTTGTACCATTGAGAGTAATTCTCACTTCTGGAAGTCAGTTCTTTAATTTCTGCCATTTTAAGTAATGTGATTTTTTAATTTGCCCGCAAATTTACAATAAAAAACGAAATTTGTCTTTGTCGGATGGAGATTGTGGAAAAATTTATAGCAGTTTTTTTGCTCTTTATTGAAAAATATCTACATTTGCACTCTCAATTGCGAAAGTAGCTCAGTTGGTAGAGCATAACCTTGCCAAGGTTAGGGTCGCGGGTTCGAGTCCCGTCTTTCGCTCCGGATGTAATAAAGGCTGATACCAATAAAGTATCGGCCTTTTGCATAAAATGTACAATTAAATCAAGATACCATGTACTTATTTTCAATGAAATCACGTTTTAAAATTACAACTTTCTTATTTGTATTCCTATCCGTTAGCTTTGGTGTAAAATCTCAGATCGTGTGGCCTGAAGGGCAGCTTTTGCCCACTTTTCCTGCGTCGAATCAAACGCAGGATTTAATTTTTCTTCAAAATAATGAAGATGCGGAAATGTATTTGTTTGCATCATTAAAAGGTATTGTCAATCAAAGTCAGCCACGAATATTCTCTTACGAAGGAGATGCTTTTGCGGAAGGCGCTTATACCTGGTTGAATTCATTGAAAGTGAAATACCGTGAAATTAGCAAAACAAATACTTGGAGTGTATTGCAAAAATACCTTCCTGAGGTTTCCGGATTAATTGTTTATGATCCGGAAGAAATACATACGGTCAACCTGGCTACTACACTTGCACTGAATAAAAAAGCAGTGGTCGCTTCTCCATCGTTATTATCTAAATTAACCAGTCCGCCTTATAATCTGGCGATTTTAGAAGATCTTCGAGGAAAATTCGCAAATAAACTGGAGGTTTATCAGACACTGTACGATGATTATTGGCCTAATCTCGACCATCGTTTGTTAATCGGACTAAATCCGGAAGCGCATAAAGCAGCCTTGCGCGAGTATGCTACTGCTTTGGGCGCTGCTGTGGTGTGGCTTGATCCCAAAGTGGCCGATGAAAGTGTATTGCTCAACAAATTTTTGGCATCGATGCCTGCCGGAGCTAATTATATGGGCTGGTGGCCGGAAGAACAGGCAGGCGTGGACAGGGTGTCACGATATGGCATAACAACCATAGCCAGTGATTATTGTTCTAACCTCACATTTCATAGCGGGATGCCAAGGACGATTGAAGCCAAACCAATGTTGGCCAAACCGGAATTAGAAAACAAAATCTATGTTGCTTTTATCCTTAGTGATGGAGATAACTTACAATATGTGGAGCATTTGATGCGTAAATTGTGGAATAACGCCGACCGGGGTTCTGTGCCGATCGGGTGGACCATATCTCCGGCGATGGTAGATGCAATGCCGGGAGCATTGAACTTTTACCATAAGACTGCGACCAACGGTGATAATCTGATATCAGGCCCTTCCGGATACGGTTATACTTACCCTAATTATTGGCCTGCGACTAATAGCAGGGAAGCGTTGAAGGGATTTGTCACTACTACGGAAGATTATAATGTACGTGCAGGGATCCGGGTCATTACTATTTGGAACACTATTACCGGAGGTATTACTAAAAACGCGGGTGATATATTTGCTGCCAATGCTTCTACATTATTAGGATTGACAACTCAAAATACAGGAGGAGCGTTGACTATTTTCAAGGAATCTCTACCTTCGATGCCTCTTTCCTGTAATTATTGTACAGGTGAACAAGCCATGATAGAGCACATTAATAGCGCTTCAAAAGGTTGGGATGGTAAAAGTCCCAGATTTGTTATTATTCAGGCTCAACCATGGAAAGATGTTACTCCAACTACATTCAAAAAAGTGAAAAATACACTTGGCGCCAATTATTCGGTGGTTCGTCCCGATCAGATTTTTCAGCTCATTCGCGAAGCTAATGGTCTGTCGGTTAATCCCGGAGGTATAGAAGGAAATGGTTTGGGGCTAAGAGGTGTTTATTACAATGGAAAAAATTTTGAAACCAAAGCAGAAACGAAGATCGATGCCGGTATGGATTTTAATTGGGGAGCCGATTCGCCGGCGGCAGGAGTGGAAGCCAATAATTTTTCTGTAAGATGGACAGGAGAGGTGCAACCCCGATATACAGGGACGTACTCTTTTTATATCACAAGCAATAATGTGTCTCGCCTTTGGATTAATAACGAATTAATTATCGAAAAAGGAACGACTTATCAGGGTACTTTTAAAGATACTATTTCATTGAAAGCCGGACAAAAGTACAAGATCAAAGCAGAATATATTGCAGGCACTACCACCTCTTCTTATAAATTAGAATGGGCTAGTGCGCTTCAATCCCGGGAAGTAATACCTCAAAGTCAATTGTATGATGATACATCTTTATCCGGGATGAAGGATGTTAATGTTTTTTCTGATTTGAAACTGTTTGTCGCCAATGGTTTTCTGAATGTAGAAATGAATAATGATGTTAACAAAGAAGTATGCTTAGTGATTCATGATGCTTGCGGGAAAGCATTGCTGAGGCAAAATATCCGGGAAGCAAGCCGGCAACTGGATGTCAGTCACTTTTCAAAAGGACTGTATCTCATTTCTGTGGATACAAAAAAATATTCCAAAACCATTAAATATATTATCAATTAATCCCGGATTCAGTTGTGGATTTTTCCCGCCATACTGTTCCTTTATTTCTTCTTTACAGGTATTCAAAAGTTTTAATGCGTTTACACTTTGCGCCCATAATGTTTCGGGTAGCAAAACAAAAAGAAGTAAAAGATATTTGTAAGTTGTGTTCATTGTTTGATGTAGGTTAATTAATGGCATTTGTCAAGTTTCAATAGTTTCATTTTTGCACTGTCGTTGGATTGCCACCAACCTTTCACGCTTGAAAGCAGGCTGTGAGTTGGTGGCTGGCATTATTATTTATCACATTTTTCAAGTATCAATGATTTCAATTGTGGCTCTGTTTGTTCGTTAGGGCTTGCAATGTATTCCGAATAGTCTAAATACATCCATGTCCCGTTGTGCTTTTCTAAAAACCCTTTTATCTCGGTAAATACAGGCTTTGTTTCATCTATCCCGAATTCGAATGCGCTTTCGTGGATTCCGAAAGATTTCAATTCTTTCCATTTGCCATGACAAAGCGTATAAACAACGCATGTATTTACTTTACTTTCATCGAAAAGGTCGATTACAAAAGCGATCTCATCCTTACCGTCGGCATTGATGTCTCCGATGTTTAACAAACAATAAAGTCCGAATGCTGTTCCCAAATACAAATCTTCCGTTCCCTGTTTATTGAGACCGAGGTAAACTTCCGACTCCTGCCGGTAAAACCAATTCCCCATTTCAAACCAATCGTCCTCAAGTGACAAAGGTATGCTATCAATTTCCATTTGGTAGCGTTTTGAAAAATTGTTTTGAAAAATAGTATCCTGTTTTCCATCACCATCAAAATCGCCAACAACAAACAGTTTATCCAATTTTTGCAACTCCGGGTGGATTTCATGTTCAACAAGTTCAAGAAATTCGGCCTTCACATAGCCGCTTTTTTCGTTCTGTTGTATTTTATACCAACCGTTTTTCAAGTCCTCTGTGATCTCGACAATATCCCCCAAGTGTGCGGCAGTTACAATATTGGCTTTATCCGATGGTTTTTCATGAATATTGGATTCCCGTACATTTACGATTGTTTTTTCGCCGACTTTTGGCAACGTAGAATATATTTTTCTGTAATCGTCGGGGCGGAATGTCAAATCTTCTTTTCTGCAATAATTTGTAAGACTATCAACATGCAGAATGGCATTGTAATTTTTGTCCGGCAACCGTTCTGTTGTTCTACTATAATGTTTGATAACTTTGACTACGTTCTCTTCTTCGTCCCGTAATTCAATATCGACATAGATCAATTTATTTTTGTGCATGTAACGAACTCCGATAACAGAAGTATCCATTGCCGAACGCTCGTAACAGATAGAAGAAACCACATAGCCATCTTTATCAAAATAATGCATCGAAAAACGAATGGTTTCTGGGTAGTTGAACATCATGATGAATTTTCGAATTCGGCCATCGTTGTCGTAATAAATCATATTTGCGTCGGATTGATTTGTATAATCCGTTATACTTACGTTTCCGTCATTGTCCGGCTCTGCACCCCAAAGTATTTGTTTTTTGTATAATTCCTGACTGTTGATTGCTTTTACTTCGTCTTTACAGGCGTTCAAAAATTTCACTTCGTTGGTATTTTGCGCCCACAGTGTGGCAGGCAGCAATGCCAAAATAATAAATCGGTATTTAAAATTTGTGTTCATATTGTTTTTATCCTACAGGTTGAATCAACCATAATTTAATTTCCCCATGTATTTTCTTGAAATGGTAAATGGATCCCCATTCACTTTTCCAATCAGGCTCAATTTGTTCTTTTCCAATTCCTATGTAAAATTTACCAAAATCAGGCTCTGTGTCATCATTGGTATAAAAAGATATGTCCATTGAAATGGTTTTTATTTTATTGATTCGAATATCTTTATGGTAGCCCTCTTGAAACGATTTGTTGAAATCAAATAATTTGAGAAGTCTTATCATTTCATTGTCAATTATTTTAGAATGATGTTGTATAAAGTCCTTTTTCATAAATGGTACAGTGGAACTAACAGTATCATAGTTGCCATGCACCATATACCAACAGTCGGAAATTAACGGAAAGTT
The DNA here is from genome assembly GCA_031553835.1 of Bacteroidales bacterium. Classification (GTDB taxonomy): domain Bacteria; phylum Bacteroidota; class Bacteroidia; order Bacteroidales; family Azobacteroidaceae; genus JAVBKX01. The sequence goes on from JAVBKX010000006.1 coordinate 17,146, forward strand.
GATCAACTCTGTTAGTTGCTCTATATCTTGTTTTAGCACCAATTGCTTGAATTTTTTCAAGAAAGTAATAGCTTCTTCTTTGGTTATCTGGTCGTATTGCACATTGTCTTCATCTACGACCGATTCGCTTACAATAGAATCTGCAAGCAGAGTGTCAACCGCAACATGTGTTGTGTTTTCTCTTATATTTTGCATTGTTGTTTTTCCTTGTTTTCCGTTACAAGAAAAAATAATCAATGAAATCATTACTATTAAACAGTTTTTTCTCATCTTATTCTTATTTTATTGTTAGTCGCATTGTCTGTACATTGTGCCCAACATTCCACCGCTCGTCACCCTCCTGAAAACAGGTACTGTGTTAAAATCCAAATTTATTTTCTGTTTTTTTGCACTGTTTTATCTTCTTTTTATCTACTTTCACCGATTCATCGGGACATATTTTTTGCGCGTGCATATACCCGCTTAAATGTATAAATATAAAAACAGTGACTATTTTAAGTAGCGTATTCATATTGATTTTGTTACTCATTTCCACAATCAATTAAAAAATTGTTGCAAGGTTTATGTTGCTCGGTACGGACTTTCTGACCTTTTTCGTCGTAATATATCCATTGTCCACAGGGACATTCTTCGCTTTCTACAAAACTTTTTGTTTTGGTTACTTGCTTTATTCGTCCATTGGGATAATACTCGGTAGTTGTTTCAACGCAAAACCGTTCGTTGTATGATGTCCAATTCTTTTTCTGCATTTTGTAATCATACTCGCGTTCTTTTATTTTATTGCCAAGCGAATCCCATTCGGTAGTGCCCAGGCAAGCACCGGAAGCAAACGATTCGCCTTGTATCCATTTTTCTTTTATTTGTCCATTACGGTAATACGATTCCGAAACAAAATGGAAAGATCCGGGTGCAGTAAAAATTATCATTTGAGTTAGAATACCTGTTGAATCGTAACTGCAGTCCTTGGTCCAACTTGGCGATATAGTGTACAAATAATTGTTTGCTTCATATTCCACCAACCCTGTTTTGCAAATTACTCCATTATTGTTGTATTGTACCACCGAATCGGGATGTGGGAACATAACAGTATCGTAATTGGTCGAATCGAATGCCAAAGGTATATATCGGATGTATGCTATTTCTCTGAGATTTTCGGCAGTGTCGAATATTTTGTAATGTATATTACCATCGAGAATAGTTGTGGTATATATGACTTTTCGCCAACCATTGTCTTTTAAAATACAAACGATTGAATCCTGTCCGCAAGGGACATAAAGGTCGCCATGAATTATTGTATCGGTTTGGTTTACTGTTTCCATTGGCAATGGAAGATTTTGCCCTTTCTGCTTACATGAATGTAGCATGAGTGGGATAGAAATTGTCAAAATAATAAAAAAGCATCTAAGTATTGTATTCATATTATTTTTGTTTTAGATTTTTAAAATTGCTCCACTACTATCTATATTATATTGATGTTTTGTTTCCTGGTTCTCATACTTCGTAAATACGGATATAACATAGTCTTTGGAAATTTCAAATCGAGTAGTTTCTATCATTTTTTCTTTGGAACTGCCGGGTTCAAACCATTCACCCTCTACGTACAAATTGCCTATAATCCGGTTGTATTTTACTGTTAACAAATAATACCGATAAGAGAAATCGCCACAATCCATCGGCACTAATATTACTTGTATATTCTCTTTGGATGGCAATGGTATGTATCGAAGTGCTTCTCCGTCCCCACAAGTCCAATCTTCTCCATTCAATAGGCACTCTTGTGATGTACTATATTCTTCATGTTCAAATTCGCTACTCAGAGGTAAAGTCAAGGTGCTGTTTTTAATACAGTTTTCAGGTTCTTTTTTACTTTCCTCATTGATGTTTTTTGAGTTTTTATTATTGAGATTGTTAGTGTTTCCTTGTCCTTGAACACAACTGAAAGAAAGAACCGTCCATGTCACGAGTAAAAGAATTTTTGTTTTCATTTGCGATCTGTTTATATTGCTAATTACATTTTTTACACTTCGGCGGTTTTGCCGCCAACTTATTCTTTGCTATGGGAAATACCCGCTTAAATCTTCTTCAATAGAAATTAGATATTGCCAATTTTCATTGAGAATAATGATTTCCTTCTCTTTTCCTTGCATTACCTGTTTTGGATTGAATTGAAGTTGGTGATATACATATACTTTCTCATTTTCTCCGGAACATCGACGACACAAAAACTCATACAATATGATGGAATCGTTGGGCTGGAAGTTGATACTACCGAGGTAAGCATCTCTATCTTTCTCGCTGAACGATTTATCAAGTGCCTGACAGGCTTTTTTAAATGCTATGGAATCTTTTGCAGAAACAACCTGATAGATATATGACGGACAAGTATAGAAGAATTGATTACCATGCATACTATCCATGTCGTCTGATTTTTCGGCTCTTTTTGGCCCTGCATCAATGGATATGTTTTTCAAAGCATCTTCATAATGAAAGATTATATCATTTAATACCTCCAAATTTCGGACATCTTCTGTATTGATTGCTAAAGGCACACTACATTCTTTCACAGAAGGATTTATCCCGCAGCTATAAAATAAAAAAAGAACAACATTAGTGAACATAACACTACTGTAACATCTGATAAATTTATATTTTTTCATGTTTGAATTTTAATTTTAGTCACGCTGTCGTTGCTTGCACCTAACAGGCCCGTGTGGACGACAGACGGTGCAAATCGCTCGTCAAAGGCTGAATTCTTCGTAATATGCTTTCTTATTCTCTATATCGTACCATAAATATTGCCAAATCCCATGTTCAGTCTCACAGTTGTATGCCTTCATATTTTTTATTTTTTCTTTGTTCCACCAGTCAAACATATCTGGAAATACTAATCCTGTATCATCAGGTTCATTACTAAGTTCCAAGTTTTTTTGCTTAATTATTTGTTGAATAGTTGTAGAGTCACAAGTAAATGAAAATAAAACTTTATAATCCACTCCAAGAAAATCGCCGAAACAAAAAATTGAAGAAACATCGGGTGTCAGCGCAACTTCCAAATACTCTTCATATCTTTTTTTATTGTCTTCAGTGTCGGCTTTGTCTGCATCAAAATGTGGGAACATTTTGTTTGCAATATTTTTCGATTTATTTTTTACTTTCTGCTCAGTTTTCATAGCAATGTCTTTCCCTTTGCTCTTAATACGGTCGCAGGAAATAACACCCAAACATAAAACTATCAGTATATAAAAAAGAGCTTTCATTATCCTGCTCCGTTGAACTCTTTGAATACAATTCCATTATCAGTCATTTCAAATATCCACCACAAAGCAGATTCTCCTTCTGAATGATAATTCGAATAACCGTCATTAAAATCGCCAAAAATTTCCGAATGCCTGTCATTTCCACCTCTTATCGTAATAATGTTATCATCAATAAATATCCTATATGTAGAGATCTGAAATCCATTATCTATTTGAACACTATAAAGGGCTCTTCCTCTATTCCAATTAATATCGTCGAGGTTCATATAGTTGAGAATTTCTTTCAAATACGAAACACTGCCGTCCTTTTCATGTAAAAAATTATCTACTACTTGCTCATTATTTTCATTGATTGCTTTTTTTAACTTCTTTAAATCTCGAATGGCAGCGTCTCGTTTTTTTTGAATTTTTTCCTCAAGGGACTTCAATAAATTTACATTCTGAGTTTCAATATTCGATAATTTTATCCCATCATTAGATGCTGCTGGTTTATACCAATCTTGCGCTTCAAAATATTCCTGATACATTTCATTTTTAAATACATAACCTTTTCGTGCAAAAATTTCGTTACGTAGTAAAGCAAGTTCATCAATGCTTTTTCCTTCAAGTTGTTTTTCTGTTAATAATATTTTTCCACAGGTTGAACAATTTTTAATTGATTGTCCTTTTGTATTAAATACTATCAAGATTGCAAAAACGCTAAATAAGAAAACCTTTTTCATTGTTATCATTTTTTTCTATTTTATTATTACTTCAACGGTTTGATGGTTGCTTGCGAGCGGGATTGCGGTGCGCTTCACTGTCCACCGATGCCGAAGGTGGCGCGGACGACAAAAGTTGAAAACCACGTTTTCACCCCCGCCTGAAAGCAGGCCGGCAAGTTAGGTGCTGGCATGTTAATATTATTCTTTCACAAATTTCCCACTATAATTGCCAATTTTCAAAACATAAATTCCTGTAGGTAATGCCGAAATATTGATTGATTTAATATTTGCCATATTGCCTGTGAGCATTTGCTTTCCTGTAATGTCGTAAATTTCAAATTTGCTAATACCTGTTTCACTTTGAATAAATAACTTGTCTTTCACAGGGTTTGGGTAGATTTGTAGATTTTGTAGATTTTGTATCTCAATATTTTCAACAGCAGTAGTAGCACTTGACGGAAGACAAATTGCATTTACAACTTGGCTTCCCATATCATATAATTCAACGCCATTTTTCCAAACAATATTTTTATTTTGTGCAGCAAATGTTCTTGTCAACACATAAACATCATTGTCTTTTACACAAATATCATTCCCTCTCGTATCTGTTGTTCCATCTGTGAGTTGATAAAGAACTGTGCCGTTTTTCCAAACTTTTGCATATTTTGTTGATCCATTATTAATGGTATAACCTGCAACATAGACATCATTCCCAAAAACACTCATTGCTGAAAAATCGCCGGGTTCAGAATATAATTCATCGCCGTTTTTCCAAACTGTTGCAATCTCGCGAAACGATTCATCCTTTTTATATCCAGAAATATATACATTCTCGCCCGATACTGCAATGTCAGTGAATACTGCATTGGCGACCCAATACAATTCTGTTCCGTTCTTCCAAATCCTGCCTGAATTATAAGACCTATCATTGTTGGTATAACCTACGACATACACATCATTGCCGACTACCTGCATTGCTGTAGCATAATAATACACATAATCTGATGAAGAATGATAAGAACCCTGACCAAGTGTAGTCATTGTGTTGTTTTCCCAAAGAACAGCATTGGTACTATAACTACCACAAACATATACATTATCTCCTGAAACAGAAATAGATTGAACATTACCCGAAGTTAATTGATACAATAGCAAACCGTTTTTCCAAATGACAGCTTTGGTATTACTGCCATCATTTATAGTTCCACCTGTAAAAACATCATTTCCTGAAACATAGATACAGTCGAAATTGACAGAATTCGTTCCGTCTGCGACAGAATATAATTCTACACTATTCTTCCAGACTTTTCCAAGTTTTCCATCTTTGCCCGCCATATAAATATCTCCATTTTGGGCATATATTGTTGTTGTTACTGCGAGGCAGATTGCCATTGCAATCACTTTCCTCAAATTTAATCGAACTTTTAACATAAAATAAAAATTTAAGTTTGTAAATAATTGATTTATATTAAGTCAGGTCATTTACTCTGACGTTTTAGTCACGCTGTTGTTGTTTGCACCTAACAGGCCCGTGCGGACGACAGACGATGCAAATCGCTCGTCAACCCGCTTGAAAGCAGGCTGTGAGTTGGCTGCTGGCATTTTATCTGTCTTAAAGGCTGAATTCTTCATAATATGCTTTTCTATTCTCTTTGTCGTACCATAGATATTGCCAAATTCCTTGTCCATTCTCACTTTTATAAGCCCAGATGCTTTTTATAGTTTCTTCATTTCACCAATCAAACTTATTTGAAAATTCCAATCCATTATCAACATTTTCATTCATTGCGTTTTCCCAATGTCCAAAATAAGCATGGCCTCTTTCTTCTATAGTCTTTATAATATTTTTCACATGTTCTTGTATGCTTTCAGGCAGGTTATAGAAACTTTCGTCAATTTCGGTAATGCGGCAATCGTCCAAGATACAATTATGATGACGAATAGCGTATTTTTTATTCTTATACCAAGTAAGTATTTTTACGCGGAAAGAATCCGGCCAATCTCCTTCTGTCCCATAAATAATAATTGGTTCGACGAGTCCGTCTCCGTCAATATCGGAAAATTCACAATACTTTGTCCAAAACCAAATAGATACTTCGTTATGGTCTGTGTAATCATATGTTTCTCGGACTTTTACCAAAGTATCACCTGACAGTCTAAAGAGAAATGCTTTTATCTGTCGGTGCAAAGTGTCTCCCGGATAAAGGTTGTTGTATTTTTCTCCTTCATAAATACCATTAAAACTTTCGGATATAGCTACTCTATATTCACCCGAATTGTCATTGTACGCATAAACTCTCCTAATCGGATATTGAATGTTAAATTTTTTCTTCACACTTTCACTAAAGAGTTGTGTTGTTTCTGCTTTTGATAAAATTTCGCCGGAACTGTTTTGCGAATAAACATTCAACACTGTAAATAAACAGATTAAAAAGGTTACTAATTGTTTTTTCATATTGTTTTCAATTAATTTCATTACATTTTTGTTCATTGCTGGCGCTGATAGCCAATGTGCCGGCGGTTGCTTTTCGGGCGGATTGTGGTGCATTTCGCTGGCCACCGGCACGAAAGCCGAAGCGAGCGACAAAAGCTCAAACTACTGATTTCGGCCCGCTTGCGAGGACGCAAGTTAGGCGTTCGCTTTTCAGGGTATTGTTTCATCCATGTTGTTTCGTTCAACCGAATTAATCATATTTAATCCTGCTCTTGCTAATCCATTTTCAGGGAACTCTTTCAATGTTTTCTCATAATATTCTTTAGACTTCTGTCCATTCCCGGTTTGGCTATGACAAAACGCAATATTACATAATCCCATTTCTTTGTAACTCATTTTCGAAGAGCTTAAAAGTGTTAAATAGCGATATTTGTCAAGCCAATGATATTTAGTAAAGAAATCAACGCTGTCTTCAAAGTAAGAAATAGCTTCTTCGAATTTTTGTTGCTTAACAAGTCTCATTCCGCTCCTGTGACTACAAGCAATGATATTCCTAAGTCCAAAGGAGAGAATCAGGTATGTTAATGCACTGTACAATATAGGTTCTTTTAATCCGAGTACGTAAAAAGTATAGACTAAAAGTCCCATTATCAAAAGTTGCGGAATTATTGAAATCCACGCAGCTTGTCTAACTGTAGGAATGTTTGATGCCATAAAATATGTTTTTAAAGTTTTTATATTTCTACTGTTATTAGCGTAAGTGACGCCTATCGTTCCCACGGTTGCTTGCGAGCGGGCGGCAAGTTAGCACTCGTGTTTTTCCCCTTTCCGTATTTACGACAAATCTTTCTTATGTTTTTTAATCTTTTTCATCGCCCAATCATATGACTTGTTGTGGCTGATACGCAATAACTACCTAAACTTGTAGTCCCTGTCCATGAAAAATATTTGTTCGTAAACAATTCTTCATTTGAGAAAGTATCAATGATTTTCATTACATCCGAATGGCTTTTCTTCAAAATTGTTACGGATTTTTCCAATGATGTCATTTGATGTTTTTCCCAAAATCCGACATTCATTTGAGGGTATGTTTTCCAGTTGTACGGTTCTGGTAAGAAATTAGTTTTATTTCCTGTTTGGTTGGAATTAATCCAATTCAATAACAGTTGATGCCATTCGTACAAATGCACCAAAACATCTCGAATATTTCTATCTCTGTCTTCAAATGAAAACGATTTCTCTTGTTCGTCTTTAGTCATTGAATTAATAAGCGCAAATAATTTCGTAAAATTTTCCTCACTCGTTTGCTTCAATTGTTCTTTTGTTGTTGCTCTTGCCATAATTGTATTTTTTCTTGTTTCTTACATGAGTGCTAACGTTCCGGCGGCTGCTTGCGAGCGGGCTTGCGGACGGCTTCACTATCCCCCGAGACAAAAGCCAAAGCGGGCGACAAAAGTTCAATTACCGACTTCAGCCCGCCTGCAGGCAGGACGCAAGTTAGGGGTTCGGCATTCTGTCAATCTTGTTTTTTTACGTACATTTCTTTCAGGAAATTGATTTTTTGTTCTCGTGTCCATTTCTCTGTTGCCATTACAGAAAAACTTTTTGAATATCCGCCTTTCTCTCCAAAAAGAAAATAGGTGTCCCACGAACTGTTATTATATTCTCCGTAAACTCTCCAAACGATATAATTGTCAGCAACATTTTCTTCTATTAATTCTTGATTTAATCCATAATCATTTACGAAATATTCAGAGTCCCACTTGTAAAATGCTTTCACAAAATCGAATTCTTTTTTAGAGTTTTCAGCGTTGAACTCGTACTTATTACAAGGTCCAAATGAAACCGCTATGATTACTTTTTCATCATTAGTCAAAAATTGCTGTTTACTTGTCGAATTGTAAGTTGTCCGTTCCCATTTATTCGGGATATCAACCGAACCATAGGGAAGTACAAAATAATTTGTTACATTTTTCTTGTTGTCGTAATCGCAACCCACTATCGTACTTACTCTCTGCGTGGCACAACTGTTTAAAAATATGATAGCCACTAATATACAATAAATTTTTCTTCGTTTCATTTTCTTGATTCTATTTTACATTTTACCATTTTCGTCGCTGACCCCTAACTAAAAAACAGATTACACTGAATTGCTTTTTGTTACAGCAAACATCCCATTTTAAGGATGATGACTGTATAAGGTGCAACTTTTATGCAGTGTAGTTGCCATTTTACACTATGTCAGTTACACATACCGGCGTCTGCTGGTTCAAAGGCTTATACTTGCCAAAGATACTAAATCTTAGAAAAACAGCCTCAAATTACATATTAAAATCTTTGTTTTTACCCATTTCCGGATTTATCGTAGGTTTGATATGCATTCCTGCCACCGGTTTTCAGCCCATAGCTATATAAAAATTGAGCGTTGCGAATTATTTATCAGCTAATTCGCAACGCTCTGCTTAATTTCGTTTTTTATTTGAAGTTTATTTTTTATAAATCAAAACGCCTCATTAAAATTAAAATAAAATCCCCTGCTGTTTTTTCCGAATCCCATATCTAAGCGCACAGCCATTCTGGGTTGTACTTCGAAACGATAACCGATACCGCCATTGGGAAGCCAGTCGTGAAAGCCTAAATCGGGAGCTATGGATCCTCCGGCAATCCATCCTACTAAACCATGAGGACTACGTTTTCCATCTCTTTTATAAAAAGAATGCCGATATTCGGCAATGCCAAACAACATGCATTTGTCGCGGTATTGTCCCCATAAATAACCTCTTAGATCAAAAGGAGTACCTAATTGAGACATTTCGCCATAAGGCACTTGATCTGTCGCTGCACGGCCTCGGATTTGTAAAGCCAGCGTTTGTCCCGGTTTAAAAAGTTGAATGTAGTGACGGACGTCCACATTGAAAACCTGGTAATTATTTTGTCCACCCAAATAATGTCCGTAAATCATAGCTTGCGCCAATAGATACCACCCTTTCCAGGCATTGACCGGAATGTCGCGCGAGTCGATCATGGCGTGTAATCCCAATCCGGCATTGAAAGGTCTATCGTTATAAGCCGTATAGTTAGGATCATCGGCGACTAAAGTTGCGGGATTTTTACCTTTGGTGTAATTAATATCCAATGCTCCTCCGATAAAATAATTTTCTTTAATTTCCCAGAATACCTGCGGATTTATTTGAAACCACAATCGGTCGTATTGAGTGGTGGAATCAGACTTGGGAATGGTACTGTTTTTATCATAACCGACACCAAAATAATTGTCGGGCATGTGTTTGAACCAAATATCGGCATTCACCCTTAGCCGGTCCTGCAGCCAGAATGTTGTTGCTTTAGACGAAACGAATACCGCTCCGGTAGAGCTTATGCCAACCGTCATGGGAATAGAAGAGCGTTGCAATAAAGAATCCGATTTGTTGGTTTTGAATGACATCAATGCACCTCCGGCCAAAGAGAAGCCCAATTCGGGTGTATATCCCGGCCCGGCCATAGGTGTGATCATAAATTCTCCTTTCTTTGCTTTTTCAGCATTTTTTAGTCGATACCGTTCCAGCCAACCGGGTTTATTTACAGAATCTATTGGTGCAGCATCATCTTGTTGAGTTTGAGCAGCAAGAGGTGTCATATAGATTAACAATAGAATGAAAAATACTTTCTTCATATTTGGTTATATTAATGGAATCAATTATTTACATAAAAAAACCGTTCTCATATATAACGAGAACGGTTTTCATTTTGTTTTGAAAAAATAATTAATAATAGGTAGTCAAATAATCCAGACTTTGTTTTACGCTTTCTTGTGGAGCGTAGTTGTATTGTTCAACTTCTACTACTAAATATTTAGTGCCTGCATCAGATAAATAACGGAAGATGGCATCAAATCCGATCATACCGCTTTCTCCTAATTCTTTATGGTCTTTGATATGCAACAGGCCAAAACGTCCCGGGTATTTTTGGAACAATTCCACTGGTCCGCGTTTACCCATGACTGCCCAATACACATCCAATTCGAAACAAACCAGTTCAGGATTGGTGTTTTCAATCATATACTCCAACATAACCCGGTCTTCAATCTTGTTGTTGAATTCGTAATCATGGTTGTGGTATCCGAACATCATTCCGTTGGCTTTGCATTTTTCTCCGATTTGGTTGTAGTAATCACAGTAAATCTTCAAACCGTCCAGGGTAGGAGGAGTCGGCATTCCCGGAGTTACGATGTATTTCATTCCGGCAGCTTTATGGGCGGCAATAGCCTGATCCCACCAAGCCCAGATTTCATCCCAATTGGCAGTGGATGGGTCATCGGGAAGCGATCTTCCTGTATGGGATGACATGGCTGTTAATCCGGCGGTTTCCAATTTTGATTTAAATTCTTCCGGAGTCATTCCATAGAATTTACCGTCTCCATAATTGGCAGCTTCAATGAATTTATAACCCATTTTGCCAACAGCAGTAATAACACTGTCGATGCCGAAGCTGTTGATATCATCGCGTAAGGAATACAACTGGAGCCCAATGGTACTTTTATCAATTTGTACTTTATTCGCACTCAGTTTGCATTCATCTTGTTTGCAGTTTCCGCAGCAACTTGTAACCATTGTCAATAAAACTGCAATAGATGCTAATTGAATGATTTTTTTCATGGATTGTAGAAATTAGTCTAAAATTTTAATTTTGATATTACGGAACCAAACATCATCTCCATGATCTTGTAAACCGATATACCCTTCACGTTTTTCACCACCACAGTTGTTCAACAATTCGAAAGCCAATGGCCAGGCTTTTAGGCTGAATTTGCTGGCTTGCAGTAATTCTGTCCATTGTGGAGTCCATAAGTGGTATTCAACTACGTTTTGTCCATTTTGAGCATGTAATACAGTGCCTTTGTAAACAGTGATAGTAGTATTGTTCCATTCTCCGAAAGGTTTGGAATTTTGCGGTTTCGCCGGTATCATATCATATAAAGAAGAAGATTGACGATTACCATCTACACCCATTTTCGCATCCACATGGTTTACGTTGTCCAATACTTGCGATTCAGGAGCAGAAATATAAATCGGCTGGTCTTTAATTTCCTGAGCCAAATAGAAGATACCTGAGTTAGAACCTTTTGCTACTTTCCAATCAATTGAAACTTCAAAGTTTTTGAATTTGTGAGCAAATATAATATCTCCGCCATCTTTTTCTTGCGCTTCACCACCGCCGGCACCTGAAAATTTCAATGTTCCCTCTTCGATGACCCATTTTCCAGGTAATGCATCTTTACCATAACCTCTCCATCCTTTTGTCGAAGTTCCATCAAACAGGATGTAATAACCATCTTTGTCGATAGGAAATGCTCCGTCTAAATTAACCTGAGGCCGTTCAATAATTGTATAGGCGGGTATAGTATCGCTTTCAGATACTCCTGTTTTAGGTACTTCTATATAGGAAGTTTCCTGTCCGGGTGCATAAAGTTCTCCATTCATTTCTGCAATTGTTTTTACCTTATTACCGCCTTCACAAGAAAACAGTAAAGAAGATGCTACTAATACACTCGCTAATTGACTAACTTTTTTCATGATTTATTTTATATTAAAAAATTTATGAATAATCAAAACAAAGGAGACAGGGAGAAAAGTTAATTTTCTCCATGCCTCCATGTGTAATATTCAGTACTTATGGCATTGCCGGTAAACTCCAGCCGCTCCGATAAGTATGTTTAATTAATTCTTGTGCAAATGATTTGGCGTTGATTTCAATACTTGGTTTATTGAAAGTGGGGTGTCCGTCAACGATCTTGAAGTCATCCGACAAAACCATGTTAAACTTGTCATTGTCACTGATGTTAGTGAATTGCATGTTCACGCCATCCCATTCTAATTCTTTGTTCAAATGTTGAAGGCGAACGGCCAATACACCCATAACTACCATTTCGTTGAATGGGCCTGCTTCGCTGAAATCGGAAGCTGTTTTGATTCTACTATCGGCGCTTTCTTTACAAGCACGTACCCAATCCATTTCGTGACCTTCGGTAACATCGCGTTGAGTTTTTGGAGCGACAGGAGTACGACCAGACAATAACCATGGTCTCACACCATAACAACCGCAGATCAAGGTGTCTTTTGTTCCGTGGAAAATAACGCAACCACCGTCGTCATTCATATTTTTTCCTTCCGGCCAACCTTTAGGTAACATGGGTTTGATGCCACCATCGTACCAATAAACTTCGACTTCCGGGAATTTGATTTTTTTGACGTTAGAAACTTTACGTTCCGGGAATGTAAATTTCACTGATTGTGCAGTAGGAGCACAATCTTGAAGTAATAAGGTGGAATTTCCCTGTACTTTAGTAGGATAACCCAATTGCAAGCCTTTGAAAATCGGATGCATAATGTGGCAGGCCATATCACCAAGAGCACCTGTTCCATAGTTCCACCATCCGCGCCAGTTCCATGGGTGATAGATTGCATTGTAAGGGATTAATTTGGCCGGGCCGGTAAATAAATCCCAATTCAAAGTATCAGGAACCCATTGTCCTTGAGTTGGAGCATTTAATCCTTGAGGCCAGATAGGACGGTCGGTGAAAGCTTCTACCTTACGTACTTCTCCGATTTCACCATTCCAGATCCAGTCGCAAACCTGGCGAACTCCTTCTGCAGAACTACCCTGATTACCCATTTGAGTAGCTACTTTATATTTAGCAGCTAATTTAGTCAGCAAACGAGATTCATAAACCGAGTGGGTAAGTGGTTTTTCACAATAAACATGTTTTCCCATGGTTAATGCCTCGGAAGCGATAATCGCGTGGGTATGGTCTGCGGTTGCAACCATCACACCGTCGATGGATTTACCCAATTCATCATACATTTTGCGATAATCCCAGTAACGTTTTGCATTAGGATATGCATCGAAAGTTTTTGCAGCATACTTCCAGTCCACGTCACAAAGCCCGATAATGTTTTGACTTGACATGGCTTTGAGTACCCCTGAGCCACGTCCTCCGACACCAACACCAACGATGTTCAATCTGTCACTTGGTGCTGTAACACCGCTAAAACTTTTACCGAGAACAGTATTCGGAAGAATAGAAAGGCCGGTAAGACCTAACGCTGCTGTTCCACCTTTCCGAAGGAAAGATCTTCTTGAAATTGCGTCTGCCATTGAATTAAATTTAATTTATTAAAATAACATTATATTTATGTTTCTCTCTTGTCTTGCTTGCGCGGAGTGCCAAAGGTAGAAAGATTTTTTATGACTGCAAAGTTGTTAAAATTAACATAAAGAAGATTTTCTGCGATTTTGGCAGAATTTATAAAAAAAACACTTTTTTTAACATTAAAGAATGGGCAAATGGGAAATGTGATTTTTTTTCGTTCCTTTATGGAATTTACATTTTTTTATTATCTATGTAAATGAAGTCAAATTTATAATACCATATACGATATGAAAATTAAAGCTGTTTTGACCATTGTGTCCGTTTTTGTAATTGCTCATTTGCCGGCCCAGATGCCGTTACTTCGTTCGGGAGGAAATCAAAATACACAAGATGTGTTTTTGGAATCGTTGGATGTGAAAGTCGATATTACCGGTACTATTGCTACCACCCGGTTTACTATGACATTTAAAAACCGTACCGGAAAGATTCTTGAAGGAGAATTATTGTTTCCTATGCCCGCTGGTGTAACTGTAAGTCATTATGTTTTAGATATTAATGGGAAAATGCGAGAAGCTGTTCCTGTGGAAAAGGCAAAAGCTACACAAGTTTTCGAAGAAATAGAACAGCGCCGGGTTGATCCGGGGTTATTGGAACGGGTGGAAGGAAATAATTTTCGGACCCGTATTTATCCTATCCCTGCCAATGGAACCCGTACCATTTCTATAGGCTATGAACAAGAATTACCAATAGAAAAAGGCCGGTTGATCTATCGATTACCGATGGATTACAAAGAAAGTATTCCACGGTTTTCGCTCAAGGCTACTGTATTGCAAAGCAGGCAAAAACCTCAAATGGATGAAAAGCTTGACAATGAATTGATTTTTGATAAGTTGGGAAGCAATTATGTAGCTGATTATTCGCGCCGGGATTACAAACCTTTGCGATCATTGGCATTTTCACTTCCTGCAGCTAATGAAATTCCGCAGGTATGGATGCAGTCGGCAGCAGGAAGTCATTATTTTTTAGCATCTTGCGCTATAGAAGCGCCACAACAGAAAAAAATATGGAGTGACAACATCGGGTTGATTTGGGATACTTCGTTAAGCGGCTTGCAGCGTGATATTCCGCGTGAGTTGGAGTTGTTGGATGCCATCATAAGAGATAAAAAAAATTTAACCATCCAATTATATTTATTGAATAATACATTTACTAAAGCGCAATCTTTTCAAATTAAAGATGGAAATTGGGCAGAGCTGCGTACGACACTTCAACAATGTGATTATGATGGAGGCACTAATTATGAAACAATGAATCTGAAATATTTGTTGCAGCGGGAATTTTTATTATTCTCAGATGGAATGTCAACCTTGGGCGAGTCGGATTCGTTTTTATCCGGGAGTTTGGGAAGACCAATTCATTGCATTACTTCTTCCTCCAAGTCAGATTACAGTGCGCTTAAATGGATCACTATGCAAAGTGGCGGAAAACTGATCAATCTCAATGCCGTATCACATCAGGAAGCCATTACCGAATTGATGAACGAATCACTTCAATTTATAGGCATCCGAAAATCAGACAACGTGTCGGAAGTATATCCGTCGAAATTGGCATCTGTGCAAAATAATTTTTCCATTGCCGGCATCCTGGAAGGCAACAGTGCGGAAATTACATTATTATTCGGTTACGGCAATCGCATATCTGTAGAAAAAAAGGTAATGCTGAATTCGGAAAATGCTGTTTCTCAAGGGAATATTTATAAAATGTGGGCGCAGAAAAAAATCAGTGAATTAGATATGCAGTATGAAAAAAATAAAACCGAGTTGACAGAATTAGGACAACAATTTGGAATTGTTACCCGCAATACTTCGTTGATTGTATTGGAAACTTTGCAGGATTATATTACCTATCAGATTACTCCTCCGGCTGAATTATTGGCCGAATACAATCAGTGGAAACAAAATCAGTTAACTATTCGTATGCAACAACGGCGAGACATGCTTGCTGCAGCGAAAGAGTCTGCAGAAACATTAAAACAGTGGTGGAATACAGATTTTCTGGTTACTAAACCCAGGTACCCACAACCGGATGATCTGGATCATATAGAGGTTTCAGAAGCCGCTGTTGTCGAATCCGTTGAATTGAACGATCGTATAGCCGAAGTTGCTGAAGATGAAGTGGCGATGGATATGATGATTGTACCGGAGTCACAAGCAGAATATGCCCGTGCAGATAGAGACAGGGCAGATGTTAGCGATAACAAATCGGCGCTCCGTTTTACGTCTCCTATAGCAAAAAAAGAAGAAGCGGTTAAAAATGTAAAATCCAAGGAATTGCAACCGGTTATCAAGCGAGTTGAAATTAAGCAGGATAATGATTATATGAAAAAATTAACGGGCGATATAGACGCCGATTATCGTACTTATCTTGATATACGGTCTGTTTATATCGGGACGCCTGCTTTTTATTTCGATATGGCCGATTGGTTTTTTCAACATAAAGATCAGGCAAAAGCATTGCGGATTTTGACATCAATTGCCGATATGGAATTGGAAAATGCTTCCCTTTTTCGTTTGTTAGGTTACCGTCTGAAAGAATATGGAGAATATTCGTTAGAGGCTTATGTATGCAGTAAAGTGATCCGGTGGCGTCCCATGGAACCGCAGAGTTATCGAGATTATGCACTGGCTTTAGCTGATGCCGGGAAAAATCAAATAGCACTTGATTCTTTATATTCTTTGTTGACGCAACCTTATTCCAATGCTATTTCCTGGCGAAGTGCCGGTATCGAGGAAGTAGTTGTCACAGAGATGAATCGATTGATAACTAATCATCGCCTTAAAACAAGAGAGATAGAAAAAGAGTTGATTCAATCCATGCCTGTTGATGTTCGGGTAGTCATCAATTGGAATAAAAACAGCACAGATATTGATTTACATGTCACGGATCCTTCCGGCGAAAAATGCTTTTACAGTCACCCGCAAACCGCCATGGGAGGGCGCATCAGCCGCGATATAACACAAGGGTATGGTCCTGAGCAATTTATGTTGAAAAAAGCTCAACGAGGAACTTATCAGGTATTTGTAAATTATTTCGGGGATTCCCAGGTAAAAGCAGAAGGTCCATCGACGGTGATGGTGGAGGTTTTTACCAACTACGCTACCAGTCGGGAACAACGTCAGGTAATATGTCTTCAAATGTCGAAAGAATTAAAGCAAAAAGATGGTTTGGTGAAAGTCGCGGAATTTGAATTTAAGTAAACCTTCTTGCGATAAAAAAATAAAAAAGCTCCGAAATCACTGTAAATCAACAGTCTCGGAGCTTTTTTTATGAGGTTCCTGGCGGATTCGAACCGCCGTAGACGGTTTTGCAGACCGGTGCCTAGCCACTCGGCCAAGGAACCATTCGTGTGCTTTTTTAAAAGCGAGTGCAAAGTAAGTGAGATAATTTGAATTTTCCAAATATATTTTCGCTTTTTTGTGATGATATTGTAGTTTCGGCATTATTAATTATCTTTGCCTCTCTTTAGAGAATCTTTACATATGAATTATATAGAGACAATAATTCCAGGCGTTTTTATCATTGAACCTAAGGTGTTTAATGATGCTCGTGGTTACTTTATGGAAACTTTTCGCCAGCAAGAATTTGAAGAAAATATAGGTTTGGTGTCCTTTATTCAGGATAATGAATCTCAATCTTCTTATGGAGTACTCAGAGGATTACACTATCAGGAGGGTGAGACCGCCCAGGCAAAATTGGTCAGAGTAATTCAGGGGGCTGTGTTGGATGTGGCAGTTGATATCCGTAAAAATTCTCCGACTTTCGGCCAATATGTTGCCGTAGAATTATCCGGAGAGAATAAAAAACAATTTTTTATTCCAAGAGGTTTTGCCCATGGTTTTTTAGTGTTGAGCGAAACAGCTACATTTGCCTATAAGGTTGATAATGTTTATTCGCCATCTACAGAGCGGACCTTGAACTGTTTGGACCCTGATTTGGCAATCCAATGGTCGATTGCTGTGGATCAATTGCTTTTGTCGGATAAAGATCGGCAAGGGTATTCATTGAAAGAATTGCGAAACAAAAATTAATTTTCCACTTTCACATAAATATATAAATTATGAAAGGCATAATTCTGGCCGGAGGAAGTGCAACGCGGCTTTATCCTCTTTCAAAATCCATTTCCAAGCAAATCATGCCGGTTTATGACAAACCAATGATTTATTATCCTTTATCCACGCTTATGTTGGCAGGAATACAGGAAGTGTTGATTATATCAACTCCTCGTGATTTGCCGATGTTCAGGGAGTTATTGGGCACAGGAGAAGAGTTGGGAATGAGGTTGGAATATAAAATACAGGAAGTACCCAATGGATTGGCTCAGGCTTTTGTATTGGGAGAATCTTTTGTTAATGGAGAACCTGCGTGCCTTATTTTAGGAGATAATATATTTTATGGGCAAGGATTTAGCAAAATGCTTCGTGAAGCTCAACAAATTCAGAAAGGCGCTTGTGTTTTCGGATATTATGTAAAAGATCCGCGCGCGTATGGCGTAGTTGATTTTGATGCAACAGGTAAAGTGTTATCCATTGAAGAAAAACCGCTGAAACCTAAATCCAATTATGCTGTACCCGGTTTATATTTTTATGATCAAACAGTGGTGGAACGGGCAAAAGCTTTAAATCCTTCTGTACGTGGAGAATACGAAATTACCGATCTTAACCGGACTTATTTGGAGGAAGGATTGTTAAACGTACAATTGTTTGGTCGTGGATTTGCCTGGTTGGATACCGGTAATTGCGATAGTTTATTAGAAGCAGCTAATTTTGTGGAAACGATCCAGAAAAGGCAGGGATTTTATGTGTCCTGCATCGAAGAAATTGCCTGGAGAAATCATTGGATCGATAATGCACAGTTGAAAATATTGGGAGAGCGATTGGATAAAACAGCATACGGCCAGTATATTCTATCGCTTTTAACAGAATAAATTTTATTAAATGTTTGATTTTCACGCCGATAATGAACGGTATTTTCAGATGCAGGAACGTAATGCAAATGAATATATTATACCGTTTATAGAAAAATCATATCCGATTCATAAAGGGATGAAGGTGTTGGAAATAGGATGTGGCGAAGCCGGAGTCTTAAAAGCCTTTTTGGATAAAGGGAGCATTGGGGTTGGTGTAGAATTAAATCAGGTCAAATTAGATAAAAGCAAAGACCGTCTTTCTGGTTATCTTCAGAGCGGACAATTGAAGTTGATCAACAAAGATATTTATGTGGTGGACCCGGAGGTGGAGTTTGGCGGAAAAATAGATATAATCATTCTGAAAGATGTGATAGAACACATCCATGATCAAGAAAAACTGATTGCTCAATTGAAATTTTTTCTAAATCCGGGAGGGGTTGTTTTTTTTGGATTTCCGCCCTGGCAAATGCCTTTTGGGGGACATCAGCAAATATGTAAGAACCGATTTTTATCGCGGTTGCCCTACATTCATTTATTGCCAAAATGGCTTTATAAGATTGTTTTAGAAATGTTTTATCAAAATCCTGCCGACTTATTGGAAATAAAGGAAACGGGTATTTCGATTGAACGATTTGAAAAAATTGTACAAAAAAACGGATATAAGATACTAAGACAAGTGCATTATTTCATTAATCCGATTTATCAGTATAAATTTAACATGAAAGTGCGCGAACAATCAAAAATCATACGTGCTTTGCCTTGGTTCCGTAATTTTTTTACTACATCTGTATATTATTTAATACAAAACAAAGGAATATAAACAAAAATGAAAACAAAAATTCTAGTTACTGGAGGCGCCGGAATGATTGGTTCTAATTTAGTCAAACGATTGATTAAAGACGGCAATGAAGTATATGTAATTGACAATCTTTGGCGAGGTAAATTAGATTATTTAAATGATGAAAACAATATACCTGTAATTCCATTGGATACCCATTTTTTTAATTTGGATTTACGATTGTCGGATGTTGCAGATTCAGTTGTAGCTAACGTTGATTATGTGATCCATTTAGCCGATATAGTTGCCGGAATTAGTTATGTTTTTAATAATCAGGGCGGTTTATTTAGAGACAATATTTTGATAAATTCCAATACAATTGCATCTGCCCGTAAAAATGCAAAAAAATTAAAAGGTTTTATTTATGCCGGTACAGCCTGTAGCTTTCCGTTGACTCGTCAAAACTCATTGGATGTGATTCCTCTGAAGGAAGAAGAACTTTATCCGGCATTGCCGGAGTCAGCTTATGGTTGGAGCAAGCTGATGGGGCAATATGAAACAGAATTATTAGAAAAAGAAACAGGCATTCCAACATGCAACCTTATGTTTCACAATGTGTATGGTTCGCCTTGTGATTTTGGAGAAAGAAGCCAGGTGATTCCGGCATTGATACGAAAAGCCATTAATTATCCGCAGGAGTTATTCCATGTTTGGGGGTCGGGAGAGCAGGGTCGGGCATTCATACATGTCGATGATATAGTGAATGCTATTTGTTTAGCTCTACAAAAAGGTTTGGGACAGGGAACGATCCAAATTGGCCCTTCAGTATGTACTTCAATCAGGGAAATTGCGGAAACGGTGGTTGACATTTCCGGAAAAGCGATTAATATTTTTTATGATACTTCAAAACCTGAAGGAGATAAAGCACGCAGTGCTGACTATACTAAAGCGAAAAATGTACTGGGGTGGGAACCAAAGGTAGAATTGAAAACAGGTTTGAAAGAACAATATTTGTGGATTGAACAGCAGATTAAGAAACAAAACAGTAATTGATACAATTGTTTAAAATTTAATATATTACAAGATATGATCAGGCATTATTTGGTAACCGGAGGAGCTGGATTTATTGGCGCCAACTTTGTAAAGCATATTCTGAAAAAATATCAGGATATTCATGTTGTGGTATTGGACGAATTAACCTATGCCGGAAATTTAGGAACGTTGAAAAACGAATTAAAAGATCCGAGATGTACATTTACCAAAGGAAATATATGTGATGCGGATGTTGTGCACAATATTTTCAATCAGTATTCGATTGATTATGTGATTAATTTTGCTGCCGAAAGCCATGTGGACAGGAGCATTGAAAATCCTCAGTTATTTTTGCAAACCAATATTTTGGGGACGCAAACTATGCTGGATGCGGCAAAAAAACATTGGTCGGTAGGAAAAGATGAAAATGGTTATCCGATTTATCGTCCGGATGTAAAATATTTGCAGGTATCGACTGATGAAGTCTATGGCAGCTTAGGAGAAACCGGATATTTTACGGAAACTACGCCGTTAGATCCCCGCAGCCCGTACAGTGCCTCCAAAACCGGCGCAGATCTGATTGTAACGGCCTATGCCGAAACGTATAAGATGCCGATCAATATTACTCGTTGCTCAAATAATTATGGTCCATATCATTTTCCGGAGAAATTAATTCCGCTGATTATTAAAAATATTTTAGAAGGCAAATCATTGCCTGTGTATGGAGACGGTACCAATGTCAGGGATTGGCTTTATGTGGAAGACCATTGTAAAGCAATCGATGTGGTGTTGCATAAAGGTCGGGTAGGAGAAGTATATAATGTGGGCGGACATAATGAAAAACAAAATATCGAAATCGTAAAATTAACGATTGCTACCGTCCGGCAGTTGATGGATGACAATAAAGCATACCACCAGGTGTTGAAGAAAAATGATTATTCGTCGTGGATGAATGAAGGTTTGATTACGTATGTAAAAGATCGTTTGGGGCATGATAAACGGTATGCAATTGATCCGACCAAGATCACCAATGAATTGGGCTGGTATCCCGAAACTAAGTTTGAAGAAGGCATAGTGAAGACAATTCGTTGGTATTTGGAAAATCAGGATTGGGTAGAAGAAGTAACATCCGGAGATTATCAAAAATATTACGAGCAAATGTATGGCCAAAGATAAACACGATTGGAAGGTTGTGGTTGACAGGATCACGCGCCAGTTGCTGCCCAGCGAATTAGCGTATGGCGAAATGTTGTACCATAATTGTGATTGTCAGCTATTGTCTCAATCACCCCTTGCTGTTGACTTCCTCATGTACATTCCCGAAAAGCGTGTGCATGTGGATTATTCGTTATTGTTTATACAGGATGATAATCATCAATTGATCAATATCATTCCCGAAATGAACGGTGAGCGTACCGGTTGGAATCGCTACGCGTATGCCTGCTTGCTTCAATATCAGCATGAGCTTGACTTGCTTCATTCGAAAGAAAAAATTGAACACAAAAAATATACCCGGACAGGGATGATCAAAAGGGTTTTGGCCGAGCGCATGCAAAAAGCCGATAAGGCCAATTACCGTATGCAATGGTCTAATAATATTTATGGCGATCATATCCTGATCAATGAAAAAGGTATAAAATATAAAATTTTCTTACGGAATTTTGAAAAGGAAACAGGATATAGCAATAGTCCCGATTCCCGGTTGAACAAGTTAGGTACTACCAAACATATCATGTTTGCTTTCCGGTCGTTAAAAAATAACGAATCTTTATATCAACAATTAGACAAGACGTTTCCTTTTATTGAAATTTTTTGTGATCCGTTGAATGATAATAAAATTAGCTGGTATTATCCAAATACGCTCTCTGCCGAAGAGCAATCATTGATTTTCCGCTATTTCAAACAATCGACCTTTATAGACGATAGCGAAGCTGAGACATTTTTGGGTTTTATCGAAGAAGCTACGGGAAATGAACATATTTGCATTCGTCCCGAAGTGCGTGATAAAGTCGAACGAGCCTTCGAATTATCCATGCTTCTGGATCTTAGCCAGTCATATCATCCTGATTATTCAGTTGTTAAAGCAGAGTTATTTCCTTATCAGAAAGAAGGCGTTGAATTTGCATTGTTCCGGAAAGCAGCCATTATCGCTGATGAAATGGGACTTGGCAAAACATTACAGGCCATTACTACAGCTGTGCTAAAAAAAGAACTTTTTGGCTTCAATAAAGTATTGGTAGTGTGTCCTGCAACATTAAAATCGCAGTGGAAAAAAGAAATTGAGAAATTTACCAATGAAAAAGCATTGGTAATAAACGGATTACCTGAAGAACGGGAATTGCAATATAAAGATCAGACGCATTCATTTTTTATTGTCAATTATGAAACCGTATTGCGCGATAGTCAGTCGATTAATAAAGCCGGAATTGATTTTCTGATCTTGGATGAGGCTCAAAAAATTAAAAATTTTGAAACTCAAACCTCTTCTGCCATTCGTCGATTGCATCATAAACACGTGTTAATCATTACCGGAACCCCAATTGAAAACAGGTTGATTGATATTTATTCATTAGTCAGCGCAGTCGATCCCCATTTCTTTGGCCCGCTTTGGGAGTTTTCATATCAACATTGCCTGTTTGATCCCGAACGTCCGGATAAAATCAATGGTTACTACGATTTGCAATCGTTGAACAACCAGCTTTCCGATATTTTGATTCGCAGGGAAAAACGAAATGTATTAGATCAACTTCCTAATTTACAGCAAATTGATATTCCTGTTGAATTGTCGCCATTGCAAATGGAATACCACGGTTCTTACGCAAAAGGAATCGCTTCCCTGTTGCGCAAAAAATTCCTGACTCCTTACGACCTTCAAAAGCTCCAATTGTTATTGTCCAATATGCGAATGGTTTGCGATTCAACTTATCTGATTGATGAAACGACAAACGAATCGCCTAAATTAGAAGAACTGAAGGATATCTTGTTCAATCAGTTGGATGTAAAAAATACGGATCGCAAAGTGATCATTTTTTCCGAATGGATAAAAGTACATAAACTCATCGGTCAGCTATTGCGTGAAAATCAAGTCGGTTTTGTAGAGTTAAACGGTAGCATTCCTGTAAAATCCCGGGGAGAATTAATTAAAAAATTCGAAAATAGTCCAGAAAGTAAAATATTTCTATCCACAGAAGCAGGAGGCGCCGGCCTAAATCTGCAGGTAGCCAATGTGTTGATTAATTTTGAACTTCCCTGGAATCCGGCAAAAAAGAACCAGCGTATCGGACGAATTGACAGGTTAGGACAAAAAAGCAGTAAGTTGACCATATATAATTTGGTAGCCAGAAATTCCATTGAACAACAAATTGCCGCAGGATTATTGTTGAAACAAAATCTTTTTGAAGGAGTGTTGGATAATGATAGTCAGACCAATTATGTGGATTTTTCGGCTAAAGGTCGATCTCAGTTTATTGAACAATTGGAAGCTTTTATTTTATCGCAGGAAACGGAAGTGGATACGCCTGAAGTGGACGATGAAGTATTACCACCCGATGATGACTTGATGGAGTCTAATGAAGATGCGATGATTGTTGAACAACCACCACAAACTGTGGAATTGGAAAAAGTACTGAACAATGGAATGCAATTCTTAGCCGGAATGTTTAAAATGGCAACGGGAAAAGACTTAAACATGGATAATCAACAGATAGTTTTCAATCAGGAAACCGGAGAAGTAACCATGACATTTAAAATATCTAAAATGGCACAATAATTGTAAGTAAAACTTAATTAATACAATGGGATGATATGACAGAAGAACAAAAATGGACAACCGTTATCAAGCCCCGAACGGGCTTATTAGATGTTGACTTCAAAGAACTTATTCGTTATAAAGACCTGTGGCGCATGTTTGTTAAACGGGATATTGTTACACAATACAAGCAAACAATTTTAGGCCCGCTTTGGTTTTTTGTGAATCCGATACTGACTACAGTCATGTTTATGGTGGTATTCGGAGGAATTGCAAAGATTCCTACAGACGGTTTACCACAACCACTATTTTATCTCTCCGGTATATGCTTATGGAATTATTTTTCTGTATGTTTACTCAAAACATCATCCACATTCAACGATAATCAGAATATTTTTGGGAAAGTGTATTTTCCAAGATTGATCATGCCGATGAGTACCGTTACATCTTGTTTATACACCTTAGGTATTCAAATGCTTTTATTCATAGGCTTTTATATTTATTACATTTTTCAGGGTATAGAAATAGCTCCGAATATCTATCTGTTGTTAGTTCCTGTATTAATCCTGATGTTGGCAGGTTTATCATTAGGATTTGGAATTATCATATCATCTTTAACTACAAAATACCGGGATTTAACAATTTTGTTTACTTTTGTGGTGCAATTATGGATGTATGTAACTCCGGTAATTTATCCGTTGAGTATGATGTCTCCAAAACAACAATGGATTGCGTCCTTGAATCCGGTTGCTCCTATATTTGAAACTTTCAAGTATGCAACGATGGGCACCGGCACTTTTCATTGGATACAGTTAGGATATAGTTTTATTGTTATGTGTGTAGTACTATGTGTCGGCATTATTGTTTTCAACAAAGTGCAACGCAGTTTTATGGATACCGTATAAAAGGGAGGGAGCATGAACAGGAAAAAAATATTAGTAACAGGAGGTGCCGGTTTTATTGGATCTCATTTATGTGAAAGATTACTGAACGAAGGGCATGAGGTAATCTGCATGGATAATTATTTTACAGGAGCAAAACAAAATGTAATCCATTTAATGGATAATCCTTATTTTGAAATTATACGACATGATGTCACTATGCCCTATTACATGGAAGTGGACGAAGTGTATAATTTAGCATGTCCGGCTTCTCCGGTTCATTATCAATTTGATGCTATCCAAACTGTGAAGACATCTGTAATGGGTGCTATCAATGCTTTAGGATTGGCGAAAAGAGTACATGCAAAAATATTACAAGCCTCTACCAGTGAAGTATATGGAGATCCGATCGTACATCCTCAAACGGAAGATTACTGGGGGAATGTGAATCCTATCGGAATCCGCTCGTGCTACGATGAGGGCAAACGATGTGCTGAAACTTTATTTATGGATTACCACCGGATGAATGGTGTGGATATTAAAATTATCCGGATCTTTAATACGTATGGCCCTAAGATGCATCCCAACGATGGCCGGGTGGTTTCTAATTTTATTATACAAGCTTTAAAAGGAGAAGATATTACGATTTTTGGGGATGGAACTCAAACCCGGAGTTTCCAATATGTAGATGATTTGATTGAAGCCATGGTCAGGATGATGGCTACAGGGAAAGGCTTTATCGGTCCAGTAAATTTGGGAAATCCGAATGAATTTTCTATGCTGGAATTAGCCGACCAAATCATTCGTCTTACAGGCTCAAAATCCAAAATAACCTTCAAACCGTTACCTATGGATGATCCACAGCAACGACAACCGAATATAGAACTGGCAAAAGAAAAATTGCATTGGGAACCTAAAATTCAGTTGAGTGAAGGTTTGTTGAAAACAATAGAATATTTTAAAACGATTATTTAACTCTATCGAAATATAAATGAGTGATATAGCGATCAAATTTGAACATATATCAAAACAATACCGTTTGGGATTGGTAAGTACTAAAACATTGAGCCATGACCTAAACCGGTGGTGGCAAATGAATGTCTTACAGAAAGAAGATCCATATTTACGAATTGGAGAATCAAACGATCGATCGAAAAAGGGAACAAGTGAATACGTTTGGGCGTTGCGAGATATTGATTTCCAAGTCAAACAAGGAGAAGTAATGGGTATTATCGGCAAAAATGGCGCAGGAAAATCTACTCTGCTTAAAATTTTGTCCAGGGTAACTACTCCTACTACAGGAATCATAAGAGCGCAAGGACGCATTGCATCGTTGTTGGAAGTCGGAACCGGATTTCATCCCGAATTAACCGGACGTGAGAATATCTATATGAATGGATCGATCATGGGGATGACGAGATCGGAAATTATGCGAAAACTGGATGAAATTGTAGATTTTGCAGGCGTCGAAAGGTATATTGATACGCCGGTCAAACGCTATTCTTCAGGAATGACAGTACGTTTAGGTTTCTCAATTGCCGCCCATTTAGAGCCGGAAATTTTGGTTGTTGACGAAGTCTTAGCTGTAGGCGATGTGGAATTTCAACACAAGGCTATAGGAAAAATGCAGGATGTCTCAAAAGGTGATGGACGCACTGTTTTGTTTGTTAGCCACAATATGGGCGCTATACGAAGCCTTTGTCATACTGGTATAGTTTTAGCAAATGGGACTGTCATGTTTTCCGGAAGCAGCGAAGATTGCATCGATCAATATATGATGAGCAATAAAGATATAGACATGCAACCTCATGTTGTTATAGAATCTAAACACCGACCGGCAAAATTATCAAGGGAAGTGGAATTTGTTTCAGTTCGATTTGTTCAAAATTCTACAGAATTTAATTCTTCGGATAATATTGTATTGGAATTTGAAGTTCAATGTACTAAAACTGTCAAAACATTTGGGATTTTCGGATCAATTTGGTCGATGGATCAAAACAGGGTAGGGACTTTCTTTTCAGATGAATATCCCGGAATGATGCTTGGTGAAATCAAGCATGTCCAATTATCAGTTGGCCCTGTGAATTTAGCTCCCGGAACCTATTATTTAAATGTCGGATTAGGCGTTGGAAATCATAAAACTACCAATATCAAAGATTATGATTGGGCGGATGGTGCATTGATGTTTACCATTAAAGAGTATGATGCGAATCGTGATGTTGAATTTGTACGGTGGGAGCGCAATTGGTCGAATATCGTTTTTAATGCAGAACAAGTATAATTGAAATGATTTCTGTTGTTATTCCGGCATATAATCAGGCAGCATATCTTCCTGAAACATTAGAGTCAGTCTTATGTCAGACCGAACAAGATTGGGAATGTATTATTGTCAACGATGGATCTACAGATCACACCGAAGAAGTTTCTTTACAATATGTTGAGAAAGATTCTCGGTTTAAGTATTTTCGAAAAGAAAACGGAGGATTGTCTGATGCAAGAAATTATGGAATATTAAAAAGTTCAGGCAGGTATATTTTACCATTAGATTCGGACGATCTGATTGCTCCTGCTTATTTAAAAGAAGCAGTTGTTATTTTAGAAAATAATCCTTCTGTCAAAGTTGTATATTGCAATGCCGAACTTTTTGGAGAAAAGACAGGATTATGGGAACTTCCTTCCTATTCTTTTGACTGGCTATTGCATTCCAATATGATTTTTTGTACTTCCATGTTTAGAAAATCAGATTATTTGCAGACAAAAGGATATTCATTGGAAATGAAAGGAGGCTTTGAGGATTGGGATTTTTGGTTATCGTTACTGGAAACAGGAGGAGAAGTTCATAAAATTCAGGAAACTTATTTTTTCTATCGGATCAGAACTAACTCTATGGTAAGGTCAATGGATCCGGTAGTGGAAAGAAGACTGAAATTGACAATTTATAAAAATCATATTGATACATATACAAAATACTGGGGAACTCCTTGGGAATTATATAGATATAAGGAACAATTTGCAGGATTGACTGAAGGAAAAGAATATAAGTTATTGAAAGCATTATATGCCCCGGTCAAATCGATTAGAAGTATGTTGAAATTTTAACTATCCAACAATTATTATTGATAAATATATGGAAAAGCAACGTCCGGTGATTATTTGCATGACACGTGTTAAAAATGAAGCGTGGATATTGGAACGCTTCTTGAAAGCTACAAGTGAGTGGGCTGATTATATTCTGATTGCAGATCAACACTCTACTGATGAATCGCATGAAATTTACAAAAAATATCCCAAAGTAATTGTGGTGTCTAATACGACCCAGGAATATAGTGAATGTAGCGGACACGTGGTTCTTATCAATAGAGCGCGTAAGATTGAGGGACCTCGTTTGTTGATAGCCATAGATGCGGATGAAATTTTATCACCTAATTGGGCCACAACAGAAGAATGGAATACTATGTTGCAGGCAGAACCAGGAACTGCTTTTGAGATTCAACGTATCAATGTATGTCCGGATATGAAAAATATGTGGTATGATGATTGGCACTTCATTGGATATATGGATGACGGATTGGAATATCAGGGTAAAGATTTGCATAGCATTCGTATCCCGATGTCGCACGATAGTAAACATGTCAGATTGTCTGATGTTAAAATAATCCATTATCAATTTGTAGCACCAGAACGATTAATTTCGAAGCATAGATGGTATCAGACTTATGAAAGAGTGAGTTATCCGAAAAAAAAGAGTGTCCTTATATTCAGAGTTTATAACTATTTCCTCAATCCTTTAAATAGAACTTACAGTCCGTTTCCTGTAGCATGGTTAGAGGCTTTTAATAAATCACATGTGGATATTACTTCTGTCAATGTTGATCACCGGCTTTGGTGGGATAAGGAAGTATTAGATTATATGGATCAATATGGCACCCGGTATTTTGCACATCTCAATATTTGGGGAGTCAATTGGTGTGAGATTGCTCAGCGTTTTGGTCGTCCTAATCCGGAAAAATATAAAGACCCCCGTAATAAATTTGAAAAGGCTATTAATATGTGGTTAATCCGAACACAAAATAAATCCAACCGGTTGTGGGTCTATTATACGGAAAAATTGCTCAATCTTTTTTATTGAAATAGTATATGCCTTTTTTAGTAAAAATTGTAATCCCTGTCTATAAGGAACTTCCAGATGAAGATGAGGTTATTTCTTTAAAACAAGTATTAAGAATATTGCCTCATGATAAATATGCAATTATTTCTCCGAATGGATTGAATTTAACTTATTATGAAAATATACTGAAAGAGTTTGATGCTGCATATTCCATAGAATATTTTGATCTTTCTTATTTTAATAATGGGTTGGAAGGATACAACCAACTGATGTTAAGTCAGAATTTTTATAATAGGTTTTTAGATTCGGAATACATCCTGATTTGTCAATTGGATGCTTGTGTTTTCAAAGACGAATTAGAATATTGGTGTACACAAGGATATGATTATATCGGATCTCCCTGGCCTCCGGAATTTATCGAGCCTTATGCTACCGATTTAAATCAATGGCGGGTGGGGAATGGCGGATTTTCACTGCGTCGGGTTAAATCCATTTTGCATATCCTTAATTATCGATTTCCGGTAAGAGGGTTTAAATATTTTTGGCATGAGAAACAACAATTTTCTTTGTTCAAAAGATTTCTATGGTTTCCTGTCACTGTGCTGAAAGCCTGTGGGTACCATAATACCATCCCTTATTACCTGAAGCATTTTCCAGCGTATGAAGATATGTTCTTATCTTTGTATTTGGATGACACGAAATTGCGACTGAAAAAACCTGATCCCATCACTGCTTCACGATTTTCGGTGGAAAGAGGTGTGGATATTATCCAACAAGGAAAAAAAGACCCTCCTTTTGGTGTGCATGCCTGGAAAAGAAATGCACCTGAATATTGGATGCAATTCATGGTTGATATCAGAAATTAATATATAAATTTAGGAATGATGAGAATAGTCAAATTTGAGGGAGCGTTGGGAAATCAGATGTTTTCGTATGCATTTTACAAGGCATTGAAAAACCACAATAACTCCTGTGTGGTAGCAGATCTTCGTAAATATAAATTTCCTCCATTTATTATCAATGGATATGAATTGAATCGGATATTTGATGTAAAATATGACTATGTCATTTTTTCATTTACATGGTATAAAATTGTAAACTTCCTGACAGGAAAGAAAAAATATGTAAAAGAGGAAGGTACTGGAATATTTGATCCGAAATTTCTTGATTATGGCAATAGTGTGTATTATGATGGGTTCTTTCAGTCTGAGAAATATTTTGCACATATAGCTGATGAAGTCAGAAAAGCATTTCAATTTAAGCCGGTAGAATCGGAAGCAAATAAAACTTTAGTGGAGACTATTCAAAATTCAAATTCAGTTTTTGTACATGTAAGACGTTCCGATTATTTGAAATTCGCTAATACACAAGGAATATGTACACCTGAATATTATACAAAAGCTGCAGATTATATTCGTTCAAAAGTCGATAATCCTGTGTTTTTTGTATTTTCTGATGATATAAATTGGTGTAAAGAAAATTTACAGTTGGGAAATTGCCATTATGTTGACCACAATACAGGTTTGGATAGTTATATCGACATGCAATTGATGAGTTACTGTAAACATGGAATTATTGCCAATAGTACATTTAGTTGGTGGGGAGCATGGCTTAAAGAATATGCCGGTAAAATAGTAATAGCTCCTTCTCGTTGGTTCCAGGATGATTTGGAGCCGGATATTATTCCGGAATCTTGGATTCGGATTTGATTAGTATCTTTACAGGTTTATCTGATGGCGGTAAAAATATCAATAATGACAATTAACTATAATGATCAGGTAGGGTTGGAGAAAACCATCCGTTCAGTGGTATCTCAACATTATGCCGATTATGAGTATATTGTAATTGATGGCGCCTCTACAGATGGCAGTCCTGATATAATTCGAAAATATGAAGATAGGATTTCTTATTGGGTGAGCGAACCAGATAATGGTATTTATCAGGCGATGAACAAAGGTATCCGGAAAGCAACCGGAGAATATTGTTTATTCCTGAATGCCGGAGATCTATTGATTCAGGAAAATATCTTGTCCGATTTGTTTTCAGCTTCCTTTGATGAAGATATTGTTTATGGGAATGTTATAAAAATATCATCCGATCAATCCCGGCAAAACAAAGGGATTGCCAAATCTGAAATTAGCTTATATGATCTGATTGTTGGACGTATTAATCACCAGGCCGCTTTTATTAAGAGAAATTTGTTTGATCAGTATGGATTGTATTCGGAAGAATATAAGATTGCTTCTGATTGGAAATTTTTTATTGATACCATTATCGTTGGAAATGCGACAGTGAAATACATTGATACGGACATTGCTTTTTTTGATGTAAATGGGATGAGTACTACTCGTCCGGAAGAAGCTCACAAAGAAACAATGCAAATTTTGCAATCTACCTTTCCACCCCGGGTACTGGCCGATATTAGAGAATTACATCGGTATAAAACCTCAGGATTTGTGCAACTGTATGATCAGCTTATTAAGAATAAGTCATTGTCTAAACTATACAATCTAATTTTTCATGGAAAATCAACATAAAATACCGAAAATCATTCATTGTTGCTGGTTAAGCGGAGACCCTTTACCTGAGTTATATCAGAAATGTATGGATTCGTGGAAAAAGCACATGCCCGAGTATGAAATCAGGGTTTGGGATAAAAACCGTTTTCCAATTGAAGAGGTTCGATTTGTTAAACAAGCATACGAAGCTAAAAAATGGGCGTATGCAGCCGATTATATCCGCTTGTATGCCTTGTATCATCATGGAGGAATCTATTTAGATATGGATGTCATGGTTTATCGGAGTTTAAATCCTTTTTTGATACATGAAGCATTTAGCAGTATCGAATTTGATCCGCGCCTTTTTTATCCTTCTATGAAGAAGAAAGAAGTATTGGGTATTGCCATAGAAGCAGCCGTGTTGGGATCTCGCAAAGGGCATCCGTGGCTATTGGACATTATGGATTTTTATAAAGATAAAGAATTTCGAAATGATCCGAAATATTGCTGGAGCATTGTGATGCCCCGTATTATCCGGCAAGTATTGATGGAAAAATATGGATTTCGATTAGTACCGATATATCAGGTGTTGAAAGACGATATACACATTTATCCTTCCGATGTTTTTTCAAGCTGTTACGATTTGAGTATTATTGGGTTAGAGAAAGATCTCAACAGAGATTTTTCAGTTTTGAAGAATGATAATCAAATTCGCTATACATACCATATTTGTGCACACGGTTGGGTAGAAAAAGGCAATGAAGATACTACCGGAGTAATATATAATCTCAAAAAAATGTTGCTTACTTTGTTAGGTAAAAATGTTATTGATTATTTTAAACGCATATTCGGTTTAAGAAAACTGTGGTAATAATGGTATTATGTCGGATTTGAAAGAGAAGAAAATATTAATTGTTGCCAGCTTTAATTTTTTCTCTACCTACGGGGGAGGGCAGGTGTATGTGAAAAACCTGGTGGATGAAATGATTGTCCAGGGGTTGAACATTACGGTCATTTCTTTTGTAGGAGCAGCCGATTTGAATAAATATACAGAGCAGGATTACAAAGGGGTGAAAGTCTTTGGGATTTCTTCAAAAGCCCGTGATAAATTGAAAGAATTAATCATTTTACTACAGCCTGCTCTTATTCATGCCCATTCTGAAAAAGGCATGCTTGCAGAACTTGGAGTAGAATTATCCATTCCTTGTGTCATTACTGCGCATCATGGCGGAATCACTTGTCCGGCAGGTACTTTGTTGAATTATAAAGATGAAATTTGTCACATTAAGGCCAATCAGAACGATTGTTTTCCTTGTGTTTTGAAAAATATCAGAGGGGGAATTTATTTTTACCCTTTGCTAAAAAAAATACCCATTCCGGCATGGAATAAGGTTGCTGCTTTGGTACGAAAATTGCCATTCATCTATTTTGTGACATCGATCAGCATATCGCGTTGGCTGATTGAACGCAAGCAGAACGAGTGGCAGTCTATAATAAATAATGTTACGCTGGTAATTGCACCTTCTGATGCCATTGCCGATAACATGGTTATTAATGGGTTGGATCAACGAAAAATCCAAATTATTCCGCATGGGATTCCGTTGTCTGAAGATAGGCAAAAAATACCTGTGGATAGTAGCGGACGAGCTATTCGTTTTTTTTATGTGGGAAGGATATGTCATGTAAAAGGCATTCATATTTTATTGGAAGCTTTTTCATCTCTCCATCCGGCGCAAAGTGAATTACATTTAATCGGAGATCTGAATGGACGTTATCAACAGCGGTTGTTAAATAAATACAAAGGACATTCAAATATCATTTTTCATGGAAAAATAGAACCGGATCAAGTTGCTGAATCTATCCGGCAATTTGATGTATTGGTGCATCCGGCCATATATCTGGAAGTTTTCGGTTTAAATATGTCGGAATCGTTGTGGGAAGGCAAACCGGTTATCGCAACCAGATGCGGCGGTGCTGAAATGCAGATTGAAGATGGCGAAAATGGAATATTGGTGACGCCGAATAGTGTTACCGCATTACAAAATGCCATGCAAAGCATGATTGATAATCCTGAAGAAGTATCAAAAATGTCTCGAAAGGCATCGAAAAAAGTTATTAATATCACGGATCATGTGAAAAATCTGTGCGAATTTTATAGTAAATTGTTACATCTGTCCTTTTTGTAGATAGATACGTGGAATAATTTGAATATGAAGAAAATTAGTTTTATAGTAGCTTGTTACAATCTAAAGGAATATATAATTCGTTGTTTGGAGACATTGGTCAGTCAAAATATTCCGACATCGGAATATGATATTATAGTAGTCAATGATGGTTCCTCTGATGATAGTTTAGCCTTAATAACCGAATTTGCTCATTTGCATGACAATATTCGGATCATAGATCAACAAAACCAGGGATTATCAGAAGCACGTAATTCCGGTTTCCGTACTGTCAATAGCAAGTATGTCTGGTTTATAGACGGGGATGATTGGATCTCTCATAATTGTTTGCATGATCTTTTGCATGTTTGCGAACAGAATAACCTGGATATGTTTGGAGTTGCTCCGAGTATTCCTTATCAAGATGATTTCCAGTCTGTGTATAATGCTGCGATTTCGGTATCTCCGGTTTTACCCGGTAAAGAACGATTATTAACCGGACTTTATATTGTAGGAGCTTGGGCATATATCTTTAAAACTGATTTTTTACACAACAATAACTTATGGTTTAAGAAAGGTATTTATTTTGAGGATGTAGAATTTATATCCAGAGTTCTATATTGTGCGCAACGAGTAGCTCTTCTTGAAGGTTTTTCGGTTTATAATTATTTCGTCAGGGAAAATTCTATATGTAATTCGTTTTCTTCATTACATATTTCCAGTACCTTGGCTGTGGCCCGGTCGTTAGTCGATTTTTCGGAAACAACAGCCAGCCAACGTGTAATGCAACAGCGTTTCAAAGAATTGGCGGCCGATATGGTATTATTTGGATTGAAAATGATGAAAACCCAGCGGGAAGAATTTATTCAAGTGAAAAAATTTCTCGTTCAAACCCGCAAAGATAATTTATACCCATTTTTGTTGTGCGGAACGACTGCAAAAAAAAAAATATTCATTTTTTATTGTGGAATGTGTGCCCACGCATGATGTATGCACTAAAATGGAATAAACAAACATGAAAAAAAAGCAGATATGTATAGATATTGACTCGATCGTTCCATTATATGCGAGGGGGTGTTTGTCGGGAGTTGGTCGTACTACATTGGAATTAGTACAAGCTTTAGACAAGTTGTCTGCAACGCTTCCGTTTAAAATTACATTGTATTCGCAAAATATGAAAGGTATAGGAGGACGTAATCTTGGTCTTTCTTTTCCCAATAAACATTTATATTGGCCACATAGAGAACGGTATGACAAAATTTTAAGTGAAATTCCGGTAAAAGAATGGTTGACCGGGTACGATGTAATGCATATTCCGCATAATTTTGAGTATATCTATCGTCCTTCCAGGGCTATTGTAACCTTGCACGATGCTTTATTTATGAAAATGCAGGAAAATGCATTTTCTCACCACCAATTGCGGAAATTAGTTCCGCCATTAATGCATCAATGCAAGGCTGTAATTACTTGCTCCGAATACTCCAAACAAGATATTGTGACGACGATGGGAGTTGACCCTGAAAAAATTTCGGTTATCCCGTGGGGTATCCGGCATGATCTTTTTTTTCCGGAAAAAGATAAATCTTCTGTCACCACATATTTGCAGGAACGCTTTGGATTACGTCGAAATTATTTTTTATCGGTGTCATGCAGTATGGAACGAAAGAATACTTCCATGTTGGTAGATGCCTATATAAAGTTAGCTTCTCAGGGATTGCAACATGATTTATGCCTGGTTTGGAATGCGCCTCAAGTCATAAGGGAAAAAATAATACAGGCTAAATTAAGCGACCGGGTTCATTTGGTTAATGATGTAAAAGACGAAGAGCTGCGGTTGTTGTATGCGGGTGCCACAGCAACAGTATTTCCTTCATTGTACGAAGGTTTTGGTTTGCCTGTATTGGAATCGATGGCTTGCGGAACACCAGTGGTGGCTTCCCGTGTTACTTCCTTGCCCGAAGTAGGAGGGGATGTCCCTATTTATATTGATCCGTTGGATATCCATACTATTGAAAAGGCATTGGCCGGATTGGAAGAAAACCGGTATAATACGCAGGAAATGTCGGAAAAAGGTATCCGTCGGGCGTTGCTGTTTACTTGGGAGAAATGTGCTGAGAAAACAGCTGAAGTGTATCATAAGAGTTTGTTATGAAAATTGCATATTGTATAGAATCTGTAGGAAATTCGGGTGGGGTAGAAAGAGTACTTTCTACGAAAGCAAATTATTTGGCCGATATATATGGATATGAGGTTCACATCATTGTAGGAGGACAAAAGCCGGATGATTTGTTCTATTCATTTTCGGAAAAAATCCATTTTCATTTTCTCAACCTCAATTTGCCGTCCCTTAAGCCTTGGAATGTATTTTTTACCCAATCTTTTGCTCGGGAATACCATAGAGGAATAGAGTTGTTGCTACATTCCATATCTCCGGATATTACCATTAGTACTTTTGGAAGAGATGCATCATTTCTTTATAAAATCAAAGATGGAAGCATCAAATTATTGGAATTCCATTTTACCAAAAGATACTTACTTCATTTAGCGGATGCACTCCAATCCGACCGATTGCGCTGGCTAAGAAAAAAATGGCTTCGATTGTTGCTCAAAAGAGAAGAACAAATCGCTGCTCATTACGACCATATTGTGTTGTTGACCGAACGAGACAAACAATTGTGGGGTGGTGGGGATCGGTTTCATGTTATTCCCAATCCCTTATCATTTGTTACCGACCAAGTATCGTCAGTGGAGGCACCCATTATCTCTTCTATGGGACGGCTTGTGTATCCCAAAGGATTTCAATATTTATTGCGGGCTTTTCATTTGCTGCATAAAAAATATCCGGAATGGCGTGTTTTTATCTATGGCGACGGACAAGACAGGGATTTACTTCAAAAAGAAATAAATTTATTATCTTTGCAGGACTTTTTCATACTTAAAACGCCAGTTTTACAGGTAGAATCCGTAATGATGAATACTTCGTTGTTTGTACTACCTTCACTTTATGACGGATTTGGATTAGTGTTGACAGAAGCAATGGTTTGTGGCGTACCTTGCATTGCATTTGATTGTGAATGTGGCCCTTCTGAGATTATCCAGGATGGAAAAGATGGTTTGCTTGTGGAAACAAAAAATGTACAAGTTTTAGCGAATGCTATGGAGCGGTTAATGCAGGATGAGCATCTTCGCAAAACAATGGGCGCACAAGCCCGGCAGGATGTAATGCGATTTCATACCGATTTTATCATGCCGCAATGGGATGATCTTTTTAGACGAATAATAAATGAATAATCATAAAGCATGGTAGTATATCTGATATTTGCCGTAATGATACTGATGGGCTTTCGCTATGTGGTTTTGCCTAAAAGCACTATCCGTAATCCTTTTGATAGAAAACAATCAGTCACAGTGACAGGAATACAACACTTTGTGTTATTTACCTTTTCTACAGGTATTATTATGTTAACCGGATTGTCTGCTGAACGCTTAATGGTTTGGCTTGTACTGGTAATTATATCCTTATTGATTGATAAACATGAGTTTGTAGGAGGCCGGAACATAACTGTTTGGTTTTATATTCTTTTTTTGCTCTGGTTGCTGGTATCATTGGCCATAACCCCTGAAAAAATATACGGCTTTCGGGTATTTTTGAAATACTTATTTCCTTTGTTATTCATGTTGTTGGCTGCAAAACTGACTATTGTACCTATTTTCTATTTTCGCGCCCTCAAGAATATTTTTCAAATGGCTATTGTTGCTGCGCTGTATTTACTCATTTTGTCAAGATTTCTTCCGCTATTTTGGTTTTTGTCGGATATCGTGTGGAATATTGCTGCGATACAGGATTTTATGTTGATCGGTGTTGCGATTGCATTAATGTATCACATGCTACATAACAAAAAGAAATATTTGTTGTATGTGCTGGCATTTTTTTCGTGCAGTATTGCATGGACTAACCGCACCGGATTGTTGGCATCTTCCATAACTCTGGCTCTTTATTTTTTGATCCGTTATAAAATCAAAGCTTTACCCTATATCATTTTGTTTGCAGGCTTATTTCTTGGTATTGTATTGTACGTGGATGGATTTAGGGAAAAGATGTTTAAAAAAGAAATGTCTTCAGAGGAAGTGGTTGGACAAAGGGAATCTTTGAGTACCGAAGACATTAATTCAAGCGGCCGATTTGCCATGTGGGAATGGAGTATGGCTCTTTATTTTCATGAACATGAATGGACTGGATCCGGGTTGGGTGTATTGCAAGCTAAATTTTATTCTCTCGATCACCCCTTTGCTCCTTTGCAAGTAGTACACAATGACTATGTGCAAATTTTGTGTGATACAGGATTGATTGGATTGATTTTGTATGCAGGAATTTTACTCTCGTTGGTTATACATGCATTCTCTACATTTTGGAACGCCAAAAAGCCAATGATAGTGAGGGGTGCCGGGATGTTGGCGGGGTTGACTATGGGAGGCATGATATCAACTTTATATACCGATAATGTGGTCAATTATTCACTATTGACATTGACTTATCCTTTTGGGTTATATGGTATGTTTTTAGGGCTTAATCATCATATTAGTTCTCAGGTTCAACGCCCTGTAGTACGTCCAATCAATAGGCAATAAATACAAAATTAGTTTGCACTGCAAGACTTGAATATTCTGATTATCCATAATGAATACGGTGCTTATTCCGGCGAAGAAGCTGTTGTAGATCGGCAAATATCCCTCTTTCAGGAATTAGGACATGCTGTGCGAGTATATAGAAAAACTTCAGCAGGGCAACGGGGAACATTATTGGGCAATATAAAAGGTTTATTACAAGGATTTTATTCTCATGCATCCGTAAGGGATATTGACCAGATAATACAGGAAAATAAGCCGGATGCCGTCGTAATCCACAATCTCTACCCTTATATTTCGCCCGCAATTTTGAAGCCTATACAACGAGCAGGTGTTCCTATTATCATGACAGTGCATAACTACCGCCTCATGTGTCCTACCGGTTTGTTTATGCGCAATACAGCTCCTTGCGAATTGTGTTTGGGCGGACATGAATTCAATTGTATCAAGCATAATTGTGAACATTCATGGTTCAAAAGCATTGGTTATGCAGGAAGAAATTGGTATGCCCGCATTACCCGTGCCTATATGGATAATGTAACTGTCTATGCATGTATCACTGCTTTTCAGACCTATAAATTGTCGGAAGCCGGATTCCCTTGCGACCGGCTGCGAGTGATCCCCAATTTTGTTTCAAATGCTCCGGAACCAGAATTTACAGAAGGCGAATATGTGGCTATTTCGGGACGCATCAGCAGGGAGAAAGGAGTGGATCTGATATTGAATGTGGCGCGAAAGACCCCACAAATCAAATATGTATTTGCCGGTTTGGCGCGCAAAGAAGACGATTTACTTTCCGATGTTCCTGATAATTGCACCTTTGTAGGACATCTATCATCCAAAGAATTAGCGGATTTTTATGCTAAAGCCCGGTTTTTGGTCATTGCCAGCCGTTGGTATGAAGGTTTTCCAATAACCATCCTGGATGCATTTTCTTTTGGAAAACCAGTGATTGGTCCTGCCCATGGAGGATTTCTCGAAATCATTGACAATGAAATAAATGGTTTACATTTCATTCCCGGCAATGAATTGCATTTAGCGGAGAAAATCATTCAATTGTGGAATGATCCCGTTGCTTGCATGAACATGGGCAGGAAAGGGTATGAAAAACTAATGACGACTTACACACTCCCGGTTGTTAAAAATCAATGGGCGGCATTGCTTGGCGAATTGGTCTCTACACGCCAGACTTCTTTGTAAATAAATTGTCAAGGGCTAATTTTCCGGGTCCTGTTATGGCTAAGACAATAAACGCAACTAAATAAAGAAAAGCCAATTCCCCATTATGTTCTCCCGTAAGTTTTGCTCCGTGGGCGATAAAAAAAGCAACCGCCATATTGATAATCA
Organism: Bacteroidales bacterium; assembly: GCA_031553835.1. Taxonomy (GTDB): domain Bacteria; phylum Bacteroidota; class Bacteroidia; order Bacteroidales; family Azobacteroidaceae; genus JAVBKX01. Next base: position 56,837 of record JAVBKX010000006.1, read on the forward strand.
TAGGAATGAGAGCCAATCTGTAAAGTAAACCCACTACAACCCCTAAGGCGCAGAAAAATTCGGCAAATACTACTAATATAGCCGTTGCCTTTCCTCCCATTTCCGCAAAAGCGGCAACGGTTGTTTCAAAATGGATCAATTTATCCCATCCATGAGTCACAAGCATTCCTGCAAAAACTACACGCATAAGTAATAAGGCTACAGATGTACGAACATCGTAGGTATTTTTTGGAAATAATATTTTAGTAATCATAGCTTTAATATTTATTTACAACTATAACAAGTCTTAACTTGAAATGTTTAGAAAATGTTTTCAAGTTTTAATTTGTAATATATTTAACGTGTTTTGTTATAAATTATTGCAAAATAATCAGAAAAAATATTCTTTTTTATTGTGTGAATAAAAAAATAACCATACCTTTGCCCAGTCAAATTAAAAATGGCTTGATAAAATGATTTGCAGTTTTATATACGGTTTGTTGCTCAGCATTATTATTCTCTTGTGGAAACAGGCAGAAGTGAGGATCGTGTATAATTGAACGAATAAATTAAATCAGCATAAAGCCTTTCTCACTTCCGTACGAGAAAGGCTTTTTTTGTGATATGAAGAGATCTTAATACTCAAAATTTATAACTTAAACATAATATGTCAGAACGATTATTTATTTTTGATACAACCCTTCGGGATGGAGAGCAAGTGCCCGGTTGTCAATTAAATACAATTGAAAAAATTGAGGTTGCCAGGGCTTTGGAAACATTAGGAGTGGATGTCATAGAAGCAGGTTTCCCGGTTTCAAGCCCCGGTGATTTCAATTCAGTCGTAGAAATATCCAAAGCGGTAACATGGCCGGTGATTTGCGCATTGACCAGGGCAGTGGAAAAAGATATCGATGTGGCTGTTGAAGCCTTGAAATATGCGAAATACAAAAGAATACATACAGGTATAGGAACTTCTCCTTACCATATTTTACATAAATTTAATTCGACTCAGGAGGAAATTTTGGAACGAGCTGTAGCTTGCGTAAAATATGCAAAAAAACAGGTGGAAGATGTGGAATTTTATTGTGAAGATGCCGGAAGAACCGATAATGTCTATTTGGCCAAAGTAGTAGAAGCCGTTATTAAAGCAGGCGCAACGGTGGTCAATATTCCGGATACGACCGGATATTGTTTACCTTCCGAATATGGCCAAAAAATTAAGTATCTACTGGAAAATGTAAAAGGAATTCAACATGCTGTTTTATCTACCCACTGCCATAATGACTTAGGAATGGCAACAGCCAATACAATTTCCGGTGTGTTGAACGGAGCCCGCCAGGTTGAAGTAACCATCAACGGAATTGGTGAACGTGCCGGTAATACTTCGCTGGAAGAAGTTGCTATGATTTTCAAAAGTCATAAAGAAATTGGCATAGACACCAATATCAATACACAGAAAATTTATCCGACAAGCCGCATGGTGTCCAGTTTAATGAATATGCCGGTACAACCGAATAAGGCTATTGTCGGACGGAATGCATTCGCCCATTCTTCAGGAATTCATCAGGATGGAGTATTAAAAAATCGTGAAAGTTATGAAATTATCGATCCTAAAGATGTCGGAATCGATGATAATGCTATCGTATTGACGGCTCGCAGCGGTCGGGCAGCTTTAAAACATCGATTAAATGTATTGGGTGTTGAACTTAGCCAGGAAAAATTAGACAAAGTTTATGAAGAATTTCTTAAATTAGCAGATAAAAAGAAAGATATAAAAGATGATGATGTTTTGATGTTGGCCGGAACAGATCGTGAATCGCAACGCATCAAATTGGAATATTTGCAAGTGACATCGGGGGTAGGAGTGAAATCGGTAGCTTCTGTCTGCCTCAATATTGCAGGCGAAACTTTTGAAGCAGCATCGGCCGGTAATGGTCCGGTGGATGCTGCCATTAAAGCAGTAAAACAAATTATTAAACGTCAGATGACTATTCAGGAGTTTTTGATTCAGGCAATAAATAAAGGAAGCGACGATGTCGGAAAAGTTCACATGCAGGTCGAACACAATGGGATAAATTATTATGGATTTTCTGCCAATACAGACATCATTGCTGCTTCGGTGGAAGCCTATATAGATGCAATTAATAAATTCGTAAAATAAAATTGAGAGTGGAGAATTGAAAATGCAAAATGTAATTCTCAATTCTCAATTCTCAATTTTCAATTCTTATAATATGGCTCAAACATTATTTGACAAAATCTGGAATGCACATGTCGTTTCAACTATTAAAGACGGCCCTACACAGTTATACATCGACAGGCATTTCTGTCATGAAGTAACCAGCCCGCAGGCATTTGACGGCCTTAGAAAAAGAGGGTTAAAAGTATTTCGTCCGGAGAAAACGCTTCTTTCTCCCGATCACAACACGCCAACCATAAATCAGGATAAGCCGATTGCCGATCCGATTTCAAAAAAACAGGTGGACACATTGGAAAAAAATGCCCGGGAGTTTGGATTGACTTATTATGGTATGCTGAATCCCAAGAATGGAATTATTCATGTGATTGGACCGGAAAATGGCTATACACAGCCCGGTATGACTATTGTGTGTGGCGATAGTCACACTTCCACGCATGGCGCATTTGGTTCCATTGCATTCGGTATCGGAACCAGTGAGGTGGAAATGGTATTGGCAACGCAATGTATTTTACAATCCCGTCCTAAAACAATGCGTATTCATTTTGAAGGGAAATTGAATCCCCATGTCACAGCAAAAGATTTGGCATTGTACATGATTGCCAGGATGACAACGGGAGGAGCTACCGGATATTTTGTAGAATATGCCGGAGAAGTAATCCGTAATTTTTCGATGGAAGAACGTATGACGCTTTGTAATCTGAGTATAGAAATGGGCGCCCGGGGAGGATTGATCGCTCCTGATGAAACCACTTTTGCCTACGTAAAAGGACGAGAACAATCTCCTAAAAGCGAGGATTGGGACAAGGCATTGGCATATTGGAAAACCCTGACTTCGGATATTGATGCCAAGTTTGACAAGGAAATTAGCTTCAATGCTTCAGACATTGAGCCAATGATCACTTATGGTACAAATCCCGGAATGGGAATGCCTGTCAATGGAACCATTCCCTTGTTAGAGCAGATCGATGAAGCCGGACGTATATCTTTCCGGAAAGCGTTGGAATACATGGGTTTTCAACCCGGAGAAAAAATAATAGGTAAAAAAATCGATTATGTATTTTTGGGAAGTTGTACCAACGGGCGAATTGAAGATTTCCGGGCTTTTGCCGGTTTTGTCAAAGGCAAAAAGAAAGCGGAACATGTTGTCGCCTGGTTAGTTCCCGGAAGTTGGAACGTAGCTAAGCAAATAAAAGCAGAGGGTTTGGATACTATTTTATCGGAAGCCGGTTTTGTATTGAGGCAGCCTGGCTGTTCGGCTTGTCTGGCAATGAATGATGATAAAGTTCCGGCAGGAAAATATGCCGTTTCCACTTCCAACCGCAATTTCGAAGGGAGACAAGGGCCTGGTGCGCGAACACTGTTGGTCAGTCCGCTGGTGGCTGCTGCTGCTGCCATAACGGGTGTAATTAGTGATCCCCGAAATTTTTAAACACAATAACACAAAGAATTTTACAAGAAAACAAAAACTTCGTGTTTCCGTGTCTTTGTGTTAAAAAAAATAAATAAATAATGGAAAAATATCAAACAATAACATCAACCATGGTTCCGCTTCCGATAGAGAATGTGGATACTGATCAAATAATCCCTGCTCGTTTTTTGAAAGCTACAACTCGAGAAGGTTTTGGAGATAACCTCTTTGCCGATTGGCGTTATGAAAAAGACGGAAGTCTGAAAAAAGATTTCATATTAAATAATCCTGTTTATAAAGGAAATGTATTGGTTGCCGGAAAAAATTTTGGTAGTGGATCGAGTCGCGAACATGCAGCCTGGGCTATTGCCGGATATGGATTCAAAGTGGTAATTTCCAGTTTTTTTGCAGATATTTTCAAAAATAATGCATTGAATAATGGTGTATTACCCGTGGTAGTTTCAAGTGATTTTTTGACCGAATTATTTGATACTGTGCATAACAATTCCCAGGCCACTATAACAATTGACCTGGATAATCAACAGGTAACCAATAATGTCAATGGCAAAAGCGAACGGTTTGATATGAATGCTTATAAAAAAGAATGTTTGCTCAGTGGATTTGATGATATTGATTATCTGCTCAACCGGAAGGATACTATAGAATCGTACGAAAAAACAAAACCGTTGTAATACTGATCATTGAAATTTTACGGAGACTGTTTGATTTTTAGTGCATTAAAGTATTGTTTTTATAAAAAAGTCTTTACTTTTGTGATGAATAATTTAAAGATGTAACCTATGAAAACAAATGCTCCGAAAAGTTTCACATTAACATTGGCCATTATTTTAGCCATTGTCGCAGTGGTTGGTTTGTTTATAACCATCCCTTTTGTCACAATGCATAGTTTTTGGATTTTATTGGTTGGATTTGGCGTTTTATTGGCAGGATGTCTTTTCAAAGGATTATAACCTGCTTAACTAAGAAAGAAGACGCCTCAACTATTTGGGGCGTTTTTTGTTTGTTTTAATGTAATTTGAGATATGATTGAAATATTAGATACTACGTTGCGGGATGGCGAACAGACATCCGGTGTGTCATTTTCTTCTTCAGAAAAATTAAGTGTTGTTCGTTTACTTATTGAAGAATTAAAAGTAGATCGGGTGGAAATAGCGTCGGCTCGTGTTTCGGAAGGAGAGTATGAAGCTGTGAAGCGTATCGCCGAATGGGCGCATAAAACCGGGCATGTCAACCAGTTGGAAGTACTTGGTTTTGTAGATGGCGAATTATCCGTCAATTGGATTTATAATGCCGGATGCCGGGTCATGAATTTGCTTTGCAAAGGATCCGTAAAACATTGCCGGGAACAATTGCACAAAACTCCTGAAGAGCATATTACGGATATTCGAAAAGTTGTCGATTTAGCCATGAAAAAAGAAATCAGGGTAAATCTGTACTTGGAAGATTGGTCTAATGGTATGACCCATTCTCCCGATTACGTATTCTATTTCATGGATCAGCTGAAAGAGGCTCCTATCGACCGGTTTATGTTGCCCGACACGTTGGGAATTTTAAATCCGGAAAAAACGTATCAATTTTGTCAACAAATGTTGCAACGGTACCCCGGATTAAGGTTCGATTTTCATGCTCATAACGATTATGATTTGGCAGTTGGTAATGTGTTTGCTGCTGCATCTGCCGGTATCAAAGGATTCCATACGACAATCAATGGATTGGGCGAACGCGCCGGCAATGCGCCGCTCACCAGTGTAGTAGCGGTGCTTCACGACCAATTGCATGTGCCAACAAACATTGTGGAGCAGAACTTATTTATGGCGAGCCGCATTGTGGCTTCGTACTCCGGATTGCGGATTCCTAACAATAAACCGGTGACAGGCGATAGCGTTTTTACCCAATGCGCTGGCATTCATGCCGATGGAGATAATAAAAACAACCTGTATTACAACGACTTACTGCCCGAACGATTTGGGCGGATGCGCGAATATGCACTTGGAAAAATGTCGGGGAAATCCAATATCAAAAAAAATTTGGAATCGCTTGGTATTGATCTGGATGATGAGTCGATGCGAAAAGTGACCGAACGCATTATTGAATTGGGTGATAAGAAAGAAATCGTTACTCAGGATGATTTGCCTTACATCATTGCCGATGTGTTGCACAATGATAACAATGACAAGATCAGGATGATTAATTATTCATTGTCATTGACCCACGGTTTACGTCCAACTGCCACAGTGCGGATTGATATCGATGGAATTGAATATGAACAAACGGCTCCCGGAGATGGCCAATTTCATGCATTTTCTAAAGCATTATGGAAAATATATACACAGTTGAATAAACCCAAGCCGGTGTTGACCGACTATAATGTGAGTATTCCCTCGGGAGGACGGACGGATGCTTTAGTGCAAACGGTTATTTCCTGGAGTTTCAGCGGAAAAGATTTTAAAACCCGGGGATTGGATGTGGATCAAACCGCTGCAGCGATTAAAGCTACAGTCAAAATGTTGAACTTAATTGAAAATATGTGATATGAAGAAAAAATTAACAATTGCCCTGGTGGCTCACGATCAGCGAAAAGCCGATATGGTGGAGTGGGCGGTATTCAATGCTGAAACGTTGTCGCTACACACCTTGATTTGTACCGGAACAACAGGTGGTTTAATCAAAAAAGCATTTGATAACAAAGGAGTTGATGCCGAAATTATTTGCATGAATTCCGGCCCTTTAGGTGGAGATGCAGAAATTGCGGCGTTGGTAGTGCGTCATCAAGTCAATCTGGCCATTTTTCTGATCGATGACCTCAATCCACAGCCTCACGAAGCCGACATTCAGATGTTGCTTCGCCAGTGCCGCATCCATAATGTGCCGATTGCCTGTAATCGGTATAGCGCCGATTTAATGATTACCAGCACATTGTGGGATAATGATGATTACATGCCGTCCACTCCCAAATATGTAAAATTTCACAGAGAATGAAACTAAATATCGCAGTACTGCCCGGTGATGGTATCGGGCCTGAAATTGTAGAGCAAGCGCTGAATGTAACAAAGGCTGTTTGTGCAAAATTCAATCACGAACTGACGTATGAATATGCGCTGGTCGGCGCGTGTGCCATCGATTCCACCGGAAATCCTTATCCTGATGCCACACATGACTTGTGTATGACTTCCGATGCCGTGCTGTTTGGCGCCATCGGTTCACCCAAATACGATAATGATCCATCGGCTAAAGTGCGTCCCGAACAAGGTTTATTGGCTATGCGCAAAAAATTAGGCTTATATGCTAATATTCGTCCGGTTACCACGTTTCCGTCATTGATTCATCAATCTCCTTTACGCGCCGATTTAGTAGAAGGCGCCGATTTTATGTGTATCCGGGAATTAACCGGAGGAATTTATTTTGGTCGCCCGCAGGGGAGAAGTGAAGACGGTCAGACAGCCTATGACACATGTGTATATACAGTGGAAGAAGTAGAGCGGATCGTTCGTTTAGCTTATAAATATGCCGAACAGCGTCGCCAAAAAGTTACTGTGGTCGATAAAGCCAATGTGCTGTGTACATCTCGTTTGTGGCGGCAGGTTGCTCAACGCATCGAAAAAGAATATCCACATATCGAAACAGAATATATGTTTGTGGATAATGCAGCCATGCAGATCATCCAATGGCCTAAACGGTTTGATGTCATGGTGACCGAAAATATGTTTGGCGATATTCTGACTGATGAAGCATCTGTTATTACCGGTTCCTTAGGGATGTTGCCTTCTGCTTCGATAGGTATTCATACCTCTGTGTTTGAGCCTATTCACGGTTCGTATCCGCAAGCCGCCGGAAAAGATATTGCCAATCCTTTAGCAACCATTCTTTCGGCAGCCTTAATGTTTGAATACGCATTTGGTTTGATGGAAGAAGGTGCGTTAATACGCCGGGCGGTTGATGCGTCGATGGAACAAGGAATTGTTACGGAAGATATTGCATCCGGCCGTAAAGCGTATAAAACATCCGAAGTAGGCCAATGGATTGTTAATTTTGTAAAATAATATTAAATCCGTACCTTTGCATGCATCATTAGCCATATTTATGCGTTTAAATGCTAAATATTAAAAATGAATACGATGAGAAAAAAAGTTAGTTTTCTGCCTATTGCAGTGATGATGTTTGTAGTGGCAACAGTTGGTTTTTCCAGTTGTTTGAAAGATGTGGGTAACATCACCTCAGAGTATGGTCTTCCGGCCGTAGTGGTATCGTCAACTTCCGGTACGGTTTTGAATGTAGGAGGGGGAAATATAAAGGGATACGTGTCGGTTCCCGAATTAGACGGAAAGGTGTCGCCGGGCGATTATCTTTATGTCGCTTTATCTGTCGATTGGGATAATCAAAAAGCTTCCTCTCAATATTATTGTCAGGCTTCTTTGCTTGCTTATGATCCTATAGATCATGATACCATTGACATTGTTTCAGGGCCTTTATTAAATGATGAAGAATTTAATGATTCCATTGTAACCTGTTTGAATAGTGCAGGGGAAATCGGTTTGAATTTTGTGGGCGACGCTCATGCGCATCGGTATAGTTTTTTGATGCAAATCTGGCATCGGGCTCCCTCTAAACAAGCCTATGAATATAAATTGGTTTGTAATCCGGATTCAACAGTAAAGGATGTGAATGGAGACATTTATATGTTTTACTTGTTGGCTAACAAAGCGTATCCCGTACAGAGCGGTACCTTGATAGATGACACGGATCTTTATGGTTTTGATGTTTCCGATTTTTTTGCTTTATACGGAACTCCCGGAAAAGAATTAAAATTCAATATCAAATACATCGTTGGAAAAAATGCGCAAGGTCAGCCGATTTATAAACCCATAGTTTCAAAGTATTACTCTATAACGATATTTGAAGACGGTAACTAATGCTGAAAGAAATTTTTATGTTGATATACCGGCTCATTCTCCAACCTGCAAAAAGTTGGGCTGAGTTGGCTGAAAAGCAGGATACAGATAACGAACCGTTTTTGAAACGTTATCTGTATCCTATTTTTGGTATCATTGCTTTATTGGCTTTTGTTGGCGTTTTTATTAATGTCAAAGAATTCGATGTCCAGATAGCGCTGAAAACGACTATCAGTTTGGTAGTAAGCGTCTTTCTTGGCTTCTATCTTGCTTCGTTTGCCTTGACCGAAGTCCTTGACCGAATGTTCGGAAAAACAAAACAGCCCAAAATCGACCAACAATTTGTAGGTTATGCTTCGTCTTTACTTTATGTAGTGTATATGCTATTGGCTATATTTCCTGAATTGTTTTTTCTTCATTTTTTTGTATTATACACCATTTACATAGTGTGGGAAGGCGCTTTCCCATACCTGGGAATTGAAGACAGCAGTAGAACTAAATTTACCATAGTAGCCAGCGCCATTATTTTAATCGCCCCCAATTTGATTAAAATATTCATTTTTATGTTTATGCCGGGATTGAGAAATTAAACAAACCATGCCATCACAAAACAACAATAGTATCGTCATAAAAAATAAACGGGCTACATTCGATTATGAATTAGTCGAAACCTTTGTCGCCGGAATTGTACTCACAGGTACCGAAATCAAATCCATCCGATTGGGAAAAGCCAGTTTGGTAGATACATATTGTCATGTGATCAACCGTGAAGTATGGGTGAAAAATATGTATGTTGCCGAATATTTCTACGGAACCTATAATAACCATGCTGCCCGTCGCGATCGTAAATTGCTTCTGAGCCGGAAAGAAATTGTCAAACTGGAACGGCTGTCAAAAGATACAGGATTTACAATTATTCCGACCAAATTATTTATCAATGAAAAAGGCCTTGCAAAAATTGTGATTGCTGTTGCAAAAGGTAACAAAGAATATGATAAAAGACAATCAATCCGCGAAAAAGATGATAAGCGGATGATGGATAGAGCATTCAAACATTGATCAATGAAAATCGAGGATTTATTAAAAGAGCGCATACTTATTCTGGATGGTGGAATGGGCTCGATGGTGCAACAATATAATCTGACGGAAAAAGATTATAAAGGGTTGCAGTTTGCTGATTTTAACCAGCCATTGAAAGGCAACAATGATTTGCTTTGTATCACGCAACCACACATTATCAAAGAAATTCATTCTCAATATTTGGAAGTCGGAGCAGATATTATTGAGACTAATACGTTGAATGCCAACGCTATTTCGATGGTTGAATACGGAATGCAAACGTATGTCAGGGAAATGAACCTTGCTGCCGTTCGCGTAGCCCGGGAAGCTGCGGATGAATATACTGCAAAAAATCCGGCTAAACCCCGGTTTGTTGCCGGATCGGTCGGGCCGACTTCGAAAATGGCATCTATTTCTCCCGATGTGAATAATCCGGCATTGCGTAGCGTTACTTTTGATGACCTGGTATTGGCTTACTGTGAGCAAATGACTGCCATGATTGAAGGAGGCGTCGATTTGTTATTGATGGAAACCTTCTATGATACGTTGAATGCTAAAGCGGCGTTGTTTGCAGCAGAGCAAATAGTAAAGAAAAGCGGAAAAAACATTCCTTTGATGCTGTCATTTACGGTGGCCGGAAAAAGCGGTCGTTTATTATCGGGACAAACATTGTCAGCAGCCTTAGCTTCTGTAGAACATATTCATCTGCTTTCAATCGGTTTGAATTGTTCTTTCGGCGCTTCCGATATGAAGCCATTTCTGAAAGAAATCAGCCAAAAAGCGACCTGTTTTGTCAGCGCTTATCCGAATGCCGGCCTGCCCAATAGCCTGGGACAATACGACGAGACGCCGGAAAAAATGGCATTACAAATTAAAGAATACGTTGATGAAGGTTTGGTAAATATTTTGGGAGGATGTTGCGGAACCACTCCCGCTCATATTGCAAAATATGCAGCATTGGTGGAAAATGCAAAAGTGAGAATTCCCGCCCGGCCCTCACCTTATTTGTATCTTTCGGGATTAGATGAATTGGAAATCAAACCGGAAAGCAATTTTATTAATATCGGGGAAAGGTGTAATGTTGCCGGTTCTCGTAAATTTTTACGGTTGATCAAAGACCAACAGTATGAAGAAGCCCTGGACATAGCCCGGAAACAAGTAGAAGATGGCGCCCAGATATTGGATATTAATGTCGATGACGGCTTGCTCGATGGAGAAAAAGAAATGTCTGTTTTCCTCCATCTGACCGGTTCGGAACCGGATATTGCGCGGGTACCTGTCATGATCGACAGTTCCAACTGGAATATTATTGAAGCCGGATTAAAGTGCTTACAGGGAAAGGCGATTGTCAATTCCATTAGCTTAAAGGAGGGAGAAGAAGATTTTTTACGTAAAGCACAGAAAATCCGTTCGTACGGAGCGGCTGTAGTCGCTATGGCTTTTGATGAACAAGGCCAGGCCGATGTGTATGAAAGGAAAATTGCTGTTTGCCAGCGTATGTACACATTGTTAACTCAACAGGCCGGTTTTCCTCCTGCGGATATTATTTTTGACCCCAATGTATTGGCCATTGCTACCGGAATGGAAGAACATGCCGGTTATGCATTGGATTTTATCCGTGCTACAGAATGGATTAAAACGAATTTGCCCGGAGCAAAAGTAAGCGGAGGAGTAAGTAACCTCTCTTTTGCATTTCGTGGCAATAATTATATTCGCGAAGCTATTCATTCGGTGTTCTTATATCATGCCATTCGCAAAGAAATGGATATGGGGATTGTCAATCCTTCCACGTCTGTATTGTATCAGGATATTCAACCGGATTTACTGCAATTGATAGAAGATGTCATTTTTAATAAATATCCGGAAGCATCAGACCGGTTGATTGAATATGCTCAACAAGGAAATTTTGAGCAAAGCGCAGATGCTCCACGTGCGGAAGAATGGCGCCGGTTGCCGTTAGCCGAACGGTTGCAATATGCTTTGGTAAAAGGCGTAGGGGAATATTTGGAGACAGACTTGGAGGAAGCATTAAAAATTTATCCCCAACCGGTAGATATTATCGATCAACCGTTGATGGATGGTATGAATACAGTAGGGGCATTGTTTGGTGAGGGAAAAATGTTTTTGCCCCAGGTGGTGAAAACAGCCCGTACCATGAAAAAAGCAGTAGCCATTTTGCAGCCGGCCATTGAAGCTTCGAGAACTAAAGAGAAAGCGAAAGCCGGAAAAATACTTTTGGCTACAGTGAAAGGCGATGTACATGACATCGGGAAAAATATTGTCGGAGTAGTTCTTTCCTGCAATAATTACGAAATCATTGACTTGGGCGTGATGGTTCCGGCGGAAGAAATTATTGCCAAAGCCATTGAAGAACAAGTCGATTTGATCGGACTGAGCGGATTAATCACTCCTTCATTGCACGAAATGTGCATTGTCGCTTCCGAATTGGAGAAAAAAGGTTGTCGCATTCCGTTGCTGATCGGAGGCGCTACAACTTCCAAACTACACACTGCTTTAAAAATAGCTCCATTATACCAATCACCTGTTGTTTATGTAAAAGACGCTTCGCAAGCGGTGCCGGTGGCCAATAAACTATTGAACCGTGATACTTGTAATGAATTTATTGCTACCATTCATCAGGAATATGAACAGTTGCAGAAAGAACAACGAGTAGAGAAAGAGTTGGTTCCGTTTGAAGCAGCTAAACAGCATCCGTTCGTCATCGATTGGAACAAGTACCAACCGGTGAAACCCGCTTTTTTCGGCAGTTGCGTGTTCGATTCCATGCCATTACGCGAAATTGCACCTTATATCGATTGGGCTTTTTTTATGACTGCCTGGCGTTTTTCTCCCCGGTACGCAAGTGTTGCTCAATTGCAAGATGATTGCGCTTCATGCAGCAGTTCCTGGATACAATCTTTTCCGGAACATGAAAGAGACCGGGCGACTGAAGCATTGAAATTATATAAAGATGCCCGGCAGATGATTAACCAATGGACGCAGGATAATCTGCAGGTCATTAAAGCCATTGTCGGATTTTATCCTGTAAAAGTCGTCGAAGAAGGTATTGATATCGAGGGGAATATTATACCGTTATTCAGACAACAGGAAAAACGGGAAGATCAGATTTACAAATCGCTGAAAGATTTTTTCAAACCGGAAGGTGATTATGTTGGAGTGTTCAGTGTTACGGCCGATTATCGTCTGTTGCCAATGCAGGAAGATGATTCCTATAACCAACTATTGGTACAAACCTTGTTCGACCGGTTGGCAGAAGCCGCTACGGAATTTTTGCATGAAAAAGTAAGAAAAGAATATTGGGGTTATGCTCACGACGAATCATTGACCATTCCTGAAATGCTGAAAGGAAATTATCAAGGCATCCGTCCGGCATCCGGCTATCCTTCATTGCCCGATTTATCGCTTAATTTTACAATCAATGAATTATTGGAAATGGATCGGATCGGAATAGAATTAACTACTAATGCCGCTCTTATGCCGACTTCTACGGTATGCGGATTATATATTGCGCATCCTGAATCCTGTTATTTTGCCATAGGAAAAATTTCTGATGAACAATTGGCTGATTATGCTAAATATAAGAGGATTACCATCGAGGAAGCCCGGAAGTGGGTGCGATAATATTTGCTTGTCTGGCTAAAATGTAGTTTGAATTTTCATTGTAATTATTATCTTTGCATTATTGTTTTATGATAATTGTATCCTGATAATTCAAAGACATCATGGACATCATTAAAAATCCCTTTATTACGAGCGGTTATATTTCGAAAGAATATTTCTGCGACCGGAAAGAAGAAAGCTATCGTTTGGTTCAGGAAATAACCAACGGCAATAACCTGGTGTTGATTTCAACCCGCAGGATGGGAAAAACCGGTTTGATTCAACATTGTTTCCATGAAAAAGAAATCAGCAGGAAATATTACACTTTTTTCGTGGATATTTATGCAACCAAATCGTTGCGCGATTTTATTTTTGCTTTGAGCAAAGAAATTGTGGAAGGATTAAAACCTGCGGGCAAAAGGGCATTGCAGGAGTTTTGGAACATGGTGAAGTCATTGCAACCGGGATTTAATTTTGACATACATGGAAATCCGGTTTTTCATATTGGCCTGGGAGATATCCAGGCGCCGGAAGCCACATTAGATGAAATTTTCAGGTATCTTTCCACTGCCGATCAACCTTGTATAGTGGCAATTGATGAATTCCAACAAATAGCAGGCTATCCCGAAGATAACTTAGAAGCCATGTTGCGAACATATATCCAGCATTGCAACAATGCCCGTTTTATTTTTGCCGGAAGTCAACGGCATACCATGGGAAATATTTTCCTCAGTCCGGCACGACCGTTTTATCAAAGCGTTTCCATGATGCATTTAGAAAGTATTCCTGCCGGAGAATATGTTACATTTGCCCAACAACATTTTAAGAAACAGAATAAGCAAATTACATCAGAAACGATTGTTGCCATTTATGAGCAATTTGAAGGTGTTACCTGGTATATGCAAAAAATATTGCATGTGTTGTTTGATATGACAGCCGCCGGTGCGACTTGCGATCAGAGCCGGATCTCCAGCGCATTGTCCGCCATTTTAGGTTCATACCAATATGCCTATTCGGAAATTTTATTCCGTCTTCCCGAGAAACAAAAAGAATTATTGATTGCTGTGGCTAAAGAAGGAAAGGCGCAGGAGTTGACTTCCGGCACATTTATCAAAAAATACCGGTTGTTATCGGCCAGTTCGGTGCAGGCCGGATTGAAAGGATTGTTGGAAAAAGATTTTATCACGCAGGATGGCGGTGTGTATCAGATATATGACCGTTTTTTAGGAATTTGGCTGAAAGAAAATTATTAATTGTGTTAAATAAAACTATTTACTTATGAAAGCATTCAAAATTTTGATTGTCAGCGCCACAGTTATTGCCATGTTATTGGCTTGTAATGAGAGAAATAGAAATATTTCGCATTCATCTATAGATAATTTTACCGATCTCCATCAATATTTCATGAATCCTCCGAAAGAATATGGTTCGGCACCATTATATGTTTGGAATACACTCATCACTCGCGAAATGATTGATCGTACCATGCAAGATTTGAAAGATAAAGGATTTGGAGGAGTATTTGTACATCCTCGTCCGGGCCTCATTACCGAATATATATCCGATGATTGGTACACTTTGTTTCGATATACCGTTGAAAAAGGAAAAGAGTTGGATATGAATGTTTGGATTTATGATGAAAATTCGTATCCCAGCGGTTTTGCCGGCGGGCATGTACCCGATCAGATGCCCGAATCATACAATCAGGGACAAGGTTTAGCCATGCAGCATGTTGACACGTTGCCTGCCAACATTTCCGATTATTTTTTATGTTTAAAAGAAGAAAACGGTTTGTATCAGGATATTACCGGAAATGTACAAGATGAAAAAGGAAAACAAGCGAGTTATTATCTCTTTGCAAAGACCTATGAAGGTAAATCGCCCTGGTATGGTGGTTTCTCTTATGTCGATTTGTTGTATCCGGGAGTAACTCAGAAGTTTATTCAAATCACAATGGATGGCTATAAACGCATTGCCGGAGATGAATTTGGCAAAACAGTTCCGGGTTGGTTTACCGACGAACCGAACATCAGGCCTCCGGGCGGCATACGTTGGACTCCCGATTTGTTCGAGGTATTTCAACAACAATGGGGATATGATTTGAAAATACATTTACCTTCTCTTTACGAAGAAGTCGGGGATTGGAAAAAAATCCGTCATAATTATGCTCAAACTTTGCTACAATTATTTATTGACCGTTTTGCAAAACCGTGTTATGACTACTGTGAAGCGAACCACTTGCAGTTTACCGGTCATTATTGGGAACATGGTTGGCCTGATATGGGGCATGGAACGGATAATATGGCCATGTATGCCTGGCATCAGATGCCAGCTATTGATATGCTTTTCAACCGGTTTGATGAACGCTCTCCGCAAGCTCAATTTGGAAATGTTCGATCGGTCAAGGAATTACGTAGCGTCGCCAATCAAATGGGTTATAAACGCACTTTGAGTGAAACCTACGGAGGCGGAGGCTGGGAAGAATCATTCCGTGATTTCAAACGGTTGGGCGATTGGGAATTTGTGTTGGGAGTGAATTTTTTGAACCAACATTTGTCGCATTTAAGTATATCGGGCGCTCGCAAATATGATTATCCGCCTGTTTTTTCCGACCATTCTCCCTGGTGGTCTTATTATAAAATGCTCAATATGCATTATGCCCGCTTATCGATGGCCCTAAGCGCCGGAGAACAAAAAAATGACTTATTGATTATAGAACCTACTACTTCCGCTTGGCTTTATTATTCGTACCACAGAAGTAATTCGCATTTGTGGAATATCGGCCATTCATTTCAAGAGATGGTTACTAATTTAGAAAAAGCACAAATAGAATATGATTTGGGATCCGAAAATATCATTAAAGATCATGGAGCAGTAAACAAAAGTAAATTTATTATTGGTCAACGCGCTTATTCCAAGGTGGTTATTCCTCCTTTGACGGAAAATTTAGATACTGCTACCTTTGCTTTGCTCAAACAATTTATTGCCAATGGCGGCACCGTATTGACATTTGCTCATCCGGTTTTAGTGGATGGCGCATTCAATAATGAAGCAGAATCGCTTTTTACTACAAATAAACATGTTATCCAATTGGATAGCCTGACGCAGGATATTATTCGTCAACATTTTGTTTCGCCTGAGATTCTATTTGATAATGTACAGGGAGGCAATCTTTTTCATCACCGCCGCATGATGAAAGATGGCCAAATTTTATTCTTAGTTAATTCAAGTCTGTCCGAAGCCACGGCGGGTTCTCTCATTATGAATGGAAAAGATGCCGTAGAAATGAATACGTTGACCGGAGAAATTGTTGATTATCCGGAAACGGTAACTGGCAAACAAGTATCATTCAATTTTCGTATTCCGCCCGCGGGAAGTTTGTTGTTGTATGTTTTTGACAAAAAGCAAGACAACTATCCGCTCCCTGCGCCAGTTGGAAATTATTCACCTGTTCAAATTTCGACCCCTTTGGTGGTTCAACCGGACAGTAAAAATGTGCTGACCATTGATTTTTGCGATCTTCAATTAGGCAAAGAAAAATATTCGGATTTACATGTGTTTGATGCAGCTGATAAAGTCTATAAATATCATGGATTTGGCGATGGTAATCCGTGGAATACATCGGTGCAATATAAAAATAATATCGTAGCCAGGGATACATTTTCTTCCGGAGGATTTAAGGCAATGTATAAATTCATTATTGAAGAGGATTTTGACAAATCTTCTATGCAAGCGGCGGTAGAACGATCAGGATTATATACTGTGAGTTTAAATGGTACGGAAATCAAGCCGGAATCGGGACAATGGTTTCTCGATCGGGATATTGCATTGTTCTCCATAGGACAATGGGTGAAGAAAGGCGAAAATATATTATCCATCGAATTATCCCCGATGAAAATCCATGCAGAAATAGAGCCGGTTTATATTTTGGGCGATTTTACTGTGCAGCCGGCGGCTAAAGGCTGGGTCATTAAGTCGCCTGCCGCAATATTTTCCGTAGGTAGTTGGAAATCAAAGGGATGGCCGTTTTATGCCGGAAGCGTCAGCTATACGACAACGGTAGAAATAGAGCATCCTGCAACTTACTATCGTGTCAGTTTGGGGAATTGGAACGGTACTGTTGCAGAAGTACTTGTCAATGGCAATCCGGCCGGCATCATCGGATTTGAGCCTTATACATTAGATGTGTCGAAATGGATTCAAGCCGGAAAAAATACAGTGACAGTTAAAATCATTGGAAGTAATAAAAACCTCTTAGGTCCTTTCCATAATAATCCGGGTACAGGATTAACTTCTCCCTGGCATTTCAGGAATGTCAAATCATATCCTTCGGGCCATGATTATCATCAATTGGATTATGGATTAATGGAAAATTTTTACTTGGAATCCGGAAAATAGTATTCAGTCTTCAAAATCGAAATCAAAGTCGAAGTCATCATCCATAAACGTTGGCGTTTGAAAATCATCCAAATTGCGCCGGTCTTTTTTTGTAGGCCGGCCGGTACCTTTGGCACGATCAATAAATCCGCTGATTTTGCTTAATTCGAGCAGTTCATACTGTTCAGGAGGCGTAATGTTTTCAAGAAACTCAGGCACTAATTTGGCGCTCATTCTTTTTTCAGTCAGTTGTAGCACACGGAAAGAGTAGGTGAGTGGTGGTTTTCTAACTTGTAATACATCGCCGACTTTAATCATCCGTGACGGTTTGACGGCGATTCCTTGTATCGAAATCCTGTTTTTCTTACAAGCTTCAACAGCAATGGTCCTCGTTTTGAAAATCCGGGTAGCCCACATCCATTTATCAATTCTAACTTCGACAGCCCCTTCTTTCATTTATTATTAAATTGATTCATGGTGACATTAGCGCCTGCTAAACAAAAACTTTTGATGATTTCGCCTGCCCGTTCGATTTTTTCCGGCAATACGGATTTTTCTTCAGGGAAAAAATCACTTAACACATAATTGATTTGCATTCCTCGGGGAAAATCACTTCCGATTCCAAATCGCAACCGGTTGTATTGTTGCGTTCCCAATGTCTCCTGAATATGTTTCAGTCCATTGTGTCCGGCGTCGCTCCCTTTCGTTTTGAATCGTAACGTACCAAACGGCAAAGCTAAATCATCGACCACTACAAGCAGATTTTCGAGTAGAATTTTTTCTTGTTGCATCCAATAACGAATGGCATTTCCACTCAAATTCATACAAGTAGAAGGCTTGAGAAGAATCAGCGTTTTGTTTTTCACTTTCATTTCGGCAATGGCGCCATAACGCTTATCTTCAAAAACAACATTGGACGCCTTTGCGAGAGCGTCCAATGTCATAAATCCTATATTGTGGCGGGTATTCTGGTATTCGAAACCGATATTTCCCAACCCTGCAATCAGGTATTTCATTCAAATCGTAATTAAGATTTAGCAGCCATCCCTCTCGCAGCACGAGTCAATTTAACGGCGCAGACTACATTATCTTTAGAGTTCAATAACTCAAGGCCTTCAAAATTTAATTGACCGACTTGTATTGTTTTTCCTAAACCTAAATTTTCGATATTGATTGTTAATTTTTCCGGGAAATTTTTGTACAAACCTCTCACTTTCAATTTTCTCATTTCCAATGAAAGTTTACCCCCGGCTTTTACCCCTTCAGCCAAACCTTCCAATACAACCGGAATTTCCATTACGAGCGGTTTGTCCGCTTCAATTTGGTAAAAATCCAAGTGGAGCAATTGTTCTGCCACCGGGTGAAATTGCATATCTTTCAAAATTGTCATTTGGCTTTTGCCATCAATAGTCAGGTTGACTAACTGAACTTCAGGAGTGTAGATTAATTTCCGGACAGCTTCTTTTCCCACAGTGAAGTGAACCACCTCTTTTCCACCATATAATACACAAGGTACTAAACTTTCTTTACGATATAGTTTAGAAGCTTTTTTTCCGATGTTCTCTCTAACAGAACCACTTAATTCAAATGTTTTCATTTTTTGTTTTTTTGTGTTACTCAAAATTAGACGCTTTCCAATTTCCCATCACACGGAATTTTAATAAAAAGCGGTGTAAACTTACACTGTTTGTTGGTCGGGATGAGGCGACTCGAACGCCCGGCCTCCACGTCCCGAACGTGGCGCGCTACCAACTGCGCTACATCCCGGCGCATTTTGCGCTGCAAAAGTACAAAAAAAATATGAGTTACAAAGTTTTTTGTGAAATTTTGTTTTTAATAGAACACGGATGACATGATTTGAGGATTGTTATATTTTGCTATATTTATGTATGTAGCATCTACCGTGAAATATATAAATGTATTTATAATATTTCTATTTTGAGGGATTGTGCAAAGATAATTTATTATTTATAAATTCAAATGATATTTTTGTATCCAGTTTGGCTACATTTATTCAGATTTTGTATCCGGATAATGAACTTTTGTATCCAATTTTTACCAAAAACAGTGAATACGACAAAAATGGGATAGTTTACTGATTGGAGGAAGGGGTAATTAATGGTTTAGGCGAATGAGTATTGTATATCAAAACACTGGCCAATAATCCCGGAATGGCACATACAATTGTCCATAAAAAGAACATCGGATATCCGATATTTTCCTGAATAGCGCCGGAGAACATTCCGGGAAGCATCATGCCGGCGGCCATCAGACCGGTGCAGAATGCAAAGTGAGCGGTTTTGTATCTGCCGTTCGAAAATTGCATCATATAAACGGTGTAAGCCGTAAAGCCGAATCCGTAACCAAATTGCTCTAAGGCGATTAATGAGTTGATAATAAAAAGATCCTGTGATAATGTATAAGCTAAATATACATACGAAAAGGAAGGAAGAGTTAATGCTAAAGCCATGGGAATGATCCATCGCCTGATTCCGCCTTGTGAAATAGCTATTCCGCCTAAAATTCCTCCCAGCATCAAGGCGATCAGTCCGACGATACCATATACAATTCCGACAGTTTCCGTATCTAATCCTAAACCGCCTTTATCATTCGGATCCAATAAGAAAGGAGAGGCCATTTTTAATAACTGGGCTTCGCCTAACCGATAAGTTAAAATAAAAAAAAGAGCCAGCCAAAAGCCTTTCTTTGAGAAAAAATCCCGGATGGTAAACCAGAGTTCTTGCAGTACAGAGTGGAACGATTGATTGTCGTTTACCTTGTCCACCACAGGATGTGGTAAGGCAAATCTGTGGTAAAGAAACAAAATCAAAAAAATTCCGGACGTAATGAAAAAAGTAATACTCCACGCAAAAGAAATGCTACCGATGTATTTTTCCAACCATCCGGCACAAAATACCAAGCCTCCTTGTCCGAAAATCATGGATAAGCGATAAAATGTATTGCGTATGCCGACAAAAAAAGCTTGACCGGAAGTGTCGAGCTCCAGCATGTAAAAACCATCTGCGGCGATGTCGTGAGTTGCCGAACTAAAGGCCAGTAACCAGAAAAAGGCTAATGTGGATTGGAAGAAAAAAGGGGTGGGTATGGTAAAAGCCACTCCTGCCATACCCACACCTAATATGAATTGCATGGTAACGATCCACCAACGTTTGCTTTTCAGGAGATCCACTACGGGACTCCAGAAAGGTTTAATGACCCAGGGAAGATACAACCAGCTGGTGTATAGGGCTATATCAGCATTGGAAATGTCTAATTTTTTGTAAAGGATAACCGAAAGGCTTATAACCAATGTGTACGGCAATCCTTCTGCAAAATACAGTGAGGGTATCCAACGCCAGTCCATGATATGCTTTCGATCGTTTTCCATTCTCAATTCTCAATTTCAAATCGGTCCGCATCTTTCCATACGGGAAATTTTAGCCTGAATGCATCCAATTCTTCTTTGGAAATAGATAGGGTTAGTGCTTCCTCCTGATTCGGCTGGCATTCGCCAAGAATAATTCCTTTGGGACTAATTACTTGCGAATGACCGTTGTGAATAATCCCTGATCCGTCTTTCCCGACCCGGTTAACACCACAGACATAGCATTGATTTTCCAACGCACGAGCTTTTAATAAAGTGTCCCAGACCATGATCCGTGATTCAGGCCAGTTTCCGACACACAACAATAGGTCATACGCATTATTGACGTTCCGAATCCAAACCGGAAAACGTAAATCATAGCAGATAATCAGGCGGATATTCCAACCTAAATAGGGAACTGTCAATGGATGGATGCCCGGAATAAAATCGCGGTCTTCTTCTCCCATCCTGAACAAATGCCGTTTATCGTAATAATAGGAATGGCCGTTGGGGGTAATAAAAAATCCCCGGTTGAGCAACTTTCCGGCGCCATTGTGCGACAGGAAGCTGCCGGCAAAAGCCAGTTGGTATTTTTCAGCCCAGGTTTTGATGGTGAGGATTGTATTTCCATCAGTCGTTTCTGCCAAATGACTGCAATTCATGGAAAAACCGGTAGAAAACATTTCGGGTAAAACGACTAAATCCGTTTTTCCGGCGCACGATGCGACCCATGGTTGAATATGCTCAAGGTTTCCTGCCTTATTTTCCCACAGGATGGAAGTTTGCAGTAATGTAATGTTCAAGTCCATACCATTATATGGAAAAATTTTCAGGATGTTTGCCTTTGAAATGCTTATAAAATTCTTTAATATCGTGCATATCTCGCTTTTCGTCTCCGGAAGGGAATATTATTTTACCGATCCCGATTTTTTTACTTGCGTAATCAATATATGCCAATAAAATAGGCACATGAGCAGTTTGCGCGATATAATAAAAGCCGGTTTTCCAATTCGGGTTCTTTTTACGGGTACCTTCAGGAGCGATGGCTAAATGAAATTTTTCATGCGATTGAAATTCTTCCGCCATTTGTTCGGTCATCGATTGTTTTTTCTTACGGTTTACCGGAATTCCTCCCATTGCTTTCAGCAAATACGATAGCGGGAAGAAAAACCATTCCTTTTTCATTAAAAAAGAAGGTTGAGCTTCACCGATAGCAGTATAAAAAAGTTTTGCAATAAAAAAATCGGTATTAGAAGTATGCGGCGCGACACAGATGACACATTTAGAGGGTATTGCAACAGTAACCGATGATTCCCAATTGAAAAGGCGCAACAGAAGTTGGCAAATCTTTTGAATCATACCAATGATTAATGGGTTTTTCCCAATGCTTCGATTTCGGCCACTATTTCATCCAACTGATTTTGCAGGTCGGCATTGAGTTTTCTGAAATAATTCCGGACAATTTTTTTGTCTTCTTTTCCGTCGTAATGATTGGCGCGTCGCAAAAATTCATCTTGCAGGGTTAGAATTTTACCTAATACAGCGTCTGCCTTTTCAGAATTTGTATTCGAAATGTATAATTTACAAAACAAGCATTCAAAAAATAATTCTCCTGCTATAGCATTAATTTCTTGTTTTAGTACTTTTTTCGAAGCCATAATCAATATTATTTCGTAAGTTGAATTAAAGATGCGGTAAGCATTCATCACGACAAATGCTTACCGCAAAGCTACGAAACAATTTTTAATTCGGAATACAATAGTGGATTCTTTTTTATTCCACAATCGTACCATTATCATTTAATCCTGCCATTAGCGTAAAAATTACTGTTGTTTTCATGCATTTTTTTAATTTGTAAATTTTGGCTCTGCTAATCAACATACAGGTTAATCGCCCTGGCACTTGAATTGTGGCGAAATTATTTTATTGACATTTGAAAATGCATTCATTCATCTTTATTTTTTGACAAAAAGTAGTATCTTTGTGCGTTCAAAATAATAGTATTTCACTTTATTCATGGCAAAAACAGTTAAAGAACAGCGGCCGGACTATCTTTTTGAAACCAGTTGGGAGGTTTGTAATAAGGTTGGCGGTATTTATACCGTATTATCGACCAAGGCTAAAACGTTGCAGGAAATTTTTGGTGACAAAATGATCTTCATTGGTCCGGATATTCCCGGAGAAGAAAATAACATTGACTTTGTTGAAAGTAAGACTTTATATAAAGACTGGAAACAATCGGCCCTTGCTACAGGATTGAAAATCAGAGTCGGAAGATGGAATATCCCCGGCAAGCCCGTTGCGGTTCTGGTGGATTACCAATCTTATTTTCCACAGAAAAATGATCTGTACTATCGAATGTGGCAACAGTTTGAAGTAGAGTCAATTACGGCCTATGGCGATTACGACGAATCGTGCATGTTTGCTTATGCTACCGGCTTGGTAATCGAAAATTTCTGTAAGTTCTACCAATTGGAAGACAAAAAAATAGTGGCTCATTTCAATGAATGGATGCTGGGTATGGGCGCTTTGTACATCAAAGATGTCATGCCTGCCATTGCTACCATTTTTACTACCCATGCCACTTCGATCGGACGTTCGATTGCCGGTAATGATAAACCGCTCTATCAATATTTTTCAGCATACAATGGCGACCAAATGGCTAAGGAATTGAATATGGAAGCCAAGCATTCATTGGAAAAACATACCGCCCATGAAGTGGATTGTTTTACGACGGTAAGCGAATTGACTGCTGCCGAATGCGAACAATTACTGGATAAAAAGCCCGATGTGGTTACTCCAAATGGATTTGAAAGTAATTTTGTTCCCAACGATAAAGCCTACGACCGGAAACGGAAGGCTGCCCGTGCGTCATTAATCGAGGTGGCCGAACGATTGACAGGGGAATCTGTTTCGGACGATGCATTTCTGATTTCTATCAGTGGACGTTATGAATATAAAAACAAAGGCATTGATTTATTTATCGAAGCGTTGAACAGAATACGTTGCGCAGGGACTTCCGGCCGGCAGATCCTTGCTTTTATACTGGTTCCTGCCTGGAATAAGGGCGCACGCAAAGATCTTCAGGATCGTTTTGATCAGGAAGAAACCCATGCGACACCTCTTCCGCACCCTTATGTAACACATGATTTGTATGAATTTACTTCCGATAAAATTTGTAACTATTTAAAATACCTGCATTTCATTAATCATCCGTCCGATAATGTGAAGATTATATTCGTTCCTTCGTATTTAAATGGCAATGACGGTATTTTTGATCTCGCTTATTACGATTTATTAATCGGAATGGATTTAACGCTATATCCCTCATATTATGAACCTTGGGGTTATACGCCTTTAGAAAGTATTGCATTTTCCATACCTACCGTTACTACGGATCTGGCCGGATTTGGCCGGTGGGCTGTTCATGAGAAAGCCGATGGTTTGGCCGATGGAGTGGAGGTATTAACACGAACTGACGACAATTATTATAGCGTGGCCGATACACTCAAGACGATGATTTTAGAGTATATCGGCGTTTCCGAAGCAGATAAAAAGAAAACGCGGAATGCTGCGGCCGTATTGGCGGAAAGAGCGTCGTGGTCTCATTTTATCAATCATTATTTGCGAGCCTACGATATTGCATTGAAGGAAGCCGAAAAAAGGAATAAAAAAATAAAACATAAAAAATAAAAAGTAAGAACTAAGCATTGCGTTTTCATGTTTTACACTTGTCTGATCAGTGTAAAACTTATAGTAATGATATAACTTATAATATATAATCATGAAGATTAAAGCAAATTACACAAACGAACCGGTTTGGAGCGATACGCATGTAAGATCCAAACTGCCGAAAGAATTAAAAGCATTGGATGAAATTGCCCATAATATGTGGTGGGTATGGAATTATGAAGCCATTCAACTATTTTCCGCATTGGACAAAGACCTTTGGGCGCAAACCGAAGGCAACCCTGTAGCGCTTTTACAACGGTTGTCTTTTGCTAAAGTGGAAGAGATCATCAACAATGCCGATTTGATGAAACAAATTACGAACGTTTATACCAAATACCAAACTTATCTGAATGTAAAACCGGACGCTACGAAGCCATCTATTGCCTATTTCAGTATGGAATACGGATTGAGCAACGTATTGAAAATCTATTCCGGCGGATTAGGTATTTTGGCTGGAGACTATATTAAAGAAGCCAGCGATTGCAATATTGATTTATGTGCAGTCGGATTTTTGTATCGTTATGGCTATTTTACACAATCGTTGTCGATGGATGGCCAGCAAATTGCCAACTATGAAGCCCAAGTATTTGATCAACTTCCTGTAGAACAATTGTTTGAAGCCGACGGTCAACCCATGATCCTGGAGGTTCCATTTGCTAACCATACTGTTTATTCCCATGTTTGGAGAGTAAATGTAGGGCGTGTAAGCCTATACCTGATGGATACGGATTTTGAGAAAAACAGCGATTGGGATCGTTCGATTACCCACCAACTATATGGCGGAGATTGGGAAAACCGCATTAAGCAAGAATATTTATTGGGAGTTGGAGGTATTTTGCTTTTGAATAAATTGGGAATCAAGAAACAAGTGTATCATTGTAATGAAGGCCATGCAGCATTGATTAACGTTCAACGGTTGGTTGATTACATTCAGTACGATAAACTTTCTTTCCAGGAAGCATTGGAAATGGTACGGTCTTCGGCTCTTTATACCTGCCACACTCCGGTTCCTGCCGGACATGATTACTTTGAAGAAGGTCTTTTCTCAAAATATTTAGGACAGTATCCTGCGAAATTAGGTATCTCTTGGCAGGAGTTTATGGATATGGGACGTGAAAACCCCGGTTCCAATGAAAAATTTTCGATGAGTGTATTTGCGTTAAATACCTGCCAGGAAGCCAATGGCGTTAGTTTATTGCACGGATTGGTTTCTCAGAAAATGTTTGCTCCCGTTTGGAAAGGGTATTTTCCGGAAGAATTGCATGTCGGATATGTAACGAATGGCGTACACATGCCAACATGGGCTACATCTGAGTGGAGGCGTTTTTACGAACAGTATTTTGAAAAGAATTTTTACTCCGATCAATCCAATACTGCTATCTGGGAAGAAATCTACAATGTACCGGATGAAGAGATTTGGAATGTTAGGATGACATTGAAAAAACGGTTGATTACGTATATCCGGGAACAATTTAAGGACAGTTGGCTGAAAAACCAGGGAGATCCGTCGCAAGTGGTTTCCATTATGGGAAAAATAGATCCGAATGCCTTGTTGATTGGTTTTGGACGACGCTTTGCCACTTACAAAAGAGCGCATTTGTTGTTTACTGATTTAGACCGGTTGGCGAAAATTGTTAATAACCCAAATTATCCTGTTCAGTTTATTTACACAGGAAAAGCGCACCCGGCAGATGGCGGCGGTCAAGGTTTGATTAAGCATATTGTTGAAATATCCCGTCGTCCTGAATTTCAGGGTAAAATCATTTTCCTTGAAAACTATGATATGCGTTTGGCCAAACGCTTGGTTTCCGGGGTTGATGTTTGGTTAAATACACCGACCAGACCATTGGAAGCTTCCGGAACATCAGGAGAAAAAGCTGAAATGAATGGCGTTCTAAATTTCTCTGTATTAGATGGTTGGTGGTATGAAGGATTCCGCGAAGGCGCGGGATGGGCGTTGACGGAAAAACGTACGTACGATAATCAGCAATATCAGGATCAATTAGATGCCGCCACTATTTATTCCATGCTCGAAAATGATGTAATCCCGTTATACTATGCTCGCAATAGTAAAGGATATTCGCCCGAATGGATACAATACATTAAAAATTCTATTGCTCAGATTGCTCCTCATTATACAACCAAACGTATGATTGATGACTATATTGATCGTTTCTACTCTAAACTGGCATCGCGTGCGGGAAAATTAGGAGCAAATCATTTTGAGCAAGCCAAAGCTATTGCCGCCTGGAAAGAACAAGTTGCTTCGCATTGGGATACCATTGAAGTTGTCTCTATTCAAACAGATGCAGAAATGAATGGAGGATTTATGGAAGTCGGCGATATGAGAAAAGTGGATATTGTATTGGATTGGAAAGGAATTCCCAATGCCTTGGGAATTGATATAGTGTGTATGCCTGATGACACCACTCCCGATTCTCAACGTAAACTTTTAATTACACCGATGGCATTGAGCAAAACAGAAGGTTCCCGGATGCATTTCTGCGGAAAAGTAACAGCAACAGAGACCGGTCGTTTCAAAATCGGATTCCGCATTTATCCATTTAACAAGGAATTACCTCATAAAATGGATTTTGCGTATGTGAAATGGATCAATAAATAAATATACTGAAGCGTCATCCCGGCTAAAAAAGCCGGGATTTCTTTAGTAACCATGAAACGTTTTATTACATTTCTACTATTGTTCATTTCTTTCAGTTTGGTTGCTCAGGAGCAACAAAATGTAAGAAATAGTATATTTTATTATAATACATTACGATACAGGCAATTATCGATTGATGCCGATACCATTATTCAGCAGGTCATTACCAACAAAGGCCGGAATAATCATACCTTACAACCCTATTATCAATTTGATTTTTATCAAAAAACATCTATTGATTGGATCGTAAATCAATATGTTTTAAAAAATCAGGTAGATTACTCTACTGCACGAAATGATTTTCTTTTTAGACAAATCATACATCCTTTTGAAGCATGGCTGCAATTTTTCAGGCCGACGTTGGAAGAACCGGATAATCTGGCCATGACTGCCTTGATGTATGAAGATTATAAAACATTATATGTTGATAATCAGAATGATATAAAAGGAGTTATATATCATGCTTCCCAGAAAAAAGGCTTTTTTGAAGTCATAGGCAAGCAAAATATAGCCTATTTTTTTGATGAAGTATTTGGCGATATTGATTTGTACCAGGACAAAGTAGAAATTATGTTGCTGTCTTTTATCAGCCCTTTGGCCGATAATGCCCTCCGAAAGTATTTTTTTCGGTTGACGGGTGAAAAAAATGTACGAGGAATTCCTTGTTATGAAGTTGCTTTTTATGGCAAATCTTTGAAAGAAAATGTTTTTGCCGGATGTCTTTATATTTCGAAAGATGGGAATTATTCATTGATGAAAGCCCAATTCACACTGAATAATCCCAATAATATGAATTTTTTTAAAGACATTCTGATTACTCACCATTTTAATCAAAAAGAATATACCACAGTGCCGGTGCATAAACAGAGTTTAGTGTTGCTGGGTAATGAAATAGACGGATATCTACAGGCCGAACGGGATGCCATTTATACTTCTTTTAATTTAGAGGAACCGGATACAAAGCTTAAACAAGGTCAATCGTTTGAAGAAGGTTATAAAAATCGAAATGAAACGTATTGGCAACAAGTCAGGTCGATTCCGTTGACTCCCGCTCAAACCCAATTAGATACATTACTTGTAACTGCAAATCATACAGCCAAATACAAGCAACTCCAGAATGCATTGTTGCTGATCATGAACAATCATCTTGCTGTAGGGGGAATTGATGGTAAGGCAGAAATAGGCCCTTTGACTCAATTTATCAGTTACAACAGTATGGAAGGCGTCAGACTGAGGGTAGGAGGGAATTCTACATTAAATCTGTTTGACCGTTGTATCATGGGAGGTTATGCGGCGTACGGAATTACCGATGGAAAATTTAAAGGCCGGGCTGATTTAACCTGGTCACTGCTTCCACGAGACCATTTTATCTGGGAATATCCTAAACGATTGCTTTCTTTGTCTTTTGTGAATGATTTGAATATTCCCGGCCAGGATTTACTGACCAGTACACGAGACAATTTCATGTATTCATTTGCTCATGCTTCGACCAATAACATGTCATTGCAACGCATTGGAATACTTACTTTTGAAAATGAAAATGAACATAATTTTTCGTATAAAATCGGGGGGAAATATTTATATGATGATCCCGAAGGAATTGTGCAATACATGCAAGTGCAAAATACAGATACAACAATTATAAACAATGTAACAACCGCTGAAATATTACTTTCGTTGCGCTATTCTCCCGGTGAAAAATTTATTCAGAATCGGGATAAAAGGGTGTTCATTCGCAAAGGAAAGGTGGAATTGAATCTCAATCATCGGATCGGAATTAAAGGCATATTCGGTTCGGATTATAATTATCAAATCACTGATTTTTCGGCTTATAAGAAAATTCCATTCGGAAGAAATTACGGTGATATAGATCTTCATTTGTATGGCGGAAAAGTATGGAATCGCGTTCCGTTCCCTCTTTTATTCATTCCGCAAGGAAATCAAAGCTATATTTTTGAACAGACAGGATATAATTGCATGAACTTTTATGAGTTTACTACAGACCGTTTTATATCAGGTAATGTAAACTTATTGTTTAATTGGTCGCCATTTCAGTGGATTGATAAAAAAAATAAAATAAAAACCAGCGTGGGAGGACGCGCTATTTATGGGCCGTTATCAGATAACAACAATCCCTTATATCATCCTGAATTATTTGTTTTTAATGAAGGAGTTAAACCGTTGGACAATACGCCTTATGTTGAAATAAATATCGGTTTGGCTAATGTTTTCAAGATTTTACGTTTAGAATATGTGCGACGCTTAACCTACCTGAATGAAAATGCTGACGACGGTGGACATAAGGTTCTGAAAGGTTCTGTCTTAGTAACAGGAAGTTTTTCATTTTAACCATAGAAAAACACGAAAATTCAAAGACACGATTTATGTCTTCGTGTTTTGCGGGTTCTGTAAAAATGATTAATTTTGACGGCCTAAAAAAATCAAATGAATTTATGAATATTTCGTACAATTGGCTTAAAGATTATATAAATACCAATTTATCGCCTGAAGAGTTGGCGGCAGCCTTGACTTCCATAGGTTTGGAAACCGGTAGTGTGGACAAAATAGAGTCAGTTAAAGGAGGCTTGGAAGGTTTGGTAGTAGGAAAAGTACTGACTTGTGAAACGCATCCCGACTCGGATCATCTTCATGTAACGACTGTAGATGCCGGAACAGGTGAAATATTGCAAATAGTATGCGGCGCTCCCAATGTGGCGGCCGGACAAACTGTAATTGTAGCGCTTATTGGTACAAAATTATATTCGGGAGAAGAAGTATTTACCATAAAAAAATCCAAAATACGAGGAGTGGAATCTTTCGGAATGATTTGTGCTGAAGATGAAATCGGAGTCGGTACAAGTCATAACGGCATTATTGTTTTACCTGATAATGTGGCTGTTGGTACTCCAGCAAAAGAATATTACCAAATCGAAAATGATTATGTGTTGGAAGTTGATATTACTCCCAACCGGATAGATGCCGCTTCCCATTATGGTGTAGCGCGCGATTTGGCTGCTTATCTCAAACAAAAGGGACAGGACACAGACCTTTCCCGTCCATCCATTGAAGCATTTAAAATAGAGGATCATACTCCGGCAGTCGAAGTCGTGGTAGAAAATATTGACGCCTGTCCGCGTTATTCCGGCGTGACCATAAAAGGAGTGACTGTTAAAGAAAGTCCGGCCTGGTTACAAAATCGATTGAAAAACATTGGTTTACGTCCGATTAATAATGTTGTGGACATTACAAACTACATTCTTCATGAAACCGGGCAACCTTTACATGCTTTCGATTTAAAAGAAATTCAGGGAAACAAAGTATATGTCACTACTTTGCCAGAGGGAACACCTTTTGTTACACTCGATGGCGTGGAGCGAAAATTGAGTGCTAACGACCTGATGATTTGCAACGAAAAAGAAGGCATGTGTATTGGCGGTGTTTTTGGCGGAATTCATTCAGGAGTAACCGAAAGTACCACTGATATTTTCCTCGAAAGCGCTTATTTTCATCCGACCTGGATTCGCAAAACCGCCCGTCGTCATGGACTGAATACAGATGCATCGTTTCGTTTTGAACGCGGTTGCGATCCCAATAACACATTGTATGTATTAAAACGTGCCGCCTTGTTAATCAAGGAAGTAGCCGGTGGCACCTTGTGCGGAACGGTACAGGATATTTATCCGAATCCGGTGGAAAATACCCGTGTCAATCTTTCATTTGACAGGATTAACCGTTTGTTGGGGAAAGAAATTCCTCATGAAACCATTTTGCAAATTTTACATAATCTGGATATTGAAATCATTCATAAAAAGGCTGATTCGCTTGAATTGAGTATTCCAACTTATCGTGTGGATGTAAAACGGGATGTGGACGTTATCGAAGATATTTTACGGATTTATGGCTACAATAATATTGAAATTGGAGAAAGCCTGAATTCCAATCTTTCTTATGAAACAGAAACGGATAAAAGTTATAAACTACAGCAATTGATTTCGGAGCAACTGACCGGCGCCGGATTCAATGAAATAATGAATAACTCATTGACAGCAAGCGCTTATTATGAAAATTCATCTGTTTTTCCTTTGGAAAATAATGTAAAAATCAAAAATGCCCTCAGCGCCGAGTTGGAAGTTATGCGACAAACGTTGCTATTTGGCGGATTAAGCAGCTTGGTCTATAATATCAATCGCAAAAATCAGGATTTGAAATTTTATGAATTTGGCAATTGTTATTCGTATCATGCTGATAAATTGAAAGATAATAATCCGTTGACAGCTATCAAAGAAGAATTGTGCCTTGGATTGTGGTTGACCGGCGACAAAGTCTCCGGCAGTTGGATTCATTCAGACGAAAAATCCTCTATTTTTGAATTAAAATCTTACGTTGATACTATTTTATTGCGATTGGGCGTTTATGCTGGCAAAGTGGTATGTTCTCAGTTTTCGAACGAAATCTATTCTGCCGGATTAATGCTTAAAACTATTTCAGGCAGAATATTAGGATCGTTGGGCATTGTGCATCCTATACTATTGAAAACATTTGATATTCATCAGGAAGTTTATTTTGCCGAATTAAGTTGGGATGCACTGATGAAGGAAATCAAAACAGTCAGGGTCAAGGCGATGGATATACCTAAATTTCCGGCTGTACGACGTGATTTGGCATTATTAATCAATAAAGAAATTCAATTTGCAGAAATAGAAAAAGCGGCTTTCGAAGTGGATAAAAAGACACTCAAATCGGTTGTACTTTTCGATGTGTACGAAGGCAAAAACCTACCGGAAGGTAAAAAATCGTACGCTGCAAGTTTTATTTTGCAAGATGAAGAAAAGACATTGAATGACAAGCAGATAGATAATTTAATGAAACGCATCCAGGAAAAATTGGAACAAAAATTAGGAGCGCAATTACGATAACTTAATAAATCATGTCGGAAAAAATTGGAAAATGGCATTTGATATTTGGAGCAGTTAGTATTCTATTGTTACTGTCGTACGGATTTCTTCAAAAGGGAATTTTACCTTCTTTACAAATAGAAAACATTCCTTTTTATGTATTACTTGCAGTGCCGCTTACTTCTGCATTGTTATGTTTACTTTTAGCCTGGATTGTTAGCGCTCAAACGAAAAAATCGAATAGGAATGAGGCAGGTAACAAACCGGACAATAACATTTCCATATTTTTTAAATCTTACCTTTACTTGTGGACCATTGTTGCGTTGGCCATTGCCGGTGCAGGAGCATTGTATCATAATTATGTCGCGGCTAATCCTGATTCGGATATTTTAGTTGCCATGATTGCCATGAGCATTGCATGGACAGGCACCATTATTGTCTGCATTCTGATTTGGGCGGCTTTTAATATTTGGAAAAGCAATGAAGTAATTGGCGTTATCGTTGGTCTGATCGGTATCCTGCTTTTAGCCGTTACCGGATTTACTACCGCTTATTTTTATAATGAAATTTGTACCACTGAAGATTCTTCTTCAACTTATTATGGGGATTATGATGGCGGAGATGATTACGAAGCTGCAGCCGTAGAACCAAGTGAAGATTATGAAGATTATGAGGCTGATCGGGTATATAGCGACTACGAGTTATACGACAATTCATTTACTTTCATGAAATACAAGCTTAACATTGAAAGTGTGTATGATCCCGTACAATTACTTCGCTATTGGAAATACTATGGCTGGCATCCTGAATATGATGAAGATCGTGGAATTTCGAGTTATCGCCATTATCGGGAATGTGAAGATTGCTTTGATAAACAATATGATAATGCCTATAATGACTCGGAAGCATTGCAAAGCCTTAGTGATTTCTATGCCAATAACCTGACTGATTATTTGACTCCGGAAACCTATCAACAATCCGGTGCCAAAAACTTGGTAAAAATGCTGCTGATAGCCCGCGAAGATATTTATTCTCACGAAAATAAGAATGACATATTAAATAACATGTATGATGTTATGTGCGAAGAAGTACCCGAAGCGTATCAAGATGATATAATGGTATCCTGCCGTTATCCTAAACTATATCCTTACATGTCGATTGAAGCCGGAGCTCAAATAGTAGCCAATTCCGGGGAAAATGCGACTGATTGGGAAAAGCAAACGCTGGCTGCCTGGGCATATTCATTTTGGGCGCGTCGCCATCACGATGGGGTAGATGGTACGGCTTTCAAAATTTTGAAGACAATAGATAAATTATATAACAAATAATTCTCTTTTGAATTTATGGGAAGAGCGTTTGAATATCGCAAAGCGACAAAAATGAAAAGATGGGGCAATATGGCCCGCGTGTTTACTAAATTAGGAAAACAGATTACTATTGCAGTGAAAGAAGGGGGCTCCGAACCTGATACCAATCCTCGTTTACGGGTATTGATACAACAGGCTAAGAAAGAAAACATGCCCAAAGAAAATGTGGAGCGAGCCATTAAAAAAGCGACAGCGAAGGATGAAGCCGATTACAAAGAAGTTGTATATGAAGGTTATGGCCCGTATGGTATTGCAATTGTAGTAGAAACCGCTACAGACAATCCTACCCGTACAGTAGCCAATGTCAGAAGTTATTTTAATAAACACGGTGGTTCTTTAGGGACAAGCGGAAGTTTACAATTTTTGTTCGACCACAAATGTGTATTCAAAATCAATCCCAAAGATGGTGTTTCATTAGAAGATTTGGAACTTGAACTGATTGATTATGGAGTAGATGAAGTAGTGCAGGACGAAGACGGTATAGTGCTTTATGGGGAATTTCAGTCCTATTCTTCTATTCAAAAATACTTGGAAGAAAACAATTTTGAAATTCAAAGCGCTGAATTTGAAAGAATTCCTAATGATTATAAAACGGTAACAGAAGAACAACGTACTCAAATTGAAAAATTATTGGATAAATTTGAAGAGGATGAAGATGTTCAGAATGTTTTCCATAACATGGAATAATGATTATCAGACATAATATTGAAAAAGGCTGTCTCAAAAGCAGATCAATAGAACACAGATGACACGGATTGCACAGAAAAACGCGGATTGTTTTTTATTTTCAACTGAATATTAGTATATTATAAATATATAAACAGTGAATTTCTGTGTGTTCTGTGTATTTCGTGTTCTAATTTAACTTTTAAGACAGCCTTTTTTATGTGATTTTTCAACGAATCAATTCGTATTCCCGGCTTCCCAATCCAAGTTTTTCAGCGTGTTCCAAACCTATTTTCCAATCGGTATTTGGGTGGATATGTTTGAATTTGTCTTGTCCGGTTAAATCGGTTTTTCCTTCAGGATTAAGCGCGCTGCCTTTAACCGCAGAGGCTTTGGTTACTAAATCGACACACGCCTGGTCGAGGGCTACCGGGTCAAAAGAAGCGGCAATACCGATATTGGGCACAATGGCGGTATCATTATGACCCCAACAGTCGCATTCGGGCGACACATCCATAATAAAACTGACATGGAAATGCGGTTTATCTTTCAGCAGCGCCCAGGTATATTCCGCAATTTTTTTGTTCATCAGTTCCGAAGCATTGTCCCAAACCGGTTGGGCGGCATCATAGCGACACACGGCAATACATTGTCCACATCCCACGCATAAATCGTAATCAATTACAGCTTTATGATTTTCATTTAAAGTAATAGCGCTATAGTTGCAATTTTTCACACATTGCATACATCCGGTACAATGTTTTTTATAAATAATAGGTTTGGACGAAGAGTGCAGGTCGAGTTTGCCCGCCCGGCTGGCAGCTCCCATGCCGATATTTTTCAATACTCCGCCAAATCCGGCTTGTTCATGCCCTTTGAAATGTGTCAAAGATACAATTACATCAGCATCGGCTATGGCAGCGCCGATTTTAGCCGCTTTACAAATTTCGGAATTAATCGGTATTTCGCGATATTCCGTACCTTTTAATCCATCGGCAATAATGACGGGAGCTTTTACGCTAATGAGGTTGAATCCGTTTTCAGCAGCGCTTTCCAAGTGATCGATCGCATTGGAGCGACGTCCGGAATAGAGCGTATTGGAATCGGTCAAAAACACTTTGGCGCCCAATTTTTGCAGCAATCCTACCATTCGGTTGGCATAATTATGTCTTATGTATGCCAAATTTCCGGGTTCTCCGAAATGAATTTTTATAGCAGTGAATTTATCTTTACAATCCAATTGTTTGATACCGGCTGCCCATGCCAACCGTTCCATTTTGTCGGGCAGACTGGACGATGCCGTTGCGCGCATGTCGGTGAAGAATACTTTTGAAGCCATAATCGTAATAAATGCTTTGTTTTTCTGTCACAAACTTAGAAATTTTTTTCGATTCTGGTCGGGAAAAATCCGTTATTCATCGATTTTTCTCTTACTTTTGTCGAATACCTCTTTCTAAAATAGACAGATGGCTATATTTTTGCCCAAAATTTATTTACCCTTAGAATTTTGACAAAATGGAACGAAACGGATTTAAAATGACTTCTATTGTACGCGGATTACTGATTATTGCAGCAGGTGTTTTGTTGTATCTTTTTAATATCGGAGTATTGCCGATAGAGTACAAGCATATTGTATTTTCCTGGCCTATGTTGCTGGCAGCCATTGGTTTTTCTATGTTTTTTTCTGCCCGGAGTTGGGTAGGAGGGCTGGTGATGATGTTGGTGGGAGGTTTTTTCCTGTTGCAGAGAATGCATATCGAAGGACTGAGTTTTATTACCAATAATGGCTGGGCCATCATCTTGGTTGTTGCAGGATTTGCTCTCGTATGGAAAGCAATTATGGGTCGCCGGTGGCGTCATCATTGGGAATACGATAATAAGGAATGGAAAGAGGGTATGAGGCATTGCCATGCAAATAAACATCGTCAGTATGGAAGTGACGAACCCGGCTTCATTGAACGCAATTATATTTTTGGCGGTTCGACCGAGAAATTAGATATTCCGGATTTGAAAGGAGGCGAAATCAGTTGCGTTTTTGGCGGAATAGAACTGGATATAGTCGATTGTCAACTGGCTGACGGCGTAAATATACTTGAAATCAATACAGTTTTTGGAGGAGTTGTGATTTATGCTCCTATTGAATGGAATATTCAGATACAACAAAATGCTGTATTTGGGCAGTTTGCAGATCATCGTCCCCATCCGGATTTTGTGATTAATAATCCTAAAGTGTTGATTATTAAAGCAGCATCCGTATTTGGAGGAGGAGAAATCAAATGTCGAAATCAAAAATAAAAGCATAACGTGTGAATAATCCGATTTTTCGAAATTACCTTTCCAAAATATTTTACATCAGCGTTTGGTTATTGATAATGATTGTCCAAACGCTGATAGTTTACCGGCTCACAGATTTGCAGTTTGGTTGGGTTTTAGTTGATACTCTTGTTTTTCATGCGATTCTTGCGGGTTTACTGATTCCTTTATGGTATTCGGTATATTATAGCCGATGGAAAGATAGTTCGTTGTATCTCAATATTTTATTGAATATTGCCATCTCAGTTGTTGTGATTGGTTTTTGGTTGGGGGTCAGTTATTTGATAACAAGGCTGCTGGGAGGTCACAATGGCTCATACATCGTTTATTTGAATCAATCGCTGCTGTGGAAAGCCGGAGAAGGTATTTTACTTTTCACGATCATGGTTTTGATTTATTATCTCTGTATAAGCCATGAAAAAACAGATGAAAAAAATTTATTGAGCCGGATTGCAGTTAAAGACCGTAAACAAATTCATGTGATTCCGGTACAGGAAATCAATTATATTGAAGCGTGTGGCGACTATGTGAGTCTTCATACCGCACAAGGTTCGTTTCTGAAAGAACAAACAATGAAATATTTTGAAGAAAACTTGCCGGCGCAGCAATTTGTCCGTATTCATCGTTCATTTATTGTCAATGTAAATGAAGTGGCAAACATTGAGTTGTATGAAAAAGAAAGTTATCGTGTTCACCTTCGAAGCGGGCAAATACTGAAAGCCAGTGTTAATGGCTATAAGATGCTGAAAGATAGTGTACAATTATAATCTGTGTTCTATTTCTTTGTCCTTTGTGCAGAAGCATAAACGCCAATCGCACATAATACAGCGAAAATAACAAAAGTAATGTGCATACTTTTCAAGAACTCAGGATAAACTATAGGTTCAATAGAACGATTCCCTACTTGCAGGGCAATTGCCATTCCCGCAATCCCCATACTGAAAGCTTGTCCGGTCAAGCGCATTGTTCCCATAGTAGCCGAAGCCTGCCCATAATATTTTGCATCTACAGAACCCATAATGACATTGGCATTGGGAGAAGAAAATATTCCAAATCCCATTCCTAAAAGAACCAAATAGATAATGATCACGGGAATAGGAGTAGAGATCGTAATAAAAGTCAGGCCAATAAGTCCGCCAACAATAATAATCATTCCGGATGTGGCGAGCTTGGAGGCGGCAATTTTATCAGAAAGAGGGCCGGAAACCAAAGAACACAAGGATTGTACACATGCTTGCGAAATCAGGACTAATCCGGCATGACGGGCATCCAATCCACGAACATATTGCAAGTACAAACTGAGCATGAAGGCAATGGCGGAGGTCGCGGAATAGTTGATCAGCGCTGAAAGAGAAGAAAGGGCGAAAATACGGTTGGAGCTAAACAATCGTACATTAAAAACAGGATACTGATTTCGCTTTTCAAAATATACAAACAATATAAAGGACATGATTCCTCCTGCCAACCAGCAAAAACCGGATATTTTTGGTAATTGGGTAAATCCGAAAATCAATCCGAATAGTCCGATACCATATATTGTACTTCCCAAGTAATCAAATGGTTGTCCTTTAGCTTCAATCCATTCTGCATTCAGAAAAAAATAAGAAAAGATGACAACCAATAGACCGATTCCACCACAAACGAAAAAAATACTTTGCCAACCCCAAAAATGTGTTAATAAACCTCCTAAAAACGGTCCGGCTGCCAACGAGAAATAGACTACAGCAGTATTGATTCCTAATGCTTTACCTCGTTTATTGCCAGGGAAAATGGAACTTAGTATAGCAGTGCTGGTGCCGAACATCATGGCGCTTCCCATTCCGGAAAGGAAGCGGAGTATTATAAGGATGGTCCCGGAAGGGGAGAAGCTACATAAAATAGTGAAAATGGAAAAGGAAAGGACTCCCCACATAAATACTTTTTTTCGTCCCATTAAATCGGCCATTCGGGCAAACGGAACCTGAAATATGGCTGTAGAAATCAAATAAGCTGTTGCCATCCAGGTAAGAGTAACGGCTTTCATTGAAAATACCCGGCTTATTTCGGGTAAAGCCAAATTGAGAGCTGAACCCATGAACGGAACTAAAAAAGAAGAGATACAAAGCACCAACAATGCTTTGTTGGGCTCGATGCTGGCTGTATTTTGAGTCATGCTGAATTTATTTGGATTGCAAAAGTACGTAATAAAAAATAAAACATTATTTTTGTACTGAACCTTTATTTTATTTTTTTTGTTGAATATGAGAAACATTATTTGTAGTTTTATTGTAGCCGTTATGACAGTTGGAAATGGATTCGCACAAGATGATGTGCTTACATACAATATGCATCAGTTCAAAATAAGTCTTCTTTCCGAAGGACAGCAAAGCGGAAAAAGCGATATTTTGATGGGGGCAACTCCTGCTATGTTGAATGAGTATGTTCCCGAAGGCACTTTCCCTAATGCAACTAACGCTTTCCTTGTACAATTCGGAGGGAAAAATATCCTGGTTGATGCAGGGTATGGTCGCAAATTAATTGATAATCTCAAAGCATTTGAAGTAACACCGGAACAAATCGATATTATATTGCTGACCCACATGCACGGAGATCATATCGGTGGAATGATACGAGACGGGGTGGTAGCTTTTCCCAATGCCCAGGTTTATCTTTCCCAATCAGAGTATGATTACTGGATGGGAGAGGGTGTTAATAAGACACAGGCACAACAAGTCATCGCTGCATATAAAGAAAAACTACACTTGTTTAAGCCCGTTGAGATTACAGCAACCGTTGGTGGAGAGCTATTTTCCGGCATACGAGCTATTGAAGCATACGGGCATACTCCTGGACATACGGCATATATGATCAATGTCAATGAGGCGCAATTGCTGATTTGGGGCGATTTGACACATGCAATGGCGATTCAGATGCCATATCCTCAAGTAGCAGTCAAATATGATGTTGATCCAAAACTGGCTATAGCTTCCCGTGAAAAAATCCTGCAATATGTAGCATGGAATCATATTCCGGTGGCAGGAATGCACATTGCTTCGCCGGCAATGGGAACACTGAATCTCAGACCGGAAGGAGGGTATGTTTATTTACCGATAGAGTGATGTTTGAAATCGAAAATTGTTGTAATAATGCGAGGTTATGTTATAAATTGCAATAAAATTCGATCTTTTTATTATAAAATGCTTGTTGGTTCAAAAAAACGCGTTATCTTTGTGCCCAACAAAAAAACAATAATTTGTAAAATGATTATTCAGAATACACAAAATTTGGTGGTCGTCAGTGTGATTCTACTCGTCAAAAAACGATAGAGGAAGGCTGCTGTATTTTTGTGTGTACTCATATTTAGAGCCTTTCTCTTAGCGGGAAAGGCTTTTTTAATGACAAACAGCTATCTTTGTACGCTCAATGAAAAATGAAATGAAAATTCAATTGCGAAGCTATACCAGTACCCATGGCCGTAAAATGGCGGGCGCCCGCGCTCTGTGGAAAGCGAATGGCATGAAAGATGAGCAAATAGGAAAACCCCTTATTGCGATTGTCAACTCATTCACTCAATTTGTTCCGGGACATGTACATTTACATGAAATAGGACAGTATGTGAAACAAGAAATCGAAAAACAGGGTTGTTTTGCCGCCGAATTTAATACAATTGCCATTGACGATGGTATTGCCATGGGGCATGACGGTATGTTATATTCCCTTCCTTCGCGCGATTTAATCGCTGATAGTGTGGAATATATGGTAAATGCGCATAAAGCGGATGCGATGATTTGCATCAGCAATTGCGATAAAATTACTCCGGGTATGCTGATGGCTGCTATGCGGTTGAATATTCCGGCTATTTTTGTTTCCGGCGGCCCTATGGAAGCCGGCCGGCTTGATGGACGTGGATTGGACTTGATCGACGCTATGGTGCAAGGTGCGGATGAATCGATTAGCGATGAACAGGTTGCAAAGGTAGGACTGCATGCATGTCCTACTTGTGGTTCTTGTTCCGGAATGTTTACTGCCAACTCGATGAATTGTCTTAATGAAGCGATTGGACTGGCTTTGCCCGGTAATGGGACGATTGTAGCTACTCATATCAATCGTAAAAAACTATTTTCCGACGCTGCCAAATTAATTGTAGAAAATGCTTATAAGTATTATGAAGAAGGAGATGAAAGGGTTTTGCCTCGCAGTATCGCTACCCGTTCTGCTTTTTTGAATGCGATGACTTTGGATATTGCTATGGGTGGTTCTACCAATACAGTACTTCATCTCTTAGCTGTCGCTCAGGAAGCCGGCGCAGATTTTACCATGGATGATATTGATAATCTTTCTCGTAAAACTCCTTGTATCTGTAAAGTAGCGCCCAATACCAATAAATATTATATTCAGGATGTCAATCGTGCCGGAGGAATTTTAGGTATTTTAGCTGAATTAAATCGTGGAAATTTACTGGATGTTTCAGTACATCGTGTGGATGGATTAACATTGTTCCAAGCCATTGAAAAATACAATATTACACATTCTGCTGTGAATGAGCAGGATATAGAACGTTATTTGTCTGCTCCCGGAAATAAATTTAATTTAGTAATGGGATCGCAATCGAATGTGTATGAGTCTGTTGATGATGACAGAAAACAAGGTTGTATCCGCGATTTGGAGCATGCATATAGTAACGACGGAGGTTTAGCTGTTTTGAAAGGAAATATTGCCCAAAATGGTTGCGTAGTCAAAACGGCCGGTGTGGATGAAAGTATTCTTCATTTCAAAGGAAAAGCCAAAGTATTTGATTCTCAAGAAGCTGCCTGTGATGGTATTTTACAGGAAAAAGTCGAGTCCGGAGATGTTGTAGTCATTATATATGAAGGCCCCAAAGGGGGACCGGGCATGCAGGAAATGCTTTATCCTACTTCATATATTAAATCCCGTCATTTAGGAAAAGAATGTGCTTTAATTACTGATGGACGTTTTTCCGGCGGAACTTCCGGATTATCTATCGGTCATATTTCTCCGGAAGCGGCTGCAGGAGGCAATATTGCACTCGTTAAAGATAATGATGTGATTGAAATAGATATTCCCAAACGAAGTATTCAATTGTTAATCGGTGATGAAGAATTGGAGCAACGTAGAAAGGAAGAATTGCAACGAGGAGATAAAGCATTTACACCTCCTTCGCGTCAACGTAATATTTCCAAAGCATTAAAAGCATACGCATCGATGGTAAGTTCGGCAGATAAAGGAGCTGTTAGAGTGATATAGATGATAGAACACTGAAGACACGGAATACGCGGAGTTCCACGGATATTTTTGTGTTATTACATAATTTTTAACCAATTACTAAAATAACTTAACTGTGTTACATCAAGATTTGACAGAGCAGATTATCAAGGCTTATTACAAAGTCCACAGGACTTTAGGTTTTGGATTTTTAGAAAAAGTGTATGAAAATGCGTTGGTGTTGGAATTAAAACGAATGCAACTGAATGTAGAAAAACAGAAACCGATAAAAGTGTATTATGAAAAGGAAGTTATTGGAGAATATTATGCAGATGTTGTAGTCAATAATTTGATTATCATAGAATTAAAAACTGCTGAGACATTATGCAAAGAGCATGAATTTCAATTAATAAATTATTTGAAAGCGACGAAAATAGAAATTGGTTTATTATTAAATTTTGGAGTTAAACCCCAAATTACAAGAAAAATATTTACAAATGACAGAAAATAAAAAAAACAGTGAAAATCCGCGTCTTTCATGTCCTCCGTGTTCTATGACAGGGAGTGAAGCGCTCATTCGCTCCTTGATTAATGAAGGCGTTGATACTATTTTTGGTTATCCGGGTGGTGCCATTATGCCGGTATTCGATTGTTTATATGATTTCAAACAAGAAATCAACCACGTGTTGGTTCGTCACGAACAAGGTGCTACGCATGCAGCACAAGGTTATGCTCGTGTTTCAGGAAAAGTAGGAGTGGCTTTGGTTACTTCCGGTCCGGCAGCCACCAATGCTATTACCGGTATTGCAGATGCCATGATCGATAGTACTCCTATGGTGGTAATAACCGGACAAGTGGCATCGTCTTTGTTGGGTTCAGATGCCTTTCAGGAAACGGATGTTGTTGGCATTTCCCAACCAATTACCAAATGGGCTTATCAAATACGAAATGCTGAAGATATTGCCTGGGCTGTTGCCCGTGCTTTTTATATTGCTTCTACCGGACGTCCGGGGCCGGTTGTATTAGACCTGGCTAAAGACGCGCAAAGCAATATGGTGGATTATGTGCCTCGGAAAATAGATCATATTCGTAGTTATATTCCTGTTCCGGACATGGAGCCTGAAAATATTGCCAAAGCGGCAATGCTTATTAATGAATCAAAAAAGCCATTGGCTTTAGTAGGACAGGGTGTGATTATCGGTAATGCAGAAAAAGAGTTATTAGCTTTTTTGAAAAAAGCAGATATTCCGGCTGCATCCACGATTTTGGGACTTTCGGCATTACCTTCGGGCGAACCATTGAATGTAGGCTTGCTTGGCATGCATGGAAATATTGCTCCCAATATGAAAACAAATGAATGTGATGTGTTGATTGCCATTGGAATGCGTTTTGATGATCGCGTGACAGGAGATTTGAATACTTATGCTAAGCAGGCTAAAATCATCCATTTTGATATTGATCCGGCTGAAATTGATAAAAATGTCAAAACGACTGTTGCTGTATTGGGCGATTGCAAACAAACATTAATTGAGGTAACTTCTTTATTGAAAGAGCATAATCATTCAGAATGGAGATCCGAATTTAAACCTTTGTATGATAAAGAATTAGATGCGGTTATTAAACAAGAACTTTATCCGGACAAAGGTGCTTTGAAAATGGGAGAAGTGGTTAATAAAGTAACAGAAGCAACCGGAAATAATGCGATATTAGTGACAGATGTCGGACAAAACCAAATGATGGGTGTTCGATATTTTAAATTTAATCAAACAAGAAGTGTGGTTACATCCGGCGGTTTGGGCACCATGGGATTTGGTTTGCCGGCGGCTATTGGAGCAAAATATGGAGCGCCGGATCGAACTGTTTGTCTTTTTGTTGGCGATGGAGGATTGCAAATGACAATCCAGGAATTGGGAACAATCATGCAATCGAATGTCGATGTGAAGATTATTTTGTTGAATAATAGCTTTTTAGGAATGGTTCGCCAGTGGCAACAGCTTTTCTTTCAAGAAAGATATTCAGAGACAGAGATGAAAAATCCTGATTTTATCCGATTGGCGTCGGCATATAATATTCCCGGAAAATCCGTTTCGGAACGTAGTAAATTGGATGCAGCCATACAAGAAATGTTGGATACTAAAGGACCTTATTTGCTTGAAGTGCAGGTAGAACAGAAAGGAATGGTATATCCAATGATACCGGCGGGAACTTGTGTCACCAATATATTATTAGGAAATGAATGATATGGAAAATAGAACATTATATACAATAACAATTTTTTCGGAAAATACGGTTGGTTTACTTAATCAGATTACGATTATTTTTACTCGCCGTCG
Organism: Bacteroidales bacterium; assembly: GCA_031553835.1. Classification (GTDB taxonomy): domain Bacteria; phylum Bacteroidota; class Bacteroidia; order Bacteroidales; family Azobacteroidaceae; genus JAVBKX01. Next base: position 100,925 of record JAVBKX010000006.1, read on the forward strand.
GTTGAATATTGAGACGCTTTCTGTTTCTCCTTCGGCTATTGAAGGTGTGCATAAGTTTACTATCACTGCTTATTCCAATAAGGAAATCATAGAAAAAGTGGTAAAGCAGATCGATAAACGAGTAGATATAATCAAAGCTTATTATAATACGGATGAAGATTTGATCTACCAGGAAATAGCACTTTACAAAGTTTCTACACGTCAATTGTTGGGATTAGGATCCATTGAAGATATTATCCGTCGATATAATGCGCGAATACTTGATATGACAGAATTGTGGACTGTATTGGAAAAAACAGGACATTATGAAGAAACGCAATCTTTATTTCAAGAATTGAGCCAGAGAGTGGGGGTATTACAATTTATTCGTTCGGGCCGTGTCGCAATAACCAAGTCTAAAGTAGAGCGATTGAGCGATATGTTGGCTACTATGGAAGAAAAACTTAATAAATAGCCACATGTTATCAAAAGTAGGGATATTTCAATTTCATATAGACTCGTATGCCTGTGATTTCAAGGGACAGGCAACACTTCCAGTGATTGGAAATTTTATACTTCAAGCCGCTACCATGCATGCTCAGGAACGAGGATTCGGATATGAAGTTATTATAAAAGACAGTACTGCTTGGGTTTTGTCCCGATTATCAATAGAAATGAATGATTATCCCGGTTATAATGAAGGCTTAACCGTTGAAACCTGGATTGAAGATGTTACTCGTTTTTTTACTCAAAGATGCCTGAAATTCATTAATCAGGAAGGAAAACCAATTGGTTATGCGCGGACAATATGGGCGGCTATCAACATTACCACCCGTCGTCCTGTGGATATACCCGCATGGCGCCCTGATATACTGGAATATGTCGATGATACCATTCATTGTCCGGTAGAGAAACCAGCGAAGATTGCATCAGTAGAAAATCAGGAATCTACGATAGGTTATTCGGTACGGTATAGTGATATTGATATCAATTGTCACATGAATAGCATTAAATACATGGAACATGCTATCAATGTTTTTAGTTTGGAACAATTCAAATATAAAAATATTCGTATATTTGAAATGGTTTATTTAGCCGAAGGGAGCTTTGGCGATAAATTGAAAATATATAAAGAAGAGCTTAAACCGGATACATTTCTTGTTGATACAAAGAAAGATAACGAATCTATTTGTAGAAGTCGAATCGTATGGAAATAACCATGCCTGAGATTAGCTTACTGACGTCAGTAAGCTAATCGTGTGTATTTAATTATTTGATTTACAGTAATTTATCTTGTTTTTTTTGCGTTTTTTTTGTTCAAAAAAAAAAAATCGGGATACTTTTGATTGTTCCGATTTTGTAATTAACCAAATATCAATAATTTACAAAATTTTTAATCTATGAAAACAGCAGAAATTGTTAGTTTGTTAGAAAAATTTGAAGCAGTAGTATGTACTGTAGATGACGTGGAGTGTTGGAGTGCGCGAGAATTACAAGAATTGTTGGGGTACAGTAAGTGGCAAAATTTTGAGAATGTATTAGACAAAGCCAAAATGGCGTGTGAGCAGGCTGGCGAGGATGTGAACAATCACTTTACTTCCATTGTGAAGACGGTAATTGTAGGAAAAGGATCTGAAAATCAGGTAGATGATGTTATGCTCACTCGTTATGCCAGTTATTTGATTGCGCAAAATGGAGACAGTCGAAAACCGGAAGTCGCTTTTGCCCAGACATATTTTGCCGTGCAAACGCGGCGAGCAGAGGTAATTGAAAAACGATTAGCCGAATACGAACGAGTGCAGGCAAGAGCTAAATTGACACAAACAGAAAAACAACTTTCGGAAATATTGTACGAAAGAGGAATTGATGATCAGGGATTTGGAATTATTCGGTCTAAAGGAGATAAAGCGTTGTTTTTGTTTTCAACACAGCAATTGAAACAAAAAATGAATATTCCCAAAAATCGTCCGATAGCGGATTTTTTGCCTACAGTAAGTATTAAGGCGAAAGACTTAGCGGCAGAAATGACTAGCGTGAATGTTCAAAATAAGGATTTGTTGGGGCAGGAACCTATAGAAACTGAACACGTTGATAATAATAAAGCAGTCAGAAGTATGTTGTTAGGTCGAGGTATTAAACCGGAAGAACTCACTGCCGCAGAGGATATTAAAAAAGTGCAACGCAAGTTGGAAAAGGATGATACTAAAAGTTTAAAGAATCAATAATTTTTTTAATTCAATTTAAATAATAACACAAATGGCAGTAATGAATTTTGGCGGGGTAGAGGAAAATGTAGTTACCCGAGAAGAATTTTCGTTGGAAAAAGCAAGAGAAGTTTTAAAGAACGAAACAATTGCAGTAATTGGCTATGGCGTACAAGGTCCCGGCCAATCACTGAATTTACGCGATAATGGCTTCAACGTCATTGTCGGTCAACGCAAAGGAGGAAAAACCTGGGAAAAAGCCATTGCTGATGGTTGGGTGCCTGGTGAAACCTTGTTTGAGATAGAAGAGGCTTGCAACAAAGCTACGATTATTCAATACTTGCTTTCGGATGCTGCTCAGATAGAAGTTTGGCCACGTATCAAATCCTATCTAACAGCAGGAAAAGCATTGTATTTCTCTCATGGTTTTGGAATTACGTATAAAGACAGAACGGGTATCATTCCTCCGGCTGATATTGATGTAATTTTGGTTGCTCCGAAAGGTTCCGGAACCTCATTGCGTCGGATGTTTTTGGAAGGTCGCGGTTTAAATTCCAGCTATGCAATTTTCCAGGATGCAACCGGACGAGCAAAAGAACGTGCAATAGCATTAGGTATTGGCGTTGGTTCGGGTTATTTGTTTGAAACCGATTTCAAACGCGAAGTATATTCGGATTTGACAGGAGAACGCGGTACGTTGATGGGAGCTATTCAAGGCCTTTTGTTGGCTCAATACGAAGTATTACGAGAAAACGGCCATTCTCCATCAGAAGCATTTAACGAAACGGTTGAAGAATTAACCCAATCGTTGATGCCATTATTTGCTGAAAATGGTATGGATTGGATGTATGCCAATTGTTCTACAACCGCTCAACGTGGGGCATTAGATTGGATGGGACCATTTCATGATGCTACCAAACCGGTTTTCCAAAAATTATATCAAGAAGTTGCCTGTGGTAACGAAGCACAACGTTCTATTGATTCAAATTCTCAACCCGATTATCGCGAAAAATTAGGCGAAGAATTGAAAGCGCTTCGTGAAAGCGAAATGTGGAGAACTGGCGCTGTAGTTCGTAAATTAAGACCGGAAAATAATTAATTGAAAATCGCCGAAGAAACAGGCTGTATTGCAAAAATTAAATTTTTTTAGCAATATAGCCTGTTTTGTATTATATTTGTGTTTTCATAAAAATTTTAAAGTCTAAATCATGGTTACACGAAGAAATTTCTTGAGAACGGCAGCAATAACTTCTGCAGGTTTAGCTGTTAATGGAATGAGTGGATTAAGTGCACAAACAAGTAAAAGTAGTAAGTCGGTTATTGGCGCCAATCGGAAGGTTAACATTGCTTACATAGGGATTGGTAATCGGGGAGAACAAATTATTGATGATTTTGCAAAAACAGAAATGGTCAACGTAGTGGCATTGTGCGATGTCGATATGGGAGCCAGGCAAACGCAAAAGGTAATGGGCATGTATCCTCAGGCCAAACAATTCAAAGATTTTCGTGTTATGTTTGATAAAATGGGAAAAGAAATTGAGGCTGTGGCTATTGCTATTCCTGATTTTACCCATTTCCCTGCGGCAATGATGGCGATTGCATTAGGAAAGCATGTGTATCTGGAAAAACCGATGACCCGTACTTTTTTAGAAGCAGAATTATTGATGGAAGCTGCGCGGAAACATCCGAATGTAGCGACACAAGTTGGAAATCAAGGACATTCGGAAGCGAACTATTTCCAATTTAAAGCATGGATGGAAGCCGGAATCATTAAGGATGTAACCGCAGTAACCGCTCACATGAATAATCCACGTCGCTGGCACGGATGGGATACCAATATCTATAAGTATCCGGAAGCCCAACCAATTCCTTCTACATTGGATTGGATGACGTGGACAGGTACAGCTCAATATCACGACTATAATGAGAAATACCATAACGGTGAATGGCGTTGCTGGTATGATTTTGGAATGGGAGCTTTGGGTGACTGGGGTGCGCATATTCTGGATACTGTGCATGAATTTTTGGAATTAGGCTTACCTTATGAAATCAATCCGTTGAAATTGACCGGGGTTAATGATTATTTCTTCCCGACTTCCTCAACTATTTTGTTTAGATTTCCACAGCGGAAAGGTATGCCTCCGGTAGATGTAACCTGGTACGATGGCGTGGATAACCTTCCTCCGTTACCGGAAGGATATGGAGCATCCGCTCTTGATCCTAATATTCCTGCATCAAGTGCTAATATGAGTCATCAGGCGACAGTAAATCCTGGAAAAATTATTTATAGTAAAGATTTGATATTCAAAGGCGCAAGTCATGGCAGCACCTTGTCTATTATTCCGGAATCGAAAGCAAAGGAAATGCAATCAAAACTACCCCAAGTGCCGACAGGTTCTTCCAATCATTTTAAAAATTTTCTTTTGGCATGCATCGGTGAAGAAAAAACACGTTCTCCATTTGAGATACATGGGCCATTGAGTCAGGTTTTTTCATTGGGAGTAATTGCTCAACGATTGAACACTGTTCTGTATTTTGATAGCCGGACAAAGCAAATTACTAATAACGAATTTGCGAATGCTATGTTAGCAGGAATTCCTCCACGTAAAGGATGGGAAGAGTTTTATAAGTTATAAGACTTGAATAGCATGTCAAGTAAAAGAGCTGCCATTTTTTTGACAGCTCTTTCGTTTTTATTTACAGAACGGTTCTTTGATGCAAAGAAAACTATTCACTTAATCAACCATTATTTTGATGCTTTTTCTTTCTCCATCGTTATCTATTAATTGCAAAACATAAATTCCACTTTTATTTGGCGCCGTTAATGAGATTTCATTTCCATATTCTTGTTTTAATACAAGATTGCCTGTCGAATTAAATAATTGCATAAGATAGTTTGTATGTTGGGATATTCCGGATATATGTAACTTTTCCCCGGCTTTGACTGGATTGGGCATAACGCGAATGGCATTGATTTCCTTGTTATTGAGTGTCAGAAAATAATCAGTTTCTCCTTGTTGAAAAGCGCCCATATCAACATATCTATTTCCATCAAACATACACAATACACGGGTGTAACCGTTCAAATCTCTCTTGAATATTTTATGGGCAGTAATTAAATTCACATTACCCGCTTTTAAGCAAGGGGAATTATCTTGTAGCAGAAAATTTTTATTGCCAGCATCGATAAATTTAGGATCTTGTTCGAAAATATTTGTATCTTGATTTCCCCATATAATGTTATTTTGATTGACATTCTCAGAGAGGGTTGCATTAAATTCCACGCCTTGTGTAGCATTGTACGCAATAGTGCTATTTAGAATGAGGGGCGCCGATATGTTTTCATTTTCTTTGAAAGTTTCAGCATAGATGCCATTACTTGTTTTTAATGCAGTATTACCATATATCAAACATCCCAGTACTTTGGCTCCGGCGCCTGCATAAATACCGCCTCCGATGGAAGGCGATTCATTATTTCTGACAATACAATTCATCAATATTCCATTGTTGCAAAGGAAAGCTCCACCTCCTGCAAAATAAATATCATCCAATTGCACCGGTAATTGAAAAGCTCTGACTGATCGCACATTTTGTTGGGTGTATTTTAATGAATTGTGCTTATATCCCGATTCGAAATAATAGGTCCAAGCCAACAAATCGCCGACTTGAGTACTTGTCCAATAGCCATTTGCGAGACGTTTTTCCACACTTGATAACACATCATCAATCGAGCTTTTAGCTTGGTAAATTTCCTCCCATTCTCCGCAAGAAGGTAAATACCAGTCATCATATCCATACGCATCCAGCCTGTTGCACCATTGAGCCGCATAATTCTCATTTTTTTCATACGTTTCGGAAGAAAAGTCCATGTTAGTATCGCCCAAAGTTGCAATTATTTTTTCCATGTTTTCTCTTCCCGATTTATCATTATCTGCCTTTTCATTTGTTGCAATATTAGGCAAAGCGGAGATGGTAGTTTGATATCCTCCCCACTGCGTTTTTACTTCGTCTATTCCGATCGCCATTCCTTGTCGCGTATTAGAGTTGTAACTGTAAATAATTCCGGCAATTCGACTGTCTTCTTTTGCATAAATCACATTTCCGATACCTATGTGATCGGAAGGTTTTCCATTTTGGATCACAAAACCTTCCCAGTAAGTAGGTAGTTCAAAGCCAATTAACTGTGTAAGCACCCGTTGTTGACCTTCCCCGTCTAAAATGGATAGTTCATCATCGTTTTTTGCCATCCCTGGATAAATTCTATCAAAATTACCGTTGGATTTGGCTGTATATCCACCCAGCACAGTAACACCTTCTTTCATTAAAAAGCGCCCTTTGTATATGCCAATGGCAACGAATACCGTATCGCCGGCCGAAGCATTATTTATAATGCTTTGCAAATTTTTATTCGCCAGCGACCAACTGGTTCCTTTCCCATATCCATTGGGTTTCACAAAATATTTTGTTTGAGCAGAAGCTGTTAATGACAATAAAAAACACAAAGGCACAAAGACACAAAGAAAAATTAACAAAAAAGCTTTGTGTTGTAGCGTCTTCGTGTTTCTTTCCAATACCTTGGATGTATTTAATGATTGTTTCATAATTGCTATCGGTTTATAAATTGGAAATAATATAAGTTGCTCCTTTTGTCGTAGGAAAAGATATTTTATCTCCGGAAATAATAGTCGGGGTGATTTGATTACCACCTTGTTGACTAATATTGAAATGTTGAATGCCATTATATTTAATGATACAATCATTTCCGGAATGGGATATAATTTCCATCGTTTCCAATACTTTATTATCCCATTGACAATTGATTTCGAAATTACCGCGTGCTTTTATGCCTTTAAAAATTCCCACAGGCCAGGCATCAGGCAATGCGGGAAGAATTTCGATACAATCGCCCTGACTTTGCACAAGCATTTCTGTCATTCCGGCGGTAGAACCGAAGTTCCCGTCAATCTGAAAGGGTGGGTGAGTGTCGAACAAATTGTACATGGTCGATTCTTTGAGAATTTCTTCCACTAATTTATGCGAACGATTTCCGTCGCGCAAACGCGCCCAAAAATTAATTTTCCAGGCTTTACTCCAACCTGTACCGCCATCACCTCTTGTGTTCAGTGTTTGTTTCATTGCTTCTACATAACGATCCTCTTCACCACTTCTTCCTGCAATAATCTGCGTTCCGGGATGAAGCCAAAATAAATGATTGGCATGCCGATGTCCGCCATCGCCGGTAATGTCGCGTTTGATTTCATCTTTCCATTCCATAAATTGCCCGGAAAGTCCGATTTGCGGGCCGGCTAATTTCGATTTAGCAATTTTGATTTCTTCCGTCTCAGGGGTATTTTTGCCTAATATTTCACTGGATTTAATCACCATATCAAATAATTCCCAAATAATAGCCTGGTCACAAGAGGCGCCGAGGGAATATGCTCCATGTTCGGGAGAATACGATGGATTGGCTACTAAACTTCCGTCACGGGAATCGCGCCACAGATTATCGACCCAGAACAGGGCGGCCTCCAGCATCGTGTTGTAGTTTTTTTCCAGGAATTGTTTATCTTCATTAAACCGAAAATATTCCCATATATCCTGACAAAGCCAGGCTGCAGCAGCGGGAAAATAAAAACCTTCGTACCAATTTCCGGGTGCAGTATTTCCCCAAATATTGTTTTCATGATGATCGACCCATCCTCTGACAAGTCTTCCATCTTGTTTGCAATAATACTGCTGAGCTGTTAATTTTCCCCTGGGTACTAAACTGTTAATGTATTCAACCAAAGGTAAATGACAACTGCTTAAATTGGTCTGTTCGGCCAACCAGTAATTCATCTGTAAGTTGATATTCGTGTGATAATCAGCATCCCAGGGAGGAGTTAGTCCATCGGCCCATACACCTTGCAGATTGGCCGGCAGGGTATTCTCACGCGATGAAGCAATCAGCAAATACCTGCCATATTGATAATATAAAGTTTCCAAGTACAGATTTTCTTCCGGAGTATTTGTTTTTCCGTATCCGAAAATAAGACTGTTGGTCGTTTTAACCGGAGGAACCACTATGTTGTTGAGAGAAAGTTCCATACGATTATATAATTCTTTATAATCCTGTTGGTGCTCCGATAACAATTGGGTAAATCCTTTTTTAGATGCTGTGATAATTCGTTGATTGACAATATTTAGCGGATCTTCATTCGAGAAGTAATTGAAACTATTATCCATACATTGCACATAATTAGTTGCTGCAGACATGATGACGAGGATTTCGTCGGCGTTATTCACCGTGATTTTACCATTTGACGCCGTCATGTTTCCGCCTGTTGGAATAATTTTGAACTGTTGGGCGAATTTCAATCCTTTGCGAACTGAAGGATTATGATCTGAAGGGTATCCGGTCAGCGTAATCATATCGTTTTCTGCAGTAATGGTAGCTTTCGATTGCAGGGTCGTAATCCAGAAAGTTTTGGACAGTTTTCCGTTTTGATCTGCCGATAATTTTATAACCATCACATTATCAGGGTAATTCATAAAATACTCGCGGGCATAAGCAATATTATCCTCCTGATAGGTTACACTTGCGAGAGCATTATCTATATCCAATATTCGGGAATAATTGGTATAAGGCGTTAACAGAGAGGCGTTTTCATTATTCAGTATAATTTCACTTAATTGAGGCGGATTGCCTGAGGCGGAAATTTCTTTGAGAATCAATTTAAAATATTTGCAGGTAACAGTTGCCGGCAAGGTAAACGTTTTGGTTTGTCTCCTACTGTCAAATGTGATGCCGGTTTGGACGTCAAGTTTTACAAATTTCGAATCCTCATTTTCGTTTGCGCCCCACAACTCCCACGCTTTAGGATCCCGCCCGGGCACATCATTTCCGGAAACTAAGCTATACGATCCGGTAGTAAAAGGGATGTCATATTCCCATTTTATATAACAAGGAACTTGTTTAAAACCTTGATCGGCATACCATTTTGTTTCCAAATTACCATCGAAGAGAGATACCACTTTTTCCCCGGCTCCCGGATTATCGCAATCGGATTGTATGTTGACAACCAATGGTGTGGTTATTAATGCATTAGAAATATTCAAATTACAGATCGCCTGATATGATCCAAAATTATCTTTTTGTCCCATGAGGACATTGATCTGGCTTTTCATCTGGGCATTTTCCGTAGAATAATCGCTTGCAATCACTTTACCTGAGGCATCTAAATAAGCTGCATTCGTTTCTGAAAAAACAGTCATTTTATCTTGCAATCCCTGACGAAGATTTTGCAGATTTTGCCTGATATTGGCAGCGGTTCCTTTATGTCCACCGTCATAATTAGCGTTGGCGCCCGGTCCACCCGACCATAAAGTATGTTCGTTGAGTTGAATCACATCCACATTGACACCACCATAGATCATGGCACCCATGTAACCATTTCCGATAGGAATGGGTAACGCTCTGTTAATTCGGAAATTAGTTCGTTCGGCATCCGGCATTCCATCCGGAGGATTGTTATCCCACGCTTCGGCCGGAACGTCATAGATCGCTTTTAATTCCGGTTTGTTGAGTGTAATAGGATTAGTAGCCTGGCTGTTTGACAGCGAAGAGGTTACCAACATGGCGATGATAAGAGTAAGAAAATGTGCATTTTTCATAAGCAATTTTTTTATTGAAATACAAGACACAAAGGCAGAAGATTAAAAATAAAACCTTTTACCTTTACATTGGATATGCAAATATAAGGGTGTGGCATTAATATGTGAATTAAATTTCGGTTAATAAAAAATTAATCTTTTGATTGGGAAAGCAAGGATCGTGATTTTAATAAATATTAACAAAAAAGAATTTTATCTTTGTGATCTCTAATAAGAGAGTTGAATATAAAATATATGAAGAGGAAAATTATTTGGCTCAGCCTTGCTCTGTTTGTTCTGATTATTCTTATGATCGCAGGCATTATTTACCAAAAGCTCTATGCACCGTTTTTCAACATCAAAGAAACCGTCTATGTGTACATTGATGATCGCAAAGATTACCGGGACTTACTCATGCAATTAGAATCTGTAGCTAAAGTGAAAAATATTGACTTGTTTGAGCAACTGGCCAAAACGATGAAATATCCCGAAAATATGAAAACCGGACGGTATGCTGTTTCTCCGGATATGTCATGTAAAATACTGTTGCAACGGTTGCGAAACGGAACTCAAACTCCTTGCAATATTACATTTAATAATATTCGTCTGAAAAAAGATTTGGCCGACAGGCTGGGAGAGCAAATGATGTTTGGTTCGGAAACATTGTTGGCTCAGTTAAATGATTCTGCCGTTTGCGCTTCATTGGGATTTAATACAGAAACCGTTCTTTGTATGTTCATACCTAATACCTATCAATTGTACTGGAATATGCCTGTAGATGGGTTTTTGAAACGGATGAAAAAAGAATATGAACGGTTTTGGACTCCCGAACGTTTGGCAAAAGCACAACAAATTCCATTGACTCCGGTACAAGTTTCGATTTTAGCATCCATTGTAGAAGAAGAGACTGCTTCTGCCGGTGAATATCCTGTAGTTGCCGGATTGTATATCAATCGATTAAGACAAGGCATGTTGTTGCAGGCCGATCCTACGGTAAAATATGCCGTAGGTGATTTTGCATTAAAACGGATCTTAAATGTTCATTTACAAACTGAATCTCCATATAATACTTATATGCAAAGCGGTTTGCCTCCGGGACCGATCCGGATACCTTCTATTGCAGGACTGAACGCTGTTTTGAATTATCAGGATCATCACTATTTATATATGTGTGCGAAAGAGGATTTTTCAGGAAAACATAATTTTGCAACTACATTGGCCGAACACAACCGGAATGCTGAAAAATATCGTACAGCCTTGAACCAGAGAGGTATTAAATAATTATTTATTCCCAATTTTGATTCTCAATGAAACGATTCGTTTTTTTTCTGACATTGATTATTTCTTGTTCGTGTTTTGCTCAAACAGATTCAATTTCCATTGGGAAAAAGATAACTGATTATAAACCATCCAAATCAGAATTAATTGCAAAAGGCCGGCAGATGCTGCTTGACGAGTTTTATGCCGGCAATATGGGTATTGTTACCAAGGTTATTGATTATTTTGACAAAGAAATCAATGATAAATATACTGTTGCTTTATGGCCGGCCGAACGGCTTTTATTATACTATTGGGCAGGAGAATATGAAAAAATTATAGACTTCAATGCTTATCAGGTAAATGAGCTGTCTGAATCAAGAACGCAACTGATAATTCGTCCCGCAGATCATGCTGTATATTATGAAGTGGCAGCGGCAAGCGTAGAGCATTACAATGAATTACTGGATGATATTGAACAGGCCGAATTTTCGGACGAGGCACAGGATTTTCTGGTTTTATTATTAGACAGGATACTTTCAATGGATCATCCGGATTTCATTTCAAGGGAAAAACTCAATGACAATGCTGATAAATTCATAGCGGATTACCCTTATTCTCCGATGACCGACATTGTAAAACAATATGTATTAGACAGATGGGAGATAGGAGACTGGGTTTTTGGAGTTAATTTTGGAGGAGGATATACTTTTACATCCGGTAATATGACCGATTATTTCAGACCCCAAGCGAATATTTGTATGTCGGCAGATGTTTATTACAAACGCAGCGCCTTTTATTTTATGATACAAGGTGGTTTTGGTGACCTGCATAAAGATATCAGGATAAATGATGTAGATGTGTGGGAAAAAGGCACGCCGTCGGATGTTACTTCTATTGGTTTATGTCTGGGATATTCTATTTTTGATAATGCACGTTTAAGGATTACTCCTTTTGCGGGAGTTTCATTTGGCTTTGCCGAGCCAACAACATCAAACGATGATGAGGATGTGGAGCCATATTTGAAAGATTTTTCAATCGGCACATCTGTTTCTCAAATGTTTGGACTCAATGTTACTTATCGTTTCAAAGATCCTACAAAACCGGAGGACCATTATTATAGCATGGGTAGTTGGGGAATGAACCTGAGAGTCTCATACATCCCTTCTATATTGCGTCATGAAGGAAATCAATACGCCGGAGATGTTATTTTTTTGAGTCTTGGTGTAAATATAGATGCATTTAACCTGAAAAAAAAGAAATAAGTAGCACTCTGCATTTATTTATAGTTTCAAAGGATTATGTCAAAATGTCAGTATTTGAACATTGGCAAGTCCTTTGCTGTTTTTAAAACGACTACAAATACAGATAAATTATGAATTTTAACAATTTCACAATTAAAGCACAAGATGTAGTGCAAAAAAGTATTGAGTTGACACGGCTGCATAATCAACAGTCAATTGAACCAGCCCACCTGATGAAAGCCATCCTAATGGAAGGCGAAAGCGTAGCCGGCTTTATTTTTCAGAAATTGGGGGTTAATGCTCAAAATATCAATAATATACTGGATAGTGAAATAACTTCTTTTCCCAAAGTTTCCGGAGGTGAACCCTACCTGAGTCGCGAAACAAATGCGATATTGCAAAAAGCTGTGGATTTCAGTAGTAAAATGGGAGACCAATATGTTTCGCTTGAAGCTGTCTTTTTAGCTTTATTTGCAGAAAAAAGTTCTGTATCTACGATGCTAAAAGATGCCGGAATAACTGAAAAAGGCTTGAATGCCGCGATCGACGAGTTGCGTCAGGGTAATAAAGTGACCTCTCAATCGGCGGAAGAAACTTATCAATCCTTATCAAAATATGCCATTAACCTGAATGAACGCGCTCGTTCCGGCAAATTGGATCCCGTGATCGGACGGGATGAAGAAATCCGCCGGGTATTGCAAATTTTAAGCCGTCGTACTAAAAATAATCCCATTTTGATTGGTGAACCGGGTACCGGGAAAACGGCTATTGCAGAAGGATTGGCGCACCGGATTGTACGAGGCGATGTGCCCGATAATCTCAAATCCAAACAAATTTTTTCGTTGGATATGGGAGCTTTAATTGCCGGAGCCAAATATAAAGGTGAATTTGAAGAACGGCTCAAATCGGTAGTCAATGAAGTGATTAAATCGGATGGTGAAATTATTTTGTTCATTGATGAAATTCATACATTGGTTGGTGCAGGAAAAGGGGAAGGCGCCATGGATGCCGCCAATATTTTGAAACCGGCTTTGGCGCGGGGCGAACTTCGTTCAATTGGCGCTACCACTCTCGATGAGTATCAAAAATATTTTGAAAAGGATAAAGCCTTGGAACGCCGTTTTCAAATCGTGATGGTCGAAGAACCCAGCGAAGCCGATACCGTATCCATTCTCAGGGGATTGAAGGAAAAATATGAAAATCATCATAAAATCCGTATTAAAGACGATGCGATTATTGCAGCAGTACATTTGTCGAGCCGCTATATTACCGACCGTTTCCTTCCGGATAAAGCGATCGATTTGATGGATGAAGCAGCAGCCCGCCTTCGGATGCAGGTGGATTCCGTACCGGAAGCATTAGATGAAATCACCCGTCGTATTACTCAATTAGAAATTGAAAGAGAGGCGATTAAACGTGAAAATGATAAGGCGAAATTAGAATATCTCAATAAAGAAATTGCAGATTTGCGCGAAGATGAAAGTAAATTCAAAGCCAAATGGCAATCCGAACGTGAATTAATCAATAAAATTCAACAAAATAAAATAGATATTGAAGATCTCAAATTTCAGGCTGACAAAGCCGAAAGAGAAGGAGATTACGGCAAAGTGGCCGAAATTCGTTATGGTAAATTAAAAGCCAAAGAAGAAGAAATTGAAAAATACCAGGTTGAATTACATAATATGCAGGGACAAACGGCCATGATCAAGGAAGAAGTGGATGCGGATGATATTGCAGATGTGGTTTCTAAATGGACGGGCATTCCAGTCGGAAAAATGATGCAGAGTGAAACGGAAAAACTGCTTCATTTGGAAGAAGAATTACACAAGCGAGTAATAGGACAGGATGAAGCCATAGCTGCCGTTTCGGATGCCGTACGGCGTAGTCGTGCCGGATTGCAGGATCCCAAACGTCCGATCGGTTCCTTTATTTTTCTGGGAACTACCGGAGTCGGAAAAACCGAATTAGCCAAAGCATTGGCTGAATATCTGTTTGATGATGAAAATATGATGACGCGAATCGACATGAGCGAATATCAGGAAAAATTCAGTGTTACACGCCTGATCGGTTCACCTCCGGGATATGTCGGATACGAAGAAGGCGGACAATTGACCGAAGCTATCCGTCGCAAACCTTATTCTGTCGTATTATTTGATGAAATAGAAAAAGCGCATCCGGATGTGTTTAATATACTGTTGCAAGTATTGGATGATGGACGTTTGACTGATAATAAAGGGCGCGTAGTCAATTTCAAGAATACAATCATTATTATGACATCCAATATAGGTTCGACTCTGATTAGGGAAAATTTTGAAAAAATGAACGCTTCCAATCGAGAAGAGACCATTGAAAAAACAAAGTCAGCCGTATTAGATTTGTTGAAACAAACCATTCGTCCCGAATTTCTGAACCGGATCGATGAAATCATCATGTTCACCCCATTGGACGAAACTGAAATCAAGGAAATTGTTAAAATACAGTTGAATAGTATTACGAAAACTTTAGCGGAAAATGGGCTTCGTTTAGAATTTACCGATGCCGCCCTTGATTTTATTGCGCAAGAAGGATTTGATCCGCAATTTGGAGCCCGTCCCGTTAAACGAGTGATTCAACGACATGTACTCAACCAACTGTCTAAAGAGATTTTATCGCATTCTATTAATAGAAATAAACCCATTATAGTCGATAAAAAAGCAGATGCGTTAGTATTTATGAATGAATAATTTTTTAGTCAAAATAAATGATGAAAAATGAATGTAGCATCATTTTATTGTACTACATTTGTTGCCATATTATATAAACTACATATTTATGAAAAAAGTATTTTTATTTGTTGTGTTAGCAGCATTGGTCATGGTATCTTGTACCGATAAACGTGCATATACTGTTACCGGAAAATTTGCTACATCCGATTTTGATGGAAAGACTGTTTATTTACAGGAACGGGATTATAGTCAGCACAAACTGGTTTCGTTAGATTCTACTGTAGTAAAAGGTGATCAATTTGAATTCAAAGGGATTGCCTCTGATACTCCGGCCGTACTGTTGGTTCGTTTTAGCAGTCAATATCAACCGGCGGTGTTCGTTGCAGAAGCCGGAAATATTCAGCTTGCCATTGATTCTACCATAGTTTCCAACGTTTCAGGTACTCAGACAAATGATAATTTACAGCAATTTTCCAATCAAATAGATCAAATATTTGAAGAAGGGCAAACGCTTTATTCGCAGACAATGGAAGAATTGCAATCCGGTAAAATTGATCAAAAAGAAGCTGAAAGCAGACGGGATGCATCGATGAATAAACTCAAAGACACCATTTATGGTTACATCAAGTCTTCTATACAGAGCCCTTTAGGCGAATATTTGCTGATGGATTATTCCTATTATCTTGATCCGGAACAAAATGTCGAATTAATTTCAATGACTTCACCTGTATTTCAATCATTTGAAGATGTGAAAATGATGAAAAAAAGAGCAGAAGCTCAAATTGCCAGTTCGGCAGGGAAACCATTTGTCGATATTAAGGGAAAAGATTTTGATGGAAAAGAAATTTCATTGTCGGATTATGTTGGCAAGGGCAATGTTGTATTGCTTGATTTTTGGGCATCATGGTGTGGACCTTGCATCCGGTCTCTGCCTGGTTTAATTCAAACTTACCAAAAGTTCCAAAATAAAGGACTGACTATTGTAGGATTTTCTTTAGATGGAGACGGAGCTGCCTGGAAAGCTGCTACAGAAAAACATCAAATTCCCTGGTCTCAGTTTTCCAATTTGAAAGGATGGGAAGATGAATCGGCTTTAACTTACGGAATTAACAGCATTCCTGCTACAGTCTTAATTGGAAAAGATGGTATTATTATTGAGAGAAATTTGGAGGCTGATGCATTAAATGCCAAATTAGAAAAACTGCTGAAATAGTTGAGAATGGAGAGTGGAGAATTGAGAATAAGTTAGCGTGGGTAAAATCATTCTCCACTCTCCACTCTCAACTCCCTCATCGGTTTCTTAAGAATAGGGTGTATCACATCCGGAACAATTTCGACCAAAGGTTGCAGCACAAATTCCCGCAAGTGAAAAAGCGGATGGGGGATTGTTAGTTCTTTTGTCTGTAATATCAAATCATCATACATAATAATATCAATATCGATAACCCTGTCGGTGTAGGAGTGATGTGTCTTTTCCTTTCTTCCGATTTCTTTTTCGATAGCTTGAGTGATGAGTAATGATTTGAAAGGAGTCAAATTCGTTTCCACAACCACTGCGCAATTTAAGAAGAGCAGCGAAGAATCAAACCCCCAAGGTATAGTTTCATATAGGGAAGATTGTAATACAATTTTCCCTATATTTTTTTCTATTAAGCGAAAAGATTGTTGAATATACAGTTCCCGGTCGCCTAAATTACTTCCGATCGACAGGTATAAACGGTTCAAAATTAAAGAATAAGGATAGCATCACCATAAGCGCCAAAACGATATTTCTCTTTCACAGCCACATTATATATATCCATAATTTCGTCATATCCTCCGAATGCACAAGTGAGCATGAGCATCACCGACAAAGGAGTATGAAAATTAGTAATCATGGATGTTGCTACGGAAAAATCATAAGGAGGAAAAATAAATTTATTGGTCCAGCCATCGAATTCTTTCAGGTGATTTTGAGTTGTCACAGTACTTTCAATCGCTCGTACCACAGAGGTACCAACGGCACAAACCTGCCTTCCGTTATCTTTTGCTTTATTGACAATATGAACAGCTTCCGAATTGATAATAACTTGTTCAGAATCCATTTTATGTTTTGTCAAATCTTCCACGTCGATTTCTCTGAAATTGCCTAAACCGGCATGTACAGTAATAAAAGAAAATTCACAACCCTTAATTTCGAGGCGTTTCATTAATTCCCGGCTGAAATGCAAGCCTGCTGCCGGAGCAATCACAGCTCCTTCTTTTGCAGCATAAATAGTTTGATAACGCTCAGTATCAGATGATTCAACAGGGCGTTCGATATATTTAGGTATAGGAGTTTCACCCAAAGCATACAACGCTTTTTTAAATTCCTCGTGCGGACCGTCGTATAAAAAACGCAACGTACGTCCTCTTGAAGTAGTATTATCGATGACTTCTGCCACCATCGAATCATCATCTCCAAAATATAATTTGTTACCAATGCGAATTTTACGGGCAGGATCGACCAATACATCCCACAATCGCAATTCTTCGTTTAATTCTCTGAGCAGAAAAACCTCAATTTTAGCTCCTGTTTTTTCCTTATTTCCATATAAGCGGGCAGGAAATACCTGTGTATCATTGAAAATGAACACATCCTTATCCTCATAGTAATCCAGAAGATCTTTGAATATTTTGTGCTCGATTTGACCTGTTTTACGATTGAAAACCAACAAACGCGATTCGTCCCTATTGGCAGCGGGATATTGAGCGATTAGTGACTCTGGCAGGTTGAATTTAAATTTTGACAACTTCATAATTCATTATTTTAATATTCGAGTTCAATCTTCAAGTTGAAACTCTTCAATGTTCATGCATTTATCTAATGTAATATTTCCAATACGGGTACGGGTCAATCCGATCAAATGAGCTCCCGAATCAAGGGCTTGCCCAATGTCCCTGGCCAATGCGCGGATGTAAGTCCCTTTACTGCAAACGACCCTGATTTTTATTTCCGGCATAGCAAAACTCAATAACTCAAGTTCATCAATTACTAATAACTTAGGCTTTAGTTCAGGATCAATTCCAACTCTGGCCAGTTCGTATGCCCGGTCTCCGTTTACCTTGCACGCCGAGTATGCCGGTGGGATCTGCTCAATACTGCCAACAAATTGAGATAGCGCTTCTTTTACTAAAGATTCGTTAATATGACTTGTTTCGTACCGATTATCTATGGCTGTTTCCAAATCAAAAGACGGAGTTGTTTCCCCTAACTTCAATGTGGCTACATATTCTTTTGTCAGGTATTGAAAATTTTCAATTTGTTTGGTTGCTTTACCGGTGCACACAATCAATACACCTGTTGCCAAAGGGTCAAGTGTGCCGGCATGGCCTACCTTCATTTTTTTCACTTTCAGATGTCGCGATATTTGTTTCCTGACTTTGGCTACCAAATCAAACGACGTCCATCCTAATGGTTTATTGAAATATAAAATTTCTCCGGCTTGAAAATCCACTTTTTAATAGAGAATGGAGAATGGAGAGTGGAGAGTATCATTGATTTTAATTCTCCATTCTCAACTCCAATTATTATAATGAGTAAATAATAACAAATGCTCCGACTGCAATGCAATAATATGCAAAATAAATCAATTTACCTTTTGCTACCAGACTGAGCATCCATTTGCAAGCAATGACGCCGGAAATCAAAGCAGCTATAAATCCACACAATAAGGCAAAAGATGAAATACCCGACTCTGCATGGGAAAATTCTCCTGTCAGCAAATCCAGGATAGCTTCTCCCAAAATTGGAATGATGACCATTAAAAAAGAAAAACGCGCCACATTCACTTTATTATTACCCAGCATTAATCCGGTGGAAATGGTTGTTCCCGAACGTGAAAGTCCCGGAAAGATAGCCAATGCCTGGGAAAGGCCGATAATAAATGCATCTTTAAAAGATATATTCTCTTTTGCTTTAGGTTTGAAATAATAGGAAAACATAAGTAATGCGGCCGTAAGCAGCAGCATGCAACCAACTAAAAATAATCCGCTGCCAAAAATATCTTCTACTGCATCTTTGAAAAATACACCCACAATACCCACGGGAATCATGGAAATAGCTATTTTAGCCAAGTATTGAGTTTCCTCATTCCATTTAAATTGAAATAACCCTTTGAGTAATATGAATATTTCTTTGTACAAAACAATAAGTGTACTCAATACCGTAGCAGCGTGTACGACGACTGCAAAGGTCAAATTTTCCTCGCCATTCAATCCGAATATTGTACCTAAAATCGCTAAATGTCCGCTACTGCTAACGGGAAGATATTCTGTCAATCCTTGAACAATACCCAGTATCAGGGCTTGAATCCATGATAATTCCTCCATGTAATATTATACTAAAAAATTAATCTTTCGATTTGTACAAAATGGCTACGATTACCATCAAAAAACCGGCCATGGTAACAATGGGCGCCAATTTGATACGTTGAGCACTAAAAATGGCAGGATTGAATCCTGTTTCTGTGGTAGTCTGTCCTCCCGACATTAAAAGAAAACCGATGATAATAATCAACACGGCAACCCCTAACAGGATAAAGTTTTCTTTTCCGAAAGCGAATTGTTTTTTATCCATTGTATAATTCCTTATTTTACTAACTAAATATAATATAAATCGCCACCTTCCATTTTTAAGTATCGGTTGACAGCTATAAATGTGGCTATGGCAGATATGAAAATTCCCATACAAAGTACGGATGCAGTCATGATACCCAGCAATTTATAATTGAAAAAATCAATATCAATAGTCCGATTTTCAATGGAAATATAATATACCAAACCAATAATCATGGCGATGGCAATGATGGATGCATAAATCCCGGTAAAGATACTCGACGATATAAACGGCCGCCTGATAAAACGGTTGGTAGCGCCTACCAGCTTCATGGTGTAAATAGAGAACCGTTTGGCATAAATCATTAATCGTATCGTATTATTAATGAGTGCAAAAGAAATAAATGATAAAATACCGGCAACAAGTAAAAGAATCAATCCGATCCTTCGCATATTTTCATTAATGGATTGGATAAGATCTTTTCTTACAATCACATCCTGAACATAGCGATTGGTTTTTAAACTCGATTCAATGACCGCAATACTGTCGTTGGATGCATAATTGGAATGCAATTTAATTTCAAACAAAGCAGGTAATGGGTTGTATCCCAGGAATACTTCGGGATTTTCCCCCAAGTCTTGTATCATTTCTTGAGCAGCCTGCTGTTTGGATATAAAAGTTGCCGATTTAATATACTTGGTTTGATTGAGTTTTTTTTGTAATGAGGCGATATCTGCTTCCCGGATATTATCGTCGAGCACAACCGAAAAGGAAAAATTCTCCTTTACATGTGTTGAGATATCTTTGGCATATAAGAAAAGTAAAACGATCAATCCAAGCAGAAAAAGTACCAAAGAAATGCTGATAGTAGCAGTTACTTTTGCATTCAAAAATGCAGTAGAATGAAACTTTTTTTTACCCTTCATTTGATATGGATTGACTTGACGATTTTTGTCTGAAAAAATATAGGGCATAACACCCCAAAATTCGCTGCAAAAATACATAAAAATCAGAGAAAAACAAATGACCTGTACGAAAAAATCTATAACAGGAAGAGAATAGCACACGGAAGACATGGAGGTCACAGAATTTTACTGTTTAATTTTTATAAATAAATCCGTGAGCATCTGTGACCTCCGTGTCTTCCGTGTGCTATTCTGTGCCAAACAAGGTTGCAGAAGATGCTTCTGTAATCACTACCTGCACTATATCGCCAACCCGGTGGTTAGCTTTATCAAAAATCACTACTTTATTTTGAGGTGTTCTGCCAAACAATTGTTCACGCGAACGTTTGGAATATCCTTCCACCAATACTTCGTATGTTTTACCCACAGATTCCTGGTTACGCAACAGGGAGAGTTCCAATTGCAGAGCAATAATTTCCTCCAACCGGCGAGTTTTCACATCTTCCGGAATATCATCCGGTAAATGTTTTGCAGCATAAGTACCCGGACGTTCGGAATATTTGAACATAAAAGCGGCGTCATATCCGACTTCACGCATCAGCGAAAGAGTTTCTTGATGATCTTCTTCTGTTTCGGAATGAAATCCGCAAAAAATATCGGTAGAAATGGCGCAGTCGGGGATAATCCGTTTAATAGCAGCAATCCGGTCGAGATACCACTCGCGGGTATAGCGGCGGTTCATAGCTTTCAGAATATTGGAACTACCTGATTGTGCCGGTAAATGTATGTGGTTGCAAATATTCGGATAGCGGGCAACCACTTCTAATGTCTTGTCACTCATATCTTTCGGATGAGACGTTGTAAACCGGATACGCATATTGGGAGCAGCTAAGGCTACTTGTTCCAGAAGAGAAGGAAAATCAATCACATCATTACCATTATTATATAGGTATGAATTAACATTTTGTCCCAAGAGCGTAACTTCTTTGTATCCCTGTTCGTTCAGTACTTTTAATTCATTCAAAATACTTTCGACTTTACGACTTCTTTCCCTCCCTCTGGTGTAGGGAACAATACAATAGGTGCAAAAATTATTACAACCTCTCATGATAGAGATAAAACCGGAGATTTTTATGCCACTGACTTTGAGTGGAAGTACATCTTTATATGTTTCTGTCATAGACAGATTGACATTAATGGCCTTTTCACCTTTTTCCACAGCGCCAACCAAATTGGGTAAATCCAAATATGCATCCGGTCCGGCCACTAAATCGGCCAGGTTTGAATTGATCAACTCGTCTTTAACACGTTCTGCCATGCATCCCAGCACACCAACCACCAACTGTTTCTGTTTTTTCTTTTTAACAGATTGAAAATATTGGAGTCGCGACAGCACTTTTTGTTCTGCATTATCCCGGATTGAGCAGGTATTGACGAATACAGCATTTGCTTCGTTGAGATTTTCAGTTAATTCGTATCCGTCCATTTGCATGATGGAGGCTACAACCTCGCTGTCGGCTACATTCATCTGGCAACCGTAGGTTTCGATGAATAATTTTTTTACATTGTTGATAGTCGCAGATTTAAAGTCTGCTTCCATGTTGTTTTTTGTCATTTTTTACAAAATAAAGGGTGATAATAATCGATTTATTAACTTTCTTTAATAATTTATTTTAATTGAAAAGAGAAAATTTTTTGAAAATAATTTGTTCGTATTGAAAATTTCCTTACCTTTGCTGGTGAAAAACGTAAAATTTTTTCATAGTTAAGGTTTTGGTTAAATGGGTTAGGGGTGGCTGTGAAGTCATCCCTAATATTTTTAAACCGATTTTATTTTTACTTTTCGTCATTTCTCCTTACTTTTGGAGTGCAAAAATAATCATTATTTATGGACGATTTACAAAAATTCCTGCCTTTCCTGTTGATAGCAGCATTTTATATTTTTTCGGCGGTACGTAATTCTAAAAAACAGAAAGAAACCGATTTGTCGAAAACTACTTTGCCTCAGGGAGTACCTAAAACAGATACTCAAACCAAAGTTGTGAATAAGCCGGATCCTTCGGTGCAACGTGCTTCGCGATTTCCGATTCAATCCAAAGGACAACAGGAGATCGACTATAATCCGGAAGTAAAGCGCACGATTGCGGAACCCGAAGTTGAAATAAGCGAGCAGCAGGAAGAGGATTCTGTTGCCATGTTTGAGTTGGATGTGGAAAATAAAGACGAATTGCGGCGGGCAATCATTTATTCCGAAATTTTAGAGCGAAAATATTAATCAATACAATATATGGCAGACGATAAAAAAATTATTTTTTCCATGGTGGGAGTGAATAAAATCTTTCCTCCCCAAAAACAAGTCTTAAAAAACATTTATTTATCATTTTACTATGGTGCGAAAATCGGTATCATCGGATTGAATGGTTCCGGTAAATCCACTTTATTAAAAATTATAGCCGGGGTAGAAAAAGAATACCAGGGCGATGTCGTTTTTTCTCCGGGATATTCAATCGGTTATCTGGAACAAGATCCGAAATTAGATGATTCCAAAACCGTAAAAGAGATTGTGCAGGAAGGTGTTCAGGAAATTGTGGATACTTTGCAGGAATACGAAGCTATTAATGAAAAATTCGGGCTTCCGGAATATTATGAAGATCCGGATAAAATGGATGCATTGTTTGCTCGTCAGGCAGTGTTACAAGATAAAATCGATGCTACCGATGCCTGGAACCTGGATAGTAAGTTGGAACGTGCCATGGATGCATTGCGTTGCCCGCCTGAAGATCAATTGGTGGGTACTCTTTCCGGAGGAGAACGCCGACGGGTGGCTCTTTGCCGGCTGTTATTGAAGCAACCGGATATTTTGTTGCTCGACGAGCCTACCAACCACTTGGATGCAGAATCAATCGATTGGCTCGAACAACATCTTCAACAATATGCAGGAACGGTGATTTGTATTACACACGACCGTTATTTCTTAGATCATGTTGCCGGATGGATTCTGGAGCTTGACCGGGGTGAAGGTATTCCCTGGAAAGGAAATTACACTTCCTGGCTGGAGCAAAAAACAACCCGTATGGCGCAGGAAGAAAAGCAAGCCAGTAAACGTCGGAAAACCTTGGAACGGGAGTTGGAATGGTCTCGTATGGCTCCCAAAGCTCGTCAAGCTAAAGGAAAGGCTCGTTTGAATTCGTATGAACAATTATTGAATCAAGATACGAAAGAACGGGAAGAGAAATTAGAGATTTTCATTCCGAATGGCCCTCGTTTGGGAAATAAAGTCATTGAAGCGCAACATGTGGCCAAAGCGTATGGCGATAAATTGTTGTACGATGATCTGAATTTCATGCTTCCACCTAATGGTATTGTTGGTATCATCGGGCCTAATGGTGCCGGAAAAACGACGCTTTTCCGTCTGATTATGGGCTTAGACAAGCCGGATAAAGGGACTTTTGATGTTGGAGAAACAGTAAAAATTGGTTATGTAGATCAGGCTCACACAGATATTGATCCGAATAAAACGGTATTTCAGGTGGTTTCGGGCGGTACGGAATTTATCAGGGTAGGAGGGAAAGAAGTCAATTCCCGCGCCTACTTAGGTCGTTTCAATTTCACAGGAGCAGATCAGGAAAAACTCTGCGGCGTATTGTCGGGAGGGGAAAGAAACCGTTTACATTTAGCATTGACGCTCAAATCGGAAGCAAATGTTCTTTTATTGGATGAACCTACTAACGACATAGATGTCAATACGTTGCGGGCATTGGAAGAAGGCTTGGAAAACTTTGCGGGCTGCGCCGTTGTTATATCTCACGACCGCTGGTTCTTAGATCGTATATGTACTCATATCCTTGCTTTTGAAGGAGATTCGGAAGTATTCTTTTTTGAAGGTTCTTATTCAGAATATGAAGAAAATAAAAAAATGAGATTAGGAAATGTTGAACCCAAGCGTGTCAGATATCGAAAACTGATTGTAGATTAATTTATATGGCAACAGGCGAAAGGCAAAGGGCTAATGATGAATACCATCCATCAGAGCATGATATTCCCTTTGCTTTTCGCCTGTTGCCTTTCTTATTGAGCCTTTTTTTTCTGTCGTTATCTGTCTTTGCCCAGGAAACAGCAGTGGATTTAGTAAAAAAAGTTATAGACCGGCAAAATATTTATATTGAAAATCAGGACTACTATCAATACCGGCAATATGAAAAACGATTTTTAACCATTTCCGAATTAAAGCCTGAAGTACAGGATCATCGGGCTACCCGGCAATTGCAATTCCTATACAAACACTTAGATACTACCAGGATATCTGCGGAGCAACCGTTGAGTATTTCGTTGCGCGAAACCATTTCCGAAGAATACCGGCGCAAAAAAAATCATGGGAAAAATAGTCATATTATAGCTTTAAGAAATGAAGGATTAGGAAAACAATTCGAATCCGAAACAGTGGATGCCGTGTGGTATGAAGCCGTCAAACAAATTAATATTTTTGATAATCAAATTAATTTGTTGTTGAAGAGGTTTGTCAGCCCCTTATCTTCCCGTTATTATTATTTATTTTACGAATACTATTTTGATAATGAACAGCTTAATGATTCGTTTCTGACGGTGCGGTTTCGTCCTAAAAATGACAGAGACCTGGGCTTTGAAGGTTACATGCAAATCGATACCTCATCGTTTGCCCTGCATCGGATCGAATTAAGAACACCTCATAACATCAATTTGGATTTTATTACACAACTGTCTATTATTCAGGATTATGATATGATGCCGGATAGTATTTGGCGTAAAAAACATGAGGTTATCGATGTCGAAATTTCTTTGTTCAAGATGCATTATGGCTTTTATATTAAAAACGAACGTTATTTTGAAAATTATGTTGTCAACTTGGAAACATCTCAGGAATTTGGTTTCAATGATGTTGTTACTGTAGAGAAAAATGCCAGGCAATTATCTGATTCGGTGTGGCGTCAACTACGTTTTGTACCGTTAACACAGGACGAGCAAAACATTCGGAAATTAATAGGAAATTTCGATCAAATGTCTTATTATAAAATATTGTCCTATGGCACTCAATTACTGGTCGATAATTACATGATGACAGGTAAAACCAAAGCTACCAGTAAGTTTGATGTCGGTCCGGTGTTCAGTACCCTGAGCAAGAATGCTGTGCAGGGCTGGCGTATTCGTTTGGGAGGACGTACTACGGCTAATCTGAATGATCGCCTTTTCTTAAAAGGATACGCCGCTTATGGCATCAAAGATAAACAATGGATGTATGAAGCCACTGTAGTTTATTCTTTTTTTGATAAATTGTATCACGACAATGAATATCGTAAAAATGCGGTAAATGCCAGGTATCATTACGATATTCGTACTCCGGGACAAGAATATTACTATGTGGATCCCGATAATATTTTCCTTTCATTCAAAAGAGGTAATAATGATAAAATGACTTACCTTCGAAAAAGTGAAATCTGGTATGAAAAAGAATATGCCAATGGTTTCTATTGGAAATTGTCGGCCTTGTCATGGAATGAAGAAGCGACAGGTTCACTGAAATTTGAAACAGAGAATGAATTGGGAACATTGAAAAATATCGGCAATTATAATGCAACCGCCTGCAATTTGATGCTTCGGTGGGCATTGAATGAGAAATTTTACCAGGGTAGAGATGCCCGGATTATCCTTAAGCGCGACGGGCCGGTTTTTGCTTTTTCTCAATCGTTAGGATTGAAAAATGTTTTAGGAGGAGAATACTCGTTTTATCAGGCAGAATTGTATGCCCAAAAACGATTCTGGTTGCCGGGATACGGCCATTTTAATGTCATAGGAAAAACAGGAAAAATATGGGGGACACTTCCATATCCGTTACTGATATTGCCCAATGCGAATCAAACTTATACCATTCAACCCGAATCGTATAGCATGATGAATACACTGGAATTTATTAATGACAGGTATGTATCGGCCGATGTGACTTATTATTTGGACGGATGGTTATTTAATCGAATTCCCTATATTAATAACCTTAAATTGCGCGAAATCATTTCATTCAAATCGTTGTGGGGAGCTCTTTATTCTCATAATGATCCGGCTTATAACCGTAGTTTGTTTCTATTTCCTGAAAATTCATACCAAATGACTACCACGCCGTATATGGAATTTAGTATTGGTATTGATAACATCTTTAAATTTCTGCGAATCGATTATGTGCGACGCTTGTCTTATCTCAACGATGCAGATATTGCAAAAAATGGAGTGAGAGTAAATGTTAGTCTTTCGTTTTGATAGTGGAAGTGAAGAAAAAACGAATCAGAACTCGAAATTAATTTCTATTATCAATAGTAAGTAAAATACAAAAATTTCTATTGTGAATAGAAACTTTTCATGAATAATTGCTGTTATGAATAGAAACTATTATCTTTGCAATCTAAACAATTATCACAATGAAGGATGTATTAAAAGTAGTCATAGCCGATCAGTTAGATTTTTTGCAATCGGCAGACGACACCGTTGAACGGACTATTCCTCAAAATTTGGCAGATATACCCGAAATATTGGTTATATCAGGCATTCGTCGTTCCGGAAAATCTACATTGCTTCAGCAAATTAGAAAAAAACGGAAGGAAAAAGACTATTATCTTAATTTCGAGGATGATAGATTGGTCAATTTTACAGTCGATGATTTTCAGACCTTATATGAACTTTTTATAGAATTGTTTGGGGAACAAAAGACATTCTATTTTGATGAAATACAAAATGTTGACGGTTGGGAGCGGTTTGTCAGACGGTTGCATGATTACGGAAACAAAGTATTCATCACCGGATCGAATGCAACCATGTTGAGTCGGGAATTAGGGACACATCTTACCGGCCGCTTTGTCCGTTATGAATTGTATCCGTTTTCTTTCGAAGAATTTCTGAAATTCAAAAAAGAAAAAATAACAGCGCAAAGTCAGTTGGGAACAGTGGGTAGAGCACAAGTAAAAGCATTGTTCAACGAATATTTTGCAACAGGTGGTTTTCCTGTTTTTTTGAAAACCAGAGAAGATGATACATTAAAATACTTATTTGAAAGCATTTTGTATAAAGATATAATGGTTCGCAACAAACTGACCAATGAAAAAGAATTATTGGAATTAGTGTTTTTTTTAGCCAGCAATGTGGCTAAAACCTCCACTTACAATTCGTTGGCTAAGGTGATAGGCGTAAAAAATGCCACTACAGTAAAAAACTATATTTCTTTTTTACAAGACAGTTATCTGGTATTCCAAACCAATAAGTATGATGTGTCGTTGAAAAAGCAAGTACAGAATGCAAAAAAAACGTATTTCATAGATAATGCATTGGTTCGGAAATTAGGATTTTCATTTTCCGACAACACCGGGCGATTATTGGAAAATCTTGTGTTTTTAGAACTTAAGAGAAGGAATCGGCAAGTTTATTATCATACAGGCAAAGGAGAATGTGATTTTGTATTGAGGGATGGCTATCGTATTACAGCCGCCATTCAGGTTTGTTCCGTGTTTGAAAACGAAGAAACCAAAAAGCGTGAAATCAACGGATTGCTCGAAGCCCTCGAATGTTATTCGTTGGAAAAAGGGTCAATTATTACTTCCGATACAGAAGAATATATGACTATAAGTAATAAATCTGTCTATATGATTCCGGTATGGAAATGGTTACTCGATGAATCGCAAAAGTAATTTCTTATTTTATTTATCGGTTCGAAAAATAGTATTACTTTTGTCTGAAACCTCTAAAAAATAAGAATGACATGAAGAAATTAGTACTTGCCGCTTTTTTTGTTTTGACAACTATTGGGGTTAGTGCCCAGAAAATTGGTGATTGGTATATTGGCGCTGATGCAGGTTATGTGACCAATTATAAAGACATTGTGTATGGATTACGTACTTCATATAATATCACCGAACCATTGGAAATCAGTGCCTCTTTCTTAATGAATCCGAAGATTACGGCCGAAGATTCGGATGGGACAAAAAGTGAAAGTGCATTTTATTCCTATAATCTGGATCTGACATATTATGTGCTGATGCAAAATTCCTGGTCGATGGGACCGACCATTGGCGGACAATATCTTGATTATAGCATCAAGTATCAACAATCGGCTATTGGAGATAAGGAAACATTTAATGCATTGGCCGTAAATTTAGGATGGCGTTTGCATTTTGATTTATCGGATAATGTAAAATTAACCGGAGGCTGGCATTATTCTGTAGGTCAGGAAGAAACACGCTATCATTTGTTTTATTTGGGGCTTGGCTATTGCTTCAATTTTTATTAAACAGGGATGAGAATCGAAGAAAATTATTCCTTACTTGCTCACAATACTTTTGGAATAAACATCAAAACCCGCTGGTTTATAGAATATAAATCGGAAGAAGAATTACAAAAAATCCTTTCTGATGAATATTTCTATTCTTTACCTTTTTTCCACATAGGAGAGGGGAGTAACCTCCTTTTTTTAGGTGATTTCGATGGGATTATTTTACATTCCAATATAACGAGTATTGAAATTGTGCAACAAACCTCTGATTTTACCGATATAAAAACCGGAGCCGGAGTAGTGTGGGATGATTTGGTAGCGTATTGTGTGCAACAAAACTGGGGTGGAATCGAAAATTTATCACTCATTCCCGGAGAAACCGGTGCGGCTGCTGTTCAGAATATTGGCGCTTATGGAGCGGAAATCAAAGATTGTTTGCTTGAGGTGCATGCTTATAACATCGAAACCGGAGAAAAAGAAATTTTTTCTAATGCCGATTGCCAATTTGCTTACCGTGAAAGTATTTTTAAAACAACACATCGAGGTAAATATATATTGACTCATGTGGTACTGCGTTTGTCTAATATTCCTGTATTTAATTTAGAATACGGAAATCTGAAAGAAATATTATCCGCCCAACACGAATTGAGTCTCCAGACCATTCGCAATGCAGTGATTAAAATACGAGAAAATAAATTACCGGATCCTAAAAAAATGGGTAATGCCGGTAGCTTTTTTAAAAATCCGTACATTTGTATTGCGCATTATGAAGGATTGAAACAACATTATCCTGAAATTCCTCATTATCCTGTCAATGAAGAAGTTGTTAAAGTGCCTGCTGCCTGGTTGATTGATCAATGCGGTTGGAAAGGCAAATGCATAGGGCATGCGGCTGTGCATGAAAAACAACCCTTAGTGCTTGTAAATACGGGAGAGGCCACAGGAAAAGATATTGTAACTTTGGCCGAAGCCATACAAAATGATGTCAAGAAGAAATTTTTCATAGATTTAGAACCGGAAGTTTTATACATTTGATATATCCAAAGAATTAATACGAAGACACAACGGCGCTGAAAATTTGTGTCGTCTTTGTGTTAAAAATGATTATTTATGAAAATACGATTTTTAGGAACCGGAACATCGACCGGTAATCCCGAAATTGGTTGTACCTGCAAAGTGTGTACTTCACAAAATACGAAAGATCGGCGTTGGCGTTCATCTGCATTAATAGAAATCGATGGGAAAAATATTTTGATTGATTGCGGTCCTGATTTTCGTATGCAAATGCTGGAAACATTCCAACAAAGAAGAATCGAGCACTTGGATGGCGTTTTAGTAACACACGAACATTATGATCATGCGGGCGGACTGGATGATTTGCGCTATTTTTCTAAAGATAATCCGGTGCCGATATACGCCCAACAAGATGTATTAGACGCTATTCAAATCAGAATGCCTTATGTTTTTGCAGAAAAAAAATATCCGGGAATACCTAAAATGCAATTGCATGAAATAGAAGAGGGAATGCCTTTTGAGGTAAGTGGGGTGGAAATTATGCCGATTCGTGTCATGCATGGCTGTTTACCTATTTTGGGATTTAGGATTGGAAATATGGCTTATCTTACCGATGTAAAAACGATTCCTGATCATTCATATTCATTATTGCAAGGGTTGGATGTGTTGATTATAAATGCGTTACGGGATAAAGAACATATTTCTCATCAAACGACGCAGGATGCCTTGAGGCAAATCGAAAAAATCCGTCCAAAACAATCGTATTTTATTCACATGAATCATCATTTCGGATTGCATGAAGAGATGCAAGCGAATATGCCGGAAAATGTATGGATCGCGTACGATGGACTGGAAATTACTATTTCCTGATCAATAAAACCACATTTTCCACATGATGTGTATGCGGAAACATATCGACAGGCTGTACTTTTTCTACCCGGTATTTACAATCCAATAAATTCAAATCACGCGCTTGTGTGGCCGGATTACAACTCACATACACAATTCGTTGAGGTTCAGCAAAAAGAATCGTCTCAATTACATCGTCATGCATTCCGGCGCGAGGAGGATCGGTAATAATTACATCCGGCCTGCCATGTTGCATGATAAAATCCTGATTCAAAATGTCTTTCATGTCTCCGGCAAAAAACAAAGTATTCCCGATTTGATTTAAGCGGGCATTTTCTTTTGCATCGTCTATGGCTTCAGGTACATATTCTAATCCAACCACTTTTTTCGCTTGCTTAGCGACAAAATTGGCAATGGTTCCCGTTCCGGTATAAAGATCGTAAACCAGTTCATTTCCGGTTAATCCGGCAAAATCACGTGCCACTTTATACAAATTGTAGGCCTGCTCACTATTGGTTTGGTAAAAAGATTTGGGTCCGATTTTGAATTTCAATCCTTCCATTTCTTCCAGAATGTAATCCCGTCCTTTGAAAATCATCACATCCTGATCTGTGATCGTGTCATTGGCCTTTTGATTGATGATAAAGAGCAAGGAGGTGATTTGAGGAAATTTTTCAGCAATGTGTTGTAAAAGAGTTTGTTGTTTTTCCTCGTCATGTTCATAAAATACAACGATCAACATAATTTCGCCTGTCGAAGAAGTGCGGACGATGATATTGCGCATCAATCCTTCCTGATTTCTCAAATCGAAAAACGAATAATTATTAGCTTTACAGAAGTACTTGATTTCTAACCTGATTTGATTGGAAATATCATTTTGCAACCAACATTTGTGAATATCGAGTACCTTGTCAAACATGCCGGGAATATGAAATCCTAACGCATCCATATCCTCGTATTTTGTACCGGCGGCAATTTCTTCCGGAGTCATCCAGCGTTTGTTGGAAAAAGTAAATTCCAGTTTATTCCGGTAAAAAATTGTCTTTTCAGAACCCAGAATAGGGGAGATGTCGGGCAATGGAATTTTGCCGATACGTTTCAGGTTATCAGTTACTTGCTGTTGTTTATAATGAAGTTGTTCCTCATACGGCAGGATTTGCCATTTGCATCCGCCACATACTCCAAAATGTTCACAGAATGCTTCGGTTCTTTTTTCTGAATATTGATGAAAATGAATCGCTTTAGCTTCCGCATACGAATTTTTTTTGCGGGTCAGTTGCAAATCGACAACATCTCCTGGAACAACGAAGGGAACAAAAATAACTAAGTCGTCTTTTTTAGTAATAGCTTTTCCCTCAGCAGCAATGCCAGTAATGGTGATATTTTCTATGATTGGTAAGATCTTCTTTTTTTTCATAATTAGAGAATTGAGAATAGTACCCCTCTCTTGAGGAGAGGGTTGGGGTGAAGTTTTTTTATTATAAATAAGTTTCTAATAATTTACAGTTTGTATGCGGATGCAAAGTAATAGACTGACAATCGGCAGGAATAAGGATACTTTGTCCCTGATGAATATTCAATTTGTATCCATTGGCATCGGTCAAATCCAATGTTCCTTCCATACAAATAATAATGGAAAAAGAATCGCGATCTGCTAATTCTATTTTCATCACCTGGTCTGTCTCGATAAAATTAGTAGTGAAGTAATCACAAGATACTAAACCCACTTCTTTTCCTTTTTCAGCAGTATATTGCAATTTATGATCCGGATAAATCGTGTAATCAATCGCATCTTTGGCTAATTCGGTGTGCAGTTCACGAGGTTTTCCACTGGCATCCGTCCTGTTATAATCATAAATCCGGTAGGTAATATCCGAAGTCTGCTGAATTTCAGCTATAAAGCAACCGGCTCCGATAGCGTGTACACGTCCTGCAGGAAGGAAAAAGACGTCTCCAGCTTTCGCATCATGCTTTTCGAGCATATCGGTAAAAGTATTATTTTCTACACTGGCCACATATTGATCGGGAGTCAATTGTTTGGCAAAACCGGAATACAGGAAAGCGTCCGGTTTGGCATTAATTAAATACCACATTTCGGTTTTTCCGAATGAATTGTGTCGCTCTTTCGCCAATGTATCATCAGGATGTACCTGTATCGATAAATTATCTTTAGCATCAATAAATTTGATGAGTAGGGGAAATGTAGAACCGAAACGAGTTGCCACCTTTTTTCCCAATAATTGTTCTCCGTATTCACAAATCAGGTCATCCAGCGATTTACCTTCCAATGGTCCGTTATCCACCACGGAAACATTATTTTTTACATGGGAAATTTCCCAGCTTTCACCAATACCTTGCTGAAGTGGAGTAATTTCTTTGAATTTGCAGATGTCATCGCCTCCCCAAATAATCGATTTGAGGATGGGCTTAAATAAAAATGGATAGAGCATGGGACTGAAAAATTTAGAATTAAAAATTACGGTTTGTGCAACAGATTTATTCTATAGCTTTGGATTGTTGAATTTTGGAGTTAGGAGGCACGCTGTGAGTAAGCCAAATATTACCGCCGACTATCGTTCCCTTTCCAATGGTGATCCGTCCTAAAATAGAAGAATTGGAATATATCGTAACATCGTCTTCCAGAATAGGATGTCGGGGAATATCAATCGGATGGCCTTCTTTATCAAATGTGAAATTTTTAGCTCCTAAAGTAACTCCCTGATACAGACGAACATGTTTTCCTATGATGGAAGTTTGTCCGATGACGATCCCTGTACCATGATCGATACTGAAATATTCTCCGATTTGAGCGCCGGGATGAATATCAATTCCTGTTTCCGAATGAGCTATTTCTGTAATAATACGGGGAATAAGAGGTACTTCCAGAACAAACAATTCGTGTGCTACCCGATAGTTCAGTAACGCTCGCATGGCCGGATAACAAAAAATAACCTCTGCGAATTTTTTTGCAGCCGGATCTCCGTCATGAATAGCTTTCACGTCGGTTGACAGCAGGTATTTGATATGTGGAAGTTGGTTGATAAATTGCTCTGTTACTTTGGCTGCATAAGTATGGCAATGATCCGGAGTTTCTTTCGATTCGAATGCCGCAGCCCTGTATATTTGTTCGAGAAGCAAATTATACAACTGTTCCAAATTGACTCCGGTATGGTATTCTAAGGAGTTCAAACTGACCAAAGGACTTCCGAAATATCCCGGAAATACAATGGATCGGATAATATCCAAAATCGATTTTAGCGCATTAGTTTCCGGTAATTGCTTGTCATATAAAGGGATATAAGGATAATTAGTTGAGTGATTACCTGCGAGCAACTCAACATTTTTCCGTATGGTTTGATATATTTCTTGTTTATACATTATCGCAAAGAAAAGCCTGACAAAGATACTGATTTTTACTAAAAAAACCTCGTCTCTACAAAAGAAACGAGGTTTGATGTACTATAATTGAAAATCAATTCTAATTTTCCAAAGCAGCCTGCGCCGCAGCTAACCGTGCAATAGGCACACGGAAAGGAGAACAACTGACATAATTCAAACCGACTTTATGGCAGAATTTCACAGAAGATGGTTCGCCACCATGTTCTCCGCAAATACCGCATTTCAAATCGGGACGAATAGCGCGCCCTTTTTCTGTCGCCATTCTGACTAATTGTCCGACACCTTTTTGATCCAGCACTTGGAATGGATCATTCTTCAAAATTTTCTTTTCCAAATAAATTGGTAAGAAGGAAGCAATGTCATCACGAGAATAACCGAAAGTCATCTGAGTCAAGTCGTTAGTTCCGAAAGAGAAAAATTCGGCAGCAGAAGCAATACGATCGGCAGTCAAGGCCGCGCGTGGAATTTCAATCATGGTTCCCACTTTGAAATCAATGCTGTCTCCTTGTTCTTTGAATAATTGAGCAGCTGTACTTCTGATGATTTTTTCTTGTTCTGAAAATTCATACAAAATACCGGTCAGCGGCACCATAATTTCAGGTATAGCAGTAATTCCTTTTTTCTTCAAAGATAACGCTGCTCCCAAGATAGCACGGGTTTGCATTTCGGTAATTTCAGGATAAGTATTACCCAAACGAGCTCCACGGTGTCCCAACATAGGATTTTGTTCGTGCAGAGCATCCACACGTTGTTTGATTACTTTAACGGGAACGCCCATTGCATCAGCCATTTCCTGTTGTCCTTTTTCATCATGAGGCACAAATTCATGCAAAGGAGGATCGAGCAGACGTACCGTAACGGGCAATCCGGCCATAGCTTCGAAAATACCTTCAAAATCTTTTTGTTGATAAGGCAGGATTTTTTCCAATGCTTTACGACGTCCTTCAACACTTTCTGCCAAAATCATCTCACGCATGGCTTTGATTTTATCTCCTTCGAAGAACATGTGTTCGGTACGGCAAAGTCCAATACCTATAGCGCCGAATTTACGTGCTACAAGAGCGTCTTTAGGGGTATCGGCGTTCGTGCGTACAGCCATTTTAGTGTATTTGTCGGACAGTTTCATGATTTCGCCGAAGTCAGCATCCAATTCAGCTTCCTGAGTAGCCACTTTTCCTTCGTAAATATCTCCGGTAGATCCGTTTAATGAAATATAATCGCCTTCTTTGAATGTTTTACCATCGACTTCCATAGTTTTGCTTGCATAATCGATTTTCAAAGCGCCAGCTCCGGAAACGCAACATTTACCCATACCGCGCGCTACTACAGCAGCGTGAGAAGTCATCCCTCCGCGAGCGGTAAGAATCCCTTGTGCAGCAGCCATACCGGCTAAATCTTCAGGAGAAGTTTCGATACGTACCATGATTACTTTTTCACCTTTGGCCGCCCATTCGGAAGCATCGTCTGCGTTGAACACGATACGTCCGGTAGCAGCGCCCGGAGAAGCAGCTAATCCTTTGGCAATAACTTTAGCTTGTTTCAATGCATCTTTATCGAAAATCGGGTGCAATAATTCATCCAATTTATTAGGATCAACACGTAACAACGCCGTTTTTTCGTCAATCATTCCCTGACGAAGCATATCCATGGCAATTTTCACCATAGCAGCGCCTGTACGTTTTCCGCTACGTGTTTGCAAGAACCACAATTTACCTTCCTGAACGGTAAATTCCATGTCTTGCATATCTTTATAGTGATTTTCCAGTTTGGTTTGCAATGCATCTAATTCTTTGTAGATTTCGGGCATTGATTCTTCCATGGAAGGATATTTATTTTTGCGGTCAGCTTCAGAAACGCCGGCCAGTTCAGCCCAACGTTGAGAACCAAGTTTGGTGATTTGTTGTGGAGTACGAATTCCGGCAACCACATCTTCACCTTGAGCATTGATCAAATATTCTCCTACGAATTGGTCTTCTCCTGTAGCAGCATCGCGAGAGAAACAAACTCCTGTGGCAGAAGTATTTCCCATGTTTCCGAATACCATTGCCTGAACGTTTACAGCCGTTCCCCATTCAGCGGGAATTCCTTCCATTTTGCGGTAAAGAATAGCGCGATCATTCATCCAGGAATCAAATACAGAGCAAATAGCTCCCCAAAGTTGTTCATAAGCCGAATCCGGGAAATTTTTGCCGGTTTGTTTCAATACGGCAGCCTTAAATTTGGCAACTAATTCTTTCAAATCTTCGACAGAAAGTTCTGTATCTAAGGTAACACCTTTGGCTTCTTTTACATGTTCGATGATTTCTTCGAATGGGTCGATATCATTTTTGTTAGCCGGTTTCATACCCAACACAACGTCTCCATACATTTGGACAAAACGACGGTAAGAATCCCAGGCAAAACGGCCATTACCGGTCTTGCGGACTAATCCTTCCACTACAGCATCATTTAAGCCCAGGTTGAGGATAGTATCCATCATACCCGGCATAGAAGCACGCGCACCTGAACGTACAGATACCAACAACGGATTTTCGATATCTCCGAATTTAGAATTCATCAATTTTTCTACCCCGATAATGGCTTTTTCCACTTCGGGTTTCAAAAGCGCAACAACCTGGTCTTTGCCTAAAGAATAATATTCCGAACAAACGTCGGTGGTGATGGTAAATCCCGGAGGAACAGGAACGCCAATCAGGTTCATTTCAGCCAAATTGGCACCTTTACCCCCCAAGAGGTTTTTCATGTCTGCTTTTCCTTCGGCCAGACCATTACCGAAGGTATAAACTCTTTTTTTGTCCATTGTTGAAAATTTGTAATTTATGTTTATTAAGAATATTCAGAAAAAGTTTTGCAAACATACATATTTTTTTCGATTTTATAAATGGGTTGGGGCAAAAAAGGACGAATAGACATTCGATTATTGTGCTATTTATTGTATTTTTGCCGTACTATAAAGATAAAAATAACATTTATTGAGGTGAAAGTTATCCATGTATTTAATAAACGATGACTATTTTTAACTGACCGATTTGAATATCAAAGAACTAACAATAGGCTCAATCACCCTGCCTTCTAATGTATTGATGGCTCCTTTGGCCGGCTACACCTGTTATCCGTTCAGGATGATGTGTACCGGACTCGGCGCCGGACTTTGTTTTATGGAGATGGTCAGTTCCAACTCTTTAAGCTATAAAGATAAGGCTACTCAAAAAATCATTTTTACAACTCCCGAAGAAAAGATAAAGGCTATCCAATTATTTGGAAGC
>JAVBKX010000039.1:0-30467 GCA_031553835.1 Bacteroidales bacterium
ATAACCCTAACACAGATGAGAATTTTATTCTCGAATAATTTCAATGAACTTTAGTTTATATTTTCCAATCGACTTCTAGTCGACACTGCGAATTTCATTCGCAATCCAACCTATGGATTTTCAATCCATAGTTGTTAAGTTATATTGTCTTGTTTTTTTATTTGATTTGAGTGCAAAGATAATACTATCCCGTGGAATAATACTTTTAAGACTATTCAAATTAGTATAGATGAAAAATTCCAGCACAATAGAAATGACTTCTATTTCAAATCCTCCATGTATTATATCTAAAAATATGTTTTTAACATGAAAAAATACTTTGTTTTTTCGGATATCTGCCGTATATTGCACCCGGTTTTTGTACGCTTAAAATACATTATTATGAAAATCTGTTCCCTTTTCTGTTTATTGTGGGTGGTAAGCAGTTCCTTATTCGCCCAACATAGCCTTGAGAACCGGTTGAACATGTACCGCGCGGATGATGAAATCATCAAACAACAGGTAGAATACAAAGATCCCGGGCGAGGGGGTGAAAACGTATTGTGGGATTTCAGCCGGTTGACTTCGGTGAATGACGAATACCGGCTTTCTTTTTTCGAAGCCTATAACGGCAAATTAGCCGGGATGGAACACCAGACGATGTATTATTATACTTTGTCCAATGACTCCCTGCTGTTGTGGGGTTTTGAGAATGCGACTGCCAAACTGAAAAACGACCAGCCCGAATTACTCTTAAAATATCCGGTCAAATACCAAGACCATACAAGCTGTTATTACCACGGTCACGGTTTGTATTGCGACCGTTTAGCCGCTGATTCCACATTAATTGCAGTAGAAACTTTCCGCTGGTATTCCAAAGGCTACCGTTACCCGGTCTTTGAGACGGTTTTTTCTTTCCTCCCCAGGCACATTATTATCTGGAGGAAGATGCGGAAAATCTTTGATATGGTTCACACCCGTCTTACTTCAAGGAAGCTATGCCCTTACTTTCTTGAGGTAAGGCCGGTGTGTCCTTAGTCGCAAGGTCTCTGCTTCCTTATAAGCAGGCCCTCTGTCTCCTTAGAAACAGCGCCCCTGCCAATAAGGAAGCAGACAGGGGTTTGATAGGGGTATAGTTCCCCCGGTTCAGCGTAGATTAATGATATTCGCACGTTGAGCGAAGTCTGCCAGGAATTAGATTGGTCAATGGCTGTAAATGTGTTTTACGCAAACCCGAATAAAATCACTTTATAAGATAAGGAGTTAATTCATCCCAAGATAAAAATAAACTGGGTTCTCCGGCTGCAAATCCCATTAATTCATACGGATAATAAGAGAACGTAATGCCTGTGGGAAGCAGGGAAAAGTTCTCGGAAGCCCCTTGCGGCTCTTGAAGAAAAGGTATTTCCCCATTCTCTGCTTGAAACGTTTGTTTCAACCGTTCCATATAAAACGCTGTAAACTGATCGTCATCTACCTGTAAAATATCTTCCAGATGTAACAGTTTCCCTGTTTTGACATCAAAATTAAAGTAAGTTGTACCAGGCAGACCATGAGCGCCACCCATGTAAATATGATGAAAGTGAGAAACTACATAAAAACATGAATCCAAATAATATGGAGTCAAAAATCCCTGACTAAAGGTCGTGTAACAATCATCACCATCATCGCTGCCTTCGTTTATATCCAGTTCAATATTGTGTTTCCATTTTTGATAATCAGGAGAATAATAGATTTTCTCTATTTGAGACAACGGATTTTGCTGAAAAAATGAAGCATATTTTTCCGGATATTGAACCGGAACCGCCTGAAAATCATACTCCCAATGCGGCTTATAAAAAGTACCATCAAAATAACAATAATTCATCCTGTAGTTGAAAACATCATACGCCTGATATTGAACTTCACCTGCTTGCAACGGATACCTATACTCATCCTTTATCACAATCAATGGCCCTTGCAAAGAAAATTCATATTGATATGGCTGCTCCTGCGCCCATTCATTCTGTGGTGTCCGCCATTTCCCGGGGGCAACTTGCTCTAACCCGATGTATGTAAACGAACTATCACCTTCTATATATATTCCACCCGCAACTTCATAACGATGATATTCTGACATCATCGATTGACTTACATAAGCCTGAACTTTCCTGCCATCTATTTCTCCTTCAAATGTTTTAAAAAAAGGTTTTTCAAGAACAATCGTATCATTAGGTGTAATATATGCTGATTCGGATATTTTTATGATAGAGGTTATGAGCGGCTCTTCTTCGATTAAATCTCCAATATTTTCCGGTTCCGAATTATTTGTCAAATTGTTGTTTGTGGTATTTTTACATGCTAAGAGCAACACACAGCATGTTATCAATAAAATAGTTTTATAATTCATGAGTTAAAAATTTAAGCAAAGGTATTCTATTTTTTGTATTCGAAGTAATATACAAAGATTGA
Source organism: Bacteroidales bacterium (assembly GCA_031553835.1). Taxonomy (GTDB): domain Bacteria; phylum Bacteroidota; class Bacteroidia; order Bacteroidales; family Azobacteroidaceae; genus JAVBKX01. Next base: position 2,431 of record JAVBKX010000039.1, read on the forward strand.
ACAGTAATTAAAAAAAGTAGTATGTTATTTTTTTCATGGTAAAAAAAAATAGGTTAGGGGTATAGTTCCCTTTTATCTTGACAAACTCAAATTAACACTTATTCCGAAACTGGATTTTGAGATCGGGAATGCAGTGGATGATACCAACGGTTTGCTGATTTGTTTGTCGTAAAATGCTTCTACGGTCAGCGACTTGCTGAGATTGTATTTCCCCGACAGTTTGATCATTGTGTTTGCATCGCCGCTGGTCGCCTGGGTATAGACATCCTGGATTTTGCGTATCAATGTCTGCATTTGCTTATACGAAAAATCGGCAGAAACAAGTAAGTCGTGGCTTACTCCCTGGCTGGCTTTCATTTTCAATACTTTATTGAAATCGGTAAAGCGATATCCGGCTCCAATGACGTACTCATTACTGGCGGTCTCTACAATCTGGTAAGACGAAATATTGAGATTGAGGTTGCGGGTTTTACGTAATTCCAATTTGGCGGATACATTACTTTTGAAAGTTGCATCTACACCAAACAGCGGATTGAAATTTTCAGTAATGTTGACTGTCGAAATAGAGTAGGGCATGGAAGGTACCCAATTGTCGGTTGTAATGTTGCGGATAAACCCAATGCCTTCGGAATTGCTTACCCAATCCATATAAGAAGTATAAGTTCCTACTAAATAACGGCAATCATAGCGATGTTTGAGTTCAAACGTTTTGAAATGCTTATTGATAATATCCCATTGCATTAATCCTTCGTAACGTACATTCCAGTTGGGCAGAATGCTGGCTAATGACGGAAAAGCCGTCAGGCTAATGGTGTTCGGATCTTTTCCGGTATAAGCTGCTAAAAATGCCGGGATCAATACATCTGCCGAATTTTCGGAATACACGCCCTGGGTAGGATTGTAAGGCGTTCCATCCGGATAGAAACTGTTGTTGTAAGGCTTTTGCAACCTGTTTTTGATAATCGCCCTGTTGTTCAGGAATTGGGAGAATGCTTTGGAATAATATCCATTATTGGCATTCCTGCTTTCGAACGCCGAACCGATGGCAATGGTAGTCATGTTGAATGAGCCGCCGTAACGTTTGGATATGTCGGTAAACATGTAATAGAGTTCTTCCCGCCGGGTATTATTACGGCTGGCTGTCAGGTCGATTTTCATTCCGGTAAAAGGTTCGAGAGTAGCACGGAAGGAAATATCTTCGATCCGGTTAAACATAGCCGGAATGGTATTGTTGATCGTGTCGTTGATGAGCCATCCTCTTTCATTGGCGGTATTAATGTATCCTTCATCTGTTAGTCCGAATGCAAAATCCCAGCCGGGAGCGCCGTTGCCTTGTCCGAGAAAATCGCCAATGTCGGGACGAAAATTCGGTACCATGGTTTCGGTCGATGTTTTGTATGTAAAACCGATGGTTCGTACTGTCATTAGGCCTCTGGCGCCTACTTGGGCTATTTTGTACCAAAGATCTTCTTCGGGAGGAGGTAATTGGGTAATGGCAAGGGTGAGACGAGCCGTATCTTTGTTGTTGATTCTTACCGTATTATTGTCTATAGCTTTGAAATTGACCAGGTATAGTCTGCCATCTGCGCCACGTGCGGTAACACGTACCCGTTTGTTGTTTAATTGGTGTTTGACTATTGTGGCGGAATCCTGGCTCAGCGTAACGGATCCTTCGTATTTTTTCTTTTCTTTTGGAGCCGGTTTTTGTTGGTTCTTCGGCACGCTGCGAGCATTACTTGCAGTGGGCTTCTTCATATTGAATTTTTGATTTACATTTTTGAGGAATGTATTTTTATTATAAAAATTGAGTAAATTGAGATTGGCATTGTCTAAGCCAATGGATCGCTGGTTTCTGATGGTATTGCCTACTTCTATATCCGGGTCGTTGAATTGGGTTGCTCCTTTATCCCAGTTGTACGCCGCGTTATAAGAGAGGTTAGCGCCCATCCAGTCAAGTATGGGAATGAATTTGAAAGGAATGCTGTATGTTGCGCTGAACGATTGGGCATAGGAAATGGGAGTTCCCAAGTCGCGGATGCTTTGCCAAACGGAGTCTTTCCAAATCTGGTATTCGTCGGGATACAGTTGCTTATTAACCTGAACATAAGGTGTTTCAATTCTTGCTTTGGTTCCTGTTTCCATTCGGAGGTTGAGATTGGGAGTCAGGTTCCATTGTATGTTGCCTCCCCGGTTCCAAAAGAAATCTTCCCGGAAGGCCGGTTTGACCATATTTTGTGTGCTGTACATGTTGAGGTCTTTCAATTGCAACTCATAATATGACCGCGCCATGTCGGATGAAAAGGCGAGGGTGTTGGGCAGGTAATTTAATTTGAATTCTTTCGCAAATTTTACGGCTCCCGATTTGCTTTTTATATCTTTGAATGGAGCCCAGGGTTGTACATAAGGCGAATAAGCGTAGCCAAAGAACAGCCGGGTGTCTGTATTTCTTTCGTATTCGGTGGTCGCATTTTGTTTGTATTGTTCTGAAAATGAATATCCTAAAGTAAAATTGGCCGGATCGTAAGGCATTGGATTTTTACTTTTGATGTTGACTTTGATATTGTTGAGTCCAATGTTTTTGTTAATGACTTTGTCTTGCGCATAATTACGGATCGAGTCTTTTTCTGCTTTAGTTTGGGCGGCATCCAGGGCGTCTTTTAATAAAATATCCTGATTGAGCGGATCGTATTTAGGACTTACAATTTGCTCGGAATAACCATAACTAAATGGTAGCGAGACATTTGCTTTTTCCGGAAAAAGCTTGCCGAGTTCGATTGTCGTGGCCACATTGTATCCATAGCGATCATCCATATTTCGCTCCATAATGCCCTGTTCCAGGGTGCCAAAACCTGCTGTTTGCACGTTACCGGCCAGATTAACCATACCGAGATCGGAGAGGGTGATGTTGAGATTGCCGTTGGCAGCCCAGCCTCCATCTTCGTTAAAGTCGGTGAGCCGTAATTCGTCCACCCAAATGATGGCCGACTTGGTGGCGCGTGAATTGTTTCTGACTCCGATCATAATGACTTTGATCTCTGAAATACTGGGATTTCCGACAATCGAAATTTTATTCATAGGTTTATCCGGATCATTTTCACTGTAAATGGTGCCATAAGTAACATTGGACCCGGCTTTTCGTTTTTCCCGGTTGCGGCTTAGCTTGAGGTTTGTCAGCGCTTCAAACGGGAAATCAAACATATTTTCTTTGGGCCAAACGGCCAGCCGGTCGCTTGAGCTTCCGTCGCTGTATCTGCCCGCAGGTGTCAGGTTGAGCGGAATTTCGTATTCGTAATAATTATTTTTATAGTCTGATCCTAATCGCAGGAAAATACTGATTTCATCGTTTTGCAAATTGGTCGGGTCGTTGATAAGCGCTTCCGCATGGGTAAACATTTGCAACCGGCGGTATTGTCGCGTGTCGAGCGCCGTGTTTTTGTAAACAGCCCTGGCATCGTTTGGTGAAAGGTTGGCAACCAGCATGGAGAGTGATTGCTCGTTCTCCTGACGGATTTGCGCCTGACTTGGATCGATAATTCGATTGACTCCGGGTGGCATGACATAGTTGACAGGTTCACGGTCTCCGTTTTCTTCCAGGTTGACAGTCGCAATATTCATTGTGGTATTGCTGTTGATTGGCGGTTGGTTAGGATTGTAGAGCGGTTGTGTGTAGGCTCTCCAATCGCCTTTGACCAGTTCGAAGGTGCCAAAACGTAATAACATGGTATCCGTACAATTGGTCAGATATGTCCGGATGAACCGGATGGTTTTGAAATCGGAAATGTTTCCGTAAGCAATTTTTTCTTTATTGTCGCGCAGCGGAACTTTATACAGATACCAGGTAACGGTATCTACGGTGCCGTTGCGGAGACTTACCCGCGCATCACGTCTGTCAACAATGTATCCTTTTCCCACTTCCATGTCTTTAGGTCGAAGGGAGACTTTGTATTCGAAGTAACGTTCGTTTTCGCTCAATGTATTATCCTGGTTGATATCTTCCACGTCGGGACTGTTTTTGGCGGCAGTATTGTAATTTTCGGGAGAATCTTCGGCAGATGCAGAGTTCCCTTCGGTTCCGTTATAATGTTTATACCGGTCGAGGATAGATGTTTCCATCTGGTCGAAGTCGGATCCGCGGTAATAGTGGTAGATATCTCCGGAAGGAGAATTGAATGGAGAGAACTGATCTTCTTTCATTTGAGAGAGTACATTGCCAGATAAAGTCTTCTCCAATGTGTCAATTAAATTTTTATATATTCCGAATGATTTTTCTTCTTCTTTAGTTAATCCGTTCAAACCAACGTCTTGCAATCTTCGCGTATTGTTGTTGGGATCAGTATTGTCGAAGGCATAATTGAGCGATTGGCGGGTAGGAACTTTTCCCCAGACTGTTTTTTCAAATGCAGTAGTATCCCCGTTGACAGGTAGTCCGTTTTCGAAAAATTTTCTTTCATCTTTCAGGATGTCTTCCGAAATTTCTCCGAGGTTAAAATATAAATCGCCGCCTATATTGGGTTTGTTGGCATCATAAATGAATGGATCGAGCAACCAGAATTCGATGTATTCTATATTAGCAGCTTCAAAATCGCGGTATCCCTGATCAATGCTCCGCATCATTCCTCCCCATTTGCGTTCCGGATGCAGGAATGTGCCATCATTGGGATTAATCGAGTCGCCATCCACATTATAAGGCCCTCTTTCATTCGGATAATAAGCGATGTTGAGTACGGGAATAGTTGCGGCTTCTCCTTGCGCCAATTCTTTGTTGGGAAATAACTCCATTTCATATACTTCGCGGACGTAGTGGTTGGAGAGTTGTTCTTTGTCGTTTTTGATGTGGGTGGGGGTCAGGGAGGAGTTTTTTCTGGTAAACAAAGGGTCTATGGTGTACCATGCAAACATGGCCCGGTTATTTCCATACAAGGCGTTGTTTACTTCTCTCGCTTCCGGAAATCTGTAATCGGGCGTACTGGCTAAGAACCAGTAAGGGGCATACCGCAGATCCACTTTTACTTTGGCGCGTTCAAAATCATCGACATAAGAATAATCTCCTCCATATTCGCTTTGATAATGTCCGGGAATCAGTTGGGCAAATTCTGCATTGAAGCTGATACTGGAAGGTTGGGTTAATTCTATAAGCGGGAGTTTATCCACTAAATTGGTTAGCCATTGCGATTTGGTTTTATAATTTACGTTGAATCCGTAAATGGTATTGTTGATGGATTCGTCTCCCGGATTCACTTTCATGGTAATCGGCATTTCGCTCAGATTCATAATGGTTCCGCCGATTGAGAAATCGGGATTGAACTGGTATTGCAAATCCAATCCCATCATGGTTTTGCGCTGCATGGCAAAATTGGATCTGTTTTCGGAAGTGATATTGATCGGCACATTTTCGTATGCCGGATTGATGACATTGACTTTTCCGGATGCATAATCGACCGTATAATCGATGTTTTCCTGCAGGACGACACCGTTAGCCGTTACACGTACAGAACCACGGGGAACATTCATTCCTTCGAGATTGATTTCCGATCCGGCAGAGCCTTTGTATTCTCCTGTCAGCACAAATTTATTTTTTTCGGCGATTTGTCTCGCTACCGTTAATGTCGAGTCATATAATTCCTGGAAGACGTAGTTATCAGCAATGGCATCATTTCCTATTTTTTTCCGTAAATGACTTCCAAATGGTTCGACCACAGGGAAAATGATTTTTCCGTTTTGCGACATGACTGTGTATCCTTCCAGGTAGTCGAAAAAGCCGTCGGGATACGGATTCTGTTGTGAGTTGAGCCGGTCTAAGCCCATTACGCGGAGTAATGGTTGGTTGGCAACGGCTCCTTCCGTCAGATAATTCATGTAGGTACCCGTAGTGTCGCTCAGGTACATGATGTCGAGTCTGAATTTGTCTCGTTGCAGCGAGTAAGCATTCAACGAATAGATGTTTCTCATCATCAAATGCCAGTAAGGCGATTGTGGTGTGAATGACGTTCCTTTGAGTAATTTTAAGTATAAATTTTCTTTGGTTTGATCGCCTGATGAATTGTCGGTAGAAAATTCTCCCACCTGATAAGTTTGTCCTCGGTAAGTATATTGATAAGCAACGGCCAGTACTTCGTCTGTTTTCAGCATATTGCGAAGCGAAATATATCCTAATTGGGCATTGAGAGTATATTCCGACTCGCTGAGTTTTCGTGCGTTTGACAATTTTTCATAATCGACTCCGCCTACATATCCCAGGTTAGATAATGACTGATTTACCTGGTTGATATCGCGGACCGATGCGTCGGCTACCATGTTTTTATATAAATCATTGGCATTGTTGTAAGGTATTGGCAATGTTCCGGGCGTAGGCGTTACTTTGGTTTTATTGCGGATCGAATCGACTTCGGCAAGATCTGAAAAAGCGACCAAATTTCTCGCTTCATCATAGTTAGAGCGTGAATTGGTGATCCATACTTCGATCCGGGTGATGGAAATGCCGGATTTAACGTAAGGCAGGGCGCTCATAGCCGTATCATACTGGGCGAGAAAATATTTGGACAGAAAATAGTGCCGGTATTCGTCGTATTGGTCGGCTGAGATTTCGAATGGAGTGGTTTGTGCTCCCTGATTGGCTGTTACGGTTTTGGACTCGGATTCTTGTTGAGAAAATAAAGCGTTGACCCGTAATTTTCCGAATTGTAATTCTGTTTTGAAACCAAACAACGAAGTACCTCCTCTGATCAATGAATTGGATGTGGTCATACTGACGTTGCCGGCTTCCAGATTTTTTATAATTTCGTCTTCTTTACCTTTATAGGCGAGTTTAATTTTTTTTGAGTCGAAGTCAAATGTTGTTTCGGTATTGTAATTCATACCGAAATTGACTTTATCGCCTACCGATGCGTTGATGGTGGCCTGGATTTGTTCGTCAAAATCGAAGGAAGTCTTTTTACGCAGATTTTCCGGTAAAGTCGGATTGTCGGTAACCGTACGGTTAATCGCCATTTTAATGGTTGCGCTTCCCTGCGAAGTCAGTTTTACTCCTCCGGGGCCGAATATTTTATCGGCAGGGCCAAGATCGAATTGCATGTTGAATACATCGAACGCATCGCTGCCTTTTCCATTTAATTGGTTTTCAAATTCTTCTTCATTTTTTTTCCGGAAATAAGATTGCATGCTTTTTTCCGAAGAATATTGGAAATATTGTTCGGGTGTTAACGAAATGGGTGTTTCTACATCCGAGTCGCCGATTTTGGTGTGCAGGATGTATGTGTTTGTTTTGGGATCGTATTCAAACTCGTTTCCGATATTGGCCGGCTGACGCAAATCGGCCGGATATTTTTTTACAGCTTCTTCATAATCACGAGGAATTGTTTTGGCTACCGGCGATTGTAGTTTGATGGAATCTTTTGCGTTTTTTTGTTGTTGAGCATTGTTGGGAGGCGCAGGTTGAGGTGCAGGTTCGGCAATCAATTCAACCTCAGCCGTTGTTTCACTGAGAAATGAACGGTCGGCGTTGAGGGAGCAAAAGCCACCAACGTTGGTCAAAACGACTATAGCCCATATCAGTCTCCCCCGTTTTGTCATTAAAGTGATTTTAATGCAACCTTGATCATTTCTTCTACAGTGAATTGAGGATTTTCTTTTTCGATTTTCTGTATTACTTTTTGTGATGCCGCCTGGTTGAAACCCAACATTGTAAGGGCGGCTACAGCTTCTTGAGCGGTTTGATTGATGCGCCCTGAAGATTGTCCTGAAAGTTGGTCGCCGCTCAGTTTTACTTTATCTTTAAGATCAATGATAATTCGTTCTGCCGTTTTAGCTCCGATACCTTTGATCATTTTCAGCGCATTGGCATTTCCGCCTGAAATGACCGATTCCAATTCATGAACCGAAAGGGAAGATAATACCATCCGCGCGGTATTGGGGCCTACGCCGGATACGCTGATAAGGAGCAGAAATAAGTTGCGTTCCTGTTTGTCGAAAAAACCGAATAAAAGGTGCGCGTCTTCCCGGATGACTTGATAAACATATAGTTTAATTTCGCTTTTACCTCCTAATGCACTGTATGTATTGAGGGATATATGGGCAAAATAACCCAATCCTCCTGTCTCTACAATCACGGATGCCGGGTTTAGTTCTGTGATCGTTCCTTTAATGTAGTCAAGCATAGTTTACTATTTTTCCTTTTTATTAACGGAATATTAAGGAAAATAGTATAGAAAGAGATAAGAATGATGATTTTCTCTTCTGTTACACGATTAAGACATGATCACTAACCATCGATTAAAACGTGTGATTGGATTATGTATGGACGATAGATGTTCCGGTATCACCACAAAGGTGATTTCATCGATGACAGGATTGTGAATATGAACTGAGTACAAACCTGGGCTTTGCCCTTGAATGTCTATCAGAATGTGTAATGTGGGTACTGTAGGCGTTGTTAATTCATACACAAGATTTTTAAATCGATCGCGTACCACAATGTCAACGTTGTCTAATTCTTTGAAAAATACTATCTCCAATAATTGGCTGTTGGGGAATCGTATTTTAAAAAAAGTATTGTTGATGCGTTGTTGAGTTTTACATGCATGAGTTAAGATCAGGGTACTTTTAATACTTCTTACTTTTCTGACAATTTTCAAAAACGTATCCAAAATGGCATTCAATGCCTTATTCCATAGTGTGTTTGTCATATAAATATAAATTTGATAACAAAAATAATATGCGTTGGGTCGTAAATAAAGCCTCAATTGGATTGTTTTAGATAAATCCGTGTCTTTTTTTGTCATTTTTCAAAAAAAATTATCACTTTTAGTCTCTAATAAATAGTTTTACCATAAAATAATTTATTTTTGTACATTATTTAGGAAGAAAGTTAGTAAAATAAGTTTTTTAAAATGATGGATAACCCTTCTTTAGATGTAATTAATGCAATAAAACAAAGGATTCCTCAAGGTGTGACGCTTATTGATTTTTTTACTGAAATTTTACCAATGAAAAAAGAAGCTGCCTATCGTCGCTTGCGGGGAGAGATCCCTCTCTCTTTACAAGAGGTGCGGCAGATAGCTTCTTTTCTTCATTTTTCTCTCGATAAGTTGTTGGGATTGAAAGACACAGAATCTTATCCTTTCACTATTGCCAGGATGAATGAGCAGAATCTGACATCTGCTTATTGTAGAATAGTGGAAGTGAATATTAATGCGATGAAGAATATGTTGTTAGATCCGAAGTCGAAAATATACCGGGCTATCAATGTTTTGCCGACTTCTCACATGTACAAATATCCCCTGATTTGTAAATTTCGCTTTTTTAAATGGGTGTATCAATGCCGGAATGCAGTGAATCCGTTGAGATTGTCGGAGATTGTCATTCCTCCTCAAGTGCGGTATTATGAAGAAGTTTGCGGGGAAACAGCCCAGCAACTTACCACTTATTGTGTGTCGATTAAAGAATTGTTTGCTCCAATTGTCAATGATATTTATTATTTTGCAGAAATGGGACTGGTGACACAAGAAGAAATTGCCCTGTTGAAGGAAGAGATTTGTTTGCTCCTGGACGATTTGGAGGGAGATATTTCAGCGGGACGAACTAAGTACGGAGTTCCTTTTTATTTTTATTTGGCCAATACCTATTTTGATTCTAATTATCTTTATGTGGAAGGGAATGATTATAAAGCATCGGCTATTAATGTATTTGGTATGAATTATTTGTCTTCTAAAGAAGAAGAAATTTGTAATGATACGAAAGTATGGATCGAGTCGCTACTGAAATATTCTACGTTAATATCGGTAAGCGGAGCTATCGAAAAAACCTGTTTTTTTAACTTGCAACGGAAAATACTTGAAGCCTCTAATCTGAATACTGCTTATGGTACCTATAGTAGAAGAATTTATTAAGATATTGAAAGACAAGACTCCTAAAGGAACCAATACCGTTGATATGCTCATGGATATTATTCCGATGAGTAAGGAAGCGGCCTATCGTCGCTTGCGGGGGCAGATCGATTTTTCATTTGAAGAAGTTATTAAAATCGCTCAGCAATTGGATATTTCATTGGATAGACTTATCTGTCCATCAGATTGTAATAGCTTTAGAGTAAGTTTTACCAACATAAAAAGAGACAATTTTATGGATGATTATATTTGTTGGGCGGACAGAACTCTTCAGGCTATGCGGCATTTGCGCACTTACCCTGAGCATTATGCTTTTTCTATTAATAATCAGATTTCGATTCTATATCTTTTTAAGTACCCCTTGATCTCCAAATTGCGTGTGTATAAATGGATGTATCAGCAAAATGCTTTTGAAAAATCGGTCAAATTGTCGGATTTTGTAATCCCTTCTCAGGTGATTACTTTAGAAAAACAAATGCTGAAGGAATTGTACCAGACGAAACTTCATTTTATTTACCACCAACAATTTATGTCTGGATTAGTGTCTGACATTAATTATTTTCGTCGTTTAAATCTGCTGTCGGAAGATGAAGTGAATCTTATGAAATCGGAAGCATTTTCGCTGTTAGACGATATGCGGCACGATGCGGTTTTAGGGAAAAACCGCGAAATGCCTTGCACCATATATGTTACTAATATGCACTTTGATAATGACTTTATTTTATGGCATTCAAATGAATATCAACGAATTACATTTCGTCTTTTTGGGATCAACCATTATACGGTGGATGATCCGAAAGCTATTGTTGAGATGGAAAATTTGATCAATCTGTTATTGAAAACTTCTACTCAAATTTCTTTTAGCGGAGAAAAACATCGTATGGAATTTTTCCAGCGTCAACGGGAAGCCTTGAATGTTTTGTAATGATCCGGATCTTATTTTCAGAATGAATATTTCATTCTTATAAACCCAAACCAGGTTTTTGTATTGCCTAAAACAGAATAATCGATCGTAGTAAAATACTGCGTAATGAATGAAAAATCCAGATTTTCCAAAACCGAATAATCCACAGATAGTCCTGCATAACAAGATGTGGCTTCAACGAAATACATTCCCGATAATGAAGCTGATAAGCGGGATGTGAAAGGGTAGGAGAGTTGTCCGGAAAGATTCCAGTTGCATATTGACAAATATTTAGCAGACAAAGGCGCAGCATATAATGCCAATAATCCTACGGACGAAAAACGATTGCCTACATTATTGTACAACACTTCAGCCTGCAATGCTAATGAATTTTGAAATATATAATCGATGCCGACCGAAATGGCTGCAATGCCGCTGGTGTCGGCGAAACTTTCAATGGGTTGGAAATAAGAAAATTCTCCCCGTAAATTGATTCCTTTGAAATCTCCGCTTACAGCGCCGCCAATTACCATGTCTGACTGCGTGAGCATGCCTCCTATTATTTGATAATCGACATTGTTGAGCGTCCAATGGTGCAACGCGGCGGCAGTAATTTTGTCGGCATAATCGACTGAAACCGCTAATTCGGTGGATGAAGTTGCATTGTGATAATAAGTACCCCGGAAAGCATCGCACCCGGGGCGTTCGGGGTAATCGAAATCGAAGTAAGAGTACGTGTTGAAAATATCATTTGGATTCCAAACCAATGTCTGTCCCCAGTTGATTCGTTGCCGGCCTAATTTGAGATCCCATTTTCCGGTAGTAAAAGTGATAAACAGACGATCGAAAGTGGTGTTGAATAATACGTTTTTATAGTCGATCCAGTTCCACGACATATCAAGCCATCCTTTGTCAAATCCGATGCTTTCGGCATAGCCTGATTGTCTTGCCATGTTTCCTATAATCAGACGATTGCGCATGCTTGCATCTATGCGCCAATGTTGCTGCATTTGCCAACCCCCGTTCAGACGATTATGTACAAGATTGTCCCACAGCCACCCAGTGCCTAAATTGGCCCAAACAGCCGAAGGCATGTCACTGATATAACCGGAAAATTCCAATTTTTCATGCGACCATACCGGAGCAACGAATGCAGTGTAGCTAATAGTCAGCCATAGGGACCGGATGTATATTCTGTTTCGTATTTTTTTCATCAGGACTCGTCTTTTATTACTTTTCCATCTTCCAACGTAATGATGCGTTTAGCTTTGGCCATGATTCTCGGGTCGTGTGTGGAAAAAATAAAAGTGATATTCTCCTGTTCATTCATTTTTTCCATTATATCCAACAGATTTTCGGCGGATTTACTGTCTAAATTGGCTGTCGGTTCGTCGGCTAAGATAAATTTCGGTCTGGAGGCCAACGCCCGGGCAACGGCTACACGTTGTTGTTGTCCTCCGGAAAGTTTTGCAGGACGTGCATTGACTCTGTCTCCTAATCCTACCTGGGTCAATAAATCGATTGTTCTTCGTTCTGTTTCTTCTTTCGGACGTTTTTGTAATTCCATGATGAATGATACGTTTTCTTTGGCTGTCAATACCGGTATCAGATTGTAGGATTGGAAGATGAATCCGATATTGTGCAGACGGAAATTCACTAATGCCGAAGGTCGCAAGGTTCCGAGATCTTTGCCGTCGATGATGACGGAACCGGACGACGGTTGATCTAAACCTCCGATTAAGTTGAGTAAGGTGGTTTTTCCGGAACCGGACGGACCGACAATAGCTGTAAACTCGCCTTGTACAAAACTAAGACTGACATTATCCACGGCTTTGACATGGCTGGCCTGATCTTTGTATATTTTCAGCAAATGGCTTGTTTCAATAATCTTCATAATACTTCTATCTTAGAGATTGATGTTTTGTCTTGCTACTCTTTTAATGTGTCAGGCGGATTTAATTTCAGCGCCTTTCGGGCCGGATAAATGGCCGATAATATGCCGCACAGTAGTACCAACAGCGTGATTTGAATAAATATCCCGGTCGAAATAGCCGGATAAACTAATGATCCGAAACCGTAGTCTTCAAAATCATCTCCCATCATAAATGAAAGGTCAATGCCGTTTTGCGCTGTTAAGGCGATTACGATCAGCGCCAGTGCGACTCCGATTATACTTCCTGTCAACGTCAATAATAGGGATTCGGTCATGATCATCCTGAAAATCTTTGACTTACTCATTCCGATCGCCATCAACATCCCTAATTCGTGCGAGCGTTCGAGTACTGCCATTAACATTGTGTTGATAATGCCGAAAGCCAGGGCTATGAGGAATATTCCCAGAATAATAGTACTCATTAACGACTGCCATTCGTCCGATAGTTTTAGCATAGGACTTAATTCTTTCCAGTTTTGTACATCCATGCCGGGCAATTGCTGTTTCAATTCTGTTGTTACGGTTTCACAGGCATCGGCAATGTGAAGCATAAGGGCTGCTTCATGTATGGCGCCTGCGGGTAATCCGGTCAATTCGGCCACATCGTTTTTATCGACAAAAACATTTCCTTCATCGAAAACACTATTGGTGGTCTTGAAAATTCCCCCGATGCGAAATGCTAAGTTTACCGTTTCTCCGTTTGCATCTTGAAAACCAACGACTACTTTCGAATGTAGTTTTACTTTGAGTTTTTCCGCCGTACGTTTGCTCATGACAATGCGCAAAGGTTTTTCGTCCTGTAAGAATGTTCCGCAAGTGTCGGGAATGGATTTGTATAAATCGGAAACTTTCATTTCTTCCGGAACATCGACCGCGTTAATCGTCAATCCGACGGTATTGGCGGCGGAAGCAATCATCCCAACTAATTTCAAGCGGTAACTTACGTGCGATATGGTGTCGTTTTTACTTACAATGGGTTCTATATCAGATCGAAAAAAATAATCTGCCAAATCATAATTATCTAAAAAGCGCAGGTGATGAATCTGAATGTAAGATAGTTGGTTGTTGATGTCTGATTTGATCTGACCTTGCATCCATCCGGTGATAAAAGCCATCATAAAAGTACCGGAAAATACGCCAATAACCAGCGCTCCGATGATAATCGAACTGCGTACTTTATTGCGCCAGATATTTTTCCAAGCAAGATTTAATATCATAAATGATTGTTTTATCTATTCACATTCAACTGTCTGTTATACTCATTTTTAGTATTTTTCTGATAGGATAAATAGCCATCACACAGGTTATTAAAATGATAATAGTAACTTGTGAACCCCATATCATCGGACCGGCTTCCATAGGTAAAATACCTTCCATGCCGTATTGATGCATCGTATCAGCCAAATTTCCGGTTAAGGGAATCGGGTGCGCATGAAAGTGGAGGATAATCGGGATGGTTACTATTACCGCCGCAATCGTGCCGAGAGACGACATAATCAGTAATTCCCAAAGTGTAGTGGCGACCAGTTTTTGTCGTTTCATGCCCAGCGAGATAACCAGGGCGAATTCATGCCGTCGTTCGTTGGTTAGCATGATGAATGTGCTTAATATACCGAAACCGACAATAATATATAAAATGACCATGATAATTTTGGAGAATGCTTTATCTGAATCCGCCTGATTCAGCAATTTTTCCATCGTAACCGTCCATGGAAGCACCTCGTATTGTCTGGCGTCGATTTTGCTTTTTATTTTGCCGACTACAGCCGATAGCTGCCGTTCGTTTTTGAGTGTAATCAACAGTCCGCTTTCCCCATTTGGGAAACTGATGAAATTTTGCGCCTGAGTTAATGAGGTATAAATAAACCGGGCATCCATTTCGGGCATGGGCAATTGCAGAATGCCTTGTATGACAAATAAAGCGGCGGCGCTGGCTCCGTGGTACCCTTGTCCGATCAACGCCAATGTATCGCCGGTACTTACTTTCAGATATTCGCTCAATGCTTTGCCGATCAGCGCCCCTTTATCGTCGGCTTGCAGATAATTTCCGGAAATAATATGATCGGCAAGAGACGACATCCGGTTTTCCCGCCCGGGATCTATACCAATGAGGAAGCAAGGTTTTGTCGTTTTTTCCGTCGATGCCATGACAAATGTTTCCAATCTTGGTGAAGTATAAGCCACTTCAGGTATTGCCTCTATCGAGCGAATGGTGGCAGAATCCATTTCCATGAAATTATCAATCACCTGATCGTCCCAATACCCTTTGTGGTGAATCTGGATGTGACCCGTTTGTGTCCTCAATGTTTGATCGATAATGTGGTTCCATGTGCCGTTGGAAAACGACAACATGATGACGCAAAAGAAAACGGCAAAGAAGATGGATGCAATGGTGATGAGGCTTCTGCGTTTGTTTCTCCAAATATTTCGCCAGGCTAATTTTAGCATTACTTTATAGATTTCATGTTTTGTTGGGAAAAGAAACTTTCGCTTATAGGTTTGTCAAAATCATTAGAAAGAATAGTCATTACCGTTTTTTGATTGGGTTTATTGGACGGGATGACTTCCATGCGAGAGGGTAATTTTCGTTTGCCATACTGTTGGATGTCGTAGCTGTTGATGGTATTGATCAATTGATTGTCTTCGTCATAAAATTCGGATTTTACTTCTATGAAATCAGCTTTGGATATCCAGACAATTACTTTTCCCCATACTACGGCTGCATGTTCTTTGGGAATCATAATGATTTTGTAACAATCCAATTCGCGTACAGATTCCGTTTTTTCCAACGTATGGTTATAATCGTTGACAGCAGATGATTGTTTGACCAAATCATCATTGGTAAAATCGCTGCCCATCCAGGATTGCCCCATTACGGATGATGACATTTTAATCATTCGGCCGATGCCGGGTTGCCAGTTCCACAAGTCTTTTTGTCTTTTCAAAAATGCCTGCCCTTTATCTTTTGCAGGAGCAGTAATCAATACTAAAGCGTAATCGTCACCTTTTGACCAGCTTTTGAAACTGATTTCGCGTTGCCAGGCGGGACGTACGATTGTCATTTTTATTTCAGAATACAAACTTGTTCCCCGGCGATTGTCATCTGCTTTTTTCACAATTTCCGTAGCGGTCAGATCTTGCGCTTGTATGGCTGTCATAGTAATTAACGCACAACAAACAGAAATCAATCGTTTTTTCATTTTTGCTTAGGTTGATGTTGATATTTTAACAAATTTGAAGGTAAAATAGTTTATTCTTTCATTTTTTTTCACTACTAACCGACTGATTTTGATTTTAGTCGGTTAGTAGTGTTACCGTATATAAATCTTCCGATAAACCGGTGTCCATATTGTATGAGGAAGCAGATGTGCTGGGAGGAAAAGCCATTGTGGAAAATGAGACTGAACAACCGTCCCGCATGGATATGGAATTACTGTTTAATGCAGTTATTTCGCAACGGGAAAAAATAACGACTTTGTTTAATTCTTCAAATCGATCATTATGAGTATCAATTTTAATTGTCAACGCTTTTTCAAGCTTTGTATAAATGAGATCCGTCTTAATTATCAAAAAACATTATTGTTTCTCGGAGGCTTAATGGTATTGGAGTCAGTTTATTTCCTGATGAACTATTCGTATAAAAATATTCTGCAAATAGATAATACTGCAATTGTGTTTATAACTGTGTTAATTATTGCGCATGGATTCTATACTTCAATTCATTGTGGAGAATTTGCGTCCAGAAGAAAAAAAGAGTCGTTGTTGATGACCCCGGCTTCCCGATCAGAAATATTTATGACCAAATTTGTTTTTAATTATATTGTATATCCTGTAGTGGTCTGCCTGCTCTTTTTTATTGGCATGAAGTTAGTGGTATATTATAATTTTAAGATTGACCCGGATTGGGAAACTTATAACAATGATGCAAACTCATTAACACGTTTTTACATGCAGAGATGGTGCTTCCTATTATATTAATCGTCTGGTTCTTTGTGTCTTCTGTTTATTATTGGGGTGCAATGACATTTAAAAAATATGCTTGTTTGAAAGCTGTTCTTTGTTGGATTATTTTTATGTTGCTATTGGTTCCTGTTTTTTATTGCATTGTTTCCTTGATTTTTGGACAAGTTCCAGTTTTTTATTTTCCATTTGCAGGTATGCGTTTTGAAGGACTACAAGAAATAATTATATTGTCGTATTATCCTTATTTGCTTTTTAGGGTAGGAGTCTTTGTGTCGATTGCTTTACTGATTATTTCCAGAGTTAAATTTAATGAGAAAACAATTTAGATTATGCAATTTTCTGATAATCAAGCTATATATATTCAAATAGCAGAATTTATATGCGAAAAAATTTTGAAAGAAGAATGGAATGCCGGAGATCGAATTCCTTCGGTGAGGGATCTGGCTGTTTCTATGGAAGTAAATCCCAATACAATTATAAATACTTACGATTATTTGCAACAAAAAGAAATTATTTTCAATAAACGTGGTATTGGATATTTTGTAGAAGATAAAGCGAAAAAGAATATTTTGAAAGAACGTCGGCAGCTTTTTATGAACCAGGAGCTTCCTGCGTTTTTTAAGAATATTCATCTGTTGGGTTTTTCATGGGAAGAGATAACTGTGCAATGGGAGAGGTATAATGAAGAAATGAAAAAATGAAGAAATGAAAAAATGAAAAAATGAAGAAATGAAAAAATGAAGAAATGAAGAAATGAAGAAATGAAAAAATGAAGAAATGAAGAAATGAAAAAAATGAATGAAATGAAAAAGATAAAACTTTCAACTATATTATTGATAGGAGTATTTGTTGTATTGATCGGTATTTTGGTGTGGCAGGCTGTATTTTCTAAAAATATGATGAGGAATCGGGAAAAACTTGACTCAGCATCTTCAATAGATGAATTATATGAATACCTGGCGAAATCGGATCATTATTGTATGCATTCTATTATGAATATTGATAGTATGAGCATTAATGGGCTATGTGTTCAGATTATGAAAAGCAATAAAACCGCTATGTTTGTTTCCAATGAAATTGGTATCATAGGATTTGACGGCGATCAGTTGATCTTTCGAAATGATGTATTAGAGACAAAGCTCAACACTGATTTGCCGAATATAAATATCTTAGGGGTCGGATCGGAAAATTCATTGTATATCAATACATGTAATCATAAATTTTTCAGGGATGTCACTCTTAGAAATATTGCTGTCGCGGCAGCTACCGGTCGTGTTGAGATTCGGGATAAATCGAAAGAACTGAATCTTGATTTGCAAATGAATGCCGGACATTTTTATATAGAGTTAGCTCCGGAAACTCATATTGGCCATTTGAATATAGATGGAATAATCGCCAATACTCTTAATATGCGTAGTGCAGACAGTGTGATTGAAGTAAAAGGTGATTTTGCCTGCAATTCGTTACATATTGATTTAGTGAGCCCGGAACCTCATAAATTGCATTTGCCTGAAAGTTTGAAAGAACGAAAGGACGATATTCATGTAAGTGATAATATCGAAATTTTGTAAATTACGAATAAAAAATCATGAATTACGATTTTCGACAGAGAATCCGTAATTCGTGATTTTTTATTCGTAATTGAATATTAAACTCCTAACGATGCTCTTACCGCTTCAATTTTAGCCTGCGCTTCTTCTTCTGCTTTAGCTAATCCGGCGCGGTCGTTGACTTGACTTTGAACTTCGATGTAGAATTTGATTTTTGGCTCGGTGCCCGACGGGCGGACAGATACTTTGGTATTGTCTTCCGTAAAATATTGCAATACATTGGCTGTTGTAGGCATATCGAGAGTAAATGTCTCGTTTTGAATCAAATCTTTGCCAACTAATTTTGCAAAATCTTTGGTCAGAACAACTTTAGAACCGGCGATTTCTTTCGGCGGATTTTCCCGGAAATTTTTCATCATTGCTTCAATTTCTTCAGCGCCTGATTTTCCTTGCTTTACTACCGAAATGCCTTTTTCTTTTGAGAATCCGTATTCTACATAAATATCTTGCAACATCTCGTAGAGCGTTTTGCCGTTATCTTTTGCCCAGGCGGCAATTTCGGCGATCAACATGGCAGCCGATACCGCATCTTTGTCGCGCACAAAATCTTCAGCAAGGAAGCCATAACTTTCTTCTCCGCCTCCAATGTATTTTTTCTTGCCTTCGTTTTCTTTGATGATGGCAGCAATCCATTTGAATCCGGTGTAACAATCATACATTTCGATGCCATTACGATCTGCCACTGTTTTAGCTAATTCTGTGGTGACAATTGTTTTTACAACATATTCATCGCCGGTTAATTTTCCGGATTTTTTCCAATTCGAGATGAGATAATACAAACAAATCAGGAACGTTTGGTTTCCGTTGACTAAAACAAATTCTCCTTTGTCATTTTTTACTGCAATTCCTACACGGTCGGCATCCGGATCGGTCGCCAATACAAGTTCCGCTCCGGTTTCCCGGGCTTTTTTTACCGCCAAATCAAGCGCTGCGGCTTCTTCGGGATTGGGAGAAATAACGGTTGGAAAATCTCCGCTTACCACATCTTGTTCGGGAACGTGGATGATGTTGGTAAAGCCCATGGCCTTTAGTCCGGCGGGAACTAAACGGACGCCCGTTCCGTGAATGGGCGTGTAAACGATTTTTATGTCGCGTTGATTTTTGATTGCTTCGGGAGAAAGGGAGATGCTCAGCAGGTCCTGGATAAACCGGTTGTCTATTTCCTGACCAAGCGTGCTGATAAGCGATTTATTTCCTTTGAAATTAATGTCTTTAGCCGAGCGGATTTTATTCACCTCGGCAATAATATTCCGGTCGTGTGGAGCAATGACCTGAGCTCCATCGTCCCAATACGCTTTATAGCCGTTGTATTCTTTCGGATTGTGCGAAGCTGTGAGAATGATACCGCTTTGACATCCAAATTGACGGATCACATAACTGATTTCAGGAGTAGGCCGTAAATCATCAAAAAGATACACTTTAATGCCATTGGCAGAAAAAATATCAGCGGATATTTCTGCAAATTTCCGGCTGTTGTTGCGGCAATCGTGACCAATTACTACTTTGATTTCCTCCAGGTCTGAAAATTCCATTTTCAGATAATTAGATAATCCCTGGGTTGCTGCGCCGACAGTGTAGATATTCATGCGATTGCTACCTACGCCCATGATTCCTCGCAGACCTCCGGTTCCAAATTCCAGATCTTTATAAAAAGCTTCGATTAATTCCGTTTTGTCTTCATTGTTCAGCATCCGTTGTACTTCAGCCTTAGTTTCTGCATCATAGCCTTCTGTCAGCCATGATTCTGCTTTAGTAATTACTTGTTTCAATAAAGCTTCGTCTTTCATTTTTAAATTATACGTTTAAATTATACGTTATAACTACAGCTTGACACTAATTCGCGTAAGTCGTAGTTATAGATTTTTTTACTTCTTAATTTTTAATTTTTCTCCGGTATCTTCCACTATTTTCCTGTAATATTCTTCACTGAATCGCGGACGGTCGGGATAGACCGGCTCTCCGTAATTGTTACGTTTGAACTTGCCGTTTTCTTCTTTTTTAATGACACCGTCAATATATTTTACAGTGAGTTTTTCTCCCAATGTTTTCCATTCGGCACAGGCTTTTTGGGCTTGGGTAATACTGTAGTCCGTAAGAAAGTCAATAGCAGTTTTCCTGTCTTTTAAAACCAATTCAACTGCTTTTTGTTCAATAGGTTGCTGCATTAAGATGAAATTATTTTCCAATTGATCCTGCAGTGGTTTTGTATCCTGAATGATTTGATTGTATCGGGCGTATGCCATATTGGCTACCCAATTGTGGATCCAAAAGGCCGATGTCCAGGAAAAAGTCAGAAAATCGCCGTTTCCTACACGATAGCATTCCGGTGTTTCGTTTATGGAAGCATACATCGGCGTATAAACGGTAAACCGGGCATCATCGACGCCAAACCAGAGTACGCCACCTACTTCGTCGGGAAGATGGTTACGCATTTGTCCTACAAAGGTAAATCCCGTTTGTTGCGTGGAAATGGGACGTTCGAAGAAACAGGACAAGGAATCCACTTGCCACTCCAAGGGGGCAAAACGATATGGAGAACGGAAAGCGCCGGCTCCAATATCCTGAGTCGGATCTAATGGAGTACCCTCATAATGGTCGCGCATCATATCCATTAAATCTTTGACACTTAACTTCCTATCGGGTTTGATGTACAAAGGCATTGGATTAGACGATTCACCTTTTGCATACGTCAGCCATTGTCCGGCATCTTTGTAATACTTGTCGAAAAACGACCATACACGGGCTTCGCAATAACGTAGTGCTCCGAAATCGGCGGGAGCATACACTTTTGAAAAACTAAAGTCTTGATCTTGTCCGCTGAAATACCCTTTTTCGCGGGCAAATGAAATGACATCTTTTGAGTAGATGCAATTGACTTTGTCATTTAAAGGAAATTGATGAATTCTGGCTTGGTTGGCGTGGGCGGAAATGCAATCGTCCGGAATTCGGACTGCTACCCAAACGGCGCCTCGCCGGCCAACGCCTTTTCCAATCATTTCCAAAATCCAGACTTCGTTTTTGTCAACCACAGAAAAAGATTCTCCTTCGCTGTAGTATCCGTATTTTTCTACTAAATCCGTCATGACAGACAGCGCTTCACGGGCGGTTTTTGCACGTTGCAACGTAATATAGATGAGACTGCCGTAATCCATAATTCCGGTAGAATCTGCTAATTCCTGGCGTCCGCCAAATGTAGTTTCAGCAATGCAGACCTGGTGTTCGTTCATATTGCCGATCACATTGTAAGTTTGTCTGACTTGGGGAATAGTCCCTAAATATTTTCCCGTATCCCATTCATAAACATCTAGCGTGGCATCTTCTGGATAGGAAGCCGCCGGCCAATGGTATAATTCTCCATATAAAACATACGAATCGGCGGAATAAGTAACCATGGTTGATCCGTCAACGGAAGCCTTTTTACCTACCAACAGATTGGTGCAGGCAAATGATGTTGTTGCAATTAGTGATACAACTAAAGAGGAAACGAGGTATTTCATGTTATACTAAATCAGGCTTGATCCCATTGTTCACGTAATAATTTTACGGCGTTGGGAAGTACTATTTCGCGATCTCCCTGGCATCCGCACTCAAAACTGACATAATGTTGATAGTTTAATGCTTTTAAGGCACGGAATCCATCGATGTAAGTGTCTGCCGATCCGTCTTCTCCCGGCATGCTCCGGCGTTTGCGGCTGGCCACATGCACATGTTGCAAATATCCTTTCGCAGAGAGAAGAGCGCCTTCATCCGAATTTTCTTCCATCGTCATGTGCCAGAAATCGCCCATACATTTAACGCCTTCACTTTTAGTATCGCGACAAATGGAAGCAGCATCACCCACCTGGCGGAGGAAAAAAGCTTCGGTACGATTGAGCGGTTCCAAAATGACAGAAGTCTGGTGTTGTACGGCAAATTCACCTAACTCATGCAGCATTTCGCAGAGAAAATTACGCGTTTCAATAGTCTGAGGCATAGCCGGTTGCTGTCCGTTAAATCCGGGTACCATCACGACTCCAACCGATTTTAACGCACCGGCGGCGGCGATAATTTCTTTCAACGAATCCATACATTCTTTACGTACAGTTTCTTCGGTGGAAAGTAAAAAACCTTTGAATCCTGCACAAATGGCGCTGATTTGAATGTTGCGCCCTTTTAATTCTTGCTCAAATTCATTGATGCGATCAGCTAAATTGGACCCCCACGGCTCAAATCCGACAATGTTATATTTTTCCATGTAGTCGAATTTAGCAGCTAATGTTTCGCCCGGAGCTGTTCCTTCCTGGAAAGATAACTTCAAAGGCAGATTAGACTGGGATCCGGCCGGTTGGGACTTTGGTTGTGCGCAGGCCGAAAGTACGGACGAACTGCCTACTGTTGCCAATGCTACTCCGGAGAGCGATGTTTTTAGGAAATTTCTTCTATTTGCAGTCATAGTTGTATTTTTTTGAATTTCTAATTTATTTAGGACTTCCCGGTACAGGCACTGTGAATTGCTTCATATCCATTTTCCCTTTTAAATCGAAGTCGGCGGGTATGTAGTCCATAGGAGCAGCCATAGTAGCCTCCCAAGTCATTTCCTGGCCGGTGTAAGCCGATTCGCGACCCATGATTCCGGCCAGGTTGGAAACCAATGTTTCTTCAGATTGATTCAGTGGTTTGCCTGAGCGGATATGGGATATCCAGTTGGCATGTTCCAATACGTATGGATTGGTTTGTTTATATTGTTGTCTTTCAGCTTCTTCGTCAAATTGCCAAATGATGTTTCCTGCTAAATCTTTAATTTTACATCCGCCTTCGCTGGTCCAGGAACCTTTAGTGCCTTGAACAAATTCGCTGACATTGTTGGCGCAACCATCAATTTGTCTGGACATGCTATGCAAGTGAATTCCATTTTCCATAATAAAGTCCACACTGAAATTATCAAATTGATCGCCGGTAAGACGTCGCTGGCGGGAACCAAATCCGACACATTTTACCGGTTTTAATCCACTGAACCAGGTAAATACATCGATGTTGTGGACATGTTGCTCTACAATATGATCGCCTGATAACCATTTCCAATTGACCCAGTCTTTGATCATCCATTCGGCATCGCTCCATCCTTTTTCACGATTGCGATACCAAAGCATCGACTGGTTCCAATATACAACTCCTCCGGTGATTTCACCGATATAACCTTCCATAATTTTCTGGAATGATGCAACATATTTGCGCTCGTGGTGACGTTGGGTGCCGGTGACTACGCTGAGTTTTTTTGCAGTTGCCTGACGGGAAGCCGCCATAATGGTGCGGTAACCGGCAGAGTCAACACAAATAGGTTTTTCGAGGAATGCATGTTTCCCTTTTTCCACGGCATAACGGAAATGTTCGGGACGAAAGACGGGAGGTGTAGCGCAAATAACTACATCTACATCCGAATCAATTACTTTTTTATATGCATCAAGGCCGGTAAAACAGTTTTCAGCAGGAATGTCAATGTTCTTTTCCGATTTTAAGCGATTGCGCAAATTATCCACATGATCTTGAAACAGGTCGCCTAAGGCGGTGATTGTTACTCCATTAGCCGCATTAAGGAAGTCGAATGTAGCGCCCGATCCTCTCCCTCCGCAACCGATAATGCCGGCTTTCAAGGGTTTGCCATCTATGGCCATGTCTGTCAACGCCGGGATATAAAATTCTCCGGGCGATTTTAACGGGATAAGAGTATTGGTTTCTTTTTTGCCGCAGGCAGTTAGTGACGATGCTGCCGCAACAGCGCCGGTTGTTCCCAATGCTCCATATAATCCTACGAGGGATGAGCTTTTTAGAAATCCTCTCCGGGTGATTTTGTTTGTGTCTTTCATTGAAATTTTATATTTTTTTGTTATTGATTAATTTTATTGTAAAAATCCGGCTTCGCATACTACACGGAATCCAATCCCTTTGATATCGGAATACCACCAAATGCTTTTGGGTTGTTGGGGATCGGTTTTTAACCATGCGTCGTGATGGGTATAATTGCGTGCCGCGCAACGAACATCGGAAGCATCGGAAGTGTAATTTCCTCCGCGTACCACATATTCTTCACCATCGGAGATTTGTGGATTTTGTACTGTTCCATTGCGTTTGGAATAGGCTTGTGGATCGTATTTATCCTGGCAGTATTCCATGACATTGCCCAACATATTTTTTAGTCCGAATGGATTGGCTTGTACCAATACCGGTTCCTGAGTTTTATTTTTACTGTCGTTGAGGTATATCACGTACTCGGCAATCGGATTTATTTCGGCTTTGAAAAATCTTCTCCAAAATCCTTCGTTGGAGAAATTTTTTGGATTTCCTTCGAAAAAATAAGGAGTTTGAGTGCCTCCGCGAGCGGCGTATTCCCATTCGGCTTCGGTCGGCAAACGATATTTTTTTCCTGTTTTTTTGGATAGCCACAAACAGAATGTTTCAGCAGCATAATGCGTCATTGTAATGGCCGGACGATCCCCTCCTCCCCAGCCTTGATCTGGAAAACCGAATGGGGGAGTGGGCCCGGATATCATATCGACATCAGGACGGCTGTTGTTTTGATAAACCATTTCAGGAGCTGTGCGACCTTCTGACATTGTTTCGGCATAAAATGCCCAATACTGATCCCAGGTAACTTCAACTTCGGCCATGAAAAAACGGTCGAGAGTTACTTGATGCGCCGGACTTTCATCGGCTTTGCGGAAAGGTTCGTTTTCAGGGCTTCCCATAGTGAAAGTTCCTGCAGGAATAGCTTTCATGTTGATGTTGACCAATGTGCCTGGAATTGTTTCGGTATAATCTTCAAATGTTGCGACTACAGCAGGAGTTTTATAATAGAGACTGGTATCTTTAGTTTGCGAGGCGATTCCCGGTATTCCTGTCATTTTAGAATGTTTGTAATTGGGATTATAATGCCCGACATCCAAATGGCAACTGATACATTGCAGGTTTAATTTCGCCTGATTTTCTTCATAATATAAATGAGCGGTAATTCCATCGTCCGATATGCCTTGGGGGAAGAGGTTGGCATGACATTCGACACACGATTGATTGGGTACAAACCGGATGGCGTGTTCGAGTTGCGATTTACTATCCCAATCAAAATCAGCGCTGTCTTTAGTCAAATATCCCCACAGATCGTGTACTCCCAGTGTTACTTTAGCCGAATAATGCGACCATGTGTGATTTTTAGGTGGTAAATGGCAATCAATACAATGGACTTTTACTCCGGAGGCGTTGTTGACGTGAGTGGACAACAGCCAACTTTCCGTAGCATGGGGATGAACGTGACACTGGGCGCAAGAATCGTCAGTCGAAAAATGCACGGATGTTTGATAAAGAGAAAGTGCAAGTACTAATCCTGTAACTATGCCCGTCAGAAATAAAAAAGATTTACCTTTTATGAAAAATCTTTTTTTTTGATAGCGGGATGATGCCTTTTTGCGTTTGAAAATCATTATTAATTCTCATTTTTTAGATAAAAGAAGCGTAAAATTAGAGAATTCTGTAAATAATAGAAAATATATTAACAAATATTAATACTGTTAAAGATTGTATTCACACTTCTTCTCATTCCCTACAGCATCCCATACGGTTAATTGTAATTTTTTTCCGGTGGTGGCGATGCGTTTGGAAGTTGTTTTATAAAATAGACGGTTGGTTTTGGCATCATATTCAAATAAAACGAATTCACCTCCTACGGTGGCGTGCCAATCTTGTATCCCGCTTAAATTGTCTGTGATTTTGAGTGTAATAGCGCCTGTTTTTTTCCATTTTGCCTGATTAAATGCTGTAACTACAGGCGGAATGGTGTCTATATCTACTGAAAAAGCCCCTAATTCACGAATGGAAGCCTGTATGTATCCATTTTCGTATTTTCCTCCGATCCATGATGTTTTGCCATTATCGATCGCAATGACTCCGTATTTTGTTTTATCGAAGTATGTATCTTGTGCAATAGGAATTTGTATCGGACAATAATTATGTAATGGCCACCGTTTGTGCAGGTAGTAAAGGGATGCAAAAGGGGTATAGTGATCTTTCCTGGAATAGGTGAAAAAAATGTCGGTGTATAAGTTGCCTTTTGGAATTTCCAGTTGCATGCCATCGATAGCGATGATATTATCCCGGTTACACGCATACCATGTACCTCTTGTACGAAATTCAGGGATTGCTTGTTTCTTTCCATGAATATAAAATTCAAAAGCGGATGTGTTGCCGAAAACGTCTCCTACTTTATAGACCAGTTTATAGATCCGTTCTTCCTGGATGGTAAACCAACCCCGATTTTCGGCTTTGCAAACGCGCAACAAATTTCCGGGTTCGATAAATGATTTCATGAAAAAAGCTTTGTCATACGTCCATTTTTCCCAATCGATATAGCTATTGAGATAGCGGCTTTCGTGAAAAGCAAATCGATTCATGTCCATCGAAAAAATCGTTTGTCCATCTACTTCCAACTGAATGTACCTAACACCGTAAATGTTGGATGTTTCGTTCATGTAATCGTATGCTTTGATCGCCAGACCAATGGTTCCCCAGGCTTCGATGGCGGGCATGGATACATCTCCGTTTTTGTCCACTGTGATGGGAATCTCTACTTTCGTTGTACTTTCGTTGGCAATTCCGTTTCCTTCCATGGGATAAACCATGATGGCCTGAATTTTTGGGGAACGAGTATCGGTAATCCTGTCCATATAAAAAATCAACGGATCGAGGATGTCTTCGGTTTTTGTGTCACGGATTTCGAAGTGTAAATGAGGACCGCCTGATCCACCGGTGTTTCCGCTAAAGGCGACAATTTGCCCTTTTTTTACCGGAAATAATTCTGGCGTAGGGTATAGGTCAACCTTGAATTTTTGCATATTATACTGATTGTCTTCCACATAGTTTTCTATTGCAGTGGCAAAATGATCTAAGTGAGCATATACAGAAGTAGTTCCGTTGTAATGGTTGATGTACAATGCCCGACCGTAGCCGTAAGGGCTTACATTGATTCTGGAAACATACCCGTCTTCGACGGCATAAATCGGTAATCCTGTTCGGCCTTGCGTTTTAAAATCGATACCGGCATGAAAATGATTGGTACGTAATTCTCCGAAATTTCCGCTGAGAAGCAACGGGATATCCAAGGGTGATCCCATCGGTTGGGTATGACCGGAATGATAAAAAATGGACAATAAGATTAGAAAGAGGGTATTTTTTTGCATGTCGAAAATAACATAATGAAGTGCAAAGATAATCTTTGTTATTTTTTATTCAGTTTTTTACCATATTTTTTGTTGAGGAAAGTATCTTTGATTTTGAAGATTACCCAGTTTTTGTCTTCCATGTACGCTGCAAATTCTGCACGACCTTTTATCTTAATCATTTCGATAGCCTTCACATTTACCCGATGTAAAGGAAGGACATGCTTTGCAATAGAGACCACAGTGTGCGATGAATTCTTTTCTATATTCTTTCATTGTGTTTGGTCTGTATATTTCCAATAAAAAATAGTTGAACAATATCCCGCTATACTTGTCAATACCAAAATCAGATAACTCATTTCGTTCAATTGCATTTTGTATTCGCCGCCTGCACCACTGTATAGTCCCGGAATCGACCATGGGAAATAGTATCCATAGCCTGTTGCAGCAATAATTTGAGCAAATACTAATGTCAAGGCTACAAATCCTAATGGGGCAAGATAGCCTTTACCCCAAATGGCGAAAAATGCGATGGGGGTTCCCAATAATATAGTCAAAATAGTA
>JAVBKX010000064.1:0-12771 GCA_031553835.1 Bacteroidales bacterium
ATGCTATTAATGAGGATGTCAATCTAATGACACACCCACCATCATCTACTGAACCAGCGTCGGACTTGATTAAATATTTAGCTTTTCCTCCATCTAACGAAGTATAATAACCCAATGTCTCGCAGATATCACCAACTTGAAAAGAAGAAGCTGTGTTCCTCATCTCTTGTACTGAATTATAGAAATAATGTGACATAAACAACTGATAAATTAAGGTCACAAATGTAGTAAAATATTGTAATAAATATTACTATACGTAAAAACCGAATGATTCCGCATTTTAGCAAATGCTCATCAGAATTACTCCAACTTATACCCAAACTGCCTCAACAAATTATCCCGGCTCCTCCAGTCTTTTTCGACTTTGACAAACATTTCGAGGAAGACTTTTTTGTCGAAAAAGCGTTCGATGTCTTTTCGCGCCATCGAACCCATTTTTTTGATTGCCAAGCCTTTATCTCCGATAATAATGCCTTTTTGAGTATCCCGTTCCACAATAATTAACGCTTTAATATGGATAAGGTCTTTCTTTTCTTCAAATAATTCTACAACCACTTCAACTGCATACGGAACTTCTTTTTGGTAGTATAAGAGAATTTTTTCGCGGATAATTTCCGTAACAAAAAAACGGGCAGGCCGGTCAGTCAACGCATCTTTTTCAAAATAAGGAGGAGATTCGGGTAACAATTCCCGGATGCGTTTCTGAATATAATCAATATTGAATTTATTGGCAGCAGATATAGGGATAATTTCCGCTTTAGGGAGTAACTCTTGCCAAGTTTTTACAAGCGCCTCCAAACCTTGTTGGTTGGTTAAATCGATTTTATTGATTAATAACAAGACAGATGCAGTCGTTCGTTGCACCTTCTCAAGGAAAAAATCGTTTTTGTCAATTCGTTCAACAACATCGGTTACATACAACAGAACATCCGCATCATCCAGCGCCGATTCTGAAAAATTCAGCATCGATTCTTGCAATTTGTAATTCGGACGCAATACTCCCGGAGTATCAGAATACACAATCTGCATATCGTCGGTATTGACAATACCCATAATTCGGTGGCGGGTCGTTTGCGCTTTAGATGTAATGATGGAAATTTTTTCTCCCACCAACAAATTCATCAACGTGGATTTTCCGACATTCGGATTTCCAACAATATTTACAAAACCGGATTTATGCATAAGTGGAGAATTGAGAGTGGAGAATTGAGAGTGGAGAATTGAAAACACACTTTATTGTCTCAATTCTCCACTCTCAATTCGCAATTCATTTGGGATCGTACGCCCATTTCAGATAAGTTGCTCCCCAGGTAAATCCTGCTCCAAAAGCAGTGAGGATAATGTTATCGCCTTTGCGGAGCTTCGGTTCCCAGTCCCACAGGCAAAGTGGAATAGTGCCTGCGCTGGTATTCCCGTATTTTTCGATATTAATCATTACTTTATCATGGCCAACTCCCATACGACTTGCCACAGCATCAATAATGCGTAAGTTTGCCTGATGAGGAACTACCCACGATATATCTTCTTTGTCCAACTGATTTCGTTCCATCAACTCTACACAGGTTCCCGACATATTAGACACTGCATGTTTGAATACAACCCGGCCATCCTGCCAAATCGTATGCTCATTGCGATCCACTGTTTCATGCGAAGCCGGATTAATGGAGCCTCCGCCCAGTTGGTGCAAATACTCCAAACTATTTCCATCCGAACGCATAATAGAGTCAATGATTCCGTATTCCGTTGAAGGTTCCAACAATGCCGCACCGCACCCATCCCCAAATATCGGACAAGTATTGCGATCAGTATAATTGGTAATAACAGAAAGTACATCTCCGGCAAGAACGATCACTTTTTTATATTTGCCAGAGGTAATAAAACCTGTTGCGACTTCTAATGCGTAAATAAATCCGCTGCAAGCAGCGCTGATATCAAAGCAAAATGCATGGTTCATTCCCGTTTTATATGCTGCCAATGCAGCAGCATTCGGCATCACATAATCGGGCGTAGAAGTAGCAAAGACAACAGCCTCAACATCCAATGGATTTAATCCTGTTTTTTGAATCAGGTCTTCCAATGCTTTGACGGCCATGTAGGTAACCCCCACCCCTTCTTCTTTTTTCAGAATACGCCGTTCTTTAATTCCGATACGGGTCATAATCCATTCATCAGAGGTATCGACCAGGCGTGAAATCTCTTCGTTGGTCATTACATAATTTGGGACATATCCTGAAATACCTGTTATTGCTGCATGAATTCTACTCATGTAAGGAATCTTTAGTAATACGAAAATGCCCTAAAAGAAGGAATTTTCCATTCTTCCTTAGGGCTTTATTTCCTGTTATATTTAAGACCAATATTAAACAGTTTCAGACTGTTTGTCAATGATCACTTTTCCTTTGTAATATAATTTTCCTTCAGACCAATGTGCTCTGTGATACAAATGGAATTCTCCGGTTGCCTGACAAACTGCCAATGCAGGCATAGCAGCTTTATCATGTGTTCTTCTTTTTCCTTGTCTGGCCGAACCAGTTCTTCGTTTGGGATGTGCCATCTTCTATTATTTTAATCGTTATCGTTATCTTTTAATGGTTTCAACGCATCCCAACGTGGGTCGGTAGCGCCGTCTTTATCATCATCGTCAATAATGACAATATCATCGTCTCCTTCGAAATCGAGAGAATCTTCTTCCTCTTCCGTGCCTTTCGGAGTATGCTTCTTGAGTTTGGAAGTCATCGTTTTGTTGCATTTCCCGGGAAGATGAACATGTTTAATCGGGATGGTCAGTACAATAAATTCATATAAAAACCAAGCCACATTAATAATGCCTTCTTCTTCTGGAATGACTACGATTTCATCGCTTTCTTCCGAATATTCTTTTCCAAATTTAACAACTAAGCGATTGGCGGTCTTTACCGGAAGATTCATATCGTCTAAACACCGGTCGCACGGTACTACAATCGTTCCTTCAATGTCAAAATTCAACTCATACATCATCGAAAGTTTTTTCACAGCCAGTTTGACATTGACTTTGCCTTTTTGAATTTCGTCTGCATCAATATCTGTAAAAAACTTATTCTCCAGTAAATATTCACATTCCTGGAGGTTAACGTTCATTCGTTTCAGATCAATTTTATATGGATCAAATTTCCCCAAAGCGCTCTTGTTTTTTTGAAAACGCTGCAAAGGTAAGAAAAAACAATGGTAAAATACAAATTGTCTATGAATATTTTTTAAGTTCAATACGGAATGTAGTACCGACATTTGGTTCCGAACGAAAGACTTGTATTTTCCCATGATGATAAGATTCTATAATCCTGCGGACTAATGAAAGTCCTAATCCCCACCCCCGGCTTTTGGTCGTATATCCGGGCTGAAATACGGCGTTAAATTTGGATTTCGGAATCCCTTTTCCTGTATCGGAAATATCTAATTTGATTATTTTTTTATCTGAAGTGTGGATGTCGAATGTTATCAATCCTTTCCCATCCATGGCATCCACTGCATTTTTTATGAGATTTTCAATAACCCAGCCAAACAACGATTCGTTCATCAATACCAATACCGATTCGTCCGGAAAATTACATTTAAATTGGACTTTCGAAGAAACGCGCTTCGACATATAATCAATGGCATTGTGAATGGCAATATTGAGATCCATTGGCTCAGGCACAACATTGGAACCGATTTTGGAAAACCGCTCGGCAATCATTTTCAGCCGTTGCACATCCTTATCTATTTCATTCAAAAGCTTAGGATCAATGGCTTTTGTTTTTAAATATTCCACCCAGGCCATCAACGAAGAAATCGGAGTCCCGAGCTGATGAGCTGTTTCTTTGGAAAGCCCTACCCAAACTCTATTTTGTTCTGCTTTTTTAGAACTGCTTAATGCTAAAAAGGAAACTATAATAAAAATGGAAACAACTCCCAATTGAGCATAAGGAAAAATTTGCAGGTGTTTTAAAACAGAAGAATCGTCATAATAAACATACTGCCTGCCGATTTCATCCGATTCAATCACGATGGGCTCATGCACCTTTTTAAATCGCTGTAATGTTTTTTGCAAAAACAAATCCCGGCCTTGTTCCGGAATTTTAATATTCATGTCGTGCAACACATTATCGTCTTCGTCAACTAATAACAAAGGGATGGTTGTATTGCTTTCGGTAATGGAGGACAGAAAAAATAAGTTGGCGTCAGAAATGGAATCGACAAGCGAAATTAATCGTACGGCTTCGGCCCAGGTCTCAATTTTTTTTCGTTCTTCCGAAGCCAGGTTACTCACCAAAACATTAGTAATAAGTACCGAAGCAACTGCAATGACAATAGCCGTCACTAAGAAAACATACTTAAATTTTTGTTTTGATTCGTAAAGCTGCATTTAATAAAGAATTACGAATCCACTTCTACCCCTACCGGACAATGATCGGAACACAATACTTCCGGACATATACAAGCTGATTTTAAGCGAGATTTTACAGGCTCTGTTACAATATGATAATCAATCCGCCAGCCTAAGTTTTTCTCACGGGCATTGGATCGAAAACTCCACCAGCTGTATTGATTCGGCTCCTGATTGAATTCACGAAAAGAATCTACAAAACCCAGATCAATAAATTTATCAAACCATGCTCTTTCCTCCGGCAAAAATCCCGACATTTTGGTATGCCTCTCCGGATGATTGATATCAATCGGTTTATGACAAATATTATAATCGCCGCAAATAACCAAATTAGGGCGTTCTTTCCGCAATTCGAGCAAATAATCTGTGAACAAGTCCAGAAATTCCATTTTCAACGCCTGACGTTCATCGCCGGAGGTGCCGGAAGGAATATATGCGCACACTACCGTCAAATCTCCAAAATCGGCGCGGATAACACGCCCCTCCGCATCAAAAAAGGGATTCCCCATTCCGATTTTATAATAATCAGGTTTTGATTTGGAAAAAATGGCAACTCCGCTGTATCCTTTTTTTTCGGCAGAATGCAGAATCTGATAATTATACCCTATGCTATTGAATGAAATCAAATCGATTTGATCGGGTTGCGCTTTTAGCTCCTGCACACAAAAAACATCCGGCACATTATTTTCGAGCCACTCCATCAGCCCTTTATTCATTGCCGCCCGAATTCCGTTGAGATTATATGAAACTATTTTCATTGCGATTTTTATATTAAACACAAAGACACAAAGTTTTGTTTTTTGATTTTCCATCTCTTTATGTCTTTGCGCCTTTTTATCAATTTTATTGTTTCTCTATTATTCTAAATAAGTATAGCCGTAGAGTCCCGAACGGTAATTGGAAAGGAATTCCCGCCCTTCTTCCACCGAAATAATTCCTTCTTTCATTGAAGAAGTCACCCAGGATTCTACTGTCCGAACCAATTTTTTAGGATTGTATTGTACATAATCCAAAACATCTGCAATAGATTCTCCGTCTATAATTTGCTCGATTTTATAAGCGTCTTTATCCACCGAAATATGCACCGCATTGGTATCTCCAAACAAATTGTGCAAATCTCCTAAAATCTCCTGATAAGCGCCTACAAGGAAAACACCCATATAATAAGGTTCTTTTCCTTTTAATGTGTGAACAGGAAGATGGTAAGTGTAATTTTTCATATTGATAAAATTATCGATTTTCCCGTCGGAATCGCATGTGATATCCTGTAATGTGGCTGTACGGGACGGTTTTTCATCCAACCGGCTAATAGGCATAATGGGAAATACCTGATCGATCGCCCAGGAGTCGGGTAAAGACTGGAATAAAGAAAAATTACAAAAATATTTATCCGGCAGCATTTTGGAAATTTTCCGCAACTCTTCCGGAGCATGTTTCATTTCGCTGGCCATGTGATACACTTCGCGGGCGATCGACCAATATAGTCTTTCAACCAATGCCCGGGTAATCAAATCCAACATACCCAGACTAAACAAATCCAATGCTTCTTCGCGAATTTGCTGTGCATCATGCCAGGTTTCGATCAAACGAGGCTGATTCATTTCGTCCCACAATTTGTACAACTCCTTCACCAATTCATGGGCATCTTCGGGCAAGACATCGTCTTCGTTCCACTCTGGCAATGTGGTGGTCTCCAACACTTCAAAAATCAAAATAGAATGGTGAGCCGTCAGCGAACGTCCCGACTCTGTGATAATATTGGGCTGGGGAATATTATTTTTAATACAAACATCTACTAATGTTGAGATTGAGTCATTGACATATTCCTGAATGGAATAATTCATACTACTTTCACTCCCCGACGAACGGGTTCCGTCATAATCAACCCCTAATCCTCCGCCAATATCTACAAAATCCACGCTATATCCCATAGTGCGCAGCTGAACGTAAAATTGGGATGCTTCGCGAAGTGCATTTTTTATACGGCGTATTTTAGTAATTTGACTGCCAATGTGAAAATGAATTAATTTAAGGCAATCTTCCATTTTATTTTTTTCCAGAAAATCCAATGCTTCCAATAATTCGCTGGAAGACAATCCGAATTTGCTGACATCACCTCCCGATTCTTCCCATTTTCCGCTTCCGGCGCTGGCTAATTTTATACGAATTCCTAAATTCGGACGAATTCGCAATTTTTTTGAAAGCTCCGCCACCAAACGCAATTCATTTAATTTTTCAATGACAATGAAAATCCGTTTGCCCATTTTTTGAGCCAACAAAGCTAATTGTATATAATCTTCATCTTTGTATCCGTTGCAGATAATCAACGAATCATCGCTCGTATTGATCGCCAATACGGCATGTAATTCAGGCTTGGAGCCGGCCTCCAACCCAATATTGAATTTTTTGCCGTGACTTACAATCTCTTCCACCACCTGGCGCATTTGATTGACTTTGATCGGATAAATAATAAAATTCTGTGCAGTATATTTGTATTCTTCGGCAGCTATCCGGAAACAATTAGAAATTTTTTCGATCCGGTTGTCAAGAATATCAGAAAAACGCACCAACAGTGGAGCTTCTACATCACGCAAGGTCAACTCATCCATCAACTCCCGTAAATCGACTCCTACTGCCCCTTTTTTGGGGGAAACAATCACATGTCCTTTTTCATTGATGGAAAAATAATCCAACCCCCAGCCATGAATATTGTACAATTCGGCAGAATCTTCAATACGCCATTTTCTCATTTTTTTCTTCTTAGTTACGAGTTACAAGTTACGAGTTACGAATATGAGACTGCAAATGACACAGGATTAGTTGATTGCTGTGCAAAGCAACTTGTAACCTGTAACTTGTCACCCGTAACTCGTAACTATTTTTATTTTGCTGCGAAAGTAATAATAAAAATTGGCATTAAGCTGTTTTTTTCGTATCTTTGCACCGAAAATCATGGGCTTGACTGGATTTGACAGCGGGTAGAAGTGGTTTGTAAGCATGCAGTGCGCGGTTGTTCGGCACTATAATCCCGAATATCAAACAATTAACTGGCGAAAATAATTACGCTCTCGCTGCTTAATCGAATAATAGTAGATTTAAAGCTTTATCCTTACACCAGGTGTTTGGACGAGATATCACCCGGAAGCTGTGGCTTCGAAGCAATCCGAACCGGTGGTACAGCAATATCGGAGATAGTTTGAAGTAAATCCCGGGCTTCAGATGAAATTAAGGGAATAAGCTTAGAGTTGGTAGCTTTGGTCTTGCTCTAAGTCGAAAATTAAAGCAAAGATAAGCATGTAGAAAGCAAATTAGTTCCTCGTTTGGACGAGGGTTCGAATCCCTCCAGGTCCACATCTTTATAAAAACATTTAACTTTCCCACGCTAAAGCGCCGGCTCCCAACATGGCGGCGTCTGCCTCGGGCAATTCTGATAGTTTTAGTTGTGTTTTGCTTTTAAATACATGTAATAAATTTTCTTCCATGTATTTTTGAATCGGTTGCAGGATGTAATCCTCCGATTTCGATAATCCTCCAAATAATATGATGGCTTCGGGACTGGAAAATACAATGAAATCGGCAAAGGCTTCGCCTAAAATATGACCGGTGTAATCAAAAATTTCCAACGCAATCTTATCTCCATTTTGAGCCGCTTCATAAACATCTTTGGAGGTAACCGGGCGATCGGCAATTTCTCTCAACAAACTGTCGTCGTTTCTCATTTCTAAAAACTCACGGGCGGTACGGGCAACTCCGGTTGCAGATGCATACGACTCAAGGCATCCGGCGCGGCCACAACCACAGGAACGTCCATTATGACGACGAACAATGACATGACCCAATTCTCCCGCAAAACCTCCGTGCCCGCAAACCAATTGTCCATTACAAACTATTCCACTGCCGACTCCGGTTCCCAGCGTAATCACGATAAAATCTTTCATGCCTCGCGCTGCGCCATAAGTCATTTCTCCGATAGCGGCTGCATTGGCATCATTGGTCATACGGCAAGGCAAACCGGTAAAATCCGTTAACATGCGACCTAAAGGAACGACTGTTTTGTTTGCCCAGGGAATGTTGGCTGTATATTCGATGGTTCCTGCATGCATATTGGCATTCGGAGCTCCCATACCAATGCCCCGGATATGTCCCGACAGCCCGGAACCGGTTATCATTTCTTTGATACCGGAACCTAAAGCACGGGCATATTCTTCGGCTGCCGGGTATGCATCGGTTCTGACGCTTCCCCGATAAACAATATTCCCTCTTGCATCCACAATCCCGAATAAAGTATTAGTGCCTCCCATGTCCACACCGATTACATATTGCTTATCCATCCTATCCATGTTTTTTATTTCGCCAATGTAAAATCCAACTGCTTTCTTTCTAAATTTGCTCTTGCTACTTTTATCGTAACAGGATCTCCCAATTGATAACGACGTTTATTGCGTCTTCCGGTCAGACAATAATTTTTTTCATCAAATTCATAATAATCATCGTCTAAATCGCGAATAGGAATCATTCCTTCGCATTTGTTTTCGTTTAATTCGACATACAAACCCCATTCGGTTACACCGGAAATAACGCCATCGAACACCATGCCCAGTTTTTCGGACATAAACTCCACCTGTTTGTATTTGGTAGAAGCTCGTTCGGCGCTGGCTGCAACATTTTCCATCGCAGAACAGTGTTTGCACATTTCTTCCGTTTTTGCTTCGGGAACAGAACGTCCGCCGGACAAATACCGATCCAACAACCGGTGTACCATCATATCAGGATAACGGCGGATAGGCGATGTAAAATGAGTATAATATTCAAATGCCAAACCATAATGACCGACATTATGAATCGAATATTCCGCTTTAGCCATAGCCCGGATGGCTACCGTTTCAATCAGATTCTGCTCTTTTTTTCCTTGTACGTCATCCAACAATCCATTGATTCCCCGGGAGACTTCGGATTTCGTGCCGGTTGTTTTTAATTTATAGCCAAACCGACGGATAAATTCGGCAAAAATTTCCATTTTTTCGGGATTAGGAACATCATGTACCCGATAGACAAATGTTTTTGCCGTCTTATTCTTCGGCACTTTGCCAATAGCTTCGGCAACAGTGCGATTGGCAAGAAGCATGAATTCTTCGATCAGCTTATTGGCGTCATTCGATTCCCGGAAATAAACACGAATTGGTTTGCCTTTTGCATCAATATCAAATTTTACTTCGTAACGATCAAAATTAATCGCACCGGAAGAAAATCGTTTTGTCCGCAATTTTCGGGCTAATTGATGGAGCAATAGCATTTCCTCGACACAATCTCCTTTTTGGGTTTCAATGATTTCCTGCGCTTCTTCGTAGGCAAATCGCCTGTCGGAATTGATAATTGTGCGTCTTATGCGATAATTCCTGATGTCTGCATTTTCATTCATTTCAAAAATCGCAGAAAAACATAATTTATCCTCATTCGGGCGAAGCGAACAGAGTTGATTACACAATTGTTCGGGAAGCATCGGAATGGTGCGATCCACCAGATAAACAGAAGTGGCGCGATGCTGCGCTTCTTTATCGATGATACTGTCCGGTTTTACATAATATGTTACATCCGCAATATGAACTCCTACTTCCCACAATCCTTCTTTTATTTTTCGAATAGATAAAGCGTCATCAAAATCTTTTGCATCTTTCGGATCGATGGTAAAAGTAGTAATCGCCCTGAAGTCTTCCCGGTTTTTTATTTCTTCAGCGGGAATTCCCACGGGAATCTTTTCAGCAGCTTTTTCTACCGGAACAGGATACTTATAAGGTAGTCCGAATTCCGCCAGGATAGCATGCATTTCCGTGTCATTATTACCGGCATCACCCAATACATCAACGACTTCTCCAATCGGATTTTTTGCCTGATCAGGCCATTCCAAAATGCGAACAACAGCCTTTTGCCCGTTTTTCGCACCTTTGAGTTTTTCCTTCGGAATAAAAATATCATTGGCAAGAATTTTATTATCCACAATGAGAAATGCAAAATTTGATTGGACTTCCAATGTTCCGACAATTGTATTTTGGGCGCGTTCGAGAATTTCGATTACTTCAGCTTCGGGGTCTCTGCCTTTACGTTTTGCTAAAATTTGTACTCGTACACGGTCGCCATTCATGGCATGCATCGAGTTGCGTTCGGCAACAAACAGACGTTGTTCACTACCATCGGGAGTAAATGAATTTTTACCGTTTGAACGGCGTTCGAATTTACCTTCGGCAATAGTTCCCAATCCATTCAAACGATATTTTCCCCGATCTTCTTCGATCAAAAAATCGTCCAGGGCCAGTGTGTTCAAAATGTCAGAAACCAGCAGTTTATTCACCTGTGTGGTGGCGCCGACTTCAGCGCTCACTTGTTTGTAATTCATTACTTCTTTCGGATAATTATTGAACAGACTCACTATCCGGTTAACCAGGTCTTGTTTGGTTTGTCGTTTTCCCGACTTCATTTCTTTGAATTTCTTTTTCATTGTATGTTATATTGTTATGGGGAATTTATTAATTCAATTTACTCAAAAGTTAGGAGCAATTTTTCTATTTGGTTTCGCAACGTCGCCCTGTTTCCGGTAAAATGATTGACAATGATGGCAAAAGCATAATATTTTCCTCCTTTTTTCAAATATCCGGCATACGATTGTACTCCGGAAATGCTGCCGCTTTTGACCTTGCTTCCGGTCACTTCCGGTTGCTGCAGAAAAGATCGCACGGTACCTTCTTTTCCAGCCTCCGGCAATGAGCCGTAAAAAGAAGTTTTATTTTCACTTTTTCCATGCATATATACCAACAAATCGGTCAATAAAGAAGCTGATACAGCATTCAAAGGTGACAGTCCGCAACCATCATACATCGTCAATCCTCTCATTTCCATACCTTTGGATGTCCAATATTGCTTAATGGCAGCAACACTGGAGACCGGAATATAATGTCCATTTTCAGGATTATTTTCTTTTCCAATTGTATAGAACAAATGTTCTGCATAATGGTTGTTACTGCGCACATTAATAACCCTGATAATTTCGGCAATGCTTTTGGAGACAGTCGTTACCACCTTTTGTTGTGGAACAACTGTTGCAAGTTGCATCCGGGAAGTGGTGGGTTTTCCCAACACATCGAT
This sequence comes from Bacteroidales bacterium, assembly GCA_031553835.1. Taxonomy (GTDB): domain Bacteria; phylum Bacteroidota; class Bacteroidia; order Bacteroidales; family Azobacteroidaceae; genus JAVBKX01. Next base: position 11,540 of record JAVBKX010000064.1, read on the forward strand.
TCCATTCTTTTGGAGATATAAAGTAAAATAATCCGCCAAAAACAATCCCGGATCAGGAATATCTCCTTTGATCACAAAATCTGACTTATGCTGGGGAATTGTTCCATAAATACGGCGATCGTTAGAAAAAGGAATGCCATAAATATAGGCGCTGTCTAATGAATTTGAAGCAGCCGTTAGATGATTTTCAAATTTCAAGTCTCTTACCACCGGATCCATGCCTATGATTTCCGGCTGGGTTCCGGTTACTCCGGATTTCAAGGACAGGCGATAGGTATTGTCAAATATACTGATGCCATATACGCCCGGGGCAAAATAATTTCCGATATCTTCCCACAACCATTTAGCAGAAACGCCTTCATATCCATACAAATCATCTACAACTACTACAGCACCTTGAATAGACGTGACGCCTGTTTTTTGCAAAGCGCTCAACCAATCTTTCAGGAATAACTCCCGGTTTGTCCAAAGATATTCCGATCCTAACGTCGGATCACCGGCTCCTTGAATATATACATTTCCGTTCAGCACACCCTGTGCATTCACTTTGCCATCCACAAACAAAGATGTTTTGTACAAATATTTTTCTCCCAACAATTCTAATGCGCTGGCAGTTGTGATCAATTTTAATGTTGAAGCCGGGGTTAATGCCATATTAGCATTGTGAGAACAGATATTTTTTCCTGTTTCCAGTTCTGTAATTTGAATTCCTACGCTGGCGTACTTTAATCCGGAAGATTGCAGAAAAGTTTTCAATGCCGGATTTTGAGCGTCAACTATATTATATCCGTAAAAAATTCCAAGAAAAAAGAGCACAAGCATTAATCTTTGAGGTACCATCATTCAGGGTTGTATAATTCCTGCAAATCTAAGGTTTTTCCCTTAAAATTACACTTAAGTTCAAATATTTTTCAAATTTATTTGTCGTTTTAAATAAAAGGTTTACCTTTGCACTCGCTTTTCAAAAGCAATCAGGCTGATTCACTAGCTCAGCAGGTAGAGCACATCCCTTTTAAGGATGGGGTCCTGGGTTCGAGCCCCAGGTGGATCACTAAGAAAGATGCCAAACGGCGACAAGGGTAAGACAATCTCTGCAATATCAACATATTGCAGGGATTTTTGTTTTTGTATGTCTGCCGAAAAAGCCAAAAAGTGGTCACGAAAAGACATGGTACAGTGTCCAAATCGTACCCCTTTTTCGGTTTTTCAAATACACATAACGCCGTGTTGCC
>JAVBKX010000038.1:0-70078 GCA_031553835.1 Bacteroidales bacterium
TTTTAACTATCGCAATGGAGGAAACAACGATGAATATTACATTTTGGATGAATTACTCTACAAAGAAAGGTTTACAATTGAAAGAACGAATGCCTGGATGGATAGCTTCAGATCAATTCTTAATCGATTTGATTTGACAATCGCAAGCTGGGAGGCTTTCAATTATATAGCTTTCACTGTGATTTTACTCAAGAAAATTAAACGAATTAAAAAGTCAAGATGACTTCTCTATAAAAATGTTCAAAATAAATCTATTGATAAAATAAAATTATGAAGGCAAATAAATTCAAATTAATAGTTGGTCTATTATCATTTTTGTTCCTTTTTGGATGTAATTTTTCTCATAAAGCATCGCAAAATAATGAAGGAATTTACATCCAGTTGCATGGCAAGAAGTATGACCGTTTGTTTCTGGAAGGTCATTATCTAAAATTTTCAATTCCAAGTGCTTATCCGCAAATAAAATTCGAAGGGCATTCGGAAGATGGGTTTCGTTGGTTTTTTGATATCCCGGATTCAGTTAACCAATCCATGTTATTGTATTATATTAAAACAGATACCTTTCACTATCAAACAAAAACGGATCATCTTATAAAATTGAATGCCGGTTTTGCGAACGATACCATCAAATCGTTTGCTTTTACCTTTGATGATAAGATGCGAATCGTAGATTTATATTATCAGGGTACAAGTAGTCGTCAGGTAGATCAATATGAAGTGGACGATACTTTGTTTTGGAAAGGGCCGATCAGTTTGAATATTGACGACTATGCAGTTGATTTGTCCAATAAGAACGCTGTCGAATTAGAACTTTTGATGAAAACATCAGCCTATACCAATTTTGAACAGTTAGATTCTTTATCAGTAAAATATCCTGATTCTAAATTTCTTATGTCTCAACTATTGAATTTACGCCAGATGGATAAAGGCGAATTGCAAATCATTTATGATCGTTTTTCAGAGAAAAATCGAACATCCTATTTAGGGCGAAAGATTGCCGATTATTTAGCCTTTAATGATTCTGCGTTTGTTTTTAACAATATAAAACTCCAGCATTGGGATGATAGGACAATTCAGGAATATGTAATACAAGATCCGGACAAATATACCTTAATAATGTTTTCAGCATCCTGGTGTGGGCCATGTCACAGCCGAATTCCTCTGTTGAAAGAAATATATCATGAGAAGCCCAGTCAATTGGATATGGTTTATATTTCTATCGATGATTGTCGAACACTTTCCTGGTGGTCGGAATTAATGAAGAAAGAGCAAATTCCCTGGCGAAGCCTCGTTTTTCCAAATGATGAAATGCTTCTTTCGGTGATAGGTCATTATATACACATGGGAATTCCTGATTTTATCCTGGTCTCTCCGGGTGGCAAAGCGAAGAAAATTGATCTTTTAACACAGGATGATAAGATGAAATTGTACGAAATGATAAATTAAAATCTATATATGACTAATTTAAGAAAACTGTTGATAATTATTCTTTGTGTGTTGCCATTCTCTTGCAAACAAGAAAATCAAAATCCGGCCATTAAATGGGGTATGGCTCATGTGTCAGGTAAAATTGTTAACTTCAAAAAAGACGGGACTCATGAGAAGACAATCCTTTGCTTATCTTACCCCAACCCGGTAACAGCTGAGATGAATCGAGTTGAAACGTATTTGAATGATGATGGAAGTTTCAGGTTTGATGCACCTTTGGAATGTCATGTTATGTTAGGAGGCCTGAGTGCAAGGACAGAAATATTAGAGTCAAAAGTTTTGTTAATCGAGTTGTCAAATAATAAAGAAACCGTAATCGACATTGTATGTAATGAGGATGGAACCTTGTCTGTAAAGACCAATATCTCGTCAGACATTACGCCTTATGACAGGGTCAATTGGTGGGATAAATATTATTTGATGCACATGCCTCTTGAGGGTGGTCAAGAGGGAAAGATACCTCAGGTTTATAAATTATCTCCTGACGACTATCCCCGGGAAGCTATAACTCATGGATTAAAAAGAAGATTGGCCAGAGTGGAGGCAGATACGACACTTTCTCAGGGAATAAAAATGTTTCTCCAGAATAATTTCAGATTGTATTATGTCAATGATGTGCTTTTAGAATATAAAGCTACTATGCTCCGAAATTATGAATTGACCAGATCTTCGGAAGAGCCGGAGGAATTCATGCCGCAAGAACCGTCATTGTCATACTACACATTTCTTAAGGAATTTGATTTGAATAATCCGCAGTATTTATATGTACCGGAGTATTTTATGATACTCGACAAAATTCTGTCCAATAAAACCATAAATCTTCCAGCTATTGGGGAAACTCCTATCGATGCATGGTTGAAAGAAGCGAAAGGTATTCTTTCCGATCTGACAGGTTTGCATGCCGGTTTGTTTTACGAAATGTTGGTTGCCCATGCATATATTAAACAGTTTCAGGACGAAGTCAAACCTCTATCCGACAAACAAAAAGAAAATATTGGTAATTATCGTTTTGAAAATGAGGATATTGTGGAAATTATCTTGGCAAGGAATGAAAAAATCATTGCTTTAACTGCAACCAAACGACCTGTCATTGTGCATCAAACTCCGGTTGTTCCTAAAGAAAAACTCATGGAGTCTATCCTTTCCCAATATAAAGGAAAAGCAGTAGTAGTTGATTTTTGGGCTACCTGGTGCCAGCCTTGTTTGGCTAATATGAAAGATTACAGCGATACAAAAGATTCATTTTCTGAAAAAGATGTCGCATTTGTTTATATTTCCTCCTCTTCTTCTCCCTGGGATCTGTGGGAAGAAAAAATCCGGACAATTCGCGGCGACCATTATTATCTGACTCAGGAAGAATGGGAATTCCTAATGGATAGTTTTGATTTTACAGGCATTCCCACTTATCTTTTTTTTGATGTAAAAGGAGATTTAAAAGAGAAACATACAGGAATGGTCAATCAGTCTGCCATGCAACAGAGCATCGAAAATTTGTTTTAATATTACATCATCCAGGCTACAAAGAGATGAGTGTGAATATTTTTTTTCGGATAGCGACCAAGGGTAGGAAACTATACATCTTCCAACTGTTAAACATTTATACAAAATACGATTTTTGTATTTGGTGTTTTGAAATTCAAAACGTTTATGCTGTATTTGTATCAAATAAATAAACGAATGAGAATTAATGACAATACATCTCAAACAGATAAGAATTATATTGAACTGGATTTTCTTACTGATTTGGTTGTAGCTTATGAAAAAGAACATTTTCCGATTGGAAAACCATCTTTGACGGATGTTCTTAAATCTCGTATGCATGAAATGAATTTGACTCAAAAAATATTAGCTGAAATACTTGGAATAAGTGCTCCCAGAGTAAGTGAATATCTTACAGGAAAATCCGAACCTACATTGCAGGTAGCCCGTAAGATGCATAAAAAATTGAATATTGACTCCGATATTATTCTTGGAGCAATATGATTTGTTCCTGTCGTATTTTGTTTCTAAGCAAAATAAAATACGACATGGGGGCGAAACCGCAAAATCGGGAGTAGCCCTTTTTTTTATTAATATTTTAGTCGGTCAGTAGTGAAATTTTATATAATTTTGTCAAAAAAAGAAAAGTTATGGCTGCTTATCCTGATTTTCAACAGCATTTACAGGAAGAATTGGCTTCTATCCAACAATCCGGCCTCTATAAAAATGAACGGATTATTATTTCTTCGCAAGATGCGCATATCCGGATCAGTACCGGACAGGAAGTACTGAATTTTTGCGCTAATAATTACTTAGGGTTATCAAATAATCAGGAATTAATTGCAGCCGCCAAACAGGCGCTGGATACGCACGGATACGGAATGTCGTCGGTTCGCTTCATTTGCGGCACGCAGGATCTGCATAAAAAATTAGAAGAAAAAATCGCCCGATTTTTCGGTACGGAAGATACGATTTTGTATGCGGCTTGCTTTGATGCCAATGGCGGAGTGTTTGAACCGCTGTTGAATGAACAGGATGCCATCATTTCCGATGCATTGAATCATGCTTCCATTATCGATGGAGTCAGGCTGTGTAAAGCCGTTCGTTATCGCTATGCCAATGCTGATATGGAAGATTTGGAAAAACAATTGATACTGGCGCAAGCACAACGATTCAGGTTAATTGTAACCGATGGCGTTTTTTCGATGGATGGCAATGTGGCGCCATTGGATCGCATTTATGAGTTAGCGCAACGCTATAATGCTATGGTAATGGTCGATGAATCGCATTCGGCAGGAGTAGTGGGAAAGACTGGACGAGGCATTACCGAGCAATTCAATTTACGAGGTGCAGTGGAAATAATTACAGGAACATTGGGGAAAGCATTTGGCGGCGCTATCGGCGGATTCACTACCGGTAAAAAAGAAGTGATCGATATGTTGCGCCAACGTTCACGTCCGTATCTGTTTTCCAATTCCCTTCCGCCCGCAGTGGTCGCCGCCGGTATCAGGATGTTTGAAATTATGGACGAAACCACGGCATTGCAAGATCAGCTGCATCGGAATACCGAATACTTTGTTTCAAAAATTAAAGCTGCCGGTTTTGATGTAAAGCCAACACAATCGGCCATTTGCGCTGTCATGCTGTACGATGCAAAATTGTCGCAGGAGATGGCCGCCCGTTTGCTCGACGAAGGCATTTATGTTACCGGATTTTATTATCCGGTGGTACCGCAGGGACAGGCACGTATCCGTGTGCAGATTTCAGCGGCTCACCGGCAAGTTGATTTAGATAAATGTATCGCTGCATTTACTAAAATTGGAAAAGAACTGAATGTGATTTAGTATAAAGAGCAGTGAAGATAAAAAGATAAAAAGACAAACACAAAAACGCGAAGATATAAAGAAAATATAAAAACTTTATATCTTCGCGTCTTTATATTTCAATTATTTGTGTATGAAAAAAATCTTAATCGTTGGCAGTACCGGTCAAATCGGATCGGAATTGAGTGTCAAACTTCGTTCTGTCTATGGCGCAGATAATGTGATCTGTGGGTATTATGCACCTCCCTTTCCTGAAAATTTCTTTGAATCAGGACCGGCTGTTCCTATCAATGCAATGAATATTGAACAAATTGCCGAAGCTGTCAGGAAATATCATATTGATACCATTTATAATTTAGCAGCTATCTTATCGGCCACTGCCGAAAAAAATCCTAAGTTAGGATGGGATGTGGGAGTAAGCAGCATGATGAACTGTCTGGATGTAGCGCGGGAATTAGGATGTGCAGTGTTTACCCCCAGTTCGATCGGCGCTTTTGGACCGGAAACTCCCAAAAATCATACCCCCCAGGATACGATTCAGCGACCTCAAACCGTGTATGGAATTACTAAAGTGATTGGCGAGTTAGTCAGCGATTATTATTTTCACCGTTGGGGGGTAGATACCCGTTCCGTCCGTTTCCCCGGTATTATTTCCAATGTGACACTGCCCGGCGGCGGAACAACAGATTATGCCGTCGAAATTTTTTATAAAGCAGTGCAAGGGGAAAAATTTACTTGTCCGCTTCGTGCCGGTACATTTATGGATATGATGTATATGCCGGATGCTTTGAATGCGGCTATTCAACTGATGGAAGCCGATCCGGAACGGTTAATCCACCGGAATTCATTCAATGTCACTGCCATGAGCTTTGATCCGGAAATGCTTTTTCAATCGATTAAAAAATACATTCCAACTGTTACAATGGAATATGATATTGATCCGTTGAAACAAGCGATTGCTGATTCCTGGCCCAATTCCTTAGACGATTCCTGCGCACGGGAAGAATGGGATTGGAAACCCGGATATGATTTGGAAAAAATGACGAAGGATATGATTAAGATTTTATCGGAACGAAATTTAAAGTAATTGCATGATCATGTTCCTGTATTTTTATCAAAAAGTAAGTGTTTTTCCTAATAAACCCGGCTTGCCTTTTTGTTTTTTTGTCGGATTTACTATCTTTGTCTCCTAATTAAATAAATTTTTATAATCATGTCTATACAATACGGGCGTATCTCCCAGGTCATCGGGCCGGTGGTGGATGTGGCTTACGAAACGGGAGGTCTTGCGCTCCCTCGTATCAGGGAAGCGTTGACAGTGAATCGCCCCGATGGAAGTATTTTAGTGTTGGAAGTACAGCAACATATCGGAGAAAATACACTACGAACTGTTGCCATGGATTCTACCGACGGTCTTTGCCGTGGAATGCGGGTGGAAACGACCGGCGCGCCTATTTCAATGCCGATTGGCGATCAGGTAAAAGGGCGTTTGCTGAATGTCATTGGAAATACGATTGATGGCATGACTCCGTTAAGTCGTGACGTTGCTTCCCCGATTCACCGCGATCCTCCAAAATTTGAAGACCTTTCTACTTCGACCGAAGTGTTGTTTACCGGAATTAAAGTAATTGATTTGCTGGCTCCCTATGTAAAAGGAGGTAAGATCGGGTTATTCGGAGGAGCAGGAGTAGGAAAAACAGTATTGATCATGGAGTTGATCAATAATATTGCAAAAAAACACAATGGATTTTCTGTTTTTGCAGGAGTAGGAGAGCGTACCCGCGAGGGGAATGACTTACTTCGTGAAATGATCGAATCCGGTGTTATCAAATATGGAAAAGAATTTAAAGAAGGAATGGACAGGGGCGAATGGGATTTGTCTAAAATCGATTATGATGAATTGGCCAAATCGCAGGCGACTTTAGTATTCGGACAAATGAATGAACCTCCCGGAGCACGTTCTTCCGTGGCTTTGTCGGGTTTGACGATTGCGGAGTCTTTCCGCGATATGGGCGGCGGCGGACGAGACATTCTTTTCTTTATCGACAATATTTTCCGGTTTACTCAGGCAGGCTCGGAGGTTTCAGCCTTGTTGGGGCGGATGCCTTCGGCTGTAGGTTACCAACCCACGCTGGCATCGGAAATGGGATTGATGCAGGAACGGATTACATCGACTAAAAATGGTTCAATTACCTCTGTTCAGGCAGTTTATGTTCCTGCGGATGATTTAACCGACCCGGCTCCGGCCACTACTTTCTCCCACCTGGATGCTACTACCGTATTAAGTCGTAAAATCTCGGAATTGGGAATTTATCCGGCCGTAGATCCGCTGGATTCCAATTCACGGATTCTTGACCCGAATATTGTCGGACAAGAGCACTATGATACCGCCCAACGAGTGATTCAATTGTTGCAACGCTATAAAGAATTGCAGGATATTATTGCCATTTTGGGTATGGAAGAACTTTCCGACGAAGATAAATTAGTAGTGAACCGCGCTCGTCGCGCCCAACGGTTCCTTTCTCAACCCTTTTTCATGGCGGAAGCGTTTTCGGGAGTTCCGGGTGTGATGGTTTCGATTGAAGATACCATTGAAGGATTTTTGCAAATCATGGACGGAAAAGTAGATAATTTACCGGAACAAGCATTCTTGAATGTAGGTACTATTGCCGATGCGAAAGCAAAGGCTGTCCGGTTAACTGCACAATAAGGATCAGTAGTGATGAAATTAGAGATAATATCACCCGAAACAACGCTATTTTCAGGAGAAGTCGAGTTAGTTGTGCTTCCCGGAATGGCCGGAAGTTTTACCGTCCTCGACAAACATGCACCGATCATTTCCGGTTTGCAGAAAGGCAGCTTACGATACCGGATCAATGGAAAAGACCATGAACTATCTATTAGCGGCGGTTTTGTGGAAGTGAAAAACAATATCCTTTCCGTCTGTATTGATGGCCTCTCCGATACAAAATAAGACCGGGATGAAACAGTGGATGAAAGCGATGTTGCTCTTGGTGCTCCTATTATGCGGCCTCACGCTGTTCCTGTATGTTATATTTTTTTATGTGATTGGAAAAGAATATTATCCGATCTTTTTGCCCGCGGTGGCTTTATTTTATTTGTTGGAGAGTTTGTTTTTTTGCTTCATTCTATATGATGCCGATAAAAAAGGAAATGATATTTCTTTGAAAAAAACAATCACATTGCGTATTGTCAGAGTAGTCGGCAGTATTGCATTACTTACAGCCGGCGCTTTAGTTGATAAAGCTCATATTTTTTCCATTGCCGCCGTTGTTGCAGTGTATTATCTCACCTTCCTCATTATGGAAAGCAAGATAATAATTGACATAAATAAACGAAATTCAAAATAATGCACTTTTTTAGAACACATAACCGTTTTGCCGGATGGCTGTTATTGACCTTGATGTTTGCTTTTACAACCCATGGAAAAGCGCAGGATCATGTTGTTGCCACGGAAGAAAACAGTCATGAAGCATTTGATTTGAAGGAGATGATATTTTCTCATGTCATGGATGCTTACGATTGGCATTTTTTTACTTTCAATGGACATCATTATTCTATTCCGCTGTTGGTTATTGTGAAAAGTCCCGAACGGGGTTGGTTTGCTTTTTCTTCTGCCCGTTTGGCGCATGGCGAATCTTATGAAGGCTTTTATTTAGCAACAGAAGGAACCTGTAAAGGCAAAGTAGTGGAAAGAAACAACCAGGGACAGGAAATCAGACCTTTTGATATCTCTTTTACCAAAACGGCGGCCGCCATTTGCTTATCCTGTATCATATTAATATTGATTTTCGTGCCAATAGCAAAAGGATATAAAGAAAAGCCATTGAGCTCCCGCAGAGGCTTTACCGGTTCGCTGGAAATGCTTACCGTGTCGATTGTCGATGATTTGATTAAACCTTGTGTTGGTCACGGATATAGAAAATTTACTCCTTATTTACTAACTGCATTTTATTTTATTTTTCTGAATAACCTGTTAGGATTAATTCCCGGAGGAAGCAATGTAACAGGCAACATTGCGGTTACCTTTGTGTTGGCCATGTTTACATTTATTATTACGAATATATTCGGAAATAAAGAATATCTAAAAGAAATATTTTGGCCTGATGTGCCGGTATGGTTAAAGGTTCCGATCCCCATTATGCCGTTTGTCGAATTATTAGGGATTTTCACCAAACCGTTTGCTTTAATGATCCGGTTATTTGCCAACATGCTGGCTGGTCATATTGTGATATTGGTGCTGGTGGGGCTTATCTTTATATTCAAAGTCATGGGTGGAGTTGCCGTGGCTTCAGGAGTATCGGCATTATCTATCGCCTTTACCATATTTATGTTGACATTAGATGTTTTAATCTCATTTATCCAGGCGTATGTATTCACTATGCTTTCCGCTATTTTTATCGGATTGGCCAGGCCACAACATGCTCATTAAATTGAATGTATGAAACAAGTATGCATCAAAAATATTAATTAAACTATAAAAATTAATTTTAAATACAATCATTATGTTATTGTCAATTTTATTACAAGCTGCTGCAGGAGCAGGATTATCAAAATTAGGAGCGTGTATTGGAGCCGGATTTATTGTTATCGGAGCCGGATTAGGAATTGGAAAAATCGGAGGACAAGCGATGGATGCTATTGCCCGTCAGCCGGAATCATCCAGTGATATTCGTTCCAATATGATTGTAATTGCTGCTTTGATCGAAGGGGTAGCCTTGTTTGCTATTATCGTTTGTTTCTTGGCTTTATTTGTATAAAACATGGAATTATTTACTCCCGACATAGGACTGATAATATGGATGTTAATCCCATTTTCGATCGTATTTTTTGTGCTTGCAAAATATGCATGGCCGGCGATCATGAAAGGGATTGAAGACCGGGGTAAATTTATTGACGATTCCATTCAGGCTGCCAATGAAGCCAATGCCCGGCTCGACGGGATTAAGGCGGAAGGTGATAAACTCATGGCTGAAGCTAAAGCAGAACAATTGCGTCTGTTAAAAGAAGCGTCGGATATGCACGCCCAATTAGTGAAAGAAGCTAAATTGCAGGCAGGCATTGAAGCCGATAAAGTAATAGCTGAAGCCCGCGCCGAAATTCAGCGGGAAAAAGAGCAGGCCGTACGTGATATTCGCCATCAGGTAGCGGAACTTTCGTTGGATATTGCCGAGAAAGTGCTTCGTGAAAACCTCGGCAATAGGGCTGCTCAAATGGAATTGATTAATAAGTTGCTGGAAGAAAGTTCGAACTAATTACGAACAATCTATACTTCAAAATTTTTAATGGCATCAAATGGATACTGGAAGAATTGCTGCGCGATATGCCAAAGCAATCTATGAATTTGCTTTGGAACAGAAAGAAGATAAAATCGTTTATGAGGAAATGAAATGCCTTGTGAAAAGTTTTCACGCGTTCCCTTCGTTAAAAAAAACGATGGAAAATCCAACGGTATCGTCCCTGGAAAAAGAAAAAATACTGGCCACAGCTGCCGGCATTTCTGTGAGCAATACATTTTCAAAAATATTGAAATTGATTCGCACCAACCATCGGGAAACGTATATGATGCCTATTGCAATGATGTATGAAGACTATTATCGCCGGCAGAAAGGAATTATTACCGGAAAATTAGTTTCTGCGGAGCCGATTACACCTGAGGTAGAAGCAAAAATGAAAGCCTTGATAACTGGTGAATCGGGTAAAGAAGTTGATTTTGAAACTCAGACAGATCCTTCTCTGATTGGCGGATTTATTGTGGAGATAGATTCTAATTTGTTGGATGCCAGTATAAAAAGTCAATTGAATAAGATCAGGTATCAATTGATGGATATAAATAAAAACCTGCTTAATTAAAATAGAGTTATGCCAGAAATAAAAGCAAGTGAAGTTTCTGCAGTGTTGCGAATGCAATTGGAAGGAATTGATACCCGAGTCAAGTTTGAAGAAGTGGGTACGGTGTTGCAAGTAAGCGATGGAGTAGTACGCATTTACGGCTTGACGAATGCAGAATCGGGCGAATTGTTGGAGTTTGACAACGGTGTGCAGGCTATTGTAATGAATCTTGAAGAAGATAATGTTGGAGCTGTATTGTTGGGTTCTACTGAATTGGTTGAAGAAGACGATAAAGTAAAACGGACCCGCCGTATTGCTTCTATCATGGTTGGAGATGCTTTGCTGGGACGAGTGGTTAATCCGCTGGGCCAACCTATCGATGGAAAAGGAACCCTTAAGGGGGAATTGCTGGAAATGCCATTGGAAAGAAAAGCGCCGGGAGTGATTTATCGTCAGCCGGTAAACCAGCCTTTACAAACCGGACTCAAGTCTATTGATGCCATGATTCCCATCGGACGCGGACAACGGGAGTTGATTATTGGCGACCGGCAAACCGGGAAAACAGCTATTGCTATTGATGCAATCATCAATCAACGAGCTAATTTTTTAGCCGGAGATCCCGTATATTGTATTTATGTCGCTATCGGACAAAAAGCATCTAAAGTAGCTAATATTGAAAATATATTGCGCGAACATGGAGCAATGGATTATACGGTGATTGTGGCAGCGTCGGCGGCCGATCCTGCGGCATTGCAATTTTATGCACCTTTTGCCGGAGCTGCTATTGGCGAATATTTCAGGGATACCGGCCGTCATGCGTTGGTTGTATATGATGATTTGTCAAAACAGGCGGTTTCTTACCGGGAAGTTTCGTTAATTTTACGTCGGCCTTCCGGACGTGAAGCTTATCCGGGAGACATATTTTATCTGCATTCTCGTTTATTGGAGCGTGCGGCTAAAATAATCAATAATGATGATGTGGCTCGACAAATGAACGATTTGCCTGCCAGTTTAAAAGATAAAGTGAAAGGTGGAGGGTCGTTGACAGCCCTGCCGATCATTGAGACTCAGGCAGGAGACGTTTCAGCATATATTCCGACCAATGTAATTTCGATTACCGACGGGCAAATATTCCTTGAAACAGGATTGTTCAATGCCGGAATCCGTCCGGCTATCAATGTCGGGATTTCAGTTTCCCGCGTAGGAGGGAATGCCCAGGTAAAAGCCATGAAGAAGATTGCCGGAACATTGAAGACCGATCAGGCGCAATACCGCGAATTGGAAGCATTTACCAAATTCGGAGGAGATATGGATCAAGTGACTAAAATGACACTGGATAAAGGAAAGAAAAATTCCGCATTATTGATTCAACCTCAATATCATCCCTTGCCTGTAGAAAAAGAGATTGCCATTATTTATTGTGGTACAAAAGGCTTACTGTATGATGTCCCTGTAGAAAAAGTCCGCGATTTTGAAGTTGCTTTTCTGGAAGTGCTCGAATTACAACACAAAAAAGATGTGTTGGAAGAATTGAAAAAAGGCGTTATGACAGAAGAAGTGGAAAATATTTTGAAGTTAGTGGCGCAAGAAGTAGCGAAAGATTTTCATTAACATAAAATGGCTTCATTAAAAGAAATAAAAGGGCGAATCAGTTCTGTCAAATCAACGCAGAAGATTACTTCTGCCATGAAAATGGTATCATCAGCCAAGTTGAGAAAAGCGCAATACCAGATTGAACGCTTCTTGCCTTATCAGGAACATTTGGGTCGCATTTTGGATGATTTTTTGCTTTCGGATATGATGTTTTCCACTCCATTGTCGGAAGAACGTCCGGTACAATCGGTGGCTATTGTGGTATTTGCGTCCAATTCCACTCTTTGCGGAGCATTTAATGCCAATATTATTAAGTTGCTTTCAGAAGTATTAAAGCAATATGATCATTTATCGTCTTCCAATATCTTTATTTATCCGGTAGGAAAAAAAATAGAAGAAGCGATTGTAAAAGGCGGACTGAAACCGCAAGGTAGTTATATCGATCTCATGGATACTCCTCAATTTGAAGGTGCTAAGGAAATTGCCGATACCCTGATTGCTGATTTTTTGAATAAAAAAATTGATAAAGTGGAATTAATTTATAACCATTTTAAAAGTACAGCCGTTCAGGTTCCAACAGTCGAAACTTTTCTTCCTTTGGCATTAAATTCAGTACATCATCCAACGGATAAAAAAACAGCCACGATCGACTATATTGTGGAACCTGATCGGGAAACCGTACTTTCTATTTTGATTCCTAAGAGTTTGCGTTCGAAAATGTATGCAACATTGCTGGATTCTGCAGCGGCCGAACAGGCTGCGCGAACAGTGGCTATGCAGATTGCAACCGATAATGCAGATGAAATATTGGACGAATTGACCATTCAATTTAACAAGCAGCGTCAACAGGCTATTACAAATGAATTGTTGGATATTGTCGGAGGGTCTGAGGCCTTGAAATAAGTTGCCTATTTAAAACCGTATTTTTTTGTTTAAACCTTTTATTAAAAATAGGATCTAATAGTATGATGTTTTATTAAAACTAACTAAAATGAAAAATTTACTGTTATCATGCGTCATGTTGTTGAGTATAACAATGGTTGAGGCTCAGCAACCACCGCAAGGGCGACAACGAATGACTGTTGAAGAGAGAGCTAAACAGATCACGGAATGGATGACCACTGAACTAAATTTGACTTCTGCTCAGATTGCTCCGGTAGATTCAATTAATTTACTTTTTGCACAAGCCCAACGGGTTTTATTTCAAGCTGCGGAAGGAGACCGCGACAAAATCAGGGAAAATATGACGGTGTTGGCAAAGGAAAAAGAAACAGCTTTAGCTAAAGTATTGACTCCGGAACAACTGGAAGCGTACAAAAAGAAAAATGCGGAAATGATGGATAATTTCCGGAATAGGAGAAGGTCAGAATAACTTGTTGAGATTGGTATAATAATCATTTTATAAACTCAAAGACGCGAAGGCGCAAAGGAATCTTTACATAAGAACTTTGCGCCTTTGTGTCTTTTATCGTTGATTATTGTTCTGTTTTAATAATGATTTCAGCATCTTTTAATCCTTCGCCGGTCGCTTTGAGTGTGATTTTTCCCGGTTTTTTCCCGGCTTGAATGACAGCTAAAGCTTTTCCATGGAAAAGTGCTCGTTCCGGCCTTTTCAGCGATATTGCATTGGTAGGATCGCCATTGTCGGTACCTGCAATATTTCCGTCACCTTCAATAGCAAACCGGATTAATTGATTAGCAGTTGGCACAGGATAACCGGTTTCATCTAATACTTCTGCCGTAATAAAGGCCAGATCTTTCCCATTTGCGCTTATTTTAGTTCTGTCGGCCGTTAAACGGATTTGTACTGCGATACCGGCCGTTTGAATTTCTTTTTCGATTATTTTTTGTCCGTTCTTCCTCGAAACCGCTTTTAATTGTCCGGCTTCAAAAGGAATGCGCCAGCATACATGCAAGTCATCGTCTGCTTTTTTCTTGATTCCCTGTGATTTACCATTCAAGAAAAGCTCGACTTCATCTGCCTGATTATAATATGCCCATACATCGATCATTTCTCCCGGATTCCAATTCCAATGAGGGAAAATATGTAGCATAGGTTGATCCGTCCATTCGCTTTGATACATATAATAAATATCTTTGGGAAATCCGGCCAAATCGATAATGCCGAAGTAAGAACTTCGCGAAGGCCACCAGAATGGAGTAGGTTCGCCCAAATAATCAAATCCGGTCCATATATATTGTCCTGCTACAAAATCCATTTTTTTTATAGCTTTCCAGGTTTCCTCATGAGAATTACCCCAGGGAACATGACAATTGTCATACGACGAACATTGATGAATCGGCCGGTCGAACGGTTTATCCCAACTTTCGGGCCAGATGCGCATGCTGTCAGATGGCATTTCGTAATAACCACGCGACATTAATCCCGAAACCGTTTCGGAGCCGATAAACGGTTTTCCCGGAAAATTAACAGGAACATTTTTATAGTCCGACAGATGATAATTGAACCCAATAATTTCCAATGCATCCGATTTAAATAAATGATTGGAAGGATTGGTTTCATTGCATCCGGCGGTTACCGGCCGTGTCGGATCAATAGTCTTGACTATTTCGGTTAATTTAATGGTGAGTAATTGGTTGACATGTATTTCTCCGGATTCTAATGCTTTCGGGTCGATATTTTTCTGTTGATTCAACAAAATATTCGCCTCCTGCAGATCCAACGTATCGGTACGGCTATCTGTCCATTGCTCCAGCACTTCATTTCCAATACTCCACATAAATATGCAGGGATGATTCCGGTCGCGGAGAATTAGATCGGTTAAATCCCGCTCATACCATGCTGCAAAATATTGCGAATAGTCGTAAGTTGATTTTTTCTTACGCCACATATCAAAAGCTTCATCCATCACGATGAATCCCATTTTATCGCACAGATCCAGCAATTCGGGGGCCGGTGGATTATGCGAACAACGGATTCCGTTGCAGCCCATAGCTTTCAGAATTTCTAACTGACGTTCCAACGCTCTGGTATTTACAGCAGATCCTAAGCATCCCAAATCGTGATGGTTGCAAACTCCATTAATTTTTACCTGTTTTCCATTTAAGATAAAACCTTTTTCCGGATTAAATTCAAAAGTTCGGATCCCGATCGGAGTCTCGTATTCATCAACGGTTTTACCATCGATTTCCAATTTTGTCCGGACGCTATACATATATGGATTCTCTATCGACCAAAGGGTAGGGCGCCCGACCGAAATTTCCTGATTGACAGCGCTGATGCCTCGTAGCGCCATGGTACCGGCCGGTTTGCATTTGCCAACAGTCCGTCCGTTTTTATCAACCAATGTAGTTTTCACCACCACCGAGGGTTCTTCCCGTGTTGTATTTTTTATGCGGGTAACGATGCGTACAGTTGCTGTTTGTTCGTTTACTTCGGGCGTTGTGATATAAGTTCCCCACAAATCAATATGGATCGGATTGGCAACGATTAATCTGACATTCCGATAAATTCCGGAACCGGAATACCAGCGGGAATTAGGTTGGCGGCTATTGTCCACTTTAACGGCAATGTTGTTTTTTTCTCCGAATTTAATGTAAGGAGTAAGATCGTAGCGAAAAGAAATATATCCATTAGGACGTTTTCCGACAGACGTTCCATTGATCCAGACTTCACTATTCCAATAAACGCCATCGAAATCAATGTAGATATTTTTGCCTTGTTGAGTTTGATCTACCAGGAATGATTTACGATACCAGCCAATTCCTCCGGGTAAAGCTCCTCCTCCCGGAGTAGCCGGATTTTTATCTGAAAAATCCGATTCAATGCTCCAATCGTGCGGCACATCCAATGTTCGCCAGTTAGAATCATCCATTTCAGCGGATGAAAAATCAGCAGCGCTGTCGGCTAATGTAAATTGCCAGTTTGCTGTAAAATCATCAACTATCCTTACCGGTTGATGAGAACAGGCGGAGAGTAGGGCGAGGGCAATTACAGTCCATGTTAATGTTGAAATTCGCATATTAAATGGCTTCTTTTATTTTAATTAATTTTTCTAATAATGGTTTTAAAAGATGCAATGGCAGCATGTTAGCTCCATCGGATTGTGCTTCGGAAGGATTGGGATGTGTTTCGATAAACAATCCATCGGCTCCAACGGCAATAGCCGCTTTTGCAATTGTTTCGATTAATTGAGGCATTCCTCCGGTTACGCCGCTGGTTTGGTTGGGTTGTTGCAACGAATGGGTAATATCCATTACTACCGGAAAACCGAATGTTTGCATTTCGGGTATTCCCCGGAAATCCACAACGAGATCCGTATAGCCGAAAGTAGTGCCGCGTTCTGTCAACAATACGTTATTGTTTCCTGCATCTACTATTTTTTGCGCTGCAAATTTCATGGCTCCGGGCGATAAAAATTGTCCTTTTTTTACATTGACCATTTTTCCTGTATTTGCGGCCGCGACCAGTAAGTCGGTTTGCCGGCACAAAAAAGCGGGAATTTGTAACATGTCAACATATTCAGCGGCAATGGCAGCATCTTGAGTTTCATGAATGTCAGTTACTACCGGTACCTGAAAAGTTTCTTTTACTTTGCGTAAAATTTTCAGCGCTTTTTCATCGCCAATACCGGTAAAAGAATCGAGTCGCGAACGATTTGCTTTTTTGTATGAGCCTTTAAATACGTAAGGAATGCCGAGTGATTGAGTTATAGCCGCAATCTGCTCTGCAATTTGCATAGCCATAGTTTCGCCTTCGATAGCACAAGGGCCGGCCAAAAGAAAAAAACGCTTAGTACGAGCGCTTTGTAAGTAGTCTAATGTCATATAGATTTTATTAGAGATTGATATACAAATGTATTGTTTTATTTGTTATTGGCAAAAAAAATGTATCTTTGCACCCGAAAATAGAAAATAGCCCGGATGGCGGAATTGGTAGACGCGCTAGTTTCAGGGACTAGTGTTCGCAAGGATGTGCAGGTTCGAGTCCTGTTCCGGGTACAAAAACAGCCTCTTAATCAGACGATTAAGAGGCTGTTTGTATTTAGTTTGTCTTGTATTAAATGCTCCTTCCCGACCGACCGTTACTGCTTCGAGTCGAATTAGTTCTCCCGTTACTTCTACTTCCTTCGTTATTATCGTTGCTCCGCATTTGCGATGAACGGTTGTTGCTTGGTTCTGATGCTTTACTTCCAACGTTTTGATTGGAGGAAGAATTTCGGCTTTGATCAACCGACTGACGGTTTTGGCCGGATTCGGATGATGATCTGGTCGAAGATCGTCCTGCAGATGGAGCCGTTTGAGCCGGAGTATTGTTGTTTTGCCTCAAATCCCGTTGTTTATTATCTTTTTGAGTATTTCCAGCGTGTTGAGATTTTCTTTCGTGACCCTGGGATTCGGAATAATTCCGGTTGCTTTGATTGTCACGGGATTGATTGTTTTTATATTTTTTAGAATATTCTTTAGGTGAATTGTATTGGGCGGAACTGCTGTATTTAGATCCACGGTAATCGGGGCGATGATCATACGCATATACGTATGACTTATGCACATGTTTCGGTTGATGATAGTAAACAGGACGTCCATAATAATCATATCGTCCTTTATAATAGCCGTATGACATCCGGTAGTTGCGAGAAACCCAACCAGCGTTCACCCAATAATATCCGCCACGTACTTTTTCCCAGTATCCGGGAATCCAATAAGCGCCCGCATAAGGAGGACGCGCCCAATAGCCTTCTACCCAAACATAAGTGCGGGAAGGGAAATCCCAGGCCCAGTATCCGTCGATCCATACATAATCGGGCGCGGGAGCCGGATAATAGTGTGTTCCAACATTTAATACGATATTAGGGGCGAGGGGAATTCTTGCATAAATTGAAAAATTAACCTGTACCTGAGCTGATGTTTCTACGATCCAACCTGTGAGCAAGGATACCAAAAGAAGAGAGAATAATTTTGTTTTCATGATCTGAATTGTTAAACTGTTCAACAATTGACTTTGGTTATATGACTTCGAAAGAATTGAAATGTTTAATGGGTATAAGCTAATAATTGTTAATATTTTTCGGTTTAGTTTGTTTTTTCTAATTCTCTTAAACTTTCCATTTTTTTCTTTTGCAAAAATCCGTAAATGTCTTCCAGGTGCTCGGTTACTTTTTGATTGCCGAATTCATATACTTTTGTTACCAAGCCGTCTAAGAAATCGCGGTCATGGGAAACCACAATCAGGGTTCCGTCAAAATCCTTCAGAGCATTCTTCAAAATGTCTTTAGTTTTCATGTCTAAATGGTTGGTCGGCTCGTCGAGAATGAGAAGATTCACCGGTTCCAACAGGAGCTTGATCATTGCCAGGCGTGTACGTTCACCTCCGGAAAGAACTTTTACCTTTTTTTCCGATTCATCACGTCCGAACATGAAAGCGCCTAATATATCCCTGATTTTAGTTCTGATATCACCTTTAGCGACATCATCGATGGTCTGGAAAACCGTTAGATTTTCATCTAATAAAGAAGCCTGATTTTGTGCAAAATAACCGATTTGAACATTGTGTCCGAGGGTTAATGTACCATCGAAATCAATTTCATTCATGATGCATTTTACCAATGTGGACTTTCCTTCCCCGTTTTTTCCGACAAAAGCCAGTTTGTCGCCTCGCTCAATAGTGGCGGTAGCCTGTTTGAAAACGGTATGTTCGCCATATTTTTTTGTAACACCTTCGATCATTACCGGATAACTTCCCGAACGGGGCGATGGTGGAAATTTTAGCCTTAAAGCTGAAGTATCTTCTTCGTCAACTTCAATAATCTGCAATTTTTCAAGCATCTTTACACGCGACTGCACCTGCAACGTTTTAGAATAAGTTCCTTTAAAACGTTCGATAAATTCAGTGGTTTCGGCAATCATCTTTTGCTGATCATCGAACGCTTTTTGTTGCTGTTCCCGGCGTTCTTTCCTTAATTCTAAGTATTTAGAATAATTGACTTTGTAATCGTAAATCCGTCCCATGGTTACTTCAATAGTACGGGTCGTTATATTATCGACAAAGGCCCGGTCGTGAGAAATGACCATGACCGCTTTTCCATTGTTGATAAGAAAATCTTCCAACCATTGAATCGATTCGATATCTAAATGATTGGTTGGTTCGTCAAGTAAAAGGACATCCGGATTTTTTAATAACAATTTCGCCAATTCGATACGCATTCTCCAACCTCCGCTAAAATCACTCGTTTGACGATTGAAATCATCCCGCTTGAAGCCTAATCCGAGTAATGTTTTCTCTACATCGGCTTCGTAATTTGTGGCATCGATAGCATAAAATTTTTCACTCAAAGTCGATACTTTCTCAATTAATTCGTAGTAACTTTCCGAATCATAGTCGGTTCTTTCAGACAGTTCTGTATTCAGCCGCTCAATTTCTTTTTCCATTTCAAATAAATGAGAAAAAGCTTGTGACGTTTCTTCAAAAACCGTTCGTCCGTCTTCAGTCATTAAATGTTGTGGTAAGTAAGCGATGATGGCGTCTTTAGGAGCGGAGATTTTTCCGCGAGAGGGTTCCCTTACGCCGGCTAATATTTTGAGTAAAGTGGACTTTCCTGCTCCGTTTTTGCCCATAAGGGCGATCCTGTCTTTTTCATTAATTACAAATGAAACATCCGAGAAAAGTGTTGTGCCGCTAAATTCAACTGTTAATCCGTCTGCTGAAATCATTTTCTATTCTTCCTTTTTCCTGCGTTATTATCAAATGATGAGCCTTGTTTTTTTTGGAGCTGCAAAGGTAGAGGGAAAATTTGAAAAGACAATAGCAAAATAAAAACAGCCGCAATGGTGACTGCGGCTGTTTTTATTTTGCTCTCCCTCTTGGACTTGAACCAAGGACCCTCTGATTAACAGTCAGATGCTCTAACCGACTGAGCTAAGGAAGAATATAGTTTTAACAAAAAATAAAAAAGTGAGAATTAAAAAAATAAATCCATTCCTTTTTTACTTTTGCGGTGCAAAGGTAAAGGAAAATAACCAAACAACCAAGCAAAATCCTTTTATTTTTCATTCAAATGACTTTGATAATTAAAATAATTACGATTACCTTTGTGCTCCTTTTAGGGAATGGCAAAATTGGATAAGTCTTAACAAATCAATCAAATAGAATAACGTAGATGAATATTGAACTAAAAAACATTGATCCTGTCAATGCAATTGTGAAAATTGGCATTGAGAAAAATGATTATGCCGAACAAGTGGAAAAATCATTGAAAGATATTCGGCAGAAGGCAAGTATCCCGGGATTTCGCAAAGGAATGGTTCCAATGGGATTAGTGAAAAAAATGTATGGTAAATCGGCGGAAGTGGAAGAAATCAACAAATTGGTTTCGTCCCAATTATATAACTATATCAAAGAAAAGGAACTGAATATACTTGGCGAACCGTTGCCTAATGAAACGGAACAACCGGAAATTAATTTTGATACTCAGGAAAATTTCACCTTTTGTTTTGATTTGGGGCTTGCCCCCGAGATGTCGGTTAAACTGACCAAAAAAGATAAATTACCTTATTATACTATCGCTGTTTCTGAAGAGACAATTGATCAACAAATTACCAGTTTTCGTGCCAACTATGGCAGCTATTCGCAATCAGAAGAAGTGGAAGGAAAAGATATGGTGAAGGGGTTATTGACAGAATTAAACGAAGAGGGCGCGGTAAAAGAGCAAGGAATTTGCCATGACAGTGCTGTTTTGATGCCATTTTACATGAAAAGCGAAGCCGAAAAAGCTCAATTCATGGGAGCGAAAAAAGGAGCAGTACTTACTTTTAATCCTTATGCGGCTTATGAAGGCAACGCAGCCGAATTAGCTTCTTTTTTGAAAATTACGAAAGAAGAGATCGAAAATCACAAAGGAAATTTTACTCTTGAAATTCAGGAAATTACCCGTTATGCTGAAGCGGAATTAAATACAGAACTGTTTGATAAAATTTTTGAACCGGGTACTGTAACTACAGAGAAAGAATTTCGCACTAAAGTAAAAGAAATGATTGGCGCTCAATATGCTCCCGATAGTGACTATAAATTTTTGTTGGATGCAAAACAATTTTTGGAAAAGAAAACCGGTGATGTTCAGTTCCCGGATGCTTTTTTGAAACGTTGGATGCTTGCTTCCAATAAAGACAGAACTGCCGAGTCGATAGAAGAGGATTATCCTCTAATTATTGCCGACCTGAAATTTCACCTCGTTAAAGAAAACGTAGCAAAAGAAAATAACTTTCAGATTGACGACAATGAAATAGTAGAATCTGCCAAAAAGGCAGTGCGTGCGCAGTTTGCTCAATACGGGATGGCCAATGTTCCTGCTGATTTATTGGAAGAATATGCAAAGAACATGCTCAAACAGGAAAAATCGGTACGCAGCCTGTTTGACAGGGTAATGGAAGACAAACTGATTCATTGGATCAAAGAAAACGTTACGCTTGATTCAAAGGAAGTGACTGTGGATGAATTCCGTAAGTTTTTTGAAACACCAGAGAATGTGTAAGCAAAAATAATTGCATGGTTTTTGTAACGAACCCTGTAAATATTATCAAAAAAATGATCTCGTTATGAATGAATTTAAAAGTTTTGCAACCAAACATTTGGGTCTGAACAGCTTAGCGCTGGATCAGTACATCAGATCTCATAATATTACCGCTCAAGGCGGATATTTGAACCCTTATATTTTGGAAGAACGTCAATTAAACGTTACGCAGTTGGATGTATTTTCCCGGTTGATGATGGACCGCATTATTTTTTTAGGGACACAAATCGATGATTATACAGCTAATACCATCCAGGCACAATTGTTATATTTGGACACGGCAGATCCGGGTAAAGACATCTCCATTTATATCAACTCTCCGGGAGGCTCTGTGTATGCAGGTTATGGCATTTATGATACGATGCAATTGATTTCGAGTAATGTAGCTACCATTTGTACCGGTATGGCCGCTTCGATGGCTGCAGTATTGCTGGCAGCAGGAACCAAAGGCAAACGTTCTGCATTGAAACATTCTCGCGTGATGATTCACCAACCATTAGGTGGCGCTCAGGGGCAGGCTTCGGATATCGAAATTACAGCTCGTGAAATATTGAAAGTAAAACAAGAAATATACACTATTTTGTCGGATCATACCGGGCAACCTTATGAAAAAGTGGTGGCAGACGGCGACCGTGATTTTTGGATGAATGCAAGTGAAGCCAAAGAATATGGGATGGTAGATGAAATCTTGACTAAAAGATTGTAAAAAATGGCAAAACAGGCGAATGATGTTTGCAGTTTTTGTGGAAGAAAGAGTAAAGAAATAGGTTTTCTTATTTCCGGCTTAAATGCTGAAATCTGTAATGAATGTGCAGAGCAGGCTTATCGCATTGTGCAGGAATCCGCATTGGCAACGAAGAAAAAACATACTTTCAATATTCAGAAAAATGAACTTCCGAAACCATTAGAAATCAAAGCATTTCTTGATCAATATGTGATCGGACAGGATGACGCAAAACGTTACCTGTCCGTTTCTGTTTATAATCACTATAAACGTCTGATACAGGAAATCAATACAGACGATGTGGAAATCGAAAAATCCAATATAATTATGGTCGGATCAACCGGTACCGGAAAAACTTTATTGGCCAAAACGATTGCCCGTTTACTGAAAGTTCCTTTTACAATTGTTGATGCTACCGTGTTGACCGAAGCCGGTTATGTAGGGGAAGATATCGAAAGTATTTTGACCCGTTTGTTGCAAGTGGCCGACTATAATGTTGAAGCAGCACAACGAGGCATTGTATTTATTGACGAAATCGATAAAATAGCTCGCAAAGGAGATAACCCTTCTATCACCCGGGATGTGAGCGGGGAAGGGGTGCAACAGGGATTGTTGAAGCTGTTGGAAGGCTCGGTGGTAAACGTTCCGCCTCAAGGTGGACGGAAGCATCCCGACCAAAAAATGATTGCTGTTGATACCAAAAATATTTTGTTTATCTGCGGCGGCGCTTTTGATGGCATAGAGAAGAAAATAGCTCAACGATTGAATACACAGGTGGTTGGCTATGCTTCATTAAATAAACAGCAATACATTGATAAAGATCACTTGTTGAGTTACATCGCTCCTCAGGATTTGAAATCGTTCGGACTGATTCCCGAAATCATCGGACGATTGCCCATCCTCACTTATCTTAATCCATTAGACAGGATGGCTTTGAGGAATATATTAACCGAACCGAAAAATTCCATTATAAAACAATATGTCAAAATATTTGAAATGGATGGAATTGCCCTGACGTTTGATGAAGACGTGTATGAATATATCGTAGATAAAGCAATTGAATACAAATTGGGAGCCAGAGGATTACGCTCAATTTCCGAAGATATTATGATAGATGCGATGTTTCATTTTCCGTCAACAGAAGAGCGTGTACTGCATATCACGTTGGATTACGCTCAGGAGAAAGTTGAAAAAAGTGAGATCAAACGACGCACCGTTGCCTGAAAATTAATTTCCCGAAATATTGTTTTTTAAAATTCTATATTATACTTTTGTTATAAACTAAGAACTATAAGTGAAAAGTGTAAAAACTTTTTTCAGTATTATTATTTTGAATTTTAGTTGTTAGTTACTCGTTTTTAGTTTGAATGACAATAACGTATGACGAATCAAAATTTTTTGATAAGTGCACTAAAAAAACATTTTGGATTTGATTCCTTCAAAGGGAATCAGGAAATTGTTATCCGGAATGTTTTGGCTGGGAAAGATACATTTGTACTCATGCCCACGGGAGGAGGTAAATCACTTTGCTATCAACTGCCCTCATTACTTATGGAGGGCACCGCTATAGTGATTTCGCCCTTGATCGCTTTGATGAAAAATCAGGTAGATGCGATGCGTAATTTTAGTGAAGACAATGGTGTCGCTCACTTTATTAATTCTTCGCTGAACCGCGCGGCTATTGATAATGTCAAAGATGATATTTTGCACGGAAAGACCAAATTATTATATGTTGCGCCCGAATCTTTGACCAAGGATGAAAATATCGAATTCCTTCGT
The DNA here is from genome assembly GCA_031553835.1 of Bacteroidales bacterium. GTDB lineage: Bacteria > Bacteroidota > Bacteroidia > Bacteroidales > Azobacteroidaceae > JAVBKX01. The sequence goes on from JAVBKX010000038.1 coordinate 24,267, forward strand.
CAGGTAAAAGTTTCTTTTTATGCCGTAGATGAAGCGCACTGCATCTCGGAATGGGGGCATGATTTTCGCCCCGAATATCGTAGAATACGTCCTATCATTAATGAAATATCCAAAAAGCCGGTGATTGCTCTGACAGCTACAGCTACGCCAAAAGTACAACATGATATTCAGAAAAACTTAGGCATGATGAATGCAGCTGTGTTTAAGTCTTCTTTTAACCGGCATAATTTATATTACGAAGTCCGTCAAAAGACCAATGATATCGATAGGGATATCGTAAAATTTATCCGTTCACAAGCCGGAAAATCAGGCATAGTCTATTGCCTTTCCCGTAAAAAAGTGGAAGATTTTGCCGAAATCCTGAAAGCAAACGGAATTAGCGCCAGGGCTTATCATGCCGGAATGGATTCGCAGGCACGCACTTCCAATCAGGATGCGTTTCTGATGGAAGAAGTGGATGTGATTGTGGCCACCATTGCCTTTGGAATGGGAATTGACAAACCGGATGTGCGCTATGTGATCCATTATGATATTCCGAAAAGTTTGGAGGGGTACTACCAGGAAACCGGAAGGGCAGGACGTGATGGAGGAGAAGGAAAATGTGTAGTTTTTTATGTAAATAAAGATCTTCAGAAGTTAGAAAAATTTATGCAAGGCAAACCGATCTCCGAACAGGAAATCGGAAAACAATTGCTGGAAGAAACCCGTTCGTATGCAGAATCTTCTGTATGCAGGCGGAAAATATTGTTACATTATTTCGGGGAAAAGTATGGAGAGGAGAATTGTGGGAATTGTGATAATTGTTTAAATCCAAAAAAACAAGTGGAAGCGAAAGAACTGTTAATAACCGTATTAGAAACTGTTGCGGCATTAAAAGACAAATTTAAAACCGACCATGTGATTAATATTCTGTTGGGCAAAGAAACATCAGAAATTTTGTCGTACGAACACCAGGAACTGGAAATGTTTGGAACAGGTACGCATGAAGACGAGAAAACATGGAATACGGTCATCAGGCAGGCTATGATTGCCGGCTATTTGGGAAAAGATATTGAAAATTATGGACTGTTAAAATTAACTCCTGCAGGAAAAAAATACCTGGAACATCCGACGTCGTTCATGATTACCAAAGATAATGAATTCGAAGACGACGAAAATCCGGAAGAAGCTCCTGTAAGGGGAGGCGCCACTTCAGCTGTAGATCCGGTGCTTTATTCCATTATGAAAGATTTAAGGAAAAAATTGTCTAAAAAATTAGATGTGCCTCCTTATGTCATTTTTCAGGACCCGTCGCTCGAAGCCATGGCTACGACTTATCCGATTACCATCGAAGAACTTCAGAATATACCCGGAGTCGGAGCCGGGAAAGCGAAACGATACGGACAACAATTTGTTGAAGTTATAAAACGTCATGTTGAAGAAAATGAAATAGAACGTCCGGAAGATTTGAGGGTGCGTACTGTGGCCAACAAATCCAAAATGAAGGTGTTTATAGTGCAAAGCATTGATCGCAAGGTTGCCTTAGACGATATAGCCGTGACCAAGGGATTGGAGTTTTCAGAATTATTAGATGAGTTGGAAGCGATAGTATATTCCGGCACAAAAATCAATATCGATTATTTTCTCAATGAAGTGATGGACGAAGACCATGTCGAAGACATTTATCTTTATTTCAAAGAATCAGAAACCGATGATCTGGAAGAAGCGATAAAAGAGCTTGGTAACTCATACACCGAAGAAGAAATTCGATTGGTCAGGATTAAATTTATTTCAGAAATGGCGAATTAAATCGGGAAAAAATAATTACATTTGCTCGCAATAAATTCTAAAACCTCCTGTTATGTCATTTATTGCAGATAAGGTGATTATGGATGGGCTAACTTTCGATGATGTATTGTTGGTCCCCGCTTATTCCGAAGTTTTGCCCCGCGACGTTGACCTTTCAACAAAATTTTCGAGGAACATACAATTGAATATCCCAATGGTTTCAGCAGCCATGGATACAGTGACGGATGCCAACCTGGCTATCGCGATTGCCCGTGAAGGAGGAATTGGCGTCATACATAAAAATATGAGCATTGAAGAACAGGCAAAACAGGTAAAGTCTGTAAAACGTGCTGAAAACGGAATGATTTCCAATCCGGTTAGCATCAAACAAGGGAAAACCGTTGGCGATGCTTTGACCCTGATGGGTGAATATAAAATCGGCGGAATTCCGGTAGTGGACGATGACAATCGTTTGGTCGGAATTGTTACCAACCGGGATTTACGGTTTCAGAAAAACATGGATTTGTTGGTGGAGGATGTGATGACTTCCGAAGGATTGGTAACTACCAATCAATCGACTAATCTGGAGGCTGCTGCAGATATTCTTCAGCAATATAAAATAGAAAAACTCCCTGTCGTAGATGCTAAAAACAGGTTGGTTGGCCTGATTACTTATAAAGATATTACAAAAGCCAAAGATAAACCATCCGCTTGCAAAGATTTGCACGGACGGTTGCGGGTAGCTGCCGGAGTTGGCGTAACACAGGATGTTGCCGAACGTATCACTGCTTTAGTCGAATCTGATGTCGATGCGATTGTTATCGATACGGCGCATGGACATTCCAAGGGTGTAGTCGATACATTGAAACAAATGAAGCGACAATTTTCCAATGTGGATTTCATCGTTGGAAATATTGCTACATCTGAGGCTGCCCGGATGTTGGTTGACGCGGGAGCCGATGGTGTAAAAGTAGGTATTGGCCCGGGGTCGATTTGTACTACGCGCATTATTGCCGGAGTAGGAGTACCTCAACTTTCTGCAATATATGAAGTCGCGAAGTCCGTCGAGGGTAGCGGAGTTCCGGTGATTGCCGATGGCGGATTGCGGTATTCCGGAGATATAGTGAAAGCGCTGGCTGCCGGAGGGTGGTCGGTCATGATGGGATCATTACTTGCCGGAGTGGAAGAGTCGCCCGGAGAAACCATTATTTATAACGGCAGGAAATTCAAAACATACCGGGGAATGGGATCGCTCGAAGCCATGCAAAAAGGTTCTAAAGACCGCTATTTTCAGGATGTGGAAGATGATATCAAAAAATTAGTTCCGGAAGGCATTGCCGCCCGCGTGCCTTTTAAAGGAACTCTCTTTGAAGTGATTTATCAAATGGTTGGAGGATTACGTGCAGGCATGGGCTATTGCGGTGCAAAAAATATCGAAGCATTACATCAGGCTAAATTTGTGCGGATTACTAATGCCGGAATAGCAGAGAGTCATCCACATGATGTTTCGATTACGCAGGAAGCTCCAAACTATAGTTCGAATATTAGAGGATCGAGAGATTAGAAATTCAAATCGGTACAATATTTTTTGCGCTCTTTCGTTTTAAATGGGTTGAGATAAAAGGAAAATAATATAAAATAAAATAAATATATTGTGAGTATGAAAAAACAATTTTTTGTTCTTGCCTTTGTTGTGTGCGCCGGAGTGAGTTTGGCGCAAGCTGGTAGCGATCCTGTTGTAATGAAAATTAATGGGAAAGATGTGAAAAAATCGGAGTTTGAGTATATCTATAAAAAGAATCAGCCGAAAGATGCTGTAATGGACCAAAAGGCGTTACAGGAATACATCGAACTGTTTAAGAATTTCAAATTGAAAGTCGCAGAGGCGGAAGCATTAGGATTGGATACTACAGCCGCTTTCCGAAAAGAATTTAATGAATACAGAAGCCAATCGGCAAAACCTTACCAGTCTGATCTTCCAATGAATGAAAAATTGATAAGACAGGAATACGACCGGTTGAAAGAAATGATCGAATTCAGTAATATTTTAATCAGCATCCCTTTGAGGAAAGATACTGCCGAAGCTTTATCTTTCAAGAGCGTGGTTCCTTCCGATACAGTCGCTTCATATAAAAGAGCGCAACAAGCGGCCAAACGATTGTCTAAACGTGAAGATTTTATTAAAGTTGCCAGGGAATATTCTGATGATGCGATGTCGCTCAAAGCTCTGCAACCTGCTTATATGGGATGGTTTTCTGCATTACGTTTTCCTGCCTCTTTAGAAGATGCCCTGTATCAGACGCCGGTAGGCAAGAGCAGTGCACCGGTTCGTACTACATTCGGATACCATCTGATTCAGGTGTTGAACAAGAAAAATGATCCGGGACAAATACGGGCTTCTCATATTTTAATTATGTGTCCGATGGATGCAGACCCTGATTCTGTGCAGAGAGCAGAGCAACGGATCAATGATATTTATGCGAAAGTAAAAAGTGGAGAAGATTTTGCCGAATTAGCCAAGGTCGAATCCGACGATAAAGGTTCCGGTTCCAGAGGTGGGGATCTTTCGTGGTTTGGCATGGGTGCCATGGTAAAAGAATTTCAAGATTCGGCCTTTGCATTGGAAAATATAGGAGATATATCACAACCAGTCCGGTCTCAATTTGGCTTCCATATTATTAAGTTAACGGATAAAAAAGATTTTCCGTCTTATGAAGAAAAAAGAGATGAAATTATTTCACGTTTGTCTCGTTCCGACCGGGCAAAAGAATTGAAAGAACCTACTGCAAAGAAATTAAAAGAAGAAAATGGCTTTATATTCAAAGATTCAGCCTATCAGCTATTGGCCAATGCCGCTTTGCGTACTTTCCCTTCGGATAGTGCATTTTTAGCTGAATTCGCTAATAATGAAGAAATATTGTTTATTGCAGGCCAAACTCCTTACAAAATCAGTGATTTTATCGCTTTCCTGAAGAAAAACCAACGTTCGGTTTATACGCTTTCTACTGATTATTTGTCAGAGCGTTTCTTCGCTTTTGAACTGGAAATGTTACAAGAAGCAGAAAATAATTTATTGGAAACAAAATATCCTGAATTCAGAAATTTAATGAATGAATACCGGGATGGCATTTTACTTTTTGAAGTAAGTAATAATGAAGTCTGGGAAAAAGCGTCTAAAGATACGGAAGGATTGAACCGGTATTTTGAGGAAAATAAAGCAAAATATAATTGGGATAAACCACATTATAAGGGATATGTTGTGCATTTCAAAGATGATAAAACAAAAAAGAAATTACTCAAAGAAGTTTCTAAAATGCCGGTTGACTCAGCTGCCGTTTATCTTTCCAAATTAGATGCGCAAGACGTAAAGGTGGATAAGAGAGGTTTATATGTGCAAGGCGATAATACAATCGTCGATGAATTGGTCTTTAAATCAGGTAAAGCAGTTATATCCTCCACTAATTTGCCCGCTTATGCTGTAATCGGAACGCTATTACCCACCGGTCCGGAAGAATATACTGATGTCAGAGGGTTGGTCATTACTGATTATCAAAATTATTTAGAACAGAAATGGGTGGAAGAACTGAACCGCAGATATCCTGTTGTTATTTATCAGGATGTGGTGCAGACTATAAAATGATATACTTTAACCTTTTATGCGGAATTTTTTTGTTTTTGTCATATTATCTTTGCTCGCTGTTGCATGCAATCATTCGCAATCCACTTCGGGTGATATGATTGTGTCGGTTGGAGACGAGGTATTGACAAAAGAAGAAATGCACGCTATGTTTCCTGTCGGACTCTCGCAGGGGGACAGTATAATTTTGGCCGAGCATTTTATTCAGACCTGGATACGGGATGAGTTGCTGTATCGGGTAGCTGCAAAAAATATATCAAACAAGGCAGAAATAGATCGTTTGGTAGATAACTACCGTAAATCGTTGGTGATCTATCAGTATCAGGATCGATTGGTCAGTGAGAAAGTTTCCAGGGAAATAGGAGAAGAAGAATTGTTGAAATATTATGAGGAAAATCGGGATAAATTTCAAGTGGATCGTCCGCTTTTTAAAGGATTGTTTATCAAAGTGCCGGTCGATGCTCCTCAATTGAACCAGATCAGGGAATGGTATAAATCGGCCAAACCGGCCGCATTGGAAAATTTAGATAAGTATAGTGTTCAGAATGCTGTAGTATATGATAATTTTTATGATCGCTGGGTGAGCCAAAGTGAAATTGAAGATCATTTGCCGGATGGAACGAATGCAGAATTAGTAAAAGGAAAGCCGATAGAGTTGCAAGACATTGATTATTGCTATTTTCTGAATATTTCCGAACGGTTGAATCCCGGAGATCCGGCTCCTTTTGTATATGTGGAAAATACAATTAGGGAAATCCTGATCAATCAAAAAAAATTGGACTTTTTGCAGCAAACGGAAAATACCTTATACGAGACAGCTCTGAAGAAAGGTGAAATTAAGTTTAAAAATTAACACAAATATGGTAAATAATAAATGGATGGCGATTGCCGTTTTTTTGCTGGTGTTTTATTCAACATCGTTCAAAGCTCAGGATAATGTGATCGATGAAGTCATTTGGGTAGTAGGCGATGATGCCATTTTGAAATCCGACGTGGAAAATGCCAGATTGGAAATGCAAATCAATGGAGAACGCTTTCCGGGAGATCCGTATTGCATTATTCCGGAGCAGATCGCTATTCAAAAACTGTATATTCACCAGGCAAAATTGGATAGTGTGGATGTTGGCGATTCGGAGGTTACTCAATATGTTGACCAATGGATTAACGGCGCCATTAAGGATATTGGTTCCCGCGAGAAATTAGAAGAATATTTTAATAAACCATTGTCGCAGATACGTGAGGAAAGAAGAGAAACTGTACGCGATATGCTGATGACCCAGGAAGTGCAACGCAAAATAGTCGGAAATATCAAATTAACTCCTTCTGATGTAAGACGTTATTATTCCAGTATATCTCAGGATAGTCTTCCTTTTATTCCTACTACAGTGGAAGTCGAAATTGTGACTGCCGAACCACAAATTTCGCTGAAAGAAATTGATGATGTAAAAGAACGGTTACGTGAGTTTACGGATCGGGTAAATAAAGGTGAAACCGAATTTTCGACATTGGCGCGTATGTATTCGGAAGATGGTTCTGCCCGCTATGGGGGGGAACTCGGATTTATGGGGAAAGCGGAATTTGTACCTGAATTTGCGGCCGTAGCATTTTCTTTGAATGATCCCAAAAAAGTTTCCCGGATTGTGGAAACCGAATATGGTTACCATATTATTCAATTGATTGAAAAACGTGGCGACCGGATTAATGTACGGCATATTTTGCTGAAACCGAAAGTGTCTCAGGAGGCGCTGAATAACGCGTCTCTGAAATTAGACTCCATCCGGACGGAGATCGAAACCAAAAAATTTACATTTGAAGAAGCTGCTACTTATTTATCTGCAGATAAAGATACAAGAAATAATAAAGGGTTGATTGTCAATCAATCCCGGCAAAGTGAAAATGCTGGTACAGCCCGTTTTGAATTGCAGGAATTACCCCCTGAAATTGGAAAAGTGGTTTATGGTATGAAAGAAGGTGAAATTTCAAAACCATTTACCATGATTAACACCAAACAAAAAGAAGTGGTTGCGATTGTAAAATTGAAATCGCGCGTGGAAGGACATAAAGCGAATATTTCTGACGACTATCAGGCCCTGCGGGCTATTGTGGAAGGTCGAAAACGGCAGGAAATCCTGAATAAATGGATTGCTCAAAAGCAAAAAGAGACTTATATCAGGATTAATGATAATTGGAAAAATTGTGACTTCCAACGTGATGGTTGGGTAAAATGACAGGAAAACACAAAATATCGTTGACCGGTGTTTTATGCTTGATTATCCTGATTTCAGCCGGAGCGGGAGTATTGCAACAACCTCCGGTTCGCTCGCATCCTGTTGCATCTAAAGAATCTGCTCCGCAGCACACCGTTGCTACACCATCCGGTTCTACAAAAAAAACAGCTCCGACTAAAGTTTTTCTCGAAGCCGCCGATTCTATATCGTTTGATACTACGATAAATAAAGAAGCGCAGGGAGTGTATGGTAATGTAATCTTCCGGCATGAAGGAACTTACATGTATTGCGACAGCGCTTATCTTTATCGGGACAAAAATATCCTGGAAGCATTCAGTAATGTGAGGATGGAGCAGGGCGATACGCTGTTCGTGTATGGCGATTATTTGATCTATGAAGGAAATCTGGCTTTAGCCAGGTTGCGGGATAATGCCCGGATGGAGAATGATAGCGTTACATTATTCACGGATAGTTTGAATTACGACCGGCGGCGGAATATCGGCTATTACTTTGGAGGCGGGATGATTGTCGATCCTGCCAATGAGTTGACTTCCGTGTATGGTCAGTATTTGCCTGGAACCAAAGAGGCTTTTTTCAGGAAAAATGTTACATTGACCAATGTTAATATGGTATTGACTTCCGATACGTTGAAGTACCGTACGGATACCAAAGTGGCGGTTATTCTGGGACCGTCAGTCATTACATCCGACAGCGGTACCATTTATTCCAACAGGGGATGGTACAACACGGTAACGGAAGATTCGAAGCTCTACGATCGTTCGCAAGTTTGGAGTAAAGACCGGAGTCAGATGCTTACCAGCGATTCGCTGTATTATAACCGGATGACCGGATATGGAGAAGCGTTTGGCAATATGTTCCTCAATGATACGGCAAAAAAAGTGATTTTGACAGGAAATTACGGCTATTTCAGAAATTTGGAAGAAGATGCGATGGCTACGGATTCCGCTCGGTTTATAGAATATTCTCAAAGCGATTCCCTTTTTTTACATGCTGATACGTTGAGAATGATAACGATAGGAGATGCACAAAATAAGAACCGGGAGATCAAAGCCTATTATGGAGTTCGGTTTTATCGTTTTGATTTACAGGGAATTTGCGATTCCATGCAATTTAATACCACCGATTCTGTTTTGCGGATGTATAAAGAACCGGTACTGTGGAACGAACATTATCAGATGGTCGGGGATACGATTCTGATTTTTTTTAACGACAGCACTATTTCCAAGGCCCGGATTTTTCCTTACGCTTTTGCTTCCGAACAGATTCATACAGATCATTTTAATCAGATGAAAGGGAAAGAGTTATGGGCTTATTTTGTTGATAAAGAATTGCGTGAAGTCTATATGAATGGGAATGCTCAAACGATTTTTTATCCGATGGAAGATGATGGCGCTTTTATCGGATTAAATCAAACGCAAAGTAGCTATTTCCGTATTTTTGTTAAAAACAGGAAACCCGAGCGAATGATTTTCTGGCCATCTCCAAAAGGGCAGATGCTTCCCATTCCGGATTTAACTCCCGAAACAAAATTTTTACCGGGTTTTGCCGACTATAATTATTTGCGTCCGTTGAGCCGAAATGATATTTTTTTGAAAATCAAAAAGAAAGAAAAAACTCCCGAAGAATTGCGGACCCGGAGAAGAAGATAATGAATAAAAACATAATATGTTGGTTATGAAAAACATTAGCCTGAAATTTTTTACTTTGATCTTTTGCATAGCTTTCTCCGGCTTAGCATTGCATGCGCAAACTAAATCGTTATTCCAGCTCCAGCAGGAATTTGTAGATTTACGTTTTGGAATGTTTATTCATTATAACATTCCAACTTATATGAATGAAGATTGGGCCGATCCCAATGCATCGCCTGCTCTTTTTAATCCGGGAAAATTAGATTGTTCACAATGGGCCAAAGCCGCAAAGTTTGCAAATATGTCTTATGGATGTTTAACAACAAAACACCACAGCGGATTCTGCATCTGGAATACCAAGACGACCGATTACAATGTAATGAATAGTCCTTATAAAAAAGATGTGGTAAAAGCATTTGCAGATGCTTTTCGTGCAGAAGGATTAAAAGTGATGCTTTATTATTCGATTTTGGATACTCATCATAAATTGCGCCCCCATCAGATAACGCCAGAACATATTGATATGGTAAAGCAACAGTTGACGGAATTGCTTACTAATTATGGCGAAATAACGGCGCTGATTATAGATGGCTGGGATGCTCCCTGGTCACGTATTTCGTATGACACTATCCCGTTTGAAGATATTTATTTATTAATTAAGTCACTGCAACCTAACTGTCTGGTGATGGATTTGAATGCAGCTAAATATCCTGCCGGTGCTTTGTTTTATACCGATATAAAATCTTATGAGCAAGGAGCAGGACAACATATCTCAAAGGAAGAGAATACATTACCGGCACTTTCCTGTTATCCGTTGCAGAAGACATGGTTTTGGAAGGATTATTTCCCCTCTTCTCCAGTAAAATCTCCGGAAACAATGGTGAAAGAGAATCTCATACCGTTCAATAATGCGCATTGTAACTTTATATTGAATGTGGCACCTAATCGCGATGGTTTGATAGATGATAATGCTTTGAAAGCATTGAAACAAATTGGATCCATGTGGAAAAATGAAGGAACCTTATCCAAATTGTCTGTAAATGAAGCCCCTGTTATTTCGTCTAATATAGCAAAAAATAAGCCTTGTGATTCCAGTTGGAGCAATGACGGTTCTATTATGGACTTTGCGAATGATGATAATTTTGGTAGTTCTTGGCATTCCAATCCGGCTGTACAACAGCCATGGTATGAAGTGACATTAAGTAATAGTGAACAAGCCTTTAATACGATTGTCATAACTGAAGGAGTAGATGATTCGCGCATTCAACAATATAAATTGGAATATTTAGACAATAATGTTTGGAAACCTTTGTGGGAAGGTACAAACAAGCGGCAAATTAAAATACACCGTTTTGATCGGGTATGGGGAACTAAAGTACGAATGTCTGTCATACAATTTTCAGAAGCCCCAGTCATTGCAGAATTCGGAGTCTTTAATGAACGAATGAGATAAAGGAGAATAATATCTTACATAAAATCTAAAAATATGATGAAAACAGTTTTTTTTGCATTTATTGCGAGTATTTTTACCATTGCTTTATCGGCGCAAACTGTCGATAAATTAGCGGATCCGGTTGAGTACATTAGTCCGCTGGTAGGCACACAATCTACATTTGAAATATCAAATGGGAATACTTATCCGGCAATTGCTTTGCCTTGGGGAATGAACTTCTGGATGCCGCAGACAGGTAAAATGGGGAATGGCTGGGCATATACTTACAACAATGATCGTTTGAGAGGATTTAAACAAACACATCAACCCAGTCCGTGGATCAATGATTATGGCCAATTTGCGATTATGCCGGTTACCGGAAAGCCGCTATTTAAAGAAGATGAACGGGGCAGTTGGTTTTCTCATAAGATCGAAGTGGCCAAGCCATATTATTATAGCGTGTATTTGGCCGATCATGATGTGATTACCGAAATAACACCTACCGAACGTGCTGCTATGTTTCGTTTTACTTTTCCGGATACCGAACATGCTTATGTTACGATCGATGCGTTAGACAACGGTTCTTATATCAAAATAATTCCGGAAGAAAATAAAATTATCGGTTATACTACTAAAAACAGTGGTGGCGTTCCTGCTAATTTCAAAAATTATTTTGTCATTACTTTTGATAAATCATTTACTTATAAAGCGGTTTTTAATGCAGCCACATTGAAAGAAAATGAAACAGAACAACAAGACAAGCACGTGGGTGCTGTGATCGGTTTTAAAACGAAAAAAGGAGAACTGGTACATGCCCGTGTTGCATCGTCTTTTATTAGTCACGAACAAGCTCTGTTGAACTTGAAAGAACTGGGTAATAATGGATTTGACCAAGTAAAGAAACAAGCAAAAGATCGTTGGAATGAAGTGCTCGGACGCATTGTTGCCGAAGGAGGAACAGTCGATCAAACGCGGACATTTTATTCTTGTTTATACCGTTCTGTTTTGTTTCCCCGCATGTTTTACGAATACGATGCCAATGGCAAAGTGATGCACTATAGCCCTTACAATGGAGAAGTACTTCCGGGATACATGTTTACCGATACCGGCTTTTGGGATACTTTCCGTTGCTTATTTCCATTTCTCAATCTGATGTATCCTGATATGAATGTAAAAATGCAGGAAGGTTTAGCCAATACATATAAAGAAAGCGGATTTTTACCGGAATGGGCCAGTCCCGGACATCGTGGATGTATGGTCGGAAATAATTCTGCTTCTGTCGTAGCGGATGCTTATATGAAAGGTCTTCGGGGATATGATATTGAAAAACTGTATGAAGGCATGTTATATGGAACCGAACATGTACATCAGGTCGGGTCAACCGGACGGATGGGATACGACTATTACAACAAACTGGGTTACGTTCCTTATGATGTCAAGATTAATGAAAATGTAGCGCGGACATTAGAATATGCTTACGACGACTGGTGTATTTACCAATTAGCAAAAAAACTGAACCGTCCTAAAAAAGAAATCGATCTTTTTGCCAAACGGTCTCAAAATTATCGTAACGTATTTGATAAAGAAACCAACCTGATGCGCGGACGTAATCAGGATGGAAAATTCCAATCTCCTTTCAATCCGTTGAAATGGGGCGATGCTTTTACCGAAGGCAATAGTTACCATTACACCTGGTCGGTATTTCACGACATACAAGGTCTGATCGATTTAATGGGCGGCCAAGATGGTTTTAATCGCATGCTGGATACTATTTTTACGATTCCTCCTATTTTTGATGATAGCTATTATGGAGGAGTAATTCACGAAATTCGTGAAATGCAAATCATGAATATGGGACAATATGCTCATGGCAATCAACCGATTCAACACATGCTGTATCTTTATAATTATTCCGGACAACCCTGGAAAGCCCAATATTGGATTCGTGAGGTGATGGATAAGTTGTATCGTGCTACTCCCGACGGTTATTGCGGAGATGAAGACAATGGACAAACCTCGGCCTGGTACGTATTTTCAGCCTTAGGATTCTATACTGTTTGTCCGGCTTCCGATCAGTATGTATTCGGAACTCCGTTGTTCAAAAAAGTAACTTTGAATCTGGAAAATGGCAAAAAAGTGGTGATCAATGCAAATAATAACAATACAGGTACTCGATATATCAACGAACTTCGTCTGAATGGACAACCCTATACTAAAAACTGGATAAGTCACGAAGCATTGATGAATGGTGCGACGATGGATGTCGAAATGTCCACGACTCCCAACATGCACAGGGGAATCAGGAAAGAAGATTTCCCATATTCCTATTCTACAGAGAAAAAATAAGAAAATGAAACAATTTTTGTTAGCGTCAACAGCTATTCTATTATTGTATTCATGCCACAGAGAGGGAGAGACAAAGTCTCTCTCTCCTGATTTATCGCTGAATGCATACGTAAACCCGTTTGTCGGTACTTCCGGTTTCGGCAATGTATATCCCGGATCCCAACTTCCGTTTGGAGGAATACAAATCAGTCCTGATACAGATAGTGATGATTATGATGTTGCAGCAGGTTATAAGTACGATCATCCAACGTTGATGGGCTTTAGTCTTACGCACTTGAGCGGAACAGGAATTCCTGATTTAGGCGATTTTCTGTTTATACCCGGAACCGGTGAAAAAAAGTTTGTTCCCGGAACGCATGAAAAACCCGATGAAGGGTATCGTTCCCGTTACAGCCATGAGCAGGAATCGGCTTCTCCCAACTATTATGGCGTTATATTGCAGGATTATGGAGTAAAAGCCGAAATGACCAGTGGCATGCATTCGGGAATATTCCGTTTTACGTATCCGCAGACCGATAGTGCATTTGTAATTGTAGATCTGAATCATGTACTGAGGTTTAGTACCGAATGGTCGCAATTAAGGATTGAAAATGACTCCATTATTACCGGATATAAGTTGGTGAAAGGGTGGGGACCCGAACGACATGTATATTTTGCTGCTTGTTTTTCCAAACCCTTTACCCGTTCGAGCATTATGCAGGAAGGCAAACCTGTTATCTATGATACTAAACGCTTTAGAAGCGATCGGGTGGCGTATGGAAAAGATATCAAAGGATGGTTTGAATTTCCTGCACATCAGGATGAAGCGATTGAAATAAAAGTGGCTGTATCTTCTACTGGAACCAAAGGCGCTTTGCTTAATTTAGAAGAAATTGATAATCATTCATTTGAAAGCTTGAAAAAACAAGGGGAGGAAAACTGGGCTGCGGAATTAAGTAGATTCAAGGTAACAGGTACTGAAACCCAATTACGGACATTTTATACAGCTGTTTATCGTACTTTTTTACACCCTTTTATTTTTGAAGATATAGACGGGAACTACAGGGGACATGATTCAAACATATATCCTTCCGATGGTTTTACAAATTATACCGTGTTTTCTTTGTGGGATACTTACCGGGCCGAACATCCGTTGTTGAATCTCGTACAACCGCAACGCAATGCCGATATGATTAATTCTATGCTGGCTCATTACGACCAAAGTGTGGAACGTATGCTCCCGATATGGTCTTTTTATGGCAATGAAACCTGGTGTATGATCGGCTATCATGCCGCTTCGGTAATTGCCGACGCTATTGTAAAAGATATTCCGGGTTTTGATTATGAACGGGCTTATCAGGCAATCAGGACAACGGCCATGAATCCTCATTATGATTGTTTACCTGAATATATCCAATTAGGATGGGTACCGTTTGATAAAGAACGGGAGTCTGTTTCCAAAACGTTGGAATATGCTTATGATGATTATTGTATTGCCATGGCTGCTCAAAAATTAGGAAAAACAGAAGATTATCATTATTTTTTGAATCGATCATTGTCGTACCAGAATTTAGTAGATCCGGCTTCCGGATTTATGCGCGGACGAGATTCCCAAGGCGAATGGAGAACTCCTTTCGATCCGGTTGCATATACTGGTCCGGGATCCATACATGGTTGGGGAGATATTACCGAAGGATTTACCTATCAATATACTTGGTATGTTCCGCACGATGTCCAGGGCTATATCAATGAAATGGGTGGAAATGAAATTTTTACCCAACGGTTGGATTCCATGTTTGTTATGGAGTTGCCCGATGATATTCCCGGTGCCCATGATATCCAGGGACGTATTGGCGCTTACTGGCATGGGAATGAGCCTTGCCATCAGATTATTTATCTTTATAACTATGTGCGTCAACCCTGGAAAACACAGGAAAAAATCAGGTACGTCCTGGATAATCTCTATGGAGATACTCCCGGCTCTTTGAGTGGAAACGATGATTGCGGGCAAATGTCGGCATGGTATATTTTCAATTGTATGGGATTTTATCCGACTTGTCCCTCCAGCAATATTTATGCTATAGGATCACCCGGATTGGAAGCTGTTGAAATGCATCTTGGTAATGGAAATACAATTACGGTGACGACAGAAAATTTTAGTCATGAAAATGTGTATATCCAGTCGATGTATTTAAATGGAATCCCTTACAATAAAACTTACCTGACATACGATGATCTGAAAAATGGGGCAACCATTAAATATGTGTTGGGAAATCAACCGAATTATACTTGGGGAACGGCTACCGAATCGATAGCGCCCTCTATTTCCGAACCTGGTAAAACCAAACGATATGTCAACAACTAAATATCAACTTTTTTTCTTTATTTGGATAGGATGTCTATCGATCACTATGGCTCAAAATAAATTAGTGGATTATGTAAATCCTTTTGTCGGAACAAAAAGCATGGGGCATACCTTTCCCGGTGCTTGCGCTCCTTTCGGTTTAGTACAGTTAAGTCCCGATACGGAGATGATTCCACACAATATTGACGGTGTGTATCAAAAAGATGCCTACCGCTATTGCACAGGTTATCAATATGATGACAAAACAATTGTCGGTTTTAGCCATACTCATTTTAACGGTACCGGCCATTCCGACCTGGGAGATATCCTGATTATGCCGGCTACCGGCCCTGTTGTATTGGACATGGGTACTGCTGCCGAACCAGAGAAGTGTTACCGTTCCCGTTTCAGTCATCAGCAGGAATCGGCCAAACCGGGCTATTATTCTGTTTTATTGGATGATTACAATGTAAAGGCCGAATTAACGGCAACCGAAAGAGTCGGGGTGCATAAATATACTTTTCCTAAAGGAGACGGACATATTGTGCTGGATCTGGATTACGGAATCTATAATTACGATGGAAAAGTGCTGATGGCGAATCTCCGGTTGGAAGACCCCTATACGCTGACCGGATATCGCATGACACGCGGCTGGTCTCGCATGAATTATACTTATTTTGCCGTCAAATTTTCCAAACCGGTACAAAATTATGGTTGCCGTAATAAAGAACAGGTAAAGTACAGAGGATGGTGGCGTAAATTTAACATGGAAGATAATTTTCCTGAAATGTTTGGTACGCATTTGACCGCTTTTTTTGAATTTGATTTTAAAACCGATGAGATACTGGAAATCAAAGTGGCGCTTTCTCCTGTCGATTGCCTGGGTGCATTGAAAAATCTTGAAAAAGAAACCGGAGATAAAAGTTTTGAACAAATTCGCAGGGAAACCGAAGAGAAGTGGGAACAAGAATTGAGTGTCATTGAAGTACAGGGAGATTACGATCGCAAGTGCGTGTTTTACACAGCGTTGTACCGAACGATGATTAATCCTTCTATTTATCAGGACGTGGACGGACGATACCGGGGGATCGATCATAACATCCATCAATCGGAAGAAGGTTCGGAAAATTACACCGTCTTTTCGGTTTGGGATACATTCAGGGCGGAACATCCGTTGATGAATGTAATCAAACGGGAACGAAGCAGGCAGTTTGCCAATTCAATGCTGCAACATTATTTGCAAAGTGTGCATAAAATGTTACCCGTGTGGTCGCACATGGGAAATGAAAATTGGTGTATGTTTGGTTATCACTCGGTTTCAGTAATTTCCGACGCCATAGCCAAAGGGATTGAACTAAATCCGCAACTTGCATTGGAAGCCTGCGTCAATACTTCTAACCAAAAATATTATGACGGTATCGGCGATTATGTTCGTTTAGGCTATGTTCCATTGGAGGCAAGCGCTATTTCTGCTTCTGTTACACTGGAATATGCTTATGATGATTGGTCAATTTATCAATTGGCGAAACGCACCAATCAAATGCAAATTGCCGAAATGTATCAGAAACGCGCTTTGAATTATCGCCATGTTTTCGATCCTTCCATCCGTTTTGCCCGCCCTAAACATGAAAACGGAATATTTCAAGAACAATTTGATGTGTTGGATACTCATGGACAGGGATTTGACGAAGGAAATGCCTGGAATTATTCATTTTTTGCACCTCACGATGTGGAAGGTTTGATTCGGGAAATGGGAGGCGAAAAAACGTTTATTAACCGGTTGGATTCTTTGTTTGCCATGCATTTACCTGCAAAATATTTCGCTAATACAGAAGATATTAATGAAGAAGGATTGATGGGTAATTATGTACATGGCAACGAACCAAGTCATCATATTGCCTACTTGTACAATTGGACTTCCCAACCGTGGAAAGCTCAATACAGGCTGCATGAAATCATGAAAAGAATGTATAAAAACAAAGTGGACGGATTGTGCGGAAATGACGATTGCGGGCAAATGTCGGCCTGGTATGTGTTTTCAGCCATGGGATTTTATCCGGTTTGCCCGGGTTCGACACAGTATGCATTAGGTTCGCCGAATGCTCCATTGACGATTGTTCATTTGGAAAATGGCAAAACATTTCAAATCCGTGCAGAAAATTTCAGCAATAAAAATGTATATGTGAAGTCGGTCAAATTAAATGGAATTAAGTACGATAAAACATTTATTGACCATAGCGATATTATGAACGGAGGCGAACTTCGTTTTGAAATGAGTGCAAAACCCAATACAACACGGGTGTTGGAAAAACCATATTCTTTGAATAATTGAGAATGAAGAGTTAGAATTGCGAATGGAGAGTGGCGAATTAAAATTATAAAAAAGTTATTTCTAATTGATTATGAAAGCATTATTTTTATCTATTACTATCTTTGTTTCAATAGCATTGAGTGCTCAAAAATGGACGGAACCGAAATGGGATACATTCGAATTTCCTGCGGTGCATTTTGCGGATAAAGCTCAGGGAACCGACGGATCGGCGATTTATAGCCGGATTATTCCCAATCCTACCCATTTTATTCAACAACATGCGTTATGGGTAATACAAACATTGTATTGGTCGCCGGCCGATTCGATTCCCAATATTAAAAACATTTATTACACGTTGGAAGACGTGGACGGAATTTCGGCAAAAGGCGGAGGAGTGCCCGACATTTCTATTTTTTACAGCTCGCGTTGGGTAGAACGTTCGGAAAAAAATCAAGGAGATGATAAAGTCATGTTCGAAACCCGTGGGGTGCTTTATCACGAATTGACACATGGTTTTCAATTGGAGCCGCAAGGTATCGGAGGATATGTGCAAGGGACTGAATTTTGGGCGTTTATTGAAGGAATGGCCGATGCTGTTCGATACCAGAATGGATTTTTCCCGATTACCAATCGTAAGCCCGGCGGCAATTGGATGGACGGCTATCAAACTACCGGTTTCTTTTTACAATGGCTGACTTGCAAGGATCCTGATTTTCTTCGGAAATTCAATAAATCGACCCTTGATATTATACCCTGGAGTTTTGATAAGGCCATGAGACATGTCTTGGGCGAACAAAACGGGGTGGATAAACTGTGGAATGAATATCAGGATTTTTTGAAATCTGTTTGAAACAGGCTCAGGCAGGTCGGATCGACTTTATATATAATGCAAAGCGTATTGATGAATAACGACATTATCATTACCTTTGCATTATAATATAGATAAGACATGAGAGTAATCGATTTACTGAATAATAGTTCCAAAACGGCGTTTTCTTTTGAATTACTGCCTCCGTTGAAAGGAAATAGTTTTAAAAAAGTATGTCAGGTGATTGATAAATTACGGGAATTTGATCCGAAATATATAAATATCACCACACATCACAGCGAAAATGTATATCAGGAAACGGAAAATGGGTTGATGAAAAAAGTGAATGTCAGGAAACGTCCAGGGACAGTGGCTATTGCAGCTGCTATTCAATATCATTATGGTATCACTGCTGTGCCACATATTATCTGTAAAGGATTTACTAAGGAAGAAACAGAATATGCATTGATCGACCTGAATTTTTTGGGAGTACACGATTTATTGCTTTTGCGTGGGGATGCTAATAAACTGGATCGCGATCAGCTTGTTCCGGGACACAGCCATGAGTTTGCATTGGATTTGCAACGACAAATCAATGACTTTAACAGGGGAATAGCAGTCGATGGATCGAAATTCGAACAGATTGAAACTCCATTTTCGTATGGTGTGGCCTGTTACCCGGAAAAACACGAAGAAGCGCCCAATATGGAATCAGACATCGCCTTTTTAAAGCAAAAAGTGGAAGCCGGAGCCGATTATGCTGTAACTCAGATGTTTTTTGATAATGCAAAGTACTTCGACTTTGTAGATCATTGCCGGGCCGAAGGTATTACTGTGCCTATTATTCCCGGCATCAAACCGATTGTATTTAAGGATCAATTGACTGTATTGCCCAAAATTTTTCGTTCCGATATTCCTGCAACCTTTGCCAATGAATTGCGTAAATGCAAGACAGATGAAGAAGTGAAGACCGTGGGAGTGGAGTGGGGTATTCAGCAATGTAAAGAGCTTATTGCAAAAGGAGTACCGAGCATTCATTTTTATACTTTACTGGCAACCGATAGCGTTCGTCGGATTGCGCAGGAGATTTATTAGAATGAAATTTGCGGACATAATAGGGCAGGACAACGTTAAGCAACGATTAATTCAATCGGTTCGGGAAGGCTTTATACCTCATGCTCGTCTGATTACCGGGGCGGAAGGCGTAGGCGCTTTACCGTTGGCATTGGCATACGCGCGTTATCTTATGTGTACTGACCGAAAGGAATCAGATGCCTGTGGGAGTTGTCCTTCCTGCGTGAAATTCAATAAATATGCCCATCCCGACTTACATTTCGTATTTCCGATCATCAAAAATGATAAAAAGAAAAAGGAAGTATGTGATGATTATATTGCGGAATGGCGGCAACAGTTGTCGGAACAGCCTTATTTCGGTTTGTCTCATTGGTTTCAACGGATTGATGCGGAAAATGCCCAGGGAATGATTTATGCTAAAGAAAGCAGTGAAATCATCAAAAAATTAAACCTGAAAACGTATGAAGCCGAATACAAGGTGATGATCATTTGGTTGCCTGAGAAAATGCATGAATCGTGCGCCAATAAATTATTGAAAATCATTGAAGAACCGCCTGCAAATACTGTTTTTTTATTAGTATCCGAACAACCCGATCATATTATCGGAACCATACAATCACGTTCGCAGCGGTTGCCTGTTCCGCCAATTGCTCCCGAAGTCCTTTCTTTGGTATTATCTGAAAAATATACACTGGAACCTGACGATCTGCAATTTGTGGTTCATTTGGCCGAAGGTAGCTATATCCGGGCGGTTGAGACGATTGAATCGGCATCTGAACAGGAATTATTTTTTGATTTGTTTGTGACCATTATGCGGAATTCCTGGCAGCGGGACGTCAAAAACATGAAAGCGAAAGCGGAATTTTTTGCATCATTAGGCAGGGAACGCCAGAAAGCTTTTTTTACTTATGGTCAACGATTGGTTCGGGAAAATTTTCTTTACCGGTTGCAACAACCTGAAATTAACTATCTTAATCGTGCAGAAGCCGGATTTTCCAAGAATTTTTCCCCTTATGTCAATGAACGGAATGTGATTGATTTTATGGGCGAATTAGCTTTGGCCGAAAGGCATGTGGAACAAAATGTTAATCCACGGTTGGTCTTTTTTGATCTTTCCATGAAGATCGCCGTATTATTAAAACGATAAAATCGGATCGATATATTCGCGGGTATTGCTCAATCGCGGAATTTTATGTTGTCCTCCCAGCTTTCCCTGCGCTTTTAACCAGTCGTAAAATTGATTGTGCCGGGCAACTGTAATTTCAGGCATGTCAAGAGTTATGTTTTTGTATCGTTTAGCCTCATAATCGGAGTTGACAGCCTGTAGAGCTGCGTCTAATACAGAAGTAAATATCTCAATGGAAGACGGAGCATGTTCAAATTCAATCAACCATTGATGTCGTCCTTTATTTTGAGATGACATATAAACCGGTGCTACTGTATATTCGCAGATGACGGCTCCAGTCGCCTTACATGCCTCCGATAATGCTTTTTCCACATTGTCTATGATCACTTCTTCTCCAAAAGCATTGATATAATGCCGTGTACGGCCGGTGATGGTAATTTTATACGGCCGGATATGGGTAAAACGAACGGTGTCGCCAATGATATACCGCCAAAACCCATTATTACTGCTCATTACCAAGGCATAATTGCGATTCACTTCCACATCTTCCAGACGGCATGCTTTCGGATGTTCCGAATCCAACTCGTCGGTAGGAATGAATTCATAAAAAATACCATAATCAAGTAGCAATAACATCGAAGGATCGCTCAAATCGTTTTGCAGGGCAAAGAAACCTTCCGAAGCATTGTAAGTTTCCATGTAATGCATACGTGAAGACGGAATCAGTGATTCATATTGTTCGCGATAAGGGATGAAGCTGACGCCACCGTGAAAAAAAACCTCGAGATTAGGCCAAATATCGGTCAGGTATAGCTTCCCGCTTTCTTTCAGTATTTTCTTGATTAAAACGAGAAACCAGGACGGAACTCCGGAAATATTCGTAATATTGTCGTGTATCGTATTCCGGCAGATCAATTCCAATTTTTCTTCCCATTCATTCATCAACATGATTTCTTTGGATGGAGTACGAAAAAAATTAGCCATAGGATTGATGTTTTCGATCAATACCGCAGATAAATCTCCGGCTTTCGCGTGTTGATTAAAGGGAACAGGCTTGTGACTTCCGCCCAAAATCAATCCTTTTCCTGAGAATAAGCGACTATTGGGGGTGTTGCTTAAATAAGTCGCCACCGTATCCATGGCTCCTTTATAATGGCATTCATTGAGTGAAGTCTTACTGACGGGAATAAACTTGCTCTTATCGCCGGTGGTTCCAGATGATTTGGCAAACCATTTGATTTTTTCCGGCCATAGAATATTGTTTTCTCCTTGCATCATCCGTTGTATCCACGGCTTGATGTCTTCATAGTTTTGAATGGGCACTCTTGACGCATAATCAGCATAAGTACGAATAGAGGCATAATCGTATTTATGCCCCCATTCCGTATTCTTAGCTGTTATGATCAGATTTTTAAACTGTTCATCCTGAATAGCATCCGGATTTTTTTCAAAATTCGTAATACATTTTACCCGATGAGAAAAAATGGCAGACGCTACCTTTTCTAAAATCATTATTTTTTACTTAAAGAATGCAAATATAATGATTTTTTGACATCCAGTTACTTTTTGTCCGAATCAAAAATCATTTTAGTAAGTTGTTCAAGCGCTTTGAGTATTCGCTTTTTACCTTCCCGTTTAGTGACTTCAATGCCAAAAAATTGAGGGATGTTTTTGTGCAGGACAAGGAAAAATAATCCTCCCAGCAAAATGGAAACCATGGCTTCGGCATCTACATCATGTGTTTCTGAGTAAGTTGCGATTTTTTGCCTCATGTCTTTGGTTTCACTTTCCCTTTTCTTAGCTTGCTCTACAATATATGGGGTCGGTTCGGCGATTTCCCACCGGATCAAACTTTCCAGTTCGTCGTTTTGATCCATTGTTCTGTACAGTTCGGATAAATAATTAGTAACTGCCTCTTTCAGATCAACATTGTCTTGCTCTTGTCTCACTTTCTGAAGAATAAAACGTTCCCAAAAATTATGTTGGGCAAAATATCTTTCCAACAAATTTTCGAACGAGTCAAAATTCCTGTAGATGTAAGCTTTTTCTACAGTCGCTACTTCAGAAACGGTATTAATCCCCAAGTTGGAAAAACCCATTTCGTTGATCACCTTGCATACTGCATTCATCAATAGCTGATCAATCTCTTCCTTCGAACGCCTGATTCTCACTTTTTTTTCTGTAGCCATAATTGTTTTATTAAATGAATAAATTAAAAATCGCGGTGTATATTATGGATATACTACCCCGATATGCGAGTCTCTATCCCGAGTGCTTTTACTTTTGCTGCAATGAGCTGCAAAGTTTCTACTGGCACTTTTTCCAATTGTTTCACCGGAGTAGCCCGGTTGAGTGTGTAAATCATTACTTGCTTCGGGTTGATTTTTTTTAATACATTCAACCACTGGTTTAATTCATTTTCGAGTGTGTTGTCAATCTTATTCCCTTGATACTGACCAGTCAGGAAGAGAGTTTGTATTGTTAAATTACCATTGAACGCTTTCAAATCTTCGATTAGAGATTCAATGTTAAAATCTTGACATTTAGGTTGATCGATAAGTTTTATCATTTCATTCGAAGCACAATCTAATTTCAAGATATTGAGATCAACTCGATTTAATGTTCTGAAAATATTTTCTTTGCGAATCTGAGTGGCATTGGAAAGAACGCAGACTTTGGCATCCGGAAAATACCGGTCTCTTAAAGCAATGGTGTCGAGTACTATTTCTTCAAAATAAGGATGCATGGTCGGTTCGCCATTTCCCGAAAAAGTAATGGCATCCGGCTTCTCATTCATTTCTTGCATTTGCTTTAGCCGCATTTCCAATGCTGCATGCACTTCATTGCGGGAAGGCAGTTTATTGTCCTCCGCATTCTCTGCATTGAAGCCGCACTCGCAATAGATGCAATCAAAAGAGCATACTTTTCCATGTTTTGGCAATAAGTTAATGCCAAGAGAAACACCCAGGCGACGACTTTGTACAGGGCCAAATATTATGTCATTAAACAACATTCTAAGCAAGTATAACAAGTAATACTTATATTTTATTTACATGAATAATAATTCAAGTGACTGCAAAGTTATAAATAAGTTTAGAAAAATGCCAAACAATATGCTGATTATGTGTTGTTAAATCGTACATTCCAATCAAAAATCATTAAAACTTCCACCGTATCACTCCTGAAAAATCAGTTTTGTAAGAATATTTGATAAGTTCTAATCCTGAACCGATCATTTCCTGATTCAAGTATCGTGTTGTAGATACTTTTGCAAAGATACTTAAATTACGGAATAAATCCAATTGCAAAATACCATAATTTCGTATCCCCTTTCCATAATAAGTGTGAAAATTAAATACGGATGGCGCATTTTTTTCATAAACAGTAATGCGGGTATCCCAATTAGTAGTTTGAAAATAAGAGATTCCAGTGTTGAAGCAGGCTAAACTTTTTTCAGGATGATAGCTGAATGAGTGGGAGATACTCCAGCCGGTTGCAGGGGAAAGTGCAGGATTGATATATACGTTATAGTCGAATTGCAGTTTCAAATCAAAGGATTTTACAGGATTGAAATCAAGCTGATACCTGATTTTGTGTTGGAAATAGGGGCTGATTGTCCTGATCGAATTTGTTGTGTTGTTTTTTCTTTGCTCTTTGAATTTGTATCTTATATACGAAGAAAACCATGCACCGGGTTTGTAATTAAATTGCGCCAGTATATCTTTCCCTTCGGACGGAGCGTCGGCGCTAAATTTTAGCCAGGGAAAGCGAAAAAAATCGATATAACCTTTGAATTCCCAATAATGAAATTTTTTCAGTTGTAATCCCAAATAAACCCCGGATTCATTTTGTACACCGGACGATTCGGAAAATGATTGTCCATACAAAGCCTGGTAATGTTCAGAAAAATGGCGGCAGGCCAGTGTGAATCCGATAAATGAAGCCGGCTGGATTTGCAGGAAATGGGTGGTGGCATGGCTTCCATTGGCGCTGATGGCTGTTTCTCCCGAAAAAACATATTTTTTTTGTTGATAAAGATAGTGCGCTCCTATGTTGTAATTGTCTTTTCCCCGAAGATAAAATACATTGTATGGGCGAAGAGAGGGATCCAGTGTTTTTCCTCCGAATTGATAATATATTCCGGTCAAACCGACATCGAACGTTTCATTTTTCCAACGGATATTTCCGCCTAAACTATTGATGGTTGCTTGTCGCCGTTTTTGCCAATCGTTTAAAGTCCGGTTGTAGCCATCTGTTTTGAAAGACAGGATGGTTGCGCTGTCTGCATTGGCGTCTGCCCGACGGAGCGATCCGAACAGGTTAAGGTGAGTGTTGCGGATTTGCCAGGTTGTAGCAATGCCCCGGAAATAATCATTTTCATTGGTGGAAAAGTGTCTTTTGATTCCATTTTTTGTTTTTCCGGCATTTAAAATGTCCGACGTCTTTCCTAATGTAAAATCGGTATTGACAACTAATCCTGATCCGAATGTTAATCGATAATCGCCTATATACAAGGCTTTCATCGCGCCGATATCTTTTACGACGAAGTGAAATGCATAGTAATCAAATCCGGTGTGTTGGCGGTTTAAAAAAGCTTCACCATAATCTTTTTCGCCAGTTAGTCCGCCTTGTATCCGTTGTTTATACTGAAAATCGTATTTGAAAGAAGCATAAAACGGTTCGCCAAGATAATATTTGTTAGGAGATGCTTCTTTTTCTTCGGCAGTGGCAGGGGTATAACCGGCTTTTTCCTGAAAACAGTAATCGGAACGCAACAGGAGGCTGTTTTTGCCATATTTCAGGATTTGTTTTGGTGTCGGCTGGTATTGCGGCCTTGTGTATTCTCCCACATAAACAAATGGTAGTAGGTATGTGATGGTTTGCAGATCCAGATCTTCTACATTTTTTAATTCATAAATGCTGACTAACGGTGCATTTCTGTAAATATAATAAAGTAAGTTTTCGATTTGAATAGCGGATAGAAACGGGAGTCGTTCGAGTTCGTTTTTTGTTACAAGATTTAAGTTGAACGGATGCTCGCTCCAATACGAAAGTTCGTCAAACAGATTTTCAATGGAGGCGTTTGTTTCCGGGTTGTTGTCGGAAAATTCTTCTAAATATTCCATCCAGGCCGTATTTTTATTTGTAGATTGCTGAGAAAGCATTTCCCAAACCATACAAAATGATAGCAGGAGAATCAGTATTTGTTTCATAAAAAAAATAAAAATTAAGGTAATGAATATGCAATTGAAATCGCAGAATTTGCGCCGAGGCAGGTGTTAAATCCGAATCCGGCAGCTAAATGAAAGTCATGCAATGTGTAGGCGATTCCCAGGCATGGAACAGATGGATTGCTGCAAACGCCTGCGCGGAACATGAATTGATCCATTAGCTCATATTCGAATCCGGCGCTGAATGTCCAGCCGGTGGAATACCGCCATGATGGCTCGATAAGAAGATGACAGGATGGCAATAAGGTTATATTTACACCGGCGTGCCAGGCGGGACGGATGCCGTCACTATTTAGTAAATGATTTCCAAGCAGGGCGATGCTCCATTTTGGCGAATATTGAAAATGAAATCCCAGATCGGAAGAATAGATTTGATTACTGTGGTCATCCATTGATTCATGACAATAAAGAAAATTAATTCCCATAGAAATTCCGGATGCGAGTTTTTTTGAAAATCCCGCTCTTGCAGATAGTAATTGATACTCGGAGAAATGGAAAGATGAAAATTCTAAACCGCAATCCAACAGATGGTTGGGAACAATGACACCCATTGAAGGCGTATTTAGTTCCGGCATTTCAAAATGATTGAGGACCGCAAAGTGAATTGTCTTTTGAGTTTGAAAAGACAGATAAGCAGGATTGGTCAATTCGTGACTTAAAGCATGCAGGTGCCCTAAGGAAAAAGAACGGACATCCAATGGAACAGGATCGGGTAAGATTGCTAAGATTGGTTGGAATGTGCATATACACAAGCTCCAACACATGAAAAACATTTTCATAGTTACAAGGTTTGATTAAATAATAACGCCCTTAGGCATTGAATGGGGCAAAGTTATAATTTATTTTGTGTTATTGTTGCAAAAATAAGAATTTAAATGAATGTAGTTCATTACAAAATCGAGATGAAAATCATTGTCCGATATTTTCCTTACAATTAAAATTATTAAAAATTATAATGTAAATTTGTCACATAATTTATGAATCATTGAAACGAATCAAATTAAAAAAATGAAAAAAAGCCTACTTTTCCTACTGATTGCAGGGCTTTTCTTTTCCTGCAAAAAAGAAGAATATAAAACACTGTCACTGGTTGATGCCAACGGTTATAAATATGAAACGGTTACCAACGATCCTTTTAAGGTGCGTATTTACACTTTGGATAATGGGTTGAAAGTATATCTTTCTAAAAATCAGGACGAACCGAAGGTGCAAACTTTTATCGGCGTGCGTGTCGGTTCCAAAAATGATCCGCGCGATAATACAGGGTTGGCGCATTATTTCGAACACATGATGTTTAAAGGTACAACCCATTTCGGAACAATCGATTGGGAAGGAGAACAGCCATTGATAGAAGAGATTGCCGATTTATATGAACAACACAAAGCGGCTCAGACTCCTGAAGAAAAAGCCAGCATTTATAAAAAAATAGATGCGGTTTCCCATGCTGCATCCCGCTATGCTATTCCTAATGAATACGACCATATTGTAAGCGCTATCGGAGCTACCGGTACGAATGCATTTACCGGAACAGACTATACTGCTTACCTTAATGATATTCCGGCGAATGAATTGGAAAAATATCTGCAGGTAGAAGCTGATCGTTTCAATAATTTGGTGCTTCGCTTGTTCCAAACGGAATTGGAAACTGTGTATGAGGAATTTAATATGTATCAGGACCAGACCAATACATTGATAATGGAAAAATTGTTTGCTGCTGTGTTTCAAAAACATCCGTATCAGGTTTCTGTCATTGGTTTACCGCAACACTTGAAAAATCCTTCCATGAAAAGTGTTATGGAGTTTTACAAGACGTATTATGTCCCCAATAATATTGCTATTTGCATGGCCGGAGATCTCGATTTTGAAAAAACAATTCAATTGATCGACAAATATTTTGGAAATATGCAACCCAACGATCAGTTGCCTGTTTTTGAACCGCCTGTTGAAGAGCCAATTAAAGAAGCAAAGCATCAGGAAATGTTTACGCCGGATTCGGAATTCCTGATCACAGGATACCGTTCGCAAGGTGTAAAATCGGAGGATGAACGATATTTGAATATGATTGCTGCCATTTTATATAATGGGAAAGCGGGTCTGATAGATTCGGATTTAATTCAAAAACAGAAAGTATTGTGGGCGGACACCTATTTTTATTCATTAAAAGATTATGGTTTGTTTTGTGTGTATGCCGCTCCGAGGGACGGACAAACGTTGGAAGAGTTGGAGTCGATTTTACAGGAGGAAATTGAAAAACTGAAAAAAGGGGATTTTAATGAAGATTTGCTGGAAGCAATTATCAATAATAAAAAATTGGAGTTGGTAAAGAAAACCGATAACAGGAAGGATACTGCTTCCGAAATGTTTGAAGTTTTTGCGAATGGATTGACTTGGGCGGAATACCTTGCTAAAATTGAAGCAATGTCTCAATTGACGAAAAAAGATGTGGTGAAATTTGCCAACCGTTTTTTTAACGATAATTATGTGACGATTTACAAACGGGTGGGAGAGAATAAGGATAAAGTGAAGGTGGAAAAGCCAAATATTACTCCTGTGGAAATTAACCGGAACCAACAATCAGAATTTGCAGCAGAATTGCTGGCTCAGCCATCAGAACCGATTCAACCGGTATTTGTAGATTTCAAAGAAAAAATAAAACAACAAACTATTCGGGAAGGAGTTGATTTTTATTATCTGAAAAATGAATCCAATCCATTATACGAGTTGAATAATATTGTAAATATTTCAAATATAACTGATAAAAAATTGGCGTTAGCTTTCGAATATTTACCGTACCTGGGTACTGCAAACTATTCGCCGGAACAATTGCAGTTGGAAATATATAAACTTGGAATGACCTTCGATACGCACTCGACCGCAGAGCAAACATTTATTACGCTGTCTGGATTGAATGAAACGATGGATCGGTCTATCGCATTAATGGAAGAAATGTTACAACATTCAATTGTCAATGAAGAGGCATATCAAAATCTTGTAAACGACATTATAAAAGAGCGAATGAACCTGAAGATTGATCGAAATACCATTCTTCGCAACGGATTGGTCTCTTATGCAAAATATGGAACCCAATCGCCTTTTACTGATATTTTAACAGAAGAGGAACTGAAGGCGATCGATCCGCAGGAATTGGTTGATTTGATTAAACAATTTACGACTTATAAGCAAAGTTACTTCTATTATGGCCCGCAATCCAATGAAGATATGGTTGCCAAAATAGAAAAAATACAACATTCCGATGGCATGACGGATACTCCGGCAAAAAAAATCTATCCCGAATTACCGATGGACAAACCGTCTGTGTATTTTGCCAATTATGATATGGTACAAACCGAAGTCGTGTTACTGGCAAAAGATGTACTGTTTGATCCGTCGTTGTTTCCATATCAAACCATGTTTAATGCTTATTATGGATCGGGTATAAACTCGATTATTTTCCAGGAAATCAGGGAAGCCAGAGGATTGGCTTATACAGCTTTTGCCCGGGTGGCGCCTCCTCGAACCGCAAGAGAATCCAACTATATTCAAGGCTATGTAGGTACTCAGTCTGATAAGATGAAAACGGCATTGGATGCGTTTCGTAGTTTGCTTTCACAAATGCCGCAGGCAGAACAACAATTTGAACTGAGTAAAGAAGCTGTACTTAACATGATCCGGTCGGAAAGGATTACCAAGAGTAATATGTTCTGGAAATATATGCAATGGAAAGAATTAGGTGTGGATTATGATATCAGAAAACCGTTGTTTGAAACAATTGAATCGATGAAAATAGAAGATATTGAACATTATTTTGAAACACATATTAAACCGGCCACTTATTCCATATTAATCATTGGTAAAAAGGAAAATATTGATTTCAATTACCTGAGAGAGCATTATGGAGAAGTTCAGGAAGTATCGCTGGAAACAGTGTTCGGATATTAATTCCTCATTATTAGATGTCGCATCTTCCGCCATTGGTTTCTGATCTTGCTTTAATCCTGATTTTTGCAAGCATATTTTCCATTCTTTTTAAATGGCTTAAACAACCTGTTGTGTTGGGCTATATTATCGCCGGATTGCTGGCAGGCCCTCAAGTTCCTGTACTTCCTTCTGTTACGGATGTTACAAGTATTCAGACATGGGCTGATATCGGCGTAATTTTCCTTATGTTTGCCCTCGGATTGGATTTTAGTTTTAAGAAATTGCTCCATGTCGGGATGACCGCTATCATTGCTACCACTACCATTGTTATTTCGATGATAACATTGGGCTATTTATTGGGACTTGCCATGGGATGGTCGCATATCAACAGCCTTTTTTTGGGCGCGATGTTGTGTATGTCTTCCACCATGATTATTATCAAAGTGTTTGAAGATCTGGGGTTAAAGAATCAACGATTTGCAGGTATTGTATTGGGAATATTGATTGTAGAAGACCTCTTCGCCATATTATTGATGGTTCTTTTATCTACTGTGGCTATTAGTAAGCATGTGGAAGGAACAGAAATGGTTACCAGTATTTTTAAATTGCTGGCATTTTTGTTATTTTGGTTTGTGACAGGTATTTATCTTATTCCTACTTTTCTCAAAAAAGCCAAGCGTTTTTTGAATGATGAAACCTTGCTGGTGCTCTCGCTCGGATTGTGTTTCGGGATGGTAATGCTTGCCACTCAGGCCGGCTTTTCATCCGCTTTGGGTGCGTTTGTCGTGGGTTCGATCCTGGCCGAAACGATTGATGCAGAAAAGATAGAAAATTTAGTACAGCCGGTTAAAAATCTTTTTGGGGCGATTTTTTTCGTTTCGGTGGGAATGATGATAGATATTCCGGTAATCGGTCAATATTGGTTTCCGATTGTGGTGATATCATTGGCAGTAGTAGTTGGGCAGATCGTGTTTGCATCGAGCGGAGTGTTGCTGTCCGGACAACCGCTTAAAATTGCCGTACAATCCGGTTTTGCATTGCCTCAAATCGGCGAATTTTCTTACATTATTGCCAGTTTGGGATTATCATTGGGCGTGATCGCGCAGTTTTTGTACCCGGTTATTGTCGCCGTTTCCATTATTACTATTTTTTTGACGCCCTATTTGATAAAATTGTCAGGACCAGCATATAAATTAATAGAAAAGAAAGCGCCTGCATCCTGGAATAAATACATGAATAAGGAAACTTCAGGAGCGCATCCGGTAGGAGAAGAAAATACCTGGAAAAAATTTCTGAAAGAAGTGGGTAAAATGACCATGTTATACCTGTTGATTTCCGTTATGATCCTTATCCTGTCGTTTCAATACTTAGTACCCTGGGTTTGTGAATATATTGAAGGACTGAAAGGCCGTATTTTGTGTATCGTTATTATTTTATCGATGATCGCTCCTTTTTTACGGGCGATCATGGTCAAAAAAAATCACTCCAATGAATTTGAAATCCTGTGGAATAAAAGCAAAAGTAACCGTGGACCTTTAATTTTTACTATTATGCTGCGTGTTATTATTTGTATGATATTAATCAGCATAGTGGAAATACGTCTTCTGAATACAAAATCAGGAATTGCACTGTTTTTTGCAGGTATCATTGTCTTATTTTTCCTGTTTTCCAAACAATTAAAAAAACAATCTATACTGATTGAACGTCGGTTCAAAAAAAACCTGAATGCACGCCAGTATTATGAAGATTTGCATGCTCCAATCAATCGGAAATTCGCCAATCACCTGTTGGATAGGGATTTGCATTTGACGGAATTTGATGTTAAACAAAATTATTCTATTGTAGGTAAAACATTACAGGAATTGAATTTCCGTCAACGATGCGGTGTTAACATAGTTACCATTATCAGAGGTGATAAACGGATTAATATTCCAGGAGGAACCGAACGTATTTTTCCGTTGGACAAACTGATTGTGGTGGGAAATGATAAGCAAATGATGATCTTTCAACGTTATATTGAAGATAAAACAAAGAAATACAAAGACTTGCCCAAAGAACCTGTAGCGTCTGTTAATATTGAACAGCTTCAATTGGAAAAAGGTTCGCCGCTGATTGGCAAAACTATTAAGACTTCCCATATACGCGATAAATACGATTGCTTAGTGGTTGGTATCGAACGCGACGATATGTCGATACTTAATCCTGACATCGATTTGGATTTAATCGAAAATGATGTGATTTGGGTGGTAGGTGAAAGAGATAACATTATAGAATTAAATAAGTTATGCAGTATGTAGGGATTATTCCGGCACGGTATGCATCCACTCGTTTTCCCGGAAAACCATTGGTCGATATATTGGGTAAGCCCATGATTCAACGTGTATATGAGCGCGTTTCCGAATGTTTGGATTCGGTATATGTGGCTACAGACGATGACAGGATTCGCCAAGCGGTCGAATCGTTTGGCGGTAAGGTGGTAATGACTTCCCCGCATCATCAGAGCGGAACCGACCGCTGCTATGAAGCCATTACTATTATTCAGGGGCAATACGATGTCGTCATTAATATTCAGGGGGATGAGCCTTTTATTCATCTTTCCCAGATCGAATCTATCCAATCCTGCTTTAATGATCCGAAGACACAAATTGCTACATTAGTCAAACCGTTTCAACAATCGGATGGGAGAGAGGCATTGTTTAATCCGAATTCTCCGAAAGTAGTAGTAGATGCGGAGGGATTCGCCTTGTATTTCAGTCGTTCCGTGATTCCATATTGTCGTGGCGCACAAATGGATGAATGGCTTGATCATCAACGCTATTATAAGCATATCGGAATGTATGCTTACCGTACGGAAGTGCTGAAAGAAATCACCCGTTTACCGCAATCTTCTTTAGAAAAAGCGGAATCACTTGAACAACTCCGGTGGCTGGAAAACGGATATAAAATCAAAACGAAGATTACAGAAATTGAAACGGCAGGTATTGACACGCCGGAAGATTTGGAAAAAGCAATACAGTTACTCACTCCATAACACAGCTTTCAGGGGGTCTTTATAATTCTGACTGTTTCTTTTCGATTTGCACTTTCGAGACACAAAATATAAACTCCGGCCGAAAGTGATGAAATATCTAAATTTGCATTTGTTTGTTGTTTTTCAAGGATAGTACGACCATTGATATCAATGATTTTCAATGAAAAAGATGGAAATGAACTGTCAATTTTTATTTCACCGCTTGTAATGCGAGGATAGATGTTGAATAAACCGGCGTCCGGTTGCCGGATGCTGTTATTGCTGGAATTTTCTTCCACCGGTATCAGTTGCCAATCTGTACTGGGTGCAGAGGATGACCGGCGCTGAACAGGACTCACATTTTCTGTCCATTGTTTATTGTCGGCAATACCGATGTATTTTAAACTACTCATTGAAATCACTTTATATGTATCATCAACATTTCGTGTTACAATAAAATGTTGATTTGAGCTGCCGTCATAAGAGGTCTGAGTAATGGTTAAGCCTTCATGCAAAAATGAGGCCTGCACGGTGTTGTTCATCTGTAAAACCCTTTCGCTGCCTTTATTTACGATTTTATACAAATTGTTCTCTACAAGTTCAAAAGTCCAGATACTATATTCGGTATCATCAGGCTGCATTTGGTAAATGGTAGTTGCCGTACTATTTTTATAAGGTTTTAAAATGAAACCACTTTGTTTATTTTTTATCACAAACTCTTTACCCGAAATCTCGTCGAGACTATTGGCAAGAATGCGCCATGAGTTAATAGTATTTGTACCGGGTAAAGATTTGACATCATTTACGTTAGAAGTAACGACAATAGAATCTCCCCCAAAATTATCTTCCATAAAAAGAACCATTTTGATACCTTCGTTCATTTTTATACTTTCTAATTTATTTGGATCGAATCCTTTATCCTGGATCTGAGTTTTGGTATAGCTACCCATCACAAAATTTGTTTGTGGCGTTTTGTAATCTGTCTCAGGATAAACCATCACTACAATCCTGCCGCGATCAGCTACTTTCCCTACACCAAAAACTTCGTTGATGGGGGCGGAAAATTTCTTCAAATCGCGATCATAGTTGTAATTCCAATAAAAGCCGCCAACAATTCCTGCATCGTTTTTCCAATTCGTCATCGTATTTACAATCGTTTGATGGCTGAGGTTGGGATTGGCTTCTATGTCTCGACTTCCATAGATAGGTAAATTGCTGATTTTCCAATTTTTAGGATTATTTCCGGAACCTCCTCCATAACACTGCAGATAATTCCGGTCAACGGCGCCCGGACGGGCTGCTTCGATTTTTGCAACAAAACTGTCCCAATATGATTTATTTGTATAAGGAGCAATCGTTGTTTTAAAACCAATGTCGTATAACATGATATGAAATTTCGACTGCGAATTGGCTTCATAATCATGTTCAATATCGTTATTTACAGCAATTACCGCAGGAATAGCATCTTTCAAAGCCTTGAAATTTTTGTATAAAATACTCGAAGTTCCCGTACCCTGGGTATTGACCAATTTGCTAATGTTTTGATAGGCATGGTTCTCCCAACCGCCAATGCAATATTCCAGGCGAAGTAAAGAAGTATTGCCCGAAAGTAAAGAGTTTACATCATCCACATAATCAATCTGCGCCTTATCACTTGTGTAGCCCGGAATTTTCTGGTCGAAAACATATTTGCCGTCTTTGCAAATGACTTCGCCGTCGGTGGTTAACGTGCCATCGGTTTCAACATGAACGTTAAAAAGGATACCGAAAGTAAACCCTGATGCCTTTAAAGCGGTTACAGTTTTTGTGCGGTCGCGACGGAAATGTCCGCAAATATAAATGCCTGAATCAGCAAAAATTGAAAAAGAGATACACGAGAGAGTAAGCACAAGAAGAATTTTTTTATATTTCATATGTACATAATTTGTTTTTTAAAGGTCATATGGAACTCGCATGTTCATATTCTTTGACGTATAAGGTACATGCTCGTTTATGATATTAGTATTAGCAATTATTATAATTTGACTTTAAGCCCTCCACATCGGCGTAGCATCTTTTTACTATTCAATAAAATTAAACGCTGTAAAAATACAAAAAAAGAATTTATAAACATGAATTTTTGAACAATTGTTGATTTTTTGCATGGTACCTTACCCCAGTTCGACAGAGGAGCTGCCTATGCCGTGCTAAAAGCAACAGACTACGGCCAACAGGGGGGATACTTATTTTCAATTTTCAAAAAACACATGGGCAGGTATCATCCTGATTGTCATACCTTCTTTTTCAAATATATCACTTTGATTCAGCGTTATAATGCTGCCTTCTTTTAGTTTTAAAGTCCGCATCGCTTCCAACACGCCGTCGTATTCCCGTTCAAAATTTTCGTCATCGATAGTTAAACATACCTGTATCGCATCTTTGACGACGTTTTTTTCCATTGAGATAAAGTCGCATTCTCCCTTCTCTTTATAATAAAAAATGTGTTTGTATTTCCGACGTAAATGCAAGAATACAAGATTCTCAAAACGTCTTCCGGTATTGTCACTTGTTGATATGGAATTTTCGGTATATATACCGGTATCCATTACATATACTTTTTTCGGATTACGAGCCTGTACTTTCAACGAATGGCTGAACAAGGGTATAAATTCAAGCAAATAGGCATCTTTCAGGAATGAAAAGTATTCCAGAAAAGTAGCCGGAGACTTTATATCAAACATTCCGACCAGTTTATTTGCTGAAATAGGATTACCGATATTGGTTATAAGAAATGCCGCTAATTGACGTAATGAAACTACATCCCGGATGGCATGCCTGATAGCGATATCCCTCATGAGAATATCATCTGTCAAAGCATTCAGAACAACAGGCATTCCGGTTTTGAGGTATTCAGGAATTCCCCCTGTTTTCAGATAGTCCATGATAGTAGAGTCATTGTTGCCAAGTCCTCTAAATCGCATGAACTCCGAATAAGAAAATGGAAATAATTCCATAGGCAAATGCCTTCCGGTTAGATGCGTTCCCAATTCAATACTAAGCATAGATGCATTAGAACCGGTTATAAACACGTTGTAGCCTTCCCGTAAAAGTTGATTGATATATTTTTCCCAACCCTCAATGGCTTGTATTTCATCAAAGAAAAGCACCTTTATTGCCCGCCTTTCTATTTCTTTATGAAGCCGGACAAGGTCAGCCGTTTGAAAACCGGATAACCGTATATCATCAAAATTGAGATACAAAGCATCTTGATAATCCCGACGAAGTAGTTGCAAAAGTAAAGTGCTTTTTCCACATCGACGCATTCCTGTTATTATGGTAGCAAATGAATCCGCTATAGGAATTACAGAGAGAGCATCGCGAATAAAACCGGAATCTTGTTTCATAAAAGCATCCCGTTGTGCATCTATTACTATGGCTATTTCTTCTTGTCGTATCATAGCTGTATTGAATTATGTTATTTCTTTCACTGCAAAGATAAGATATTATTCAATACGATAAAAGATATTATTCATTTAAAATAAAAGAATGCCACACACACATTTCTCTACATATACTTACATTCTTCCTTTATTACGTTTCCCAGTATTCAAGAATTTTCCGGCATTTCATAAGGTAAATCGTTGATAATCGAGAAAATTCGGTTAGCAATTGGATTCAGGTCTAAATCATAATTATTATCGATAACCATATTACTCAAGATGACGATAATTTCTTTATCTTCTATTTCCTGTAGCAGGACAGAACGAAAACCATTGATTCCTCCGGTATGGGTCAGTAACATTACCTCATGATCTATTCCGGGAAATGCTGCTTTACTCACTACCAAACCGTATGCATACATATTCAGAAACGGAGTAAACAGAATCTCTTTATTTTCTTCGGATAGCAACTTATTACCGGTTAATGCTTCTCCCCACATGAATAAATCCCCGACAGTCGAATAAATACATCCGGCCGCATAAACAGTAGCATATACATTGATAAAATCAGCATTACTATACACACTGCGTTTATAATCATAACCACTTGCTCTCCCCTGTACTATTATGGAAGGAATATCACAGCCGCTGTTTTTCATGCCCACTACATCGAATATTTTTTCCTTCAATACTTCGGCATACGTTTTTCCGGTCACGGCTTCGATAATTGCCCCCAGAATGTAATATCCCGAATTGGAATAACTAAATTTAGCACCCGGTTCAAACTGAAGGGTGTCACTGCAAAATCTTTTTATAAAATCGTTCCGTTGATAATTGACTCCGGCTATACTTGAAAAAAAGTCGTCTCTTCCTGTATATTCGGGAATACCGGAAGTATGAGTCAGCAAATGATGGATATTCACCTTATTTCCAATATCTTTCCGATAATAAGGCAAAAATTTTGAAACAGGATCCTCAAGTTTGAGTTTCCCTTCCTGTTTCAAAATCATTGTCAACATACCCGTAAACTGTTTGGTAATCGATGCAATCCGAAAACGGGTATTTACGTCATTTTCAACATTGAGCTCCCGGTTTGCTGGTCCGTATCCTTTTTGAAAAATGATCTTACCTTCTTTCGCAACCAAAACCACCCCATTAAACTGATGAAGTTGATGATAGGTGGATACAAGCTGATCAATCTGATCAGTATAATTTTGTTCTTTTGAATCTTCCGTCCGGTTACAACCAAACGTACATAGCCATATAACAAACAGTAATAAAACGGCTCTGAAATCTCTCATATACAACATAAGGCTCCTGCCTTGAAAAACCATCATTCATCTTATGCTACGCATCAACCGTACTATTTCTTTTGGCGCCACTAACCTGCCCCGTTGAGCGAAGTCAGAGATTTCGCTCAACATGCGAATGCCATTAGACTACGGCCAACGGGGGTTGAACTGCGCCAAACGCCTGATAGTACAACTGCGGTAGCCTGCCCCCTAAGGCAAGGGTTGCTTGCGTTTCAATGCAAGCAGAACCTACCTTAGGGAGCGGGCGGGGGTAAAGTGCTGTCTTAAAAACCGGCTTGCCCTGCTGCTAATTTTTCTTTCGTCTCAAGTATCTTTTGTCGAAGTTCCACTTCTGTATAAAAGCCATGTGGTAAACCTAAATGGTCTTCTTCATAAGGAGAAAATCGACCAGCCACAGTTCCTAACTCAGCGAAAACTTGACTCTCCAAGTCGCTTAAAGTCGTATTATCCAATTCTAAATCGTAGCAATAATAAAACTCATCACAAAAAACAGAAGCTGTGATTGTTCCTGCCAGATACATATCCATTAGTTGACATAATCTTCTTTTATCGTTCTTGTCAAACATAAATCATGGGATTAAAGGTAATGGGCCTAATGCTTTTTGTGTGTACTTGAAATGCCAAATAGAATTAGTTGTTTGGTCATAAAGTATCTCCAAATTATATTGTGTTCCATTTTTCCACATTGGAGAATAATGCATTAACGCTCGAGAACCGCCGGGGTCAGGTAATCCCTTAGTTGTTTTAAGAACATCATCCATAAGTTGAAGCGGAACTTTACGCCCAGGCTCTGTCATATGTTGAGCAGCCGTTTTTCCAAAATTATACAGTTCTTTGCCTCCCCCCTTCGCGGCTCCTAACGAATAATTACCTCCCGCACCCACACTCATACCGGTTCCCATCACCGACATAAATGTTCCCATAGCTGCTATACGGTACTCTTCCGGTGAAGCGAATGAACCATCCAGGTGATACCCATATTGTGTCCTCAGGTTGGTACCAAAGACATAAAACATGTCTATTGTCTGGTAAAACGATTCATTGACATAAGCCATCGCCCTGAAGGTCTCCCAAAAACCGGGTTGAGCGGCATAGATACCTTCCGGTCGAGAATCGGAAAAAGAACGAATGGGAGCAGAATTCAGGTATTCCAACTGTTGCAAATTGCCAAACCCTATACCTAAACCAGGATTAAAAGTCATCACCGTTAAATAATTACTATCCCAACCAATACCTCCATAAAGAGTATTTGTATTAGAACCATAACCAACAGTATAGGTAGCTTTCTTCCAATCCCATTCAATAGGGTTCCAGTTGTCGTCATTTGCTTTGGCTCCATCATACAAAAACTTAAATAGAAGCACAGCGCCACCAGCAATCCACGCCAATGGGTTCTCTCCATCGGGATCCGCATAACTCATCGGATTGTTAAAAACATAACTATACCGGTTATACCCCTGCAAAGAATAAGGATTCGGCACAAGGTTATCGGGACTCAACATCCGCCCTACCCGCGGGTCATACAACCGCCCGTTCATATTAATCAATCCAACCTTATCAAGATGTTCATGTCCTGTATAGCCTCTGCTAAGCAGGCTGCTAACCGAAGGATTGTAATCATTCCAATTGCCCGAATGCCGTCTCCTTCCCCAAGCATCGTAACCATACTCAGTAACAATCCCGCCTGAACTATTAGCAACGGCAGTGATGCTACCCAAATGATCGGAACAAAGGTAATAAAAGTTTCCCTGATTCCCATTCTCTTTGATCCAGACTGCCGACATACCGGAAGGAGTTGGAATATAATGGTATTCCCGTGTAGTTACCCCGGCTTTTTCCCGTTCGTAATTGAGCGTATAAGACTTGTCCAAGGTCAGGGAAAAAGACGTGTATTCACGCATTTTCCGCCGTTGGGCATCCGAACCGTATTGGAAGTTATATTTATAATTTCCTTCCGTGATGGATGATACTTTATTCAACCCGTTATATGCAACGGTTTGTGCAGGCGCTGTATATTCGCCCGTAATGGATTGAACGGCATGAATCTTTTGCGGATCGTATTTGTAAGAACCTGTACCAGGTTTGGTTTCTATATTCCCGTTATCGTAATAAATCATAGATTGAATACTCCCATTGTTGATCTGGTACGACTGCAACCACTCTAACCTGCTGTATTTGAAACTTTCGGTCTGCGATTTCTTTATATCTTTCCTGCCATCAATCAGGAATGGATTGTTGGCATTCGGCGTATAATTCAAATGCTGGATACTTCCGGTTTTAATATCAGTGAGTGCATTGTAGGCATTATACACATATTCGGTAGTCAGGCCATTCCCATTCACCACTTTACGGATGGCTCCCATTTCATTGGTTTCCTGTAGTTTCCAGATAGATTGGGAAGACGAAGCATCCCGGATCTCGTACTGATAGCCAGCTTTGTTGTACCGGTTTTCAACTGTAAATCCGGAAGGGTAAGACATCAGGGTGATATTGCCGTAAACATCATAACCATAACTGGTCTTGAAAGCTTCACCTTCAATATTATCGGTGTAGGCGATTAACCGTCCCAATGGATCGTATTCGTACTGTTCTTTCATATTATCCGGGCCGGTTACTGTTTTCAGCAAACCATGGGATGCCTTACCTGTTTCCGTGTAATATTCGTACGAAGTGGTACCCAAAGGAGTTGTTTTTGTTTTTAGCCGTCCCAGGTTGTCATACTTCATGGTGTATTGATTGGACCGGGCATCTTTCTGGCTGACTAATTCTCCAAAGGCATTATATCCATAGTCAATGCTTCCGGCATCGAGGTCTGTGAGTTTGTTTTGCCTTCCACAATCGTCATACCCCATGCTGATTATTTTGTCAGAACCAGCAGTATAAACATGGCTCATCTGGCCTCCGGCATAACTGCGGTACAGTGTCAGGTTGTTGGCATCTGTTATGTGGATACTGTTCCCCAATTGATCTTTCCGTTGTGTTACTGTATTTCCCGATGGGTCAGTAGTAGTGATTGTCCCTTCACCATAACTGTATTTGGTTTCCAGCGATTGGTATTTGGAACTACTTAATCGTCCATACTTGTCATATCCATAAGTGGTAGAAGCGCCGGCAGATGACTTATACGGGTCACTAACACTTTTCAATACGCCTTTGGCATCATACGTCCTGTCCACTACAACTTTGGAAGAAAATCCCTGGGTTTCCCGCCGGATTTCCCGTCCCAGTTTATCGTAGTATATTTTCAGGTACGGTTGCCCGGGAACTTCTACCAAGGTGTAATAAGCGGCGTATTGCGGGGCATTGTCATCCGCTTTTTTCCGGTAATATTTGGTAATATTCCCATCGGGGCCGGTTGTTTCTTGCAACTCTCCCCGCACGTTATAGCGAAATGATTGGATCAATCCTGTAGTCAGGTTTGTTGCAGACAGCATATTCCCAGTTTTTGGGTCATATTCACATTCAATGGTCTGTCCCAATTCGTTTTTCTTTTGTTTAATGAACCTGTATTTAGTGTCATATACAAAAGAATTGGTACGGTTTTCTTCCCCGGAAGCAGAAAGAGTGACGCTACTCGGTAAGCCATACGAATTGGGAGTTGCGAATGTAGTGGTCAATGCTTTTGATTTTCCTGAATTCTGTATTATAGTCAACAAATTACCCAATCCATCATAAGTATATCTGGTGATTGGTGCATAAGATGCGGTTCCTCCGTAAGCATTGCTGATTGTACTTTGTGTCAGCTTATTTGGAACCCACGACCCTTTCGTTTCGTATGAACTCGTTGTTGTTTTTGAGATACCATTCTGACTATAGGTCGTAATTACAGATGTCGGGTTTCCATAGGAATCATACACATAAGTGGTGTAATAGTTCCGGTTATTTAAATAATCCCGTACAGTGTCTGATTGAAGCCTGTCATACAGGCTATAAGTATATCTTCGGCCTATAGACGATACCTTAGCTTTATCAGTCGTCGTAACAATTGTATAATAAGGTACCCAACTCTTCGTTTCTGAGGTTTCTTTGTAATGCGTTTTTGTGACCAGCTCCCTGGTGTTGTCTTTACATGTTACACTTTTGAATCCCAAGAGACCCCTTCCCTGGCGATGTAACGTCAATCCGGCATAGGCATATTCCACTTTGTTTTTTCCGCCAATTCCATCCGGCACTTCAACTGATGATACCAGATAAAGTGGTCCTGCATAGTCGCAATATGGAAATGTGGATCCGGAACCTTTAGTATGAACGGTTTTGTTGGATGCTGGAACATAGGAGATTTTGATATTTTCGTTGATGGAATTATCGGTAATTGCATTTACCAGATAATCTTGTGAAACATTTACATCAAAGAAAGTATAATTTTGCAGTAATGGTTTGAGCATGACGTCTGTATTGCCATCACCATTGAAGTCGCCAAATCCACTGATGGCATTTAGTTCGTTGAATGGAATCCATTCCCTTATACCACCTTCTCCCGAAATAATGTACTGACAATAGGTTTGTTTTTCTTCAGGCACATTCGCCCAAACCGTATTATCAATGGGATACATCTCAAATTCATAAATCCCCCTCCAATCTTTCTTATTAGCCCAAATAGCTCCTTTGGGTTTATGTACATTGAATATTTGCAACACATCCGCTTTTCCGTCTCCATTTATATCTTTAAACAATATTGTATTATCGGAAGAACACTGGATGATCTCATATCCTTTAGCCTTATTTGGATTACGAATGGCAGCTTCAAATTGAATTAAAGGACGGAACATAGAATGGGATACCTTTCCAAAGGAACTACCATTATATGTACAATAATCAAATTTGTCCACAAAGTTTTTATCTGTTTTCGTAGTACTTTGCACCGAAATTATTTCGGTTCTGCCATCGCCGTCCACATCTGCAACTTGAATATTGTTAATGTTAAGGTCGGATAACGTGGTCAATAGAGTTGGGGTTATTTTATTTTTGACAGTATATATCTTTAATGTATTGGATGTTATGAACCCAAATTCCATAATGCCATCTCCATCAATATCAGATACATATAATTTTCCGCTTTGCGACCGAGTATTGAGACCATTGAGTCTTATCTTGGTTATGGATCCGTTTTCTTCATAGCAATAATATGTAATATATTGCGTAATCGTAAATGGACTACCAGTTGTAGCTATTACATATGTTTCTTTAGCATTAATAATAATTTGATCTTTACCTATAGCCGCAAAATCCCCAACAATTGCACATCCTGCAGCAATAGTTTTTTTATGATCGAAACCAGTACCGGTTGAAAAATATATTTTATATTCACCATCATTTTTTTTATCATGTACCATTAAATCCGCTTTCCCATCCCCATTGAAGTCTCCAACATATACATCATTTGTGTTGATGCTACTAGAAATATTAGATAACGAAACAGTGACAGGCGCATCCACTCCCCGGTTCATCAGTTGCCAAGTGCCGGCATTAAAGGTAAGTACATCATCTAATCCGTCTCCATTGAAATCGCCGGTATAGATTTGACCATCCGGAATGTTCTTAATATAGGTATCAGGGGTGCCGATTTTTTTCTTCTTTGCTGATAATCCCCAGGAAACCGAAAGGGAGGAAGAGTTGTTGGAATCAAAGTGTTCTGTGACTGTTGTTAATCTTGAACCTATGTATGCATATTGTTCGTCGTAATCCATTTTGAATTCTTTGACATAGCTTCCTTCGCAGGTCAATACAATAGAGGTTAACAAATTCGCTTGAGACAAAGTTCCTCCGGAAACATAACGGGAACTTATATCACTTCTTTTCTTGTAATTAAAAGTGATTTTATTATAAGTGGCCAATGAGGTTTTAGTATTACCAGTATAGTTAATAGTGGATATGAAGGACTCTCCATTTTCTGTTTTATAGATAAAAGTCATATAATTCCCATTCGGATCTGAAATCTTATTAATACGCCACGCCAATGGATTGGCCTTCCCGGATGCATACAAACGGGAATCGGAAGTATTACCATATTCGGCGACCTGTCCGTTTTTATATTCCACTTTAAACCAGGATGTAGTGCCACTACCATTGGCTGTGATACGGGAAAATGTTTCCACTTTGGTTCGGAATGTTCCGTCACTCGCTTTTACCAACCGGTTTCCATCCAAAGTCAAAGCATCATCGGCAGCATTATCACTATAGCTAATTCCATCGACAGTATTATCTGAAAAAAGATTTTTACCGGACCTTGAAATAGCCGATAATCCGGATAGACCCCATTTTAAACCAAGAATTCCATTGCCAGCCTGACTGTTGTAAACAATAGCTAAATTGGGTTGCATCCCCATGGTTCCCGGAGGAAGAGAGATCGGAATGCTATATGTAGCTGCTCCCGTTGGAGACACATCAAGGCTGCCACGGATCGAAGGCTGAAAATCCGGTTCCACACTGATATCGGTTATAGCAACATTGTAATTTACCAGATTATTATTCCCCTCATTTTGATTGGTAGAGATCCGTCCGATGAAAGTTTCCCCCTGTGTCGCTTTATACGAAAATCCGGGAGATAGCGTCACTGATTGACTTGCTTCTTTAATAATATTTCCCGCTTCTATTTTATTGAGCGTCAATGTGGCTGGTTGACTGTATATGAAATGTATTGGTATAATTGTTATGACTAT
Source organism: Bacteroidales bacterium (assembly GCA_031553835.1). Classification (GTDB taxonomy): domain Bacteria; phylum Bacteroidota; class Bacteroidia; order Bacteroidales; family Azobacteroidaceae; genus JAVBKX01. The sequence continues at coordinate 68,518 of JAVBKX010000038.1, forward strand.
ACATAACAAATTGTTAATGAGATATTTTATTTTCATGATTATAATCTTTGAAGTATGATTATTTCTTAATAATTCTCCATTCTGTCTGATATTCTCCTGCCATGATTTTCATCACATAGATTCCTGCGGGCTGGTCACTAATATCAATCTCCGAGGTTCCTTCAATTGCCTTTTGGGCGATAATTAGCCGCCCTGAGAGGTTGTATAGTCGAATTTCAGCAATTTGGGATTCTGACAGGTTTTGTATTTCTACTTTCAATAACCCGTCTGTTGGATTGGGATAAATCTTGATTTGAATGTCGGACAACATTTCGGAATATACCACCGCTGTTTCGGCAACAGGCATTGGTGCTACTTTTTGAGTCGTAATAGTAATGGTTCTACTGACACAGTTGCCGGCGGCATCATAACCAAAGGTTATCGTATTTTGTGCATATAATAATGAGCCACTCATACTTGTAATCAAAACAAGTATCATATTGAAAATCGTTTTCATAACAGACATAATTTTTATTGATTTCCTTTCAACGTATTGATCTCCTTCTTCAATTCCGAAATCGCAGTTGCTTGAATTTTAATCGTTTCATCCTGTTGGATCAAATACAGTGTGAGTTCTTCGATCTTTTGGAGCAATTTCGCCTGCATTTCACCTACGCTGACACCGTTGGTTTCTACTTCTACAGCAGAAGGGATATCAGGTAAATGCCGGTTTTCCTCTATAAAGTTAGAAACAGAAGTAAGGGAGGGTAATTGATAATCATTAGCAAAAACATAATCGGGCCAATTGCTGTTGTCAATTTTGACTTCTTTGGCATGGATGGTGCCGTTAACATCTAATTTATTTTTAGGAAAAGGGACCCCGATGCCGACATTGCCATTTATTATTGGGAACCTGTGAAGATGTTAGTTCCTCTGGTCGCCAGTTCATACCAAGGCAGATTTACATCTGCTAAACCATAAGGAGCAAATTTTCTAAAAAATAATCGATCATTCGCTGCATAAGACGAAGATAATTGAAATTGGCAGTTGTTGTTGTTATCCGTATGTCTGATTACAAATAAAAAATTAAAATCACTACTGAGCGGATATCCCGGAGAAGCATACCCTCCGTATGCTCCGGAAAGTAAAGCTGAATTGAAAGTTTTTCCTGTTGGAATCCAAGGAGCCATACCTGTACCCAATTGTTGGGCGTTTACTGAACAAAAAATACTGAATGCGAGGATCGTTGAAATTAATAGATTTTTCATGACAAATGACTGTTTAATTAATAAATCAATAAAGAATTAAGAAAAAAAATAAATTGTGGTTTGATCCTTTGCAGTTTACCGCCTGCAAGGAATAAAAATAGGTTTTGTGCGTTTTTTTTAGTACATTTGTCACCTCCTTTCTTGTTAGTTTGGAGAAATCAGGGCGGTGGATTACTCGGTTCAAAGATGCTTCCGGCCGCCCTTTTTCTTATTATATTACTGATATCACGATAAATACAATGTATTGACTGTTTGAAAACAATCATACTCTAATACATCACTCCCTTATTCACTCGTTGCGTTGAAAAACATTC
>JAVBKX010000060.1:0-4242 GCA_031553835.1 Bacteroidales bacterium
TACGCGATTAGGCAGCATGCTGGATTATGCGAGGATGTCAAACGCCGGGAGTGGCGCATTTATCCCGCCGGGGGGTGCCACGTGGAATTACGGTCTCGGATTAAGTGCATATATGCCGTTATCTGATATTTTTGATCGAAACCGAAAAATTCAAAAAGCTAAATTAAGGATCGAGCAATCTGAAATACATCACCATGAGGCATTGAGGGGGATAAGGCAGATTGTTATTTCTGCTTACTTCGATGTATTATCGGCGCAAAAAACACTTGGTATGCGAACAGAGTTGCTTTCATCCGCCGGCATGTTGTACGAACAAACAAAAATGGATTTTGAAACAAATAAGATAACCTTGACGGAGTACACCAGAGCGTATGAAACATATCTGATGGCGCAAAACGAACAGGAAATACAAAAAAACAATTTGTTAAAATCCATTCGATTATTGGAAGAAACAGTTGGTGTCAAGCTCTTAAAATAAATATAGTATGGATATCATCAAAATAATAAAATCTTTACTCAGACAGTATAAGATTATAATTGGATCTTCTGTGCTTATGGCCGGATTAGTGTTTTTGTTTACTCTGAATATTTCTCGGAAATACACATCCACAGCAACGATTTATACCGGTATCGCTACCGGCACCACCATCATTTCAATGGACGGCAGGTCGGACTGGTCAGCACAATCATCATCATTCGATAATTTAGCGAACATTTTCACCAGCAGGGAAACACTACAAGAGGTAGGGTTGAGATTGCTCGCTTCACACTTGGTGCTTCAACAGGCCGATCCAAAATATATTTCGATCGAACATTTTAGCGCCATAAATGAGTGGATTCCTTCCGATGTTCGTGGGCTTGTCGGTGAAACTGAAGAGGAAACGTATCACAATCTGATGGTAAATGCCGATGCGAATATTTCTCTTACGGGAATAATAAATTATCCGCACATACCATATTACAGCATTGGTGCACTCTCATCCATATCGGTCAATCGGAAAGGAAATAGCGATATGATTTCGTTGAATTATACATCCGATGACCCCGGAGTATGCCAACAAACATTGAAAATTTTGATTGATGTTTGTGTCAGGAACTATCGTAGAATCAAGGAGGGGCAGACCGATAAGGTTGTCGATTTTTACGAAGAACAACTCCAGTTGGCTCAAGCGAATTTGAAAAATGCAGAAGCGAAGGAGCAAAAATTTAAAGAAAAATATAACTTGGTGAATTATTCAACCCAGCAAGACATAGTGATCACGGATCAGAAAGAGATTATGGATCAGATAAACAAGGAGAAAGAAGCATTATCTGCTACTGAAGCCGGGATCAGAAACATAGAAAGTCAATTGGGTGCTCAGGCTCAATCATTGAAAAATACGATTTTTTTGGAGAAAAGAGACCGTTTGAGTCGACTGTCCGGGCGATTAAACACTGCCGAATTTAATAACGCCTCCCCGGAAACTATTGCTGATTTGCAGACACAAATTACACAAGTGAAAACAGATATGAATCAAGATATTACGACATTTTCCGCTTCACCGGCAGGAAAAACAAATGAAGCTGCCGCAAATGAATATTTTAACAAAGTAATTACATACGAAGAGGGTAAGGCTCGTTTGAAAGTATTGGAGAATCGAAAAAATGCCACCATGGCACAATATAATCGATTCCTCCCGTTAGGCGATACATTGAAAAAAATTCAACGTGAAATAGATATCAGTGAAAAGGCATATTTGGCGGTGTTGAATTCTTTGAATCAAAGTAAGAAACAACAGCAAGATCAACGTTCGTTTTCTACCATACAAGTGATTGATACTCCGAATTATCCTTTAACAGCAAAAAGTACAAGAAAAATATTGATATTGTTGGGTGGTATGATAGGCGGCATCATTCCCGTTACTGTCATTTTGGCAATGATGTACTTTAATAACGACATGAAAACGCCTCAAAGAACTGAGCAAATTACAGGACTGAAAGTGGGAGGTATTATTCCCGATACAAAAAAACTGAATACGTACAAAAATCCGGAACAGGTCGGTGATGGATTGAGCGATACAATCCTGAAAAATTTGTATATGTCCGATCATAAGAATCAACAACAACGTATCTTGATCATCAGTACAAGGCCATCGGAAGGTAAGACCGTGATTAGTAATATGCTTTGTGATCGGCTGATCCGTAAAGGAAGAAAATGTTTGGTGGTAGTACCTTATTTAGATTCGGGGAGTTGGTCGGTGGTCAGTTATAAAGTAGATAACGCCTTTTATCAAGCCCGTGCTGAGGATTTAGTTCCGGTAGAGAGATTAAATAACGCAGATATATTAATATTGGAATTACCACCGTTGATCATGAGCGATTATCCCGTCTCCTTAATCAAGGAATTCGATATGGCATTCTTGGTCTGCAATGCCAACAGAGAATGGACTAAGGCGGATCAAACCGCATTGGACAGTTTTATTAAAATATCGGGCATTAAGCCACAAGTCATCTTGAATGAGGTTGATGTAGATGTCGTTGAAGAAGTGCTCGGAAAAATTTCATAAAAAGATCATTCGTATTTGAAATCGTTCTTTATCGATCCGAAAAATATGAATATATCCGAATTGTTGCGGCAAAAGATTTGGTACATTATCGGAGGGGTAGTGTTGTTGATTGGATTGGCTTATGCAGTTGCCCATTCACAGCCTATTTTTGCCATTAGTTTTTTGATGTTACCGTTTGTTTGGTACTATCTGATCAAAACGTATAAAAACCCTGTCACTCTCCTTTTTTCGATTTTCATTTATTGTTTTTTGGTATCATTTATCGGTACTTATTTAAAGGTGAACAGCGCTGGATTGGGAATAGACTTTTTGTTGATCTTATCTTATGTTGTTCTTTTGCTTAAAGGATTTTCTGAGAAAATCCCTTGGTCTAAAGCACGTACCCTCCTTGTCGCTATTGTTTCACTGTGGATGTTTTATGTTATACTAGAGTTGTTAAATCCTGAAGCCCCGAGTAAAACGGCTTGGTTTTATGCCATGCGGGGTATTGCTTTGTATATGTGGATGTTTATTCCTTTGGGATTAATCCTGTTGAATAAAACAGAACATGTCAAGTGGTTCCTGTATATTTGGGGAGTCTTTGCAATATTGGCGACATTATACGGATGCAAGCAATTGTATTGGGGATTGAATTCAACCGAACAGGCAATGATGGATGCAGGAATGGCTGGAACGCATATTTTATGGGGGAAACTCAGAGTATTTTCTCTCTATTCCGATGCCGGACAATTTGGCGGTGCTCAAGCACATGCCGGGATAACGGCATTTTTGCTCGCTATCTCCATGAAAACAAGAAAAGATCAATTATTCTTTTGGACGGTTTGTCTATTCGGATTTTACGGAATGTTGATCAGCGGAACGCGGGGTGCATTGTTTGTGCCTTTTGGCGCAATCGGATTATACCTTTTTATCAAGAAAAACATTCGCATCATGATTGTGATGGGAATTTTGGCCGGAGGTGCTTTTTATTTTCTGAAATATACTTACATAGCTCATAATATATATTCCGTGAGAAGAATGCGAACAGCATTCGATCCGAACGATCCGTCTTTTCAAGTAAGGATGGAAAATCAACGAATATTCAGAGCGTACTTGAAATCTCGTCCTTTTGGCGGAGGAGTTGGGGTTACCGGAGTATTCGGCGAGCGGTTTTCCCCAAACGCATTCCTCTCGAATGTTGCTACGGATAGCGGTTATGTTCAAATTTGGGCAGAATGCGGAATCGTCGGATTGTTGTTTTATCTTTTTATGTGGATGTGGATTGTCTTTAAAAGTATCTCTATCATTTGGTACAAATTGAAAGACCCGTGGATAAAGAATGTAATGACAGCGCTTATTTGCGGAATTGCGGGAATGCTTGTCAACACATACAGCAATCCCGTCATCACACAAATACCCTCGTCTTTTGTTATTTATTTTAGTATTGTTTTCATCTTTATTTCACCTGAGTTGGAAAAACAATTGAAAAATGTCTGATATATCACCACTTGTATCCGTCATCACGATCAATTATAATCAATCCGAAGCCACATGCGAGATGTTGGAATCGCTTTTCAATTGCGGCTATCCGAATTTGGAAGTCATTGTGGTAGATAATGCTTCGCCTGCCGACAATCCCGATATCATCAAAGAAAGATATCCGCAAATCATTTTCATCAAAAGCACCGTTAACGGCGGGTTTGCCAAAGGCAACAAT
>JAVBKX010000019.1:0-23139 GCA_031553835.1 Bacteroidales bacterium
CGAAAATACAATTATCGACAGCGGATTCACGATTCATTGCCTGCCTGCTCGCCATTTCTCGGGACGCGGTTTGTCGCCCAATAAAACCTTGTGGGCGTCGTTCATGCTGCAAACGCCTTTGCGAAATATCTACCTGAGCGGCGATAGTGGTTATGATACACATTTTGCCGCTATCGGTAACCAATTTGAAATAGACCTCGCCATTATGGAAAATGGGCAATACAACGAAAACTGGAAATACATCCACCTGTTGCCCGGCGATTTGGTCCATGCCATAAAAGACGTAAACGCCAAACGGATAATGACCGTGCATAATTCAAAATATGCGTTGAGTAAACATCCGTGGAATGAGCCGTTAAACAATATTTCTGTCGCTGCCGACAAAGAGTCCCTGAACCTGAAAACCCCAATGATTGGGGAAGTAATGTATTTGAAGGATACCACGCAGGTTTTTGAGAAATGGTGGGGGATTGATTAACTTTGCTAAATTAAAACATGAGCATTAGGGTGTATAAAACATCTATGGATGATAAATCCAATGGCTACGAAACATCGGGTACCTCTATCGAACATTACTATACCGATCCTGATTTCACTGAAAATAAACAAGTTACAATGATTAAAATACCCCTGAAGTAAATATTTATCAAAAATAAATGAAGTTGTCAATTTTTCGGTTGCATAATGGCTGATAACATTTTAATTTTGCACAAAAAATGAGCACAATGATATGGAAACCGAAAGAGAAATATTTTACAAGGCCTTTATCGACAGGGATCCTTCTTTTGAAGGTGTATTCGTAGTGGGAGTAAAAACGACCGGTATATTTTGCCGCCCAACCTGTCCTGCTAAACCCAAATTAGAAAATATAGAATTTTTCTCATCTGCACAAGAAGCCATGCTCAATGGTTACAGGCCATGTAAAGTCTGTAAACCCTTAGAAAAATTAGGTAATCCACCTTCAGAGATCAGCCGGTTATTAAAATATATGGACGACAATCCTACTCTCAAAATAAAAGACTCTGATATTGTAACTTTGGGGTTAGAACCAAATCAGGTACGTCGTTGGTTCTTGAAAAACTACAAACTTACGTTTCATGCTTATCAGAGAATGCACCGTATAAATAATGCCTTCCAGCGGGTTCAGTCCGGACAAAGCGTAACAAACGTTGCATACGAGTCCGGTTACGATTCATTAAGCGGTTTCAACAACATGTTCAAAAATATTATTGGCACTTCGCCTCAAAAAAGTAAAGACAAGCGCATTGTCAACATAACCCGTATTGAAACGGATTTGGGAACAATGATTGCAGGCGCCACCGATAAAGGAATCTGCATGTTTGAATTTGCCGATTATAAATTTTTGGAACTGGAACTGAAACAATTGACCACTTCGTTGAAAGCGCCACTTGTACAAGGAGAAAATATTCATTTCGATACCCTTCGAAAACAATTAGAACTATATTTTAAAGGAGAACTGCGTGAATTTGACATCCCATTGGATTTGGTCGGCACAGAATTTCAAAAACAAGTATGGCTCGGATTGTTACAAATACCATACGGTTCTACGACCAACTATGCAAAACAAGCCGAACTATTGGGTAAACCGACAGCGGTCAGAGCGGTTGCTAATGCCAATGGCAAAAACAAAATATCCATTATTTTGCCCTGCCACAGGGTTATTGGAGCCGATGGCACACTAACCGGTTATGGCGGAGGCATTTGGAGAAAAAAGAAATTATTGGAATTTGAGAAAGAAAATATCAGCAAGGACTTATACGCTACAACTTAAGTCCATTTACACTATTATAAATCTTTCACTCCCAATGACATGGGACATACAGTCCTGCAGATATTACAGTTTACAATGCTAAATCCTCTGCCATTGGTACTGTAAGTATAAGTTCTGCACAATTTTTGGTCCACGGTTTGTCCGTTTAACGCACATGCCGGACAATTATCCATACATAATCGGCAATTTTTAAGACATAATTCTTCTTCCAGCGGATCGGACGCTAAGTCTAAATTAGTCAAAACACACCCGATACTGATAAAATTTCCATATTTTCGATTGATCAGCAATGTATTTTTCCCAAAACTTCCTAATCCGGCCAATGCAGCAGCATGTCTCATCGACAGAATGCCTTTTCCATGCAAAGTATCTTCTTCCCAATAATCGTATGGAGAATCGCAGGGCAAAGGAATGGCTACACAACCTGATTCTTCCAATGCACCGGATGCCTGGTAAGCAATTCTATCTACTTCAAGTATATTCAAATCATTAGCATGGTTATAGACAATTCTCGGATTGACTGAAGCAAGCCCCCTCGGCATTCTTTTTGCGAATACGATTACAGACCGGCATTCTTTATAAATATCGGAAGGATGAAAACCGGCAGGAGCATTTGCAAACCGGTCAATGCCTGCTATTCCGCAAACATCCGCTCCTAAATTCAAAAAAATTTGTTTTACTTTTTGTTCTATTGGTTCCATAATCATTCAATTAACATTGATTGTAGAAATTTTTACTAATAGTTGTGTTAAAAAATCAATGATGCAAATTTACATTTTAATTTTTGCAAATATCACATTTCACTTTTTTCAATATATTATGAGAGTTTAATTATCCATTTCATACATTCAAACACCTATTACATACAAGAATGTAAAATTGGCATTGTCATTCGAAAAAATAATCCTAATATTGCATCGAAATTAAAAAAGCATGTCGAAATACTTAGTCATATCAACGTCTAACGAAGTAGTGCGGGTAGCTATCGAAAGAATAGCATACATCAGTTCCGACGGAAATTATTCGACATTGGTACTTACCAATAAAGAGGAAAAAGTATTTTCTTTCAATCTGACTGCTTTCCAAAAAACGATCGAACAACAATTGAATTCCGAAGCGCAAGCATTCATCAGAATTGGAAAAAGTCTGATAATCAATCGAAATTACATTTATTACATCAATATTACAAAGCAACAATTAGTTTTATCCGACATAAATTTCAATCATACATTCATGTTGTCGGCTTCAAAAGAAGCATTGAAGCTCTTAAAAACAGTATTGGAAAATAATATTGAATAAATATGAAAAATTACAATATAAATATGGACGATGAGGTTCAAATTTTAGGTATGAAAAAACCTGAAAGACCGAAACCTCTGCCGATGAGCAAAAAACAGAAATTCATTATTTTTCTGGTTTGCGCTCTGTCGGTTATTGCTACATTAATCTGTATCTTGCCTTTATTATTAAACAAAAACAATCAAGATAATTATCAGCAGGTGAAAGAATTTCCACCAAAACAAAATGAACAGATAAAATCGGAACAGGCTTTCATTGAAGTGTTGGACGAAACCGTCAATGACGTGCCGTTGTTGGTTTATGTTCCTCACCACGGACAGTTAGAACTTTCAATGACAATGCCCGAGCGGACAGATCAATCCATTATTTTTGTGGCCGAAGCTGCCGATGTCCGCGCTGATAATGGCGGAATCGTCGGCGATTATGTGCTGGCCGGTCAACAATTAGCTCACGGAAAGCGGAAAGAAGGTTTTTGCGCAATCCTTGATAATGAAATAATCATTGGAATGGCGGGAGAAACCGGGATTCTAACTAAGGCTATCACACAAAAAGGCTATTTTTTCAGACAATATCCATTAGTAAGAGATTCACAAGTAATTGAAAATGAACCGAAAGGAAAAAGTATCCGGCGAGCGATAGCAATCCGAAATAACAAAGTCATTATGGTAGAAAGCCGTAGCCGCGAATCTTTTCACGATTTTGCCCAAGCGCTGGTTGATATTGGTATAAGCAATGCTATTTACCTTTGCGGAGGATCGGCATTTGGCTGGTATCGCGCTTCTGACGACACTATCACTACTTTTGGACAAGAAAAAGAGATAGCTTCCGGAACCAATTATTTAGTCTGGAAATCTTCTATCTGACATAAATCAAATTGTATATGAAACATTTAATCTGTGCCGGCATCATTGCCGTTACTTGCACTTGGTGTGCCTGCAACAAAATGGAATCAAAGCAACCGGAGCCACTTGAAACGACTTCGTCTGCTGTCCATCGAAAAAACACCAATTCGATTTATTATTGGAAAACCGTTTTCAAATTAAATGATTACGAACGACAATTTCTTTCCGACCATCGTATCGGACGAATGTATATTCGTTTTTTTGATGTAGTTGGTAGTGAATACAATCCGCCATCACCCGAAGCAACTATTATTTTTAAAGAAACGCCTCCAAATGAATTGGAAATTGTACCGACAGTCTTCATTCGAAATGAAATTTTCAAAAATGAAAATTTTGAGGATACTATTGTATTTAAAATCGCAAATCGTATTCTCACGATGGCCGCGACCAATGACATTCAGAATATCCATGAAATTCAAATCGATTGCGACTGGACAGCATCCACACAGGATAAATATTTTGCATCGCTCAATAAAATGCGAAAACTGTTGCTCGAAAAAAATATTGAACTTTCCACAACCATTCGTTTACACCAGTTTTCCCTGCCCGAACCTCCGGTCGATCGCGGCGTTCTCATGTGTTACAATACAGGTAACCTGAAAAACGATCAAAGCGTTAATTCAATACTGAAAGCATCTGATGTCGCTCCTTATATCCGGTACATCGATGCTTATCGGTTACCTGTCGATGTAGCTTATCCGGCTTTTTCGTGGGCGATTTGGTTTCGCGACAAACAGTTTCAATCCATCCTGCGTTCAGCCGATAAAACCAATACCGAAATATACCGGCACAAAAACCATAATATCTATACCGTTACTGAAGGACATTATGTGGATGGTAATTATATTGCGAAAGACGATGAAATCCGGTTTGAAGATTCGGATATCCGCGAAACTTTAGCCGTAAAACACATGCTCGACCCAAAATTCAACCAGGCTTCCACTATTCTTTTTCATTTAGATTCTACTAATTTATCAACATTTTCAAACGATGAAATCAGTCAGATTTATACTCATTAGTATTCTACTATCCATTTGTTTATCAAATATAAAAGCCTGTTGGGATCCATCATATACTCCCGGGGAATATTACGTTTTCTATACTTATCCCAAAGACAATCCCGGCACATATCCCGATCAGGATGCTCAAAACGTAGCCGAATGGCAAGCCTACACTTCCGGAAAAGCTACATTGGAAGATATTCATGAAGTAGTCTATAATTATCCTGTAGCATCCTTAGGCACATTGCTCTATCAATTTGACAAAAAAGAAAAAGCAGACAGCAACAATACATTCATAGAATATCTTTTTTCCACACGCGACCGGGATGCGTTATCGCTGCTATTCCTTGCAAAAAAATGCTATCAAGCCCGCGCAAAACGGTGGGATCCCTGGTGGTACCCAACCAAAGAAGATTTGGAATTCCGGGATGTGAAACAAATTTTCAATGAAGCATTAGCTTATAAAGGGAAAAAATTAGCCACCCGATATGCTCTACAGGCCATCAGGGCAGGAATCACTATCGGAGAAGACGACCGTTGTTTAGAGTTATGGAATACACAAATCAAGCATGCTCCACATTCGGTCGTCAAACAAATGTGCGAATCATATATTGCTGGAATTTTATTTCGCAGTGAACAATACGACGAAGCGGCCGTACATTTTATTTCATCGGGCGACGAAACGAGTTTCTGGTGGTGCGCTCAACATTTAGTTGATGAAGACACTGATATCGAACGAATTAAAATCATGTATCAATATGCTCCCAATGCACCGGTGTTGGCTGTCATGCTTCAGCAAATAATTCGGGAAGCAGAAGTAAATATCAATCCAAAATACTTCAATAATGATACAACTTCATGGTACAGAGAAGAATATTATTCCAAATTTGTAAACAACCGGAAACGTTATATGGAGTTATGCGATTTATCATTGCAAATCGCCGGCGAAGGCCGTACGACCAATCCGGCTATGTGGCAATATGCCGCAGCTTTTTTAACCATGATCGACGGAAAAATTAACCGCGCCAAAGATTTGTTGCAAATTGCTTCCAGGATGAAAGGAACTCCATTTATCAAAGACAATGTCAAAATTTTACAGCTAATGGTTGATGCGCAATTAGGAAGTTACGACAATGATTTCGAACAACAGATTTTCCCTCAATTAAAATGGTTAGATAATAAAATAGCTAACCATTTGACTGATGAGGTGAAACGAATGACTTCAGATGAATTGTATATGATGAAAGATAATTTCAGTTATTATTACTACAACGATATGATGCGAAAAATATCGTTAGCAATCATGGCTCCTAATTATCTGAAAAGAGGAAATACAGCCAAAGCAGCTGCATTTGCGGGTATGGCCACTGAACGCCTGCCTCAGTTAGTAGGAAAAAGATTAGCCGGTTACTATTGGAGAAATAATACGACCTTATTACCTTTAGCAGAATATCGAAAAAATGACACGGTCAACAATGAAGAATACAGCAATGAATTGTTTTGGATGCTCGACACCATGAAAGTACAAGATGTCATTGCCTACAAAAACTATTTATTTGCTCAAAAAAAATCAACATTCGACCGTTTTTTGACCGAACGCTGTTATGCCAGCCGCAATTACCTGAACGAGCTGATCGGAACCAAATACATACGTCTCCTGCAATTTGACAAAGCGGTTTATTATTTAAGCAATGTGGACCAATACTATGAAAAAACATTGAATATTTATCAGTCCGGATATTTGAATTACGACCCATTTCACGCTCCCTGGTTAGTTCCCGATCGTACTCCAACAGCAGAAAGCGATCAGCACAAATTACATTATTGTAAAAAAATGAGTCACCTTAAAAAATTAATAAACAGCACCAAAAACCGGGAAAAGAAAGCCCAATATGCCTATGAATATGCCGTCGGATTGAGCCAGGTACTCTATGCTAATTGGGCGTTGGCTGCCTATGGACGCGGAACATATTATAACAATGTTATGGAAAATACTTTCAGCTCATACAGCGACATTTTTTTTAAGGAAACAGAAAAATACCTGAAAATAGCAGAAAGCAATACCTGCGATAAAAACTTGCAGGCCCAATGCACATTTGCCAAAGCCAAACTACACTGGGATGTCGATTATCATTACAACAACGGCAGCTGGGACTATACCTTGGGCGATGATTTGAAAAAATACTATGACCTGATGAAAAGCAAGTATTCTACAACACCTTTTTATGCAGCAATGGCAAGTCAATGCGATATGTTTGAAGATTATATTTCGAAGTAGTTAATTCGGCTTAATAATTAACACTTTATCAATACGAACGCCATCCATATCCACAATTTCAAAATCAAAACCCTGCCATGAACATTTTTCGCCTTCCGCCGGCACATGTTGCAGGATATCTAAAATCAATCCGCTTAAGGTATTGTATTCATGGCCGGGATATAAATCTTCCCGGTCAAGGAATTCGAGTAAACTATAAAAAGAATATTGCCCATCCACCAGCAATGTATCGTCCTCTCTCACAATGATATCTTTTTCCTCACCTTCTTCAGTCACTTCCCCAACCAAAGCGGCTGCAATATCTGTTAAGGTAACAATTCCTTTTACACTGCCAAATTCATCAATGACAAAACTGTATTTAATTCCGTTTTCTTTGAAATATTCCAACGAGCTATAAACACTTTTATTTCCGGGAAGATAGACAGCCGGACGTTTCCATTTTTCCAAAGAAAAATCAGGTTCATCAATATGCCCAAACAAGTCTTTCAAATAAACTACCCCTGTTAACTCTTCATTACTGCCTGATTTTAAAGGATATAAATTGTGCATATTTTCCATTACTTTGGCGCGTAGTTGGGTAATATTATCCCTGTCGTCGAGCCAGATAAAATCACTTCGATGAGTCATAATAGAGTCAATATCACGATCTCCGAGGTTAAAAACACGTCCCACAATATCATGTTCCACTTCCTGCACTTCGCCTGCAACAACACCTTCTTTTACCAGTGTTTTGATTTCTTCTTCGGTTACTTTGTCTGCATTTTCCTGAACTCCAAGGATCCGAAGTATAAACGAAGTACTTTTCGATAAAAGCCAAACGACCGGAGTCATGATATAAGAAAGCGCAAGCATGGGGCGAGCTACAACTTTCGCCATTTTTTCTGCCATACTTAAACCTAATCGCTTGGGCACTAATTCGCCAAAAACAATGGTACAATAAGTAACCGCAAGCACAATCAAAATCGTAGCTATGGCCAATGAATACGGTGACAACAATTCCACCCGGGCTATAATCCGGGCCAAATCACGGGCAAATGCTTCTCCCGAATACAATCCTGTCAAAATACCAATTAATGTGATCCCTATTTGAACCGTAGAAAGAAACTTATTGGGTTCATTGGAAAGACGCAATGCCGTTTTAGCTGCCTTATTCCCTTTTTTCGCATCGGTTTCCAATCGAACTTTCCGTGCTGAAACAAGGGCTATTTCAGACATGGAAAATATACCGTTTAATAAAATAAGTACAATGATTATGATCATTTCCATGATTGTATTTTTTGTAAAGATATGTATCTTTTGTCAGGATCGGTCACTGCAGGAAACAAAATATGATCATCTCAGTTACACTTTTACATTGGATAGAGATTTTATCGATTATTTTCTTTCAGAATAACATCATGCGCTCCTCCTTCTACAATACTGGTAGAAGACACCAACGTAATTTTAGCATGTTGCTGAAAATCTTTGATAGAAATAGCGCCGCAACTGCACATAGTCGCTTTAATTTTACCAAGGGTAACAGCAAGATTATCTTTCATTTTTCCGGCATAAGGAACATAACTGTCCACACCTTCTTCAAACTTCAATGATTCGGCTCCACCCATATCGTAACGTTGCCAGTTTTGCGCTCGATTGGAACCTTCCCCCCAATATTCTTTCACATAACTGTTACCAATACTCAATTTTTTTGTAGGGGATTCGTCGAAACGGGCAAAATAACGTCCAAGCATCAAAAAATCGGCCCCCATAGCCAGCGCCAGCGCCATGTGATAATCATGCACAAGTCCGCCGTCACTGCAAATTGGAATATAAATTCCGGTTTTCCTAAAATAATCATCACGCGCTTTAGCTACATCAATAACGGCAGTAGCTTGTCCACGCCCGATACCTTTTTGTTCACGGGTAATACAAATAGAACCTCCGCCGATTCCTACTTTAACAAAATCGGCTCCGGCTTCGACTAAATACAAAAAGCCGTCGCTATCCACCACATTTCCTGCACCCACATACACGCGATTACCGTAATGCTCCCGGACCCACCGAAGCGTTTCACATTGCCATTCGGAATAACCATCTGAAGAATCGATACACAGCACATCCACTCCTGCTTCAATCAGGGCAGGCACCCGTTCCTGATAATCGCGTGAGTTAATCCCCGCTCCTACCAACAATTTCTTGTCTTCACCCGAAAGTTCATACGGATTTTCTTTATGGCTGTCGTAATCTTTCCGGAAAACGAAATAAACTAAATGCTGATCTTTATCAATAATAGGTAAGGTATTCAATTTGTTTTCCCAAATAATCGTATTGGCTTCGCTCAATGAAATCCCCAATGCCCCCACCACCAAACTGGAAAATGGAGTCATAAATTCTTTCACTTTGCGGTCGTGAGGATCTTTATCCGTTCGAAAATCACGTCGGGTAACCATTCCGAGCAATTTACCGTCGGGCTTACCATTCTCTGTCACGCCAATAGTAGAATGTCCCGTCTTTTGAATCAAACGCAATACATCGGCCAATGTATTTTCCGGAGTTACATTGGAATCACTGACCACAAACCCGGCTTTAAATTTTTTCACCTTCCGCACCATTTCAGCCTGACTGTCGATCGGTTGCGATCCGAAAATAAAAGAAATTCCTCCGTTGCGGGCTAATTCAATGGCCAAATCAGGACCCGAAACCGATTGCATAATGGCAGAAACCATTGGAATATTCAATTCTATCGGCGATTTTCCGCCTTCCTGAAACTTCACCAAAGGTGTTTTCAATGACACATTGGTTGGAATATGTTCTTTTGTAGTAAGACCCGGAATAAGCAGATATTCTCCGAATGTGCGGGATACATTTTCTAAGTAAACAGCCATGATAGTTTTTTTTAGTGGTAAAAAGTGTGCAAAGGTACAAAATATTTGTATAATTACATTTTCCAAAATATGCAAAAACGTCCAAAAAATTCTTTTCAAAACAAAAAGCAATTGAAGATTGTTATATACAAAATTCGAAATAAATTTATGGAGATTACACCCAACCCGCTCCAAAAAATCTTTCGGGGCAAACCTGTTATTCGCATGCATGTAATGATCAAAGCGACCGGTCCGATTTGCAACCTGAATTGCGACTATTGTTATTATCTGAGTAAAGAAAGTCTGCTCTCGACCGATACAAAATGGCACATTTCGGAAGAAACGCTGGAAAATTTCATCAAACAATACATTGAACAACAAAACACCAAAGAAATCGTTTTTTCCTGGCAAGGCGGCGAACCATCGATGTTAGGTCTCGACTTCTTTAAAAAAGTAATAGCCATTCAAAAAAAATATGCGCCTTCTTATGTTCGTTGCGAAAACGACCTGCAAACGAATGGAACATTACTGAATGATGAGTGGTGCAAATTTCTCCATGATAATAATTTCCTGGTCGGATTAAGCATTGACGGTCCGGAAAAATTGCATAATGCTTACCGTACCTATACAAATGGCAGAGGATCTTTCGATAAAGTGTTTGCTGCGGCCAAATTATTGAACAAATACCAGGTGCGATTTGCAACATTAACTGTAGTCAACAACCTGAATGTAAAGTATCCCTTAGAAATTTACCGTTTTCTGCGAAATGAAATCAAAAGCAAACAAATGCAATTCATTCCCATTGTCGAGCCAAAAGTATTTACAACCACAGCGCCGCAACATTGGGATATTAATGATATGCCCGAAGAAAATTCGCCAAGAGTCAACCCCAACCATCCCGACTCGTTTGTCGCTCCCTGGTGTGTCGCTCCGGAAGATTATGGGAATTTCCTGATAAAAATTTTTGACGAATGGATCGAATATGATTTAGGGAACATTATTGTACCTTTTTTTGACAGCGCGATAGAACAATGGATCGGCAAACCGTCTCAATTGTGTATTTTTTCTCCGATTTGCGGAAAAGGTCTGGCGATGGAACACAACGGAGATGTATATGCCTGTGACCACTATGTATATCCGGAATACAAACTGGGCAACATTCACCAGACTCCATTGATAGATATGGCTTTATCGGAAAGACAAGAACAATTCGGATACTCCAAAGATTTTACTTTACCCGTAAAATGCCGGCAATGCCGTTATTTGTTTGCCTGTTCGGGAGAATGTCCCAAAAACCGTTTACTGAAAACATCATTGGGAGAACCCGGCTTGAACTATCTCTGTAAAGGCTTGTACAATTATTTCAGCCATATAGATCCTTATATTCGCAAAATTGTACACCGGCTCGGTTATGAAGTCGCCAAGGATGTACCACCGTTAAATTAATACAGATTCATTATGGAAATCATACAGAATAACATCAACGAACAGGAAATAGAATTGCTCCTTACCATCCCGTGGGAAATGATTGCAGAAGAATACAATGATATTCTGAAAAATTACACAAAACTCACATGCAAAGGATTTCGTCCGGGGAAAGCGCCGGTCGGAGCCATAGAATCTTTTTTCAAAAATGAAATAAAAGACGATTTGATCTCGGCCACCTCTACCCGTTTTTGCCGCACTGCCCTGAAAGAAAAAGACTTAACAGCTGGCAATTCCATCGAAATTTCGGAAGTGGAAATTTCTAAAAACAATTTCCTCCGATTCAAAATTCATTTTATCCAACTGCCCGAATTTGATCTGCCGGATTATCATCGACTAAATCTGGAATCTATGGAACCGGAAGATAAACTCAATGAAATTTCAGAAAAACTGCTCGAACAAACCTCTATTTCATTACATCATACATTTATTGATGCTGAACTGAAATATATTGAAAACGCATCCAATCCGACACCCGAAGATATCGTTGCTGCTACCGAAAGAGTAAAACTCATGATGATTTTAAAAAAAATTGCAAAACAAGACCGCATTGAAATTGATGAAAAAGATATAGACGACCGCATTATTCTGATTGCGCAAGAAAATGAAGTGACTCCCAAGCAACTGAAAGATTTTTTTATTACAAACAACGGATTGTCACGATTATCCGATTCTCTCCTCGCCGAATCTGTATTGGATTACATTATCAACATCCAGGATTAATTTTTTTTGAACATTTATTCAGTTATTTTGGTTATTATATCGATTATAAATTCTGTAGTTATTCAATTTAATAAATTCAACAATGACACTAAAAGAGAAACTTAAAAATTGCGGTAAAATGGCTGCCATAGGTGCAATATTAGCCGCAGGAGCTGTAGTTCCTCAACAAGTAGAAGCACAGCAGACAAAAAAGCCGAATATTTTGGTAATTTTCGGTGACGACATTGGACAAACCAACGTCAGCGCATACAGTCGCGGATTGATGGGATTTACCACGCCTAACATAGACCGCATCGGAAACGAAGGCGGAGTATTTGTACAATACTACGGACAACAATCGTGTACCGCCGGACGGGCGGCCTTTATTACCGGACAATGTCCCTTCCGTACGGGCTTGACTAAAGTGGGAATGCCGGGAGCGCCGGTCGGTTTACAGGCCGAAGACCCAACAATTGCCGAATTCCTGAAACCACTGGGTTACATGTGCGGACAGTTCGGTAAAAACCACTTGGGTGACCGTGATAAATTCCTGCCTACGGCACACGGATTCGACGAATTCTTTGGTAATTTATATCACTTGAATGCCGAGGAAGAACCCGAAAATCCCGACTATCCGAAAGATCCCGAGTTTAAGAAAGAATTCGGCCCGCGTGGCGTATTGCGCTCAACAGCCGATGGCAAAGTGGAAGATACCGGTCCATTGACAAAGAAACGGATGGAAACCGTGGACGAAGAATTCCTGGCTGCCACCAAAGATTTTATTACCCGCCAGGTGAAAGCAGGAAAACCTTTCTTTACATGGTTTAACTCTACCCGCATGCACGTATATACGCACCTGAAACCCGCTTCGGAAGGTAAAACCGGATTGGGATTGCAAGCCGACGGTATGACGGAGCATGACGTCATGGTAGGCGAACTCCTCAAATTGCTGGATGATTTGAAAATTGCCGACAATACGATTGTGATTTATACGACCGACAACGGCGCCATGAAAAATCAATGGCCCGACGGAGGAGCTTCTCCTTTCCGTTCCGAAAAAGATACCAACTGGGAAGGCGCTTACCGCGTTCCGTGTTTGGTTCGCTGGCCGGGACACATCAAAGCGGGCAGTAACTTCACAGGACTGTTCTCTGCCGAAGACTGGTTGACTACGCTGGTAGCTGCCGCCGGAGGAAGCCCGACATTGAGGGAAGATGCAACAAAAGGCGTAACAGCCGGAAGCAAAACATTCAAAGTACATTTGGATGGATACAACCAACTGAATTACCTCACCGGGAAAACCAATCAATCGGCGCGTTCCGAATTTGTATATTTCGATGACGACGGAAACCTGGTAGCCTATCGCGATACCCGCTTTAAATTCATATTCTCGGCACAATATGCTACCGGAATGGCTGTATGGCGCATGCCACTGACTACCCTTCGCGCACCGCTTGTGGTGGATCTTTTGTCCGACCCGTATGAATATTCTATCGACGGTTCTGCAAATTATGAAGCGTGGATGTTGCACCGTGCATTCCTTGTGTTGCCTGCCGTACAAAAAGTAGGACAGTATCTGGCGACTTATAAAGAATTCCCGCCGCGCCAACGCCCGGCATCATTCTCTATAGACCAAATTCTTGAAAAATTGGACGCATCTATAGCAACCCGTTAATAAAAATAAATTTTGATGAACTGCTCCGCTTACCTCAAACAGGCAAAGTGGAGCAGTTTTTTTATACAAACGATTTCCGATCTCCCCCCTGGTATCATCTATTTTATATAATTTTCACAATTTTTGTTAAACAAATAAGTCATATTGATGGTTTATATTAGCAAATTATCTAAAATAATTGACATTTATGAAACCAAATAGAAATACGAAGAATGTGTATATTCTGCTAAGTATAAATCTGTTGGTAGCCCATATATTGATCACCGGTTGTCATCGTGCTACAAAAGACGCAACTATCGACAACAATGCTGCCAACAACACCCTATCTGCTCCAAAGATGATTTGGATTCCTGCCGGAGAATTTGAAATGGGAACAAATGACCTCAACAGTATGCCCAATGAACGGCCGGCTCATTTAGTAAAAGTTGAAGGATTTTGGATGGACGAACACGATGTCACCAATGCAGAATTCCGCAAGTTTGTGGAAGCAACAGGCTATACTACCACAGCTGAACTACCAATCGATTGGGAAGAACTTAAACTACAACTTCCGGAAGGTACTCCGAGACCTGACGAATCGCTGCTTCTGCCTGGTTCCATGGTATTTACACCCCCATCCCACCCTGTCGATGTACTCGATATGTCGGGTTGGTGGAAATGGACTACCGGAGCAAACTGGCAACACCCGCACGGCCCGCAAAGTAATATCATAGGAAAAGATGATTATCCGGTCACCCAGGTTTCCTGGAACGATGCCATAGCCTACGCCCAATGGGCGGGCAAACGCTTACCTGCCGAAGCAGAATGGGAATATGCGGCACGTGGAGGCACATCGGGTACAAGATATTACTGGGGCAATGAATTGGTAACCAATGGTAAATACATGGCCAATACTTATACCGGAGATTTTCCATACAACAATACCGCCGCTGACGGATACGAAAGATTAGCTCCCGTCAAATCATTTCCCGCCAACGGTTATGGTTTGTACGATATGGCCGGCAATGTCTGGAACTGGACCGCTGATGTATATAACGAAACCAATCATACTCAAACAGCAGCCGCTTGTTATAATCCGGCATCCAGTCCCCGGCAAATCATATCTGCTAATGTCAACGAAGTACGCAGGGTAACCAAAGGTGGTTCATTCTTGTGCAATCCGTCTTACTGCGAAAGCTATCGTCCGACAGCCCGCAGAGGAACCCCTTATGATACAGGAATGGAACATATCGGATTCCGCTGTGTAAAAAACAAATAAATATAAATTCATTAAAAATAGAGGTATGAAAACGTCTTATTTATTACCAACCATTGCCAGTTTCTTTTTACTTGCATGTAATTCGCCCCAAACTGAAAAAATAGAAAAAATAAAAAAAACAGAAAAAGCAGAAGAGGTCAAATTAGAATCTCTGATGGTGAAAAAAGATCCTCTGCCATCGTGGAATGATACACCAACAAAAAAAGCGATCATCGACTTTGTGACCAGTGCTGCATCTGAAAAAAACGGCAAATTTATTCCCGTAACCGACCGCATTGCAACATTTGATAATGATGGTACACTGTGGAGTGAACAACCCTTATATTTCGAAATGGTATTTTCTATCGATGCTACCAAAGAAATCGCTTCCCAAAATACCGGATTACAAAAAAAACCGGAATTAAAAGCGCTTGTATCCGGCGATAAAGCCGGCTTCATGAAATCCGGAGAAAAAGGCATCTTAGAAGCGTTTGCCATTTCACATACTGCCGTCAAACCTGATCTATTCAACCAAATGGCGCAAACTTGGTTAGATACTACAATACATACAAAATACAATCAAAAATACGTTGATCTGACTTATTTGCCCATGGTAGAATTATTGCAATACCTGCGCGATCACCAATTCAAAACATACATCGTGTCTGGAGGATCTTCGATCTTTATCCGTAATTTCAGCCAAAAAGCATACGGAATTCCGGCCGAACAGGTAATCGGGACAATGTTCCAGGCAGAATATAAAGATGGAAATATCTCCCTGAAACCCGAAGTATGGCACAACGATGATGGCGCAGGCAAACCGGAAGCCATTTTCAACATCATCGGTAAAAAACCGGTATTAGCTTTCGGAAATTCAGACGGAGACTTTGAAATGTTGGAATGGACATCAACCAACACTTTACCCAATCTATCGCTGATTCTTCACCATACCGATGCCGAAAGAGAAGTCGCTTATGATAGCCTGTCCAATGTCGGAAGATTGAAAAAAGGATTGATCGAAGGCCCCGCCAAAGGTTGGATCATTGTAGATATGAAAAAAGATTTTGCAAAAGTATTTTCATTTAATTGAGAATGGAGCGTTGAGAATGGAGAGTGAATTCTCCATTCTCAACGCTCAACTCTCAACTCTTAATTCTCAACTAATATGACTGCTTTAGAACAAATACTCACTCTGAAAAAAAACATGAGTCAAAGCATTATCGGACAGGATGATGTAATTTCTAAAATTATTATTGCCCTGCTAACCGATGGAAACGTTTTACTCGAAGGTCTTCCGGGCCTGGCAAAAACCCGTGCAGTGAAAGCGCTTGCCAACAATCTCGACTGCAAACTCAACCGTATTCAGTTTACACCCGACCTGTTGCCTTCCGATATTACCGGTACGGAAATATACCAGCCGCAAAGCGAACAAAAATTCGTATTTCAACCAGGTCCGATTTTTAGTAACCTGATATTAGCAGATGAAATCAACCGCGCCCCTGCCAAGGTACAATCCGCTTTACTCGAAGCAATGGAAGAACGCCAGGTTTCTGTAGCCGGAAAAACCTATAAAATGGAACCATTATTTATGGTATTAGCCACTCAAAATCCAATAGAACAAGAAGGTACATATCCCTTGCCCGAAGCTCAATTAGATCGTTTCGTAATGAAAATCGAAATCACATATCCTTCCTCAGAAGAAGAAGAAAAAATTGTCACCCTCGTACGCAATGAAAGCAAAGGAGAAGTAACAGACACAACTGCGATCGATCAGAAAATAATATTCGCAGCACGTAAAGAAATCAATAATGTAGAAGTAAGCCCGGCTGCCTCAAAATATATGGTGGATCTGATTGCCGGCACTCGTTACCCCGACAAGATCAATACCGATTTGGCACGTTGGATCAGTTACGGCGTAAGTCCGCGCGGAACCATCTCCCTTGACAAATGCTCGCGCGTAGTTGCCTGGCTCGATGGACGAAAAAGCGTCACGCCCGACGATACGCGATACATCGTTCATGACGTATTGCGCCACCGCCTCATTTTATCATACGAAGCCAATGCCGATCATGTCAATGCCAATGCTGTCATCGATACTTTATTAAAAAATGTTGTAGTAATATAGAAATGAAAAACTCCGGAAAAATAACATATCCCGTTGAAGTCGCCACCACATTAGATGATTTGATGCGTTTCGAATATATGGTACAAACCGGAAATATACTCTCCAATCACCCCATCTATTCCATTCTCGCCGGACGCCATGCCGCTAAAATGCGAGGACGCGGATTAGACTTCGAAGAGGTTCGCCTATATGTTCCAGGAGACGATATTCGCAACATTGATTGGAAAGTGACAGCACGCAATGAAGAAACATATTCCAAAGTTTTCAACGAAGAAAAAGAGCGACCGACCTTCACTCTGTTAGACCAAAGTTCAATCCTGTTTTTTGGCTCACAACGTTATGTAAAATCGGTAACAGCAGCGCATATCGCCGCACTTACCGCATTTCATACCATCAAACGGGGCGATAGATTCGGAGGAATCATTTTCAACGATGAAAAATATGATTATGTGGCGCCCAAACGAAGTAAAGCGCTGGTAGAACATTTTCTTCAATTAATTGTAAATCAAAATAATATCTTACCACTACGCAAAAAAATCTATTTAGACCAGGATATTATTAATCGAATACTGCTTCGTACCCGCACGTTGATCACTCACGATTATGTCATCACAATCATCACCAACGCATTGCAACTCAATGATGAAAGCAAACACATATTGCGAAGCATGGCGCTCAACAATGACCTGATATTGGTACACATTGAAGATCCCATGGACAAAATGCTGCCTCCCGGAAAATTAATCTTAAGCAATGGTGACAAGCAAATTGCCTGGAATAGCAAAAAAAATCAATGGGGGGAAAAATATACTCTTGATTATGAACGTCGGTTGACTTCACTAATTGAAGAATTCAAACGTTACAGGATTCCTGTTTCTGTCATGACAACAGATATTCCTGTTGAAATGCAAATAAAAAAACGATTAGGCGAAAGATTAAAACAATGAACGATACAATACCCGCATTAGGACAATTCATCGAACCATCTCCGGTACGGTTCTATCCATCGGCACCCGGTTGGCATGTATTAGCAGGAATCATACTACTAATGCTGGCAGGTATAGTTGTCTTTGCTTTTCATCGTTACAGAAAAAATCGTTATCGCCGTTTTGCTCTCCGCTGGCTGGAACAAGAAGAACAAAAATATATCGCCAATAAAGAATATGACCAATTGATTTATATAGCTAATTTACTCGCCAAACAAATTTGCACTCATTTAACCGGCAATAATCAAGCGCTAATATTAAGAGGTTCAGACTGGTTGACTTATCTTAGTCAAACCTGCCCCACCCTTTCTTTTTCATCATCAGAAGAAGAAATACTTAAGGCATTGTATGAATCGCCAACCGGATTAAGCCAACAACAGGCAGTTGATTTTTCCGACAAAATAAAGCACTGGATAAAAAAACATCGAATAAAATCATGAGCGAATTATTTCCCGAAATTGCCAATAATATGCACTTCGAAATTGCTCATAAATGGGTATTTCTCCTGCTGCCTTTACCAATACTGATCTATTGGACACTCCCGGCTTTTCGTAAAAAAAAATCAGCTCTCATCGTTCCTTTTTTTCAACGGGCCGGAGCCATATCTTCACAACATCCTAAAAAAAATGCATGGATCAGTCGCCGGGGATTATTAGCCTGGATATGCCTCATTCTTTGCTGGATATTACTCATTACCGCAGCTTCTTCACCTCAATTTGTCGGACAACCGGGAAAGAAAACCCGTACCGTTCGCAGTTTTCTTATTGCTGCCGATATATCTTTCAGCATGGCGCAACGCGATTGGGCTGTGAATGGAAAACTGATGACCCGCTGGGATGCCGTCAAGTATTTAATGAAAGATTTTATTGCCGAAAGAAAAAGCGACCAAATCGGATTGGAAATGTTTGCCACACATGCCTACCTGCAGGCGCCACTGACCACAGACCTGGAAACCATTAACTGGTTGCTCGATCAAACCGAAGTAGGTATGGCCGGCCAAATGACAAGCATTGGTGAAGCAATTGCATTCGGAATAAAAATATTCAGGGAAGATACTATCAAACAACGTGTTATGCTATTGATGACCGATGGAGTGGATGGAGGAACCGATATTTCTCCTTTAGATGCAGCGGCTGCCGCACAACATGACAGTGTTACTATTTACACCCTGGGCATTGGCAATTCTACCAGTGGAGGATATGCTATTGATGAAACATTGCTAACCCGCATTGCAGAAACAACAGGTGGAAAATATTTTCGTGCCGACAGTCAACAAGAAATGCAAGCTGTATATACTGAATTAAATAAATTACAACCAATTGTATATGAAGAAAATACATACAAGCCTGTAGTTCTTTTATATATGTATCCATTAGGTGCATCTATAATACTCATTCTTGTATTTTCTTTATTAAGCGGAACATCAAATTTGATCAAAGAGATCGTCAACAAATCAAAAGAGTAATGTCTGACATGAAAGAATTTATCTTACATATCACTTCCATCGACTGGCATGCATTCCATTTTCTCAGGCCTAAGGCGCTATGGCTGTTCCTTCCGTTAATAATTATTCTTTTTTTACAAATAGCAACCAACTACGAACAACATAAATGGAAAACAATCATCGTGCCTGCATTACGCCCATTTATGTTTAGTAAAGGAAATTCAAAAGCCATCATTCTTCCATTATCCTTACTTGCAATCGGCTTAAGTTGTATGATTTTAGCGCTGGCAGGTCCAACCTGGAAAAAGCGGACAGTACCTGGAGAAAAAATACCATCTGTCGTTATGATTTCTCTCGATTTATCAAAATCAATGACTGCAACAGACATTCAACCCTCTCGATTGGAAAGAGCCAAAATGAAAATTTCGGATTTTGTAGATGCCAACCCCTTAGCCCGTGTCGGGTTGATCGCTTTTGCCGGAACGCCTCACGCCGTATTGCCCTTTACTGCCGATTATAAACTCATCAAACATCACGCAGTCAGTTTATACAACTGGGAAATGCCCGTACAAGGCACCAATATGTCGTTGAATCTGGCATTAATCGATTCCATGATGAAACATATAGAAGCGCCCAGCACCATTTTGTTGATGACTGATGTCATTGACAACAACCAGGCAGCCGCCATTTCGGATTTTATTAATAACTCAATCCATAAAATGGAGATTTTATTATTTTCCACGCCCAGTGGCGCTCCCATTCCCGGCATTCCGGGAGTAAATTCCGTACAATCTCCCGACATCATCAACAATTTGAAACAAAACGAAAAAATACATATTACCGCCATTACACTCGACAAATCCGATGTAGAAGGCATTGCCAAAAGAATTAGCGACAACCTGATGTTTGAAAAAGATTCAAAAAAAGACACAAAAGATTGGAACGATATGGGCTGGCTATTACTTATACCGGCAATACTCATTGCATTATTCTGGTTTCGGAAAGGTTGGACCATTCAATGGTGTTGGATGCTCTTATTTCTTTCCTCCTTGTCTTCTTGCGAAATTGACAGCAAACAAGCGGATTGGTGGTATTCAAAAAATTATCAGGGTGAACAATGGTATCAACAAGGTAATTATGAAAAAGCATCCGAATTGTTTGAAGACGCTCCACACAAAGCGGCTGCTTATTTCAAAACAGGCGATTATTTATCCGCCGCCGAGCTGCTGGCCAACGATTCCAGCGCTACAGGCCAATATAATTACGGACTTACGCTAATCAAATTAGGATTGTACGACGAAGCAACCAACGCTTTTCACCGTGCAGCGCAACAAGATCCTTCATTAAAAACACACGCAGATAAAAATGCAACTATCGCACAATTAATGAAAGACCAGGCCATCAGCTCCATGCGCTTCCAACCACACCCTAATATGCTTGATAGCATTCTCAAACATACAGAAAAAGGAAAACTGAAAGAACGCAAACCGCAAACGGAAGACGAACAAGTATCTTCTGATACGGAAGTAAAAAAATTGCCCACAACCGGCGACCGTACCTCCGATGAAGTAGCCAGCAACATTCACAAAAGAAAAGAACAAGAATTTCCACCGAAAGATTTCAAAATAGACAACGTTCCGATTGAAACTAAAGTGTTGATGCAGAAAACGAATGCAGATCCGGGGCAATTTCTGCACCGTCGTTTTATTATTCAAAAACAAAAATATTACCCGGATGTAAAACAAAGCAAAGAAACCTGGTAAATGTTAGCACGATGAAACGATCATATATCAATGTATCAAAGACAAAAAAAAGCAACACAAAACTGCAAAGACATAAAATGGTTGGATTATTGTTTCTTTGTGCCCTGGTGTCTTTGTGTTTGCTGTCACACTCCGAAGCATCGGCACAAGTCGTTGCGAATGTATCATTAAATAGAAAAACCGTTTATGTACAACAACCTTTTCATGTCACCATTACAGTATATACACAAACTTGGTTTACCGCACCGTTAGAATTCGGAAACCTTCAAATACCTAATGCCTTCATTGTTCCATTCGACAAAACACAACCCGGAATGTTTACCATCGGAGGAAAACAATACCCTGGCATTCAATTTTATTATATCGTATTTCCCTATAAAGCAGGAGCTTTCACTGTTCCCTCCTTGGAGATCACAGCGCAAAGTCCTCCTGTAGGAAGCTCTACTTCAAGAAAAATCACATTGCACACCAGGCAACAAACATTTACTGTCAAAGACGTTCCGCCCGAATTAAAGAAAAAAGGAACCTGGTTTGTTGCAAAAAACGTTATGGTACACGAAACCTGGAATCCCAGTCTCAAAAATCTAAAAACCGGAGACATCATTAAACGCAGTATCACCATTGATGCTCAAGGTACATTACCTCAATTCATTCCAAATCTAAACAATCAGGAAAATGTAAATTGGGCAAGTACATATACACAAGATCCTATCCTTACAGACACACGAGGAAACGGAGATGCCAATGGAAGAAGCACCCAAACCATCACCTATTTATTAGAAAAAGAAGGAGATTTCACCATTCCGGGCATTAGCTTATCTTATTGGAATCCGTATGCCGCAAAAATGGAAACCAAAACAACAAAAGACATCAGAATCCATGTCATGGAAAATCCAAATCTTGGTATTCTCAAAACATTAAAAGACAGTTTAAGTACAACAATAAAAGTGCCTGAGTCAAAATCGAAAAAAACTCCATTTCTTATTTTCGGAATGAAATGGTACACTTTTGCAGGGTGGACATTGCTTACATGTTTCTGCTTATTTATTCTCATCAAAATCGGACGATACTTATTCAATTTCATCCGTAAAAAAAGGAAACATTACTTACAAAGTGAAAGTTATCTTTTCAAAAAGTTTCAACATGCCAACTATAATCATTCATCATTTATCAATGCCTTATATCGTTGGTGGGATCATTTTCCGGATAAATTTTCAGCCTCCGTCGGAAAAACATTAAGCTATGAAAAAGAATCTGAAAGTAGTGTTATTTTCAAAAATTATTTTGAACAGATCATGACTCATGCCACGATCAATACTCAAAACCAGAAAATAATTAAAACAGACCTGAAAACATTTAGAAAAAAGAAGTTAGAAGTCCTAAAAATGCAAAAACAGAATTTGTATTTTATGGGAAAGAAAAAGCATTAAAAAAAGCCCTGCAGAATTACTCTACAGGGCTTTTCAAAGTTTGGCGGCTACCTACTCTCCCACGTTGTATTGCAGTACCATCGGCGCGATCGGGCTTAACTTCTCTGTTCGGGATGGGAAGAGGTGGAACCCCGACGCTATAACCACCTGAAATTTCTTTTTTTTCAAGACTGAAGA
>JAVBKX010000024.1:0-13255 GCA_031553835.1 Bacteroidales bacterium
GACAAAATGAATGTATAAGCGAGGCGTTGACCGGTTCACTATACCTTGAAGTGTGGAGACGGCATGTACATCATCCCAGGCTGTATTAATTCCTTCTTCAGTTGACAAGTCTGTTTGAAGGGTGTAACTCAAGTCGAAGATCCCTATTGAATCTTCTGTATGGTTGGCGCAAGTGATGAATGGTACGAAAAGCAGCCAAAAAAAGAATTGTTTTTGTTTCATTGGACAATAGCTGTTTTTTTGGTAATCATACGACCGTCTGCCATCAATATTTTTACGATATAAATTCCTTGTTGTAATTCAATTGCCGGGGAAAGGCTGGTGTTGACCCTGTTTTCTATAAGCGTTCCCGTGGGAGTGAAAATTTGTATATACTTCAATGGTTGTTTGGAAATAATATGTAATACATTCCCTTTTGTAAGGATGTCACAATCATTTTGCTGTTGAGGAATTTCAATATCCAAATTTTCTCCTTTATCGAGATAAACAGCATAAACTTTGGCCGATTGATTTTTCCAAACCATTGTTACATTATGTGTCCCTTCTAATAAAGGAAAATGGCTGTAGGAGAATTTGTATTGTAATGGTGACGAAGATTTGACCGCGTTTACTGTCGCCACCGGTTTTAAGGGAAGCAATGTAACCGACTTAAGCGAAGCGCTTTGTTCCCTCCATTTGATGGACAAAGAATGGGAACCAATTACATTGATATTGAAAGATGACGATAAAACTTCAATGGAACCTGATGTATTGGAAACTTCAATAGTTGCAATGGCGTAAGTCGAATTGTCAAGAAAGACGTCAAAATATCCCTCTTCGACGGCTTGATCCAAAGTGTACTCTATCGCAATCCTATTGTACCATCCATATCTTCCGGAACCAAAATCCAGGTTCCGGATGTTGATCTGGGTGCCATCTCCCGTATTGGTAATCGCCTTTTGTGAGCTGTTGTATGTTGCGCCACCTTGTTGAGGCCCCGGATTGGTGATGGCAACATTCGGATTTTGGTAATTTCCGCTGGCATTGCCCATTGAAATGTAAAACTCATCTTTTGTTTGAGACAAGAGCGAGCTGTGTCCCAACAAAAGGCAAATGCATAATGTAATCAAATGTTTCATACCGATTGTAATTAATATGTTCCTCCGTGTTCGTCCAAATAGTTGGCCAGAGTGGCGCATAAATCCATAGGCAGCAAATAGACGTAGGTATTGGGACGGAATGACTCCATACGTTCTAATTCGCGGATTAAACGTTCATATCCATCAATGCCGCCATAATTAGCAGCGATTAAATATACATTTCGGAATACCGGTTTATTGGGATTAACGACTGCTTTTTTCAAATCGTCAAAGACATCTCCTTCTTTCCAGCAGTGTGCTCCCTGGTTTAAAACAACTACTCCATCCTGATATTTGTACTGGTACTTGCTCCAACCGTCGAAAATACCCTGCAGGTTACAGGTTGACATGTATTGCTCGAAACGGTCTTCAATGGCCGTATTCCACAGACAAACGGTACGGAATCCGGCTGTTTGCAACCATATCCGGTTCATTTCCAACCAGGATGCATAAGTATTTGCATTGTATTTGTCGCCATAGATAAACTGGAATCCGGAGGGGCCTGCAACTAATTCATCCATAGGCGTCAGATTTTTATAAAAGAAATCTAATAAGGCAGGATTTAGTTCTTGCAGGACAGATGCCATGGTAATGCCGGTGGGTACTTCTCCCCTTCGTTTTCCATATTTAATCATCCGGTATAGCTGATTGGCGTCGAACTGAACATTATCGCCATCACTCCAAATAATGCTGACGTAAATTTTCCCGGGTTGAGCTTCAATGGCTTGTCCTTTCCGTTGCCTGAAAGATTTATTTTGAAATGCACACCAGAAACTTCCATTGGAATAATAATCACTCACCATAAATCCGGTATTGTATGGATTAATGGCATCGTTTAATTCATCGCCATTAAAACCATATCCCATGGTTGCAGAACCCGGTTGATAATCCATCGCTGTGAAAATTTTGCCGATCATGGCTTTTTCTGCCGCCTTCTTTTCATCCAACCAGAAAACAAAGCCTTTGGATGCGGTGGCGTAGTCATAAATCCGCCATGGATTACTTTTGTAATCGCTTCTCAAACCGGCTGAAAAACTCAGCGTATTATGACAATTGGCGCTTAGGTTGTCAATAGCCCATTGGTAAGCTTCCAGTTTGCCTGTCCATTGATTGCGCAGGTCTTCTACCGGTATATTTAGCTTGAGGTCATTCAACAGGAAGTCTTTGACCGTGGCTGTTACTGGCAATCCTTTTTGCTGGGCTGCAATCATTTGAGCCAGGCACCAAGTCCATTCCTTTTCTTCATCCCAGATAAGGATCTTTGAAAACCGGTCTTGAAATGTATTCAACAAAGCGCCTAGGGCTCCGTACTGTTTATGATTATAGTTCGGAACTATTTCATAATCAATGTCAGCGTCATTGAGTTGGTCGAGAAGATGATCTTCAAAAATCAAATAGGCTTGGGCCGTTTGTTGATTGATGATACCCTGCGCAGCAGCACATATCATTTTAGATATGTTATCTTCTTTTCTCAAGTCAAAAGCATAGACTTTGCCGGCCGGTTGATTTTTGAAGAACAGGCCGGATTGAGGAGTATCTGCACTTTCATAAGGTTCGACAGGAATATCTTTTAACGGAATATCTAACTGTGTGTCAGGTTGCGTTAAATCGTTGTCAAGGTAAAATTCGAAAGCCGATTCATCACTTATTGCACCGGTATAGGCCATTTCAACCCAGATTCTATTGTATGCATTTTGCCCGAAATCGATATCTCCAAGAGAAATAGTCAGTTCATGGGATGTTCCTTTTATACCGTCTTCATCAAAAGCTACGCTATTGTTGGGATTGAATAATAGAGATACACGGTCGGATTGCATCGGAATCATCAATGCATCGCCCGAAGGCTCCTGAGTTTGTCCTAAACAGTTCAAACCCAGGAATAAAAAAAATAGAAATGAAATATGTCTCATTGTAATGATTGATTTGTTGAAGGAATTTCAATTTCCTGCACTTCGGAAAAGTTAAACCTTTTTTGAGGATTCTCAGTTCGTATGCCAACACGTATCCAGTACTTTCCTGCCGGTAATTTTTTCACATTCCGCTCCACATACGTTTTGGGAACACCCGGCGTATAGTTGGAAATATTTTTCTTGGCGTTCAATGTATATAGTGTTTGCGTATTGACAGTACCTACATTAGGCGATTTGGAGGATAGAAAAATCTGAGCGGTACTTAATATCGAAGTACTTTCGTCATATTCCTCATCACTGATTTCTAATTCTGTATCTTCCACTGTATAGGTGATTTCCAAATCGTTATTATTGGCGCCGATAACAGAAATACCGTCAATTTTGACTCGTCCATAAGGGATTACAGCATAATTCAATTCTGTTAACCGGCCTTTCCCCATGGTTAATACTGTATCTTTGGGAGGATAAAACGCTCCTTCCTTAATGGTAATACGATATTTTGCTGCAAACATTTTGACGTTCCGGAATGATCCGTCGGCCATTCCCCAGAAGAAATTGGATTGAGTGTTCTCATGTCCGGCTTCTTCCCAACTCAGTTCGTAATTCTCGACTTTAAAACTGGCAGCTGCTTCGGTAAGCAGTTTTTCTCCGGTTTTTTTGTCCGTTATCTGTCCGAATAATCCGGAATCAGGCGCCTCGTAATTGTCATATTCAAAGTAATCACAGGAAAACATGAATATTGTGCTGATAATAAGAATGAATCCTTTTTTTATTGTTTTCATATTGTATTGCTTCATTTTTATTTATAGAAAGGATTTTGTACTAATTTACCGTTTTTGGCGATTTCTCCGCCGGGAATCGGTTCGTAATACATTTGTACTAAGAAAGTATAGTTATAATTATTCGGGCGACCGATTTCAAATTTGTATTTTCCGTTCCGAATGTCTAAATAGGGCCACAGTCCGGT
Source organism: Bacteroidales bacterium (assembly GCA_031553835.1). Taxonomy (GTDB): domain Bacteria; phylum Bacteroidota; class Bacteroidia; order Bacteroidales; family Azobacteroidaceae; genus JAVBKX01. Next base: position 3,996 of record JAVBKX010000024.1, read on the forward strand.
GTATGCCTTGGCTTCTATTTCTTTGTCAGCTACTCTCCAACGGCGGATGTCCCAATAATTGTGATTTTCAAATGCCAGTTCTATCCGTCTTTCCTGACGTACTTTAGCGATTGTCAAATCAGAAATATTCAACGGTTTTAATGCTGCGCGGTCTCTCAGTTTATTCATTTCAGAAAGAATGGCATTTTTGTATGCGGTATTATTCATTTCTACGGCTGCTTCGGCAGCATTCAAGATGACTTCTGCGTATCGGTAATCAATCCAGTGCTGGTCTGAATAACGTTCCATTACATCCGATTGAGGCATCGATTCGTCCAGATATTTCCTGATAAATAATCCGGTCATATTACCGCTGTATTTTCCCAGCCCGCTCTTTCCTACCACATGATAAACGGTGCCATCCTGTGCTTTGTAAGTGCTGCTTTCATAATTGACAGCATCTTCTTTCTTGGAGCCATTTTCAAGGATCAGTCCTTTTTGCATATCACAGGGTTCGTTTTTGAATATAGCATTAGGATAAATGATGGATCCTCCGAAGCGGGCGTCTAATCCCTGGAATAGTTCTGCCGGATCGTCAAAATAAGTATCTTGTATTCGTTGTGTGAAATGAGCAGGAGTTCCATCCAATCTCTCAAATTTTTCTGCGAATTCAAGTGTCGGATTCATATTCGAAGAATACCCTACACCTCTGTATTGATAAGGAATAAAATATACATCCCAACCGTGGATTATGGTTGGCCTTTTGTAATATTTAATAAAAATATTTTCCGGGCTGTCGGTAGCAAGGAATAATTCTGCAAAGTTTTTTTCTTTATTCGCATTTTTGGTATATAAAGCATATTGTCCGGAAGCAATCACTGTATTGGCAGCTTTGTAGGCGAGGTCAAAATAATGATTTGCCAACGATTTGTCAATTCCGACTAAACCGTCCAATTCAACAGTCCCGTATTGGGCGATACTTCCGGCATAAAGCATGGCTCTTGCTTTCAATGCTAATGCTGCATACTTTGTAGCCCTTCCTTTTCCGAGGATGTCTTCTTTTTCGGGTAATAATCCGATAGCTTTATCTAAATCTTCAGCAATAAAGTCATAACATTCCTGTTCCGTATTTCTGGGAATTTTCAACACATCTATATTGTTAGGATCATAATCCTGCGGTTCTTTAATGATAGGTACGCCACCGTGACGTTTAGTCATTGCAAAATAGTAATAAGCCCGTATAAAATAGGCTTCGCCCATCCATGCATTCAGTTTGGTCTTGTTGGAAAAATTACCGGCATATTGCGGCAATTTTTCTATAAACAAATCAACATTTCTTACCGGATTAAAAGACCACCAGCTCCAGGTTCCTCCGGTACCGATACTATTGATGTCGTCATACGCTGCCGCCATCGCTTCACCTGAATATTGGCCCAGCCTAAATCCATACCCGTCAGTATTGAAACCTTTCGAAGTGTAATTGAAATCTTCAATAGGTAATTCGGCATATAAAGTGGTCATATAAGCATCTATTCCAGACTCGGAAGCATATACGCCAAATTCATTGATGAAATTTAAAGGCGGTACATCCAAATAATCGTCACAAGCATTTAGTGTCAATGCCGTCACAATAGACAATGCTAAATATTTTATTTTTGAGTTCATCAGATTCATGTTTAAAAGGTTATATTTACTCCGAAGTTGAAATTCCTCATAATCGGATACAGGTATCCGTAGTTTCCCTCAGGGTGTTCCGGATCCACAAAATTGAGATCAGACCAGGTGTATAAATTGAAGCCGTTGGCAAAAACACGTATCCGTTTCATTTGTACTTTGCCTGCTAATTTGGCAGGAAGTGAATATCCCAATTCTACGCTTTTAAGTCGCAAATAAGAAGCATCGTATGTGGTTTGTTGTGCCCGGGCATAGTTTACTCCAAATGATCCGGCGTCGCGGGTAGTCGGCCATTTCCCGGCAATCCAGTTGCCTTGATCATCCTGATGATAGCGGTCGTAAAAATGCGCCAAACCGTTTCCTCCAAAACACAATGGATATTGCAGTTGCTCAAAATAAATAACATTAAATCCTGCCCCTCCCTGGAATAAAACATTCAGGTCAAAACCTTTATATCCCATCGTAATGGTCGATCCGAAAGTCATTTTTGGATTACCTTTGTCATCAGTATGTTCAAAAGAGTTAGGGTACATGTCATTGCCATCAATCACTCCATCCTGATTCCAGTCTTCGTATTTCCAGTCACCGGGTAATTGAGTAGCTCCGCCCTGGCCATCTTGTATCGCTGAATTCCAAATGTCTTGCATGGAGGTGAACTGGCCATTCGATCCATAAGTCCATCCCATATCTCCATATCGGTTGTTATATTTGTTTTTCCACCGATCCCATGAACTGGTGGCATCTGTTTCGTTCCTGTCTTTCCACATGTATCTAGTCAATGCAAAGTTCATAGAAACAGAATAGTCAAAATCATTAATTTTATTGAAGTGACTTAATACAATTTCAAATCCTTTGTTCAAATAAGATATGAGGTTCTCATCAGGCAATGGACTGCCAAAAGTGCTGGGAACAGTTGCTCCTCTATTTCCTGGTTGTCCTTCTACATTTCTCTGGAAAACATCAAGTTGTGCAGTTAACAGTCCATTCCATAAATCTAAATCGGCACCTATGTTTAATAATTTAGATTTCATCCATGTTAAGTCTGGATTTGGTATGCCTCTGGCTGATAATCCTTTGTAAGTAACATCTCCAAAGGCATAAGATGGTCCGGGATAATTGAACCCTTCTAAATATTGGTATCCTGCTGTTCTTTCGTCTCCTGTTCCTCCATAAGAAGCCCTAAGCTTCAGATTACTTACGAATGACAAAAAGTCTTGTTTCTTGAAAAAATCTTCTTCAGAAATACGGTAGGCTACAAATGCGGCAGGAAAGAATCCCCAACGATCGCCATCAGCATATAAGGAAGATCCATCATAACGAAAACTTAATTCGATGATATATTTAGAAAGGTAGTCATAGTTCAAACGCCCGATTACCCCCAGGTTTCTTTGGTGACGCAGATCATCCCAATTAGCAGTATTTGCATTACCATCCATATTATTACTTGAGCCGGCAAATAGTTGATCAATGGCATCCAGTTCCATTTCTTTCCTTACCCAGAAATTATCATATTGATTGTCTTGTCCTTCAAATGCCAATAACCCTTTTACATTGTGTTTTTCAGCAAATGAATTTTCATAATTCAAATGAAATTGGGATAATGTTTGTGTTCTTTCCCAATAACTCCGGCTGATTGAAGAAGGATTGTTGTAATTAAAAGGCGTGTAACTCTCTGTTTTATCATCGTAGTTGTAAAGTGTATATTGTTTTTGAAACTGTTTACTTGTCTGGTTGTTATAAGTATATCCAAAAACCAATTTTGCACTCAGACCCGGAAGAAAAGGAGCATCATACTTTAGTGAAGTAATTGCATTGAAGTTTTTATGCTGAAATGTTTTATATCCGGATACGTCAGAATCAGTGGAAGCCAGAGGATTAAGCCCATAGAGTACGTCTTGTAAGAAGTCCGGATTATTGTTGGCATAAGGATAGTAATTGGGTTTTAGCATCCAGATGGATTTAAATTGCTCCCATGTGTCTCGGTAAGGTTGATTTTTTTCATCTAACATTGCGTTTACCAAGACCTCTCCTCTCAGGTGTTTTGTAATATTGACCCCGATATTGGTTCGCAGATTAAAACGCTCATAATTCAGGTCTCCTGATTTCCAGATACCATCTTCCTCGTAATAATCAAAAGTAAGAAAATAATCGGATTTTTCATTTCCTCCGCTTACAGACAGGTTCTGCTGTGTTTGAGGAGCCGTTTTGCGCATGGCTAAGTCAGCCCAGTCGGTAGTGGGAGTTAGTCCGTTTCTGAAATTTTCCAAATCTTGAGCGGTGAATGTCGCATCAATCCCTCTTCCCATATTTTTATCGGCTTCTCTTACTAACTCTGCATATTGGGCTGAGTTCAAGACATCAGGTAATCCGGATGGATTTTGAAATCCGAATGTTCCGGTATATTCAACAGTCGTTTTTCCTTTTCCTCTCTTGGTGGTAACAAGAATAACTCCTGCAATAGCCCGTATCCCATAAATAGCAGCAGAAGCATCTTTCAGAGCGGAAACAGTTTCAATATCGTTTGTATTCAATCGTTTGAAGTCTGCTTCGGGGCTAACGATCCCGTCAATGACAAATAAAGGTGATCCGAAACCACGAATATCCATTTTGGTGGAATAATCTCCCGGCTCTCCGGTGCGTTGCTGTATCCGTACTCCCGGCAATTTACCGGCCAATAGGTTTTCTATGTTACTACTGGTTGCTGTTTTTATTTCTTTGGCTTCTACTTGTACCACCGATCCGGCTAAAGTCACTTTTTTCTGCGTTCCATAACCCACTACAACAACCTCACTTAAGGCTTTAGCATCTTCTTCTAAAGTTATGTCGATAGTTGGTTTTCCCTTTACCGGAATTTCCTGTGTTGTGTATCCTACCATAGAAAAACGCAATACTGCATTGTCGTCAGGGACGGCGATTGAGTAACCTCCGGATATGTCAACCATGGTAGCTGTATTGGAACCTTTAATCAAAACTGTAACTCCGGGTAGCGTTTCCCCGGTAGCATCCATTACTTTTCCGGTAATTGTTCGTTGCCCTTCCGACAAAGTCTGTGCATTCAGACCTGTGAAATTTAAGAAAAAGAATAGCACACATAGTTTGAAGCATGTACGATAACCTTTTTCTTGTGCGATACATTTTTTTTCCATTTTTCGCATAAATTAATATCGTTAATTATTAAAAAGGGAAGGTTGCGTCCTAAGCTCCTTCCCTTTTCCTTGTTCCACTAAATTACTTTGCTACTTTAAATGTCGATGTTTGTTTGCCGGCAATAATTTGTATCATGTAAACACCGGATTGTGAAATTTCTACTGTTTCAACTGCTTTGGAAGCTACCAATTGATTTACCAATTGTCCTGTTACAGAGTAAACATTGATTTGTTCATTTCCTGATAATCCGTTGATCATTAACTGATCGCCGTTCATCCATACATGATAGGGAGCCACTGCATTGGGTGCAATACCTGAAGTTCCTGTTTGCCATACAAAGACCGGATATGGAGAAATAACCGGGTCGATTTTCCAGATTTGAGGATTTTCTGCATCCCCTGGTTTAATCGCAAATTCAAGATCATCGTAGAAATCGACTGATTTTAGTTGTGCTTCAGTTGCATTAGCTCCATTTAAGGTGCCTGCGCCTAATCCTTCGGTTACTACATTGCCATTGATCTTAAGTCCATCGTATGCATAGCAATTGATTATTTCTCCTCCATTGTGCAAGATGCTGCAAATACGGGCTGCATCAACCGCACAATTAATTTCAGAAGAAATAGCGACACAGTTGGATATTGGAGCGGCATCGGAGGCTCCCACAATGGATCCGGTATGGTTGTCGCTTTCCACCAAACAAGAGCTGTAGCAATTTACAACAGCAGTACTGCCACTGATTAATGCTCCACAAATACCGCCGGCTTCATCTCCTTGAGAATATACAGTGCCTGAAGTGTAGCAGTCCCGGACAGCGGTTCCTATTTGCGCCCATCCGATTAACCCTCCGATTTTTACTTTTGGACCATGTATTCCGTTGATTTTTATATTGATGGCCCCGCATTGTTGTACCTCAGTGCCGAATGCTGTTCCGATGAGAGCGCCTGTGCGGGCTTCAGCAGACAGATCAAAATTTTCAAGGATTAATTTGGTAATGGTGGCGCCGTCGGTCACTCCAAATAAACTCATATCATGACATATTCTATCCGCTGTCAGGTTTTTAATTGTAAATCCGTTACCATCGAATGTGCCGCTGAAACGAGCTGCTGAATGATCTCCTTCGCCCCATTCTCCAATTGGCCACCAGGGATCTCCGTTTTCTTGTGTATAGCCTGCAAAATCCAAATCATTCATTAAAATGAATTTTTTGTCGCGGGCGGTACGAATGGAATCGAAGTCCTGGATTGTTTTAATTTGATAAGGATCCCGACTAGTGCCGCTTCCTCCCGAAAAATCGTAAGCCAATGCATCAGTTGTGCTTAAAAACATACAGATAGCTCCTGCCACCATTCCTTTTAAGTAGATCATTTTTTTCATGAGTAAAAATTTTAAATAATAAATACAAAGCTTTAGTTTTATGTAAAGCCGATAACTAAAATTCCACCCAAAGTAAGTTGAAGCGTGTAAATGAAAACATTAATGAAACATTAATGCAGCGTTTTTTTTTAAAGAAAAGGAAAAATTAACATAATTAGATCGACGATTCAGACAATTTTATTAAAAATAATTCACGACACGATGTCACTAAAATCTTTTTTATAGGGATTGCCTAACAGATTGAAATATTCAGAACAGAATGTGTCGTAGGCTCCTTTTGCCAAACCCGTCTTCCCAGAAGCATATAATGCCCGGCATTTGAGGATTAACGCATACTCGTCAACACTGTCCAACATAAACATACTGTCGGCAATTTGTATTTGAAGTTTGAAATCGTTTTTTAATTCTTCTTTTTTAGAAACCTCCATAAATGTGTCGAGGATCATATTAGAATAATCTGCCTTAAATGCATCCAGCCATTCTTGTTGAATATAAGGCAACAATTTACCTTTTCCGGTTAGTTTAATCAATTCGTGCAGATCGTCCAGTTTTATTTTTTGTTCCGAATGAATTTTTTTGATCAATTCCATTAGGTATATGTAGTCGCAGTAAAAACGTTCATCATGTTTTATCGTCCAATAGCCGTTTCCTTTCGTAATCTCAATGCCATCCAATTGATTGAATACCATGCGTAATTTCCGAATATTTACCCGCCGGTTGTTTTGTGCGCTTTCTTCAGATTTGTCTTCCCACAAAATATTATTAAAGGTGGCATTCGAAAGACCTTTCTCATTTTTGACTGTATATAGTATAATCAAAATCAATACCTGTTTCATGGTTGGCGTGAATAGTCCGGTAATGTCTTCTCCTTGTTTGTCAAGTACTTGAAATCCTCCAATGAAATTAACGGACGAAGAAATTTTTTCAATAACAGGAATCGTCTCCAGATTTACATCTTTGATGTCGGTAATGATAGTATCTGATCCTTGTTTTTGCTTTCGTTTTTTTATTTTTGCAAAAAAGAAAAGACAGGAAACTACCAATAGTAACACCGCGAGTACAGAAAGTAATAAGAAATGCCTGGATAGGATCGAATGATTGTCCGGGGCTGCCTGATATACTAACTTCGGATCTATTGGCGGATAGGCAAGGGAATAAATTTTTATTTCGGATTGATCTTTTTGGTTGAGTAAGTTTACAGCAAATAACCGGTTGGTACCTTTATTATAATACAAGGTAAGAAACGAATTGATATTATCAAAATGGAAAGGAACCAGATCGGCAAGGGTGGAATGTTTACCTGTCGATAAATCAAATGATTTTAAAGTCATATAAGCCTTAGAATCATCATTGCCTATACACAACGCCAGAAAACGATTAAAATTACTGTCCACAACAAGTGAATTCGCAACGAAAAAATCGGGCGATACATTGTGCAGATCCCACAATTTTGTGAATGTCAGATTTTTTAAATCCAATACATGCAAGTCATAATAATGATACGGACCTAACTCCTGTTTCCCCGAAGGATGCCCATAGCCTCCGAATAATAATAATGAATCCCGGGTCTTAAATCCTGAAGCTGCCAAAAAACGAGGGGATACAGAATCGTTGTAATGAACGGTAATCCATGGGCCGGTTTTGTCTTTTTTCTGTAAAACATTTTTGTACTGGTATTCTCCATAACCGCCAAAAGTGTATAAGCAGGAATCGACAGGAGAAATAAACGCATTATGTTGAGAATACAATGGATTTTTCAATTCAGTATCCCTATTGGTCCAGATGTTTTGATCCATCAGGTATCTCGCCACATGTTGCTTGTCAAAATCGTATGACCACAATTCCTTATAATAAGGATTATATATCAGTTGATTGGCCCGCTCTTTATAAGGATTCCCTTTCGAAGCCCTGATAGTATCCAATACATTCGTGTCAGATGTATATTTCAGTGTAAAATCTTGATTCGTAAAATAAATACAACCATTCGAATCGTTGACTGCAATTTGGGTGTGGATAGGAGCGGAAAATTCTTTTTCTTTTTTCCATGAAATGTACTGATCAATTTCCCATACCGGATTGTATGCTTTGGCCGGCAAATATCGAATAAGATCGTAAGAGACATTCAAACCATGCTTTTTTAATTCCCAAAACGCAACAAGCCGCTTTTTTTCATTTCTGATACTGATGTTTTTTATACTCATCGGAGGTACTTCCGTACTCTTGAAATTCAGGGCATCGCAATAGCCAAAATAAAACTGGAAAGAGTTGAGATCCGAACAATGATAAGACGCAATGATCGTTTTTCCTTGAAACGATAGTGAAATTTCCTCTTTGTCCGGATCCAGTTTCATCACTACCGGAACCCATTCCTCGAAATTATAAAAAGATAAATCACTCTCATCAAAAGAAGTAAAAGTCACATTCCCACATACAAGCATTAAACTCCGTCGCTCATCGCCAAAGTTGGAGATCAGGTCAAAGCAGACAGAATCATTACCTATAATACGAAAAACATACCCGTAGTTGTGTTTCTCATACCGCAGTTTTACATCAAAACTTAATTCAAAGCCTGATGTAAAACGAAATGGCATCTCCGGATTCAATATCAATGAAGTACGATTCTCTCCGGAAAATTGATGCGAGTGAAATTGTAATCCTGTAGATATTGTATGGGAATAGGCCAAACAGCAATGTAGGGATAAAAGAATGTAATTAATTATTTTGGGCATGATGAAATAGCTAATTCATGTAAAGGAACCACGGCTATAGTGGACACAAATTTACTTTAATTTTTTTACATAGCAGGAAAATAGCTCAGATAATTGAGCGGTCAAACCAAGGGAATAAAAAAACAGTTTGTTTTTATTGAAAAATATTCTTTTGATTTTTAATGAATTACAATAATTTTTTTGTTTTTTCTTGTAAAACATTTTGCAGAACGGAAAATAGGTTCTATCTTTGCATCCGCTTTCCGGGAAAAGGGAGTTGTGCCGGGTTCACCGGTTGAATTTTAGAAGGGATGGTCGAACGGGCAGATACTGGTGAGTTGAGGCTTCGGGAGTAGCCTGACCGGATTAACAGGGGAG